>JAGXAB010000095.1 GCA_018971775.1 Cyanobacteria bacterium REEB67 | reverse complement strand
TCACTCTCCAGAACTGGGGTATGCGCGCAGACCCCTATGGATAGCCATTTAATCTAGATTTCTTCAACCATTTTAATTACACGAACTCTAAGACCGCTATTCTGTGCGGCTTCTCACCTCTTTACTATATGGAGGCATAATCCAGGTCGTCCCTTAGCTGGCCAAAAGGGGTGCCTTTCACATCAAATCCCACTCGCTTGTTGCTAAAGCTGCGCATGACGGCATCGATCACCCCATTGACTGGGTAGATGGCGTTCTCATTTGTCTCATCAGTCGTTTTTGGACCCCAGGGACAATGCAGCAAAACATTAAAGGCCCGATTGCCAATTTTCGCATAGATAAGATTGCCCATACGTTTGCTGTTGAGTTTGTACAGTTTCTTTTTCTGGAAATCATAGATTGGCTGCTTGTAACGGGTAAAAGCATGATGCATGCCCGAATAGACAAGAGCTTTTTGGTTTTTTGCCAAAAATTCACGCTCAATCACCCAAGCCATAAACTCATCCTCATCCCCCCTGCAAAACACCTTAGCCCAGTCATCCTTTGTCATTGTCTGCGCCTTGGGGGTCATACCGGTCTCGTCACGGGCCAGGTCGAAACGTACTTTGTACTTTAAGTTGACAATACGAAACTTAGGAGCGCCCGTGGGCAGAGACCGGTTGAGGAGCCAAGCGGCGCGGTAGATATCCTCGTAGTCCTGATAGCCCCAGCTGTAATAAGAATCGAAGATGATTTTCCGGGCTAAAACCTCGTCATAATTTTCTGCCGTGGTCAACTGGTCCACTTGCTGTTGATATTCGTTAGCACCAAATTCGATACCTAGATTGTGCACACCCGCGCTGTAGAGCAAGGGGATCACATCGCGGATGAGCTTTACGTCATGCTTGATGCGATGATATTCGCCGGCAAAAACAATGTCGTGGTCAATAAACTTGGAAACCAGATACTTTTCAGGCGACATCCAGTGCTCTTTTAGATAACTGCTGAGTTGTTGCTGTTGCTGCGGCCTTAGCTCCGGAAGCGAATTGTGTGCAGCAGCAACAGGCAGAGCAGTCAGAAACGTACTGGCCAAAAGAACTGCAAATTGGGTTTTCAGCATGGGCTTTAATCCTTCTACTAATCTTCGACTGGATTCTAGCACCATATGATTTATGGGCGTAGAAACAGCATCAAGAGCCGTCTTCGATAGATTGCTCCTTAATGCCGATATTCATGGAAGTGCTCAGAATACTTCGATCATCTGTCTGCCAAACGAGGGTTAAATCAATCGATAGTTTGCGCGAACCGACCAGTCTGGCTAAATCCTCGTCAAATGCATCACCACCTTGCGTCAGTCAATCTGGGATTGACTTGAAGACATTGATGATGGCCCAATTCAAGACGCGGTTGCGTGCTGGATTGACTCGACTTATTAACCACGGGTGAATTGACGGAGAAAATTTCCTGACCAGAGGTCAGTATCACGAAGCTTGTCTGGTCGTCCAGATGTGAGATGAATGCAGGTAGGCACCAATAAATATGAGAAATAAAAATACATCTCAGTATGCCACCAGAGCGCTGCGAATGCAAAGCGATTTAGGCAAAAATTGCAGCGGGGAGACTCTACAAGCATAAATATGATTAGCAATGGGTTGCGCAACGTCGAGCAATCAGTCCAAGCCTTAAGCGACCGTTTATAGTCCATCCTTATTAACGGTTGCTTGCTAAATCAGTGCCAAATCAATTGATAGCTAATGCTAGGCCCTTCGCCATGATACCCGCTTTAATTTTGACGATAGCAGAGCCGGTGCACGACCGAGTCACCGCGCGAGCCGGGAAGCTAAGGATCCTACTGGAGCGATCAGCCTTCGTGGAATCGAATCAACGATCGAACAACAAGTCGTTCAGCGGCGCAAGCATATATTTAGTACAACGCTTTTCCTTGACAGACAGTTAGCTTCAAGTGCACGCTCGTATTTAAACGGGCGTTAGATTAGCCCCTAGCTGGCGCTAACTTTCAGTAAATGCATTTCACCCAGCTGTTGCTTGGCGGTTTGACGCATAGGTAAATTTACGTCAAACTGCTAGCTAAATGGCGCCATGTGGTAACTTCGTTGACTACGAAATCTGACAAAAGCAATCATACCAATTCTCAGCTTCGCGGCACGGGAAATAGGGAAAGTGCGCGTTTCAAGCCGGCAGTCGTTCGTGTTGGCTTTGTCTTGATTCTGGTTCCTAGCGTCATCAGTACAGCTTCATTTTTGGGACTTCACTACCTTCTTGGCTCATCAAACAAACTTCTTGAAAGAAGCCAGGACTTGAGTAAAATGACCCTTCTTCAGGAAGAGGTTTTTTTCAATACGGTTGGATACTCGTACTACGTGATTAGCAGTGGCTTTAAAGGTGAACAGCTACGGCAGAACAAAGCCCTTGCTCTACAGAGTCGCCTTCGCTCTGAACTGTCACAACTAAGCGCTGAAACAGAAAATTATAGTTCGATCTTGTCTGAGCAAGGCAAGGAACTCCCTTCTGACATTGCGTCACTGATCCATAGCACTGATAAAGTGGCGCAGCTGATAAGGGAAGCATCGTTCTCGAATAATATTGACCGTTTTGGCGCTTACATCAAAGTGATGAAACGTGGCATTGATGTATCGACCAAAATAGAAAATGCTGTTGGTCAACAGTCTAATATTCAAGCCGAAATGGAGAAGAAACAAAAGGATATTCAGGACATTACGAGGATTGCTATCGTGCTGGGGGTGGCGATTTCTCTTATCAACGCCGTGCTGGTACTATCTATCTTTAGTAAACGCATTGCCCACAGGTTCCACACAGTAAAGCTTAATGCAGCCAAAATCGCGTTTTCGCAGCCGGTGACAGAACAGCTGGCGGGTGATGATGAACTGGCATACTTAAACAATATTTTTTGCGGTGTTTCAAACAAGCTCAGAAGGCTGCGGGAAGACAGCGATATGCTTATACAAATGCTGGCGCATGATATTCGCTCCCCGATAATGGCGATGCAAGTTTCTATGGAAATACTAGAGCAAAGTACCGAAGACCTGGGTATTGAGGAGATAATCGAGAATTGCGATTCTGTCATAGGCAGTACCGCGCGAGTTTTGGAATTGGTAACCACGTTATTGCTGCTCGATAAACTCGAAACTGGGCATCAGGAGCTCTCCTTATCAACATTTTCCATTACTGATGCCGTGGATGACTGCTTGCGGTCCGTGACCAAGAAAACGAAAAGCAAATCCATCAAGATTATCCGCGATTGTCAGCCAGGAACGATCCGTGCGGACAAAAATCTGCTCAAACGAGTCATTTCTACATTCTTGTTGAGCTGTTTTGAGGGGGCGGTTCGGGGATCAACAATTAGCGTAGAAGGCCTGACAGACATTGACCGTTACATACTGAAGTTCAAAGTCGACGGAGCACAAATGTCTGCTCTCGATAAGAAGGACGTCTTTGCGAAATTCAACAGCAAGCGAGGAAGCGGGGCCGGAGCAGATCTCTGGCTGGGATTGCCCGCCAGTAAGATGATTGTTGAGCTGCACGATGGTCTAGTGGGAGTTACAAGTGACTCGGCAACGGACCGGACAATCTGGTTTTCAATTCCATTCGAGAGTAAAAAAAAGGTGGCCGGAGCGGCCGTTAATGTCGAGAAAATTCAAGACTTACCTTATAGGAAGCGAATCTGGAAGCCTGGAATTGCCAGGCAAGGAGTCCGATTGGCTGTGCTACCGCTTGTGCTTCAGGCCTGCTGCCTGCTTGTCCTCAATAATGCACTCAGTTACACTGAAGTGCTGGAGCAACGGACTCTAGAACAGTCTCAGATTGTCGCCATGATCAATAGACTGTGGCTAAAGGGGCTGCAAGCCAATGCCAATATTGGCTTCTTCATAATGAGTGGCAATCAACGTTACAAGGCGCTGGCTTTGCAGAACCTGGCCGACTTCAAAAGTATTACACCGAAGGCCTTTGGAACTGGTCAGAACGGTGCTAAGACAGAGGACCAGTGGAGCAATGTAAGAGCGTGGGTAACAAGCGAAGCTCCCAGCATGGAAAATCTCCTTTTGACGACTACAGGCATCACTGATGCAGTCGACCTTGGGTCCCTTCCCCCGATCTTGGAACGTGCTGAGACATTACACGTGAAAGTGGAGGCTTTGCTTAAAGAAGAGCTCTCCCTCTTGTCCCAAGCTAGAAATGCCCAGGCTGCAGCTATGTTCCAGCTGCAGCGTATTGTTGTGGTAATAATTGCAATTAGCGTCGGCCTGTCTCTTTCTTTGCTATGGATATTTGTTTCCCGCACCAAAAGCCGGCTAGGTCTCCTGCTCGAAAATGCGGAGAGCCTCGAAGGCTCAAGGCCACTGCGGCCCCGATTAGAGGGAACCGATGAAATGAGTGAACTAGATTATTTACTTCATGAAGCCGAACACTATCAGAATGTGGCAAATGCCCAACAGGCAAGCTTAATCGATTTCATCTCTAATGAAATCCAACGTCCGCTCTCTTCGATTGCCAGCTGCATGAGTGATTTAGATAGAGTTGTAAATCTGGATTCCCGAATTGACAAAGGCTGTCGTAAGATCCTCGAGAAGGCAAAAAACAACAACCAGTTGCTGCTGAGAATGACCACCGAATTACTTACAGTGGTCAGTATTCATGACGGGAAGCTTGATATCGAGCCCTGTTCAGTTCCCCTGCAGAGCGTGTTTAATCAAGCTGTTGAGAGCATCTCGAGCCTATCTGAATCGAAGAATATAAAAATTGAAGTCTCTTGCCCGGAGATCCAGGCTCGACTAGATCCCGCAAGAATGGTGCAAGTACTGATTAACCTGCTTGCAAATAGTATTAAATTTGCACCCGCAAATTCAGTCATTTTGCTAAAGGGTGAAACTGTCGGTAGCACTTTGAGGCTGACAGTGATGGATCGTGGCGTTGGCCTAGAGCCAGCAATAGCTCAACGAATCTTTGAAAAGTTTGTGAAGGGATCCAATCAGAATGAAGCAGCTTTTGGACTGGGCCTGCCTATCTGCAAACTAATTGTAGAGTCTCATGAAGGTAAGATCGGTGTTTCCAGCGAGCCAGGAGCTGGTTGTACATTCTGGATCACTCTACCCATCTGAGCTCGAAAACTGAGTCGAGTGAGGGTCAGGGCAAGTCAGGAGCTTTCGATTGCCTGTTCTTCAATAGATAACCTGCGCCATGCACAGTCTCGATAATATCCTCCCGACCTACCTCAGCGAGCTTCTGGCGCAAGTAAGTCATCCAGGTCCTGACTGATCCCACGGAAGCATTGGTATCAGCTGGCCACACTGCGTCAAAGACCTGCTGGGCGGATAAGATTCGGTTCGGATTTCTTATGAAATACTCCAGCAGCAAAGCCTCTTTGTGTCTCAGCTGAACAGATTCACTTCCTACAGAAACCAGACGTAGTTCTGGATCGAGCACGAGGCCAGCTATCTGCAATACAGGTGTCAGTTTAACGCTCGAACGCCTTTCCATGGCTTTGAGTCTGGCATAGAGCTCTCTGATATCAAAAGGCTTGACCAAGTATTGATCCGCGCCACCTGCAAGTGCTATCTCTAAAGACATCACATCATCTTTTCCTGTCAGGAAAATAATTGGGGTTTGGCCGCCGCTAGCTCTAAACCACCGACATAACTCATTGCCGTCCATACCGGGCAAAGACCAGTCCAGCACCATAACATCGTAAGAATAAATACCGAGAAGCTGCATGGCGTCCTCGGCCGATTGGCAACTGTCAACGACGAAGCCATTGGAAACGAGGAATGGTACAACTGCCTCAATTAGATTGAGATCATCATCGACGATTAAGAGCCTCGACACACCGCTGATCCTTGAGTGACTTTTTCACCATAACAATAGCAGAGTGCCCGGTCTTGCCGCCTTATAGTCTCGCAGGATATCGTATGCGACGCCGAGATGTCAGGGGAGTCCGGGCTGGTTCTCTCTGCCTGGGCTGGACTTCTTGGAGCTAGTGGCCGGCCCATACCCTGGTCTTTTATAGAGAAAAACTATTCTTTCAATCGGGTCAGGCCTTGGGCACGTTCTTTGTCTTTTTTAGCGAGGCTGCTCTTTACTGTTCTTTCGCAGGCCCCTGCCCGTGACATGTATCCAACTGGCTCATTGGGGCGTAGTTATATCATCTTTCTGGAGTCAACGATTACTTTTTCATAGTTTTAATTTGGCGGGGTCATTTAAAAACGGCACCGTTAGAGGAGCCAGAGTGTTAGCAGCTAAAGAACTACATTGTCGAAGTTCAGCCAAAGAAATTCACCACCCACGGTGCCATATTCGGCAGTCCGCTCTACATGATTCCGGAACAATCAAGAGCCGAAGCCGTCGATCAAAATCGGATATAGATTCGCTTGGCTGTGCGCTTTTCGAAGCACTGACCGGAGAGCCGCCTTGCCGCGGTTCAAATTGGCAAACTCAAAAAAACTCGAGGTACTCAGTCTCGCGGGCGACAGCCTTTCCCCGTACGATCTGAAAATAATTGCCGCGATGCAAAACCTCAAAGAATTGAATCTGAGTAGCACGACAATCTCTGATCAGAATTTGGCTTACCCGCCCGTGAAGTAAATCTCAAAAATTTATTGCCCGATTCTCAATTTACTACCAGCGCCTTCTCCCGACAATGCTGGGGGCGGGGAGAAGCTAGACTTTTTAAGTTTTTGACTTTCTGACTGGCAAATTTGAACTTTTGAACAGGGCCTGTCGTCTTAAAAAATACGGTTCAGATCATGGGCTCGGCGGTGCATTACAAATGCAAGGGAAATCACCGCTCAGCCGCTAAAATGACAGGGGCATAGGCTAAACTCATCTTTCCGGCCAGCTCGGCTGTACCGGCTGTTTTAAGCACTGTGGAGTGAAATGAGATACAGACCGTACACAGACGGCAAAAAGGGCGTTGCTGAAAATTCTTTCGGCAACGATAAAAGAACGGTGGCGGCTATTCTTGGCGCTATCAACTCCAACTTTGAAAGACGCACGTCGACGCGCGGCCTCACTTACAGCCGCACCCGCAAAGTGCTCAACTTTGACTTTAATCCGGTCGCCCTCGAGCTTGTGGCGAGTGTGCAGGGCAGCGCCGCCACGCCTTACGAAGTCACAGTCGGCCTGTCCCATGATTGTATGCATGTCGCCTACAGCGAATGCAGTTGTCCAATCAAGTATGACTGTAAGCATGCAGCGGCAGCGCTCTGGAGCCTCTACGCCTCCCTGCAAAAAGACGGGCAAAACCCCTTTGTGGCCGGTAACGACCCGGGCTTGATCAAAGAAACGGTCAAGCTCAATCCAAAATTGCGCAGCGGCCTGGAAGAGCTGGCCGCCCTCCTCGAACCACGACCGGCGGACGAACCCCTGAGAATTGGTGGCAGACAGGAGAAAATTGCACCCGAGCACAGCCAGATTGTCTATGTTTTGCGTCAAAACATGCATGGCTATCTCACAGTCGAAGCGCTCAAGGCTTTCATCAAAAGCGACGGCAGTTATGGTCGTACTCGCGCCCTCGATATCTACTCCCCCTTCGACGCGCGCATCCGCTCGCTCAATTCACAGGACAGCGTCATTGTGCGCCTGCTGGCCGATTCTTATCTGGCCGACGAAAGTTCCAGTATGGGCGGCCTGCCGGCCGATTCTGGCCTGGCGGAAACAATCGTCAATCTGGTTTTGAATACCGGTCGAGCCTTCTGGCTCGAGCCGAGCGGGCCGCAGATGCAGCTCGGCCCGACACGGCCGGGCGGTCTGGCCTGGCTGGAGGGCTATGACGGCCGCTTCAAACTATCGCTCTGCGTAAAACACGGCGCCGGCGCACCCTCCGTCACAGTGAACGAAGCCGAAGAAAACGCCGAGATTGACGCGGAGACTGATGCAGAAATTGATGCGGAGATTGATGCAGAAATTGACGCCGAAATTGATGCTGAGATTGACGCAGAATTTCGTACAGAGCCAGATCCGCAAGGTGATTTTTCTTCGGTTGAAAACAATGGTCGCGAGGATGAAATAAATTCGGACGAGAATATCAAAACATTTTCCGGCTCACGCTTTTACGTCGATCAAAAAACCGGCACTCTCGGGCTGCTTTCGTTCGACCCGGCCTTGCCGCCAAATGTTTTCAGAAAAATTGACGAGCTGGTTTCCGCCAGCAAGAGTGAGATGCAAGAAATCCGCACCTTGCTGGATTCAGCAGGTATGCCGACGATTTTGCCGCGCCCGAAAGGGACCAGAGAAACCGAGCTGCGTTTGTTACAACCGGTGCCCTGCCTCTGGCTGGAAACCAAGAAACTGCCGAAAGGCAAGCTCGACTTTGCCGTTTTCTCTATGGAATATCCGGATGGTCTGGACGAGAAGCATCCTCAGCGCACTTTCGAAGAAGAATCTACCGGCAAAATCATCGTCGAAAAAATCGATCCCAATGCCGAGTACAGAGCTAAAAAGGTCCTCGCCGAACTGGGCTTTTCGCTCATTCAAAATCCCCAGGCGCTGGGTCTGGTCGGCAAAGCCACATACATGCATGCCGTCGACGAATCGACCTGGACCAAATTTCTCTGTCGCGACCAGGCCCTGCTGGAAAAGATGGGCTGGGATATTCGCCGCGACATCTCCTTCCAGCGCGAAGTGGTCTTTAGCAAAGACGACACGTCCGACTGGGGGATGAGCGTCGAACAATCAGGCTCGCAGTGGTTCGAGGTCGAGCTCGGCATCATGGTCAATGGCCGCCGTGAATCGCTATTTCCCATACTGAGAAAAGCAATCCGCCTACTCGGGCCAAATCCGAAGCCGGAGGACCTTGAAAAAAGCTGCATCGACGGCAAATTCCTTTGCCCGATGGATAACGGCAATATCCTCGCTCTGCCCTACGAGCGCGTCAAAGGCATCCTGGCAGTCATCCTCGAACTGTTCGGCGAAATGCTCAGGGATGAAGAAATACCTTTCAAAATCTCGGCATTGCGAGCCTCCGCCCTGGCCAAACAAGCCCGTATTATTCCAAAAGAAGGCACCGCCGGAGTTTACTTCGACGAGCTGGCCGAACGCCTGGCCAGCTTCGACGGTATTGTCGAGATGGAGACGCCAAAATCGTTTAAAGGCGAGATGCGACAGTATCAAAAAGTCGGCCTGGCCTGGCTGCAATTTCTACGCGAATTTAACCTGGGAGGCATCCTCGCCGATGACATGGGTCTTGGTAAAACAATCCAGACGCTTGGCCATATTTGCAAAGAAAAAGAAGAAGGCCGACTTAAATACCCATTCTTAGTAATTTGCCCGGTCAGCGTCCTGCCCAACTGGATCGACGAAGCAAAGAAATTCGCCCCCGACGTAAAAGTACTCTGTCACCGCGGATCGAGTCGTCTGGCTAATTTCAAGCACGTCGCCGACTATGATCTCGTCGTCACCACTTTCAGCATGCTCACCCGCGATAATCACCTGCTCGCCAAACAACCCTGGCACGGCGTCTTTTTAGACGAAGCCCAGGCGATCAAAAACGGCAGCACCAGAAATAAGGAAGCGGCACTGGCACTTAACGCCGGCCATAAGGTCTGTTTGACCGGCACACCGGTCGAAAACAATCTCAGCGAACTCTGGTCGCTGATGGATTTTGCCATGCCGGGGACAATGGGTACGGCTAAAAAATTCAACGAATACTATCGCTTTCCAATCGAAAAATATAAGGACAAACACAAGAGAGAAGAGCTGGCCAGATTGATCAGCCCTTTCCTGGTGCGCCGCACAAAAGAAGCGGTAGCCCCGGAGTTGCCCGAAAAAACGGTAATTGTTCAAAGTATCAAGCTGGAAGGAGACCAGCGTGATCTTTACGAGGCCGTTCGCCTGGCCATGGTCGAGCAAGTCAAACAGGCGATCGAACTGAAAGGATTGAACAAGAGTCAAATCATCATTTTGACAGCCATGCTCAGATTGCGGCAGGTCTGCTGCGATCCGCGTATCCTCGGTCTCGATTCCTCCGCAAACGTCAAACGCTCGGCTAAACTGGACGCGCTCATGGAGCTGGTTTTGCCTCTTGTCGAAGAGGGCCGCAAAATATTGCTCTTCTCGCAATTTACCGGCATGCTCGACATCATCGCGGCGGAACTGAATGAATATAAAATCCCCTACGTCCAGATCCGCGGTGAAACCGCCGACCGCAAAGCACCTGTCGATAAATTTCAGGCAGGACAGGTACCGGTCTTTCTAATCAGCTTAAAAGCAGGAGGCACCGGGCTCAACCTCACCGCCGCCGATACGGTCATCCACTATGATCCCTGGTGGAATCCGGCCGTGGAAGACCAGGCCACTGACCGCGCTCATCGCATCGGTCAGGACAAGCCCGTTTTTGTCTACAAATTAATTGCCACAGAAACCATTGAAGACCGAATGCGCGAATTGCAAGAGAAAAAGCGCGCCCTCTATCAGGCTATTCTAGACGGCGATAAAAATGCCAAGGTCTCCTTCACCGACGCCGACCTCGATCTACTCTTTCGCCCGCTGACCGACGATATTTAGGTATGATATCCCTACAATTCAAATAGTTAGTTGGACTCCTCCACTCCCCCGGGCTCATGACAGGTCAAGGATGAAATCGAAAGCTGCGGCATCGCTACTCACAATCGCCCTTCTCAGCGCCATATTTAGCGCCCCGGTCAGCGCCCAGGACGGTAATGTAGGCCATCCGATTATTGGCGGCATGCAAGCAAATCCCGGCAGCGGTGGTCAGCAATCAGGTCGGCGCAATGGCCAGGGAATCAACCAGCAGACATTCCAGAGCTCCGGACGACCACTTCAACAAGCTCCGACCGAAGCACCGGCCGAGCATCACACAAAAGTTGCCGTCACTGAAATCACAGGACTGGGCAGTGGAGCGCAAACCTTTAATCAAGGCAGTCATTCTTTTATGATCACGCCGACGCCGGGCACCCGTTTGCAAATCATGCAAAAAGGTTCTGGCAAGTCTTTCAATTTTCTCGGTCCACTGCGCCAGGACAGTTCGTTCAGTATTTTTTCGGTGATGATTCTGGTTGCCAATCAAAGTCACCCTATGCCAAGCAGAGACGAGCTTCTCAACAAAGTATTGCTGCCATATAAAACCAGAATGACCGGCTACACGGCAAAACCATTTACCCTCAATCTGGCCGGCGGCAATCAGGAAAGCGGCATCGAATATAGTGGCACTTTCGAAAACACACAAGCGCGCGGATTTTTTGTCGTCATCCCGGTCAACGACTGCTTCTACGTGGTCAGTGGCTCGGATCGTGCCGGCGAATACGATCAGGCCCGACGCGTTTTCGAAGCGCTTGGCTCCTCCCTCGATATCAGGGGCTGAGACTGAATATTTGATTATTGTTCTTCGAAGGCCCGGTTCATCTCGACCATGCCCCAGTTGTCGGGTGAACCGTTAGGTCCGTGCATGTTGCGATAGATCGCTTTGACGAGCTCATCGGCGCTGCGCCCTTTGACGATGGGGTTGCCCTGATAGCCGGACTGCGAAAAATAATTTACTGTCGAATCCTGGGCGTTGCCGCGTTGCAGCATCTGCTCGGCAGTCTTGGCTCCGCTCAAGTTAGCGAGCTCGACAGCGGCGGGCAAATAATTATCGACCGAGGGACCATGCATCTCTTTAGAGAAAAGTTTATCGACCAGATTGGCAGCGGCGGGCGAGAGCGGTCCGGATTCTTCACCTCTCTTTTTCAAGGCCAACACTTTATTGACCAGCAGATCATGAGCCGGCGCACCAATGGCCATCGCGCTCAAGTCAGTATTTTCATTGCCGGCAAATTGCTTAAGAGCGGCATCGAGCTTGACACCAGCAGTGGTGGCAGCCGCGCCATTAGCGGCGGTCGGTGCTACCAGATCGCTCACTTCTTTGACCGCCGCTTGCTTTTCTTTATCGCTCAATGCATCAAACTGCTTGGCCCGCCCTGCGTCGTCGACCACTTTATCCTGCAAAGACTGCTGAAATGAAGGTTTTACACCCTGGGCGATGATGTCGTCAAACTGTTGCGCCTGCAAAACCGGACCGATATCGCCGTCGAGATTGAGTGCCTGGACGGCGCTGGTCATCTGCCTGCCTGACATACCGTTGGCAGTCGGAGTGAGAGATTTGGCAAAATCAGTATAGAGCGCATAAGTGGGATTGCCCTGGGCATCGAGGTATTTGGCCTTGTCGGTCTGTCCCATCTCCATAACAGCTTTGTGCACTTCACCTTGTACAGCGGCCAGATATTTCGACTTTTCCTGCAACTGCAAGATGTGCACGTCATCGATGCCGTAACCTTTGGCGGCTTCGTCTTTGGCGAGCTGATCGAGGCGATCGTTTATAGCATGCGACCCATCGACGAAACGCAGACTCGTAGCCATCAAGAGCTGGTTATAACCAATCGCTGTGGACAGAGGATGAATCTCTCTTCTGGCGTCTCGATTGGCGTGAGTACCGGGAGCATCGGGGGCAGTCAGACTCATCGGCACGCCGGAAAGCTGATCGGCGGTACCTTTGCCGGCATCTTCAAAAGCGTAGATATTTTTGGCGATGTTCGCCGTCTGTTCTCTATCCAGACCATGCTGCGCACCGACATTGATTACTTCACGAGCGTACGCGCCTTTGAAATCCACTTCAGGCACCTCATCGATAGTCATTTTAGGAAGATTGCTACGGGACGATGTCAGCGTGCCAAGCTTATCCCAGGATGAGATCATGTCGTTTACGCTGGGCAAAACGCTCGCTATTTTGGGCGGATCGAAACCGGCCGGCTTTTCCGGCCCGTGATAGAAGGGTGGAAAGTCCTCGACCTTTTTATGGGCATGCTTGCTAGCTTCAGCTCCATGCCAGTACCCGGCTAATTCTTTTTGATAGGCCGCCTGCGCGTCCACATAGGCCTGTCGCTCAGCATCGGGACCACTGAGAGGCATGGTCCGATCGGCGCCCGCCGGCTGGCCGGCGCTGGCGCCCGGTTCATGGGCTCTTGCGGCCACGCTTAGATCAGCACCGGCCGGTGTTCCGATATCGGTTCGCCCTTTTGCCTCGGCGCCATCGTGGACTTCGAATTGACTCATAGGACATAGCTCATTCAGGGGGGGTGATTTATAATGGCGCCCCATACGTTAAATAGGCGTGAAACGTCAGCAAGGTGACATAAACTGACAGTGCGCGCCTGGATCTGATATTTTACAGAGAGCCCAATTTGCTCAGCGTGGCGAAATAGGAAAAATGACCAGACTCGATCTCGCCACCCTCGAAGCGGCCTTCAATCGCTAAGGCAATTGAGGAATAATTACCTTTTTGGCATTGCCATAAACGTAAATATTGCACATAGTCGGCTCAGAGACTTCGACCTCGCTGTCACCGGAAGCGTAAACCGTGGCGCAACCGAAGGCTTTGATTTTGACACGACCACTGGCATACACTTCACTGCCGTCCATCGCCGTAACGATGCTGGACTCGCTGGCGTAGACTTTGGCGTAGCCTGTGGCCAGTACGGCAGCGTATCCACTGGCCGTCACTTTGGCCTGGTCAGTAGCTACAACCATAGACCGATCCGTGGCATCGATACGCGCCTGACCGGAGCCATAAACGCGAGATTGCTTCAGAGCTAGTAAATCAGCCTCTCCCGAGGCATTGACGAGGGCGCCGCAGGTCGTCTTAAAAAAGCCGGAAGAAACGTTATAGCTACCGTCGGCGACATCTGCGCGTTTTTGAATAGAATCGAAAGACGAATACTCACCGGTGATTGTCGCCTGGACGAAGTCTTCCTGTGGCTCGGCGGCTACAGCGATTCCGGCTGCCGTCTGTTTATTAAGCTCGGGATTCCCGTTAGGCATAAGCGTTTCACCTCAGCTGGCCAAAAAACGGATAATGAGGTCCCCTTGCAACACTATGCCCGCTGGCGCGTGACATTTACGTGGCATCAACTTTAAATAGCATCTTTTTAGTCCGCTATGGGTCTCAGAGGACGAACATCGCAACTATATGTTTCCCAATCAGCACTGGACAAACTATTAGGAAAAAATGTATGATTGAGTACTCACTCAATTTAGGATCAACAATGGTCAGGCTAAAAGACGACGAAAAACGCAAAGCAATACTCGAAGCGGCGATCAAGGTTTTCGCCGAACGCGGCATTTCGTCAACGCCGACCGCGGCCATCTCAAAAGCGGCACGCATCGCCGAAGGCACCCTCTTTACCTACTTCAACACCAAAGACGTTTTGATCAACGAACTCTACATCTCAATGAAAGCTGAAATGGCCGAAGCGATCCTCACCGACCTGCCCGAAACCGATGACTTTCGCACCACCCTCGAGCACATCTGGAAAGGCTACGTCACCTGGGGAGCGGCCAACCCCGATAAAAACAAAGTGATCTCTCAGCTCAAAGTATCGGAAAAACTCAGCTGCGAAAGCTTCGACCGAGCCAACGGCCCCTTTGCCGTTATCGAAAAACGGGTCAACGAAGCCATTGCCAACAAAGAAGTGCGCGCTCATTCATGCGAATTTATGGCGGCGATGATGACCGGCATGGCCGACGTAACCATGGCTTTTATGCATCGCGCTCCGCACCCAGAAGAACTACAACCAGAAGAACCAAACATAGACTATTGCAAGCAAGGATTTGAAGTCTTATGGAACGGTATCGCCATGCCCGTTGCCGTCCAGAAAAAGAACCCTTAAATTTCGCGCATCAGGAGAATTATCATGCAGGACTGGTCAACAAAAAACATGCCGACTCAATGGGGCAAGCTCGCCGTCGTCACGGGAGCAACCGGAGGTCTGGGCTACGACACGGCACTGGCTCTCACTGTGGCCGGAGCGGAAGTGATTGTCGCCGGACGCAACGCAAAGAAAGGCGAGGCCGCCGTTAAAAAAATCATGGCCCACGAACCAACCGGCACAGCCCGTTTTGAGTTGCTCGATCTTGCCGACCTCAAACAAATCGACGCCTTCTGCAAAAAGCTGATCGCTGAAGACCGGCCCGTGGACATACTCGTCAACAACGCCGGTGTGATGGCCCTGCCGACCAGACAGGAGACAGTGGATGGTTTTGAAATGCAAATCGGCACCAACCACCTCGGCCATTTCGCCCTCACTGCCGGCCTTTTGCCTCTTCTCATCCGCGGTCGCGAACCGCGCGTCGTCAATGTCAGCAGCATCGCTCACCGACCAGGTAAAATCAATTTTGACGATTTGCAGAGCAAAAAACACTATGGGCCGGCAACCGCATATATGCAATCCAAGCTGGCCAACATGCTCTTCACCCTCGAACTGCAAAAGCGCAGTGATGCAAACGGCTGGGGCCTGATGGCGGTCGGCGCTCATCCGGGCTATTCGCGCACGGATCTGATCGCCAACGGTCCGGACTTGCATGGTCAAGCGCCGGCCTTTCTAAAATTGCTCAAACAATTAATGGAACCAGCCTGCAGTCAGTCCTCAGCGCAGGGTGCATTGCCGCAGCTCTTCGCCGCCACATCGCCGGAAGCGAAGAAAAATGGCTATTACGGCCCGAACGGCTTTTTAGAAATGAAGGGATACCCTGCACTGGCTGTGGTGGCAAGGCAAGCAAAAGACGAGAAGGGGGCGGCTAAGCTCTGGGAAGTATCGGAGCAGTTGACCGGCGCCGTCTGGCAGGCGACAAGTAAAACCGAGACCGGCACGGGCAGTCGCAAGGTATAGCATCTCTTCGGCACTCAAATCATCGGCAGACTGCCAGGCACTTTACCCAGCGGAAAAGCCGCCTCGATGGCGGCCAATTCCGCGGCGCTCAACTGCAGATCACCGGCAGCGGCATTTTCGGCGAGATGCTCGACGGAAGCAGCTTTAGGAATAGTAAACACCGATTGATCGCGCATCAGAAAACGCAGCGCCACCTGTCGCGGCGTGGCACCGTGAGCAGTGGCAACTTCTTGCAAGACCTGGAAGCCTTTTGCCTTCGGCCCGGGAAAACCATTCACCTGGCCAAAGGGACTGTAAGCGACCACGGCCACACCATGCTCTTTGCACCAGGGCAGGACAGCATGCTCGATAGCGCGCTCCTTGAGATGATACAAGACCTGATTGCAGGCGATTCTGCCTTCGCCGGCAATCTCCAGGGCCGCTTCCAGATCTGCGACATCAAAATTGCTGACGCCCCAGGAGAGGATTTTACCGTCGCGCTCCAGCTGCTCAAAAGCGGCGATCGTGTCATCAAGATCATGCTTGCCCCGCCAGTGCAAAAGATAGCAATCGAGTCTATCGGTACGCAATCGCATCAAAGATTTATCGCAGGCGGCGACGGTGCCCTTGCGACTTGCATTCGAAGGCAAAACTTTTGAGACGAGAAAAACTTCATCGCGACGTGCTTCAATAGCTTCGCCGACGATTTCCTCGGCCAGACCCTTGCCGTACATTTCGGCGGTGTCGATATGCGTCATGCCTAGATCCAGCCCGCGACGAATAGCGGCGACCGCCGCTTTGCGATCGCCGCTCTCAATTTCCCAGGTACCCTGCCCGACGATCACTACGTTGCGCTCAGTCGAGCCAAATTGCCTCTTCTCCACAGACTTTCCTCACCAGGTCGAATCTACCGCCGACTCTCATGATACTGCGTTTGCGAGCAGAGTTTCGAGCCGTCTCTCGAACTGTCGAAGCTGCTACCATTTGCCGGCGTGCCAGCGTGAAAGCCCTGAGGGAAAGGGCAATACGCGCCCAGCACCCGATTAATAATCGACCGCAGACATCGCTTTAAGCGCAGTGCCGGTGACTGGCGGCAAAAGACGCAGAAGGGCAGGCTCCGAGCAGACGGCAGGATCTACGACCGGGCGGCTCACTGGTTGCGAGAACCGCGGCATCGATGTCGTCGAACGAACCATGCGGTCCTGCAACTTGCGCTGATCGGCAAGATCGAGCTGTTTGTGCACAGGAGCACTCCAGCGGCGCTCAGCGCAGGCGAGGGTATCCCAGTAAACTTCGCTGATGCCCGCCGGGCAGCGCAAATTGTCAAAATAGTAAGTCGGTTGATACTCGACATTCCAACCATGGCGTTGGACGCCGCGATTACGCACAAACCAGTGATTGAGCGCCGCATGAGTGGCGTTACGACTTTCGCCCATCTTTTCACTGGTAAGCGGCTGACCTAAAGCATTCTGAGTCATAATCCTGTCCCCTATTGTCCGTAGAAACGATTCAAATTACGCTCATAAGGCGTTAGCGCCCGGCCTGATCGATCTAACCAAGTCGCGGAGGGCGAGCGATAAACTAAATGGCGAGATACCCAGACACATTGCAGCCGAAGCTACGTCCGGCGAACAATCTGCAAAATCTTTTACGCTTTAGAAGAAGGGACGTCTGGTCATTAGTTCCCTTATGGCTGCCATTTTTTTCACAAATTTCAAAAATGCAAGGCAGGCCTGGCAAGGCCCACGGGAGCCAGCTTTCAAGCGTTTTTACTTAGCTCGCTCTCTACTGCCTTCCATGTCCTATAATCGGACCGTGAAAAAAATGATTATGGCGATGATCGCAGCCCCTTCGATCGGCCCATCGGACCGAGCAACTGAACACCAGGCGAGCGGATCAATCAAAGTGGCGACCTGGAATATTAGTCGGTCGACGATGAACATCAGAAGACCTATCACAGGCTAAAGACCATTCACGTGACCAATTCATTTTAGCTATTCATTTTAGCAAATCGAATTCACTAAGGCCGCCATCCACCCCGTCGAATTGAAATTTTGTCGAGCCCTTTTCCCAGATGCCTGTGCGACCTTTAAGCGGCCCGTCGGTTACCTTAACGCTGTTACAGCCTTTGCCATCATCCTGAAATTTGAAATAGCCTTTCGTACCGCCATTTTTCAAGACCTGGTCGATATCTCTGAATCCTTTGCCAACCTCGGCAGCGGGACCTTCGGGAGCTTCGACAGGAGCCGGCGGCTTTTTACCGTCGATGAAGTGCTGCTGACGATCGTAATCCGAGATCCTTCCAGCTTCGCCCTCTCTCGCCATATAGCTGGCACCGGCACCGGTTGCGCCGACAAGCGCGCCGGTTTCGCCGGACAGCCGGCCAGCGGCCTGGGCCATCGCCCCGGCACCGCCTGTGATACCACTACAAATCAGTTATTATTTTTTGCCAAATATTGTGTTAGTTTAGCTATCGAGGTTTGGGAATCGTCTTGAATTAATTTCCGAGCGTCTGGAAATTATCCCGACTGACGCATGGAGGCGTGGAGATTCATTTGCAGATAAAGTTGGAGAACACGATTTTGGTAAATGGAGCTTTTCGACGCCTTCCGGCCGGTCTCGAACTCCCTGGTTTCAGGGTCTCTGACGGCTCTTCCAACGAGGATCAATTGGTTATTCATGGGTTGGTCCCTCCAGGGTTGTGTCTCAACGCCGGACTCAAAGCATGCACAAGGTGGATGTGCCAAGGATGGCCGCAGGCCACCGGAGGCTTGTCCTTGGCTCAGACACCGTGTATGCGACAGTCCAAGGCATTTGAGACACACCCAGAGGGAACACAAATGACAAAGACTCAGTTGGCAAAGTCCAGAGCTCCTGAACAGAAAGCACCGGCCAAGAAGACATAATTCCAACGGCGCTGAGATTTCCAAACGAGGAAAACCGCAGCAACGGTTATCAATGAAAGTCTGAACTGGCGGACCGTTGAGACCATCACGAAAGCGCGAGGCAGTGAAAAAGATGCCACCGTAGGCCTTCGAAATCAACCGATATGCTACGGTCAGCAAACGAGATGCCATGGAGATGCGAGGGTGGCTAACCGCACTAAACTGCAGGAGGCAAAAACACAAATCCTTAGCAGAGCAGGTAGACTGAAAAGATTAGCAGCACAGGAAACTAAATTCTTATTCCCAGCACCTCGAAGCGCCAGCAGATAGAAAATTCCGATAAGGCCGGTTATGTCAGAAACTGCACTGAAACAAATGAAAAAGAATGCTCTCCTAGGCTACAAACCGGCGCTCATCATTTGTGGCAGCATAGCTATCTTGTTTGCCGCCACCACAATGCTTCTCCTTGTCGGCCCGATGTTGGCTGATTTTACTCAGCACCGTCCGTTCGATTCAACATTGCGGAAAACTGCGGCGTGGACGGGCAATGTTGGAAAGTACAGCCAAATCCGGCTCCGCATGGTAGATGATCTATTGGAACGCTTCAAGCTGGCCGGCATGTCGAGATCCCAAATTGTGGATTTGCTTGGAGCCGCAATTGAGAAGGAGTCAAAGCAGTCATCCTCCGAATATATTTATTACCTTGGCCCGGAGCGCGGTTTCATAAGTATTGATGATGAGTGGCTGTATATCAAATTCAAAGGCGATATTGTTGTCTCTGCAGTTGATCGCACGGACTAATCGCCTAACTATCATGGGACGAGCTTTGGCGCATACAAAAACCAGCCTGACGCGTTCTGACAAGGAGTCAGTCCTATTGACCAATGGTAACACAAGTGTTACCATTAACAGGTGAAGATTCAAGAGTACCTCCAGGAAGACGGCTCCAGCCCGTACAAAAAATGGTTTGATAGCCTCGATGCCGAAGCCGCCGCTAAAGTGGTGACGGCTAAGTTGCGCATGGAGCGCGGCCTCACTTCGGCAATCAAATGGTTTGACGGTATTGGTGAATACAAAATCGACTGGGGGCCAGGGTACCGAATATATCTCGCCAATGACGGCGACCAGCTTATCGTTCTTTTCGGTGGTGGCACCAAAAAGCACCAAGAGACTGACATCGAAGAAGCGAAACTACTGCACAAGCAATACAAAGACCGCAAAGCAAAATTGAAAGCCGACGAAGACAGACCGAAAGCCGAAAAAGATAAATCGACCAGAAAAAGGAGGAGGTAATTAATATGGCCCTCACACGCGATTTCAAAGAAACAATTGTCGAACGCGTCAACCGCGATCCAGCTTTTGCCAAGGCCCTTCTCGACGAAGCAAGCGAGCTTTTTCTAAACGGCGAGCCCGAAACCGCCCGTTTAATTCTTCGCGATCTCGTCAATGCCACCATCGGCTTTGAATCAC
>JAGXAB010000193.1 GCA_018971775.1 Cyanobacteria bacterium REEB67 | reverse complement strand
AACATGAATCAACAATGTTTGGACCGACGAATACCTGATTGGCAGACGTTAACAAGGGAACTGGCTGCCTGGGAAAAATCCCGAAACAAAGACAAAGCTAGCATCAAGTGGATGTTTAATATTGACAAAGCGCGCAAAAAACTCAACCGAGCTTACGATGGTTTGAACCAGTCAAACTCTCTGTGAAAGAGTACTAGTTTTGGGCAAGCCTTTTAGGGGTAATATTGAGATTATGCTGGAGAGTTTTTGCCCGATTACGAAGTGCTTCAAAACTATCTTTCACCGGTCGGTGCATAGATCCTGGCTTCGGCAACGGGCTGCTTTATTTTGCGTTAGCAGCCATATGCTCGCTGCGTCAGGTCAAAACGCGGCGGCGCCTGTTTCTGCAGTAAGGGCACACTGCGCCAGCTCCTACGATCGGCAGGTATCCGACCACTTTTTGGACCAAGCGAGAGCGCTACTGAGACTTCATAAGCGCAAAGAGGCGCTCAGTTATTTAACTTTGGCTATTGGAAAGGACCAGACCAATGCGGAAGCTTTCTTCCAACGCGGGTACACATACGCCGGGATGGATATGCTAGAACAAGCCTTGCCCGACATGGAGAAAGCTTTCAAACTGCAGCCTATTACCAAGCACCAGTGGGCATATACGACGCTCGCGTTTGCATATGCCAGTGTTGGACAGCCTGAAAAATGTTTGGAAGTCCTGACAAAAGCTATAAAACAATTTCCCAGGGACGGTTCGCTCTACAAACTACGTGCCGATACACTATGTACGTTGAACCGCTTTCCTGAAGCGATTGCTTCGGCATCAGACGGTATCAGACTGGAGCCCAAAGTGTCTGGCAGTTACGACGTGCGCGCACGAGTTTATAAAACTTGCGGTCAATACGACAAAAGCATCGCCGATCTCACCGAGGCAATAAAGTTAGAGCCCCAGCAATCGCTCCTTTATGGCAGCCGGGCGGACGTCTACAAGAGAATGGGCAAGCTGGATCTGGCCAGAAAGGACAGAGAGACTGCCGATAAATTGGCCAAAGAATCAATTGTGGATCCTTGAAGCGCGGCTTGTTGTCTCCATAGGCTCAGAATGCCGTTTTTTTGATTGTTATGGAATAATAAATGCTATCCGATAGCGACTGTGTTCTTCTGCTTACATTTTGTTTGGATAGGCTTGGCAAACGCTTAGGCTTTGGGCGGATCAGCGAGTCAGATCGTCTTCTTTGGTTTTGCCTTTTATCCGCTTCAATTTCTCGATCAGCTTGCTGGGCTGATTCAGCCGTGCTTCTTTTTGTTCTGGTTTTGCCGGCTCGGGTCGGACTGCTCGTTCCTTTGTCAGTATCTGTCTGGTTTTTTCCAGTGCTTCTCTTATTCTTTCTGGCTTCTGCTTTGTGCGGTCCAGGTAGCTTTGCCAGGCACGGTCATATTTATCATGGCTTGCCCTGCGGTCCTTTAGAAACTCTATTCGCTCTTGCTTCTCGAGCTTGGTCAAATCGCGATTGCGCCACTTCTCAAACAGGGCGTGATTCCCGTCTTTCTTGGCCTCTTCCATTTCATGGACCGGCAAGTAATATTCAACCAGTTGGCCGTTAGGCATACGCAAATCAAAGGCGGCAATTCGCCAGCCCCACGGGCCGGGTTCAAGCACCTTTTCCGTATCCGTTTTTACCAGATCAAAACCGGCGGTCTTCAAATCTTCGGCTATGCGAGGCAAGTCATCCAAGTCTTTGAGCACGGTCTTAAAACTGAAGGAATCGCGGATACGCTCGATGTTGTACCAGGGTTTGTTTTCTAGGATTGAAGGCCGGTTTGCCTTTTCCAGAATTTTGTCCGGTTCTTTGAAGCTGGTCTTTGAGTCAGTCTCGTACTTTTGGTCAACCTCGCTTAAGAAGCTGTCCACAATTGGCTCGTTTTCTTTCGAGAGCTTTTGCAATTGCCTGAGCTTCTCTTCCGGCTTGGCTTTGCGGTCGATTGGATTTACAATCCCCTCTAGGTCTAACTCTTCCAGATAGCTCAAAACGGCCGAACCTGCTTAGATTTCAGTTGCAAAGCAACGTTAAACTTGCGGTAATAGAATAGCAAGGAGGTGGCTCGAAATGCTCATAGAAGTCTCGAAAAACAAGTATGGTGGCATTCTCGTTCTCACCGATGATGGTTTTGCTGCATCTTTCAAGAACGGCCGGTGGCTCGATGGCATTCACTTCGATGCCTCAGACCAGATGGATAATCACAGCTTGGTCCCAGATAGCGAAGCCAAGAAAATTTATAAACAGGCAAAGGAAGCCCTACGAAAACAGTCTGTGGTGGCCTGACGATGGCAGCTGTGAAGAGCCAGATTTTCACAGTTTTCGTAGACGACAACTTCCACTACATGGACGAAGACGAGCGCTCCGTCGCCGGCGAATTTCGATCTTACGAAGACGCGGTCAATGCTTGCAAGGAGATTGTCGAGCGCTCACTTCAGCATGCGCTCTCGCAAAAGCCGCCAATGACTGCCGATCAGCTCTATAGCCATTACACAGATTTCGGCAATGATCCTTTCGTCAGCCCCATGCCACCTGATGAGCAGAGGTTTTCAGCTTGGAGCTATGCAAAAGATCGCTGCCAGGCACTGTGCGCTTCGCGGCCGGAGGAGCAATAACTGTGGATAACGCTTTCATTATTGGCGCGTAGACATAGATAGCCCTACCTATCAGCTTCTCATCGTCCGGCCTTATCGCCCTGCGCTCTGCCCATACAGCGGCCTTCTGCTCTGCTAGCGCCTGAATCTTTCTCTGATTGGGCTTCGGCTTATCTTCTTCTTTCATGATCTGAGTGTTGAGATAGCCAATGTAAGCCATCAATGTCTCTGTCGCTGTCTCCAACCGAACAATTTTTGCGGTCTCCGTTTCATGCGGATCTGGCAATGATGGCTCTTGCTTGGGTGGCGCTGCGCTCATGTTTCCCTTACCTCTGGCACCATTGTCTGATGAAAACTGCCCCTCCAAGAGCCTTTGCGCTTGGTGACGGCTTCGCTATCCCGGTCCCTTTTTAATGGCTCCTTGCCTGCGTGGGCATTACCCCATTGCGGGAATCACCCACATGATCTAGGATGAGTATATACATGAGGCTATTCGCATGAGCATTTTTTATGACACCGGCAAAGAAACAGAGCCCGACGACAGAAATCGGGTTAGCCTGGGCGCAGCAGTCAAAACACCCGAAGGGGTGCGCTACAAGGTCAAGCAAAACGACCAGGGTCAGATCTTGCTCGACCCAGTCAAATTAGTCCCAGCCTATGAAGCCTGGTTCCATGCCAACCCCGAACGGGTGGCTGAGTTTAAGTTAGCTGTAGCCCAGGCTGAAGCTGGGCAACTGGTCAGCATCGACTTGGGACCAGACCAGGACGAGGACGAGGACGAGTAATTGCCCTTTGAACTAAAATACGCTCCGGCTGCTCAAAGGCAGTTTACTGAGCTGAGCAGCAGCAAGGAGCTAGAAAAGCGCTTCAAAGCAGTAAAAAAGGCTCTTCGTTTTTTAGCCGATAATCCTGGCCATCCCAGCTTGCACACTCACAAATACGACTCCCTCCAGGGCCCTGAAGGTGCCGAGACCTTTGAGGCCTATGCCGAGAACAACACCCCTGCTGCTTACCGAATCTTCTGGTGCTACTATCCTCCAAAAGCCAACACACTTACCATCCTCCTCATCACGCCTCATCCATAGGGCCGCCTCGGCAGACAACCAGTAGACATCGGATTGAAACATCGCAAATGTTCTCTTTGGCCGTCTGCAATTTGCCCTTCTTTTCGCAGTTCCAGCTGTCTCCTATTTCCACAGAGTACTCAGTGATTTTCCGGCTTGGATTTATCACCACGAAGTTTTTCAAAACCTCTACAACTTGCAGGTCATTGAAACCGTCAGCTCTCCAGGATCTAGTTAGTTCGTACTGAAAAATGAGGGCTGAAATATTCATTAGACGATATTGTCAGTAGGTATTCCGTCGCTGAATTTTTAGTGCGCCACCACATCTGGTATCTAGATGAAATTTTGAAAAAGGACGGGACATGGAGCGCTTTGTGCGCGAG
>JAGXAB010000094.1 GCA_018971775.1 Cyanobacteria bacterium REEB67 | reverse complement strand
GTCGGCGTTTCTCTGTGCCTGGCCGAGGTCGGGGCGCGGGGATTGACATGCAACCGAATGGTTGCATATAATTGCCTTGAGGAAGATCGATGGACATTGTATTTAAGGCGTTGGCTGACCCGAGTCGCAGACAACTGCTGGATACTTTGCACGCCCAAAATGGTCTCACTCTGACCGAGCTTGTGGACAGCCTTTCAATCAGTCGGCAGGCTGTGTCCAAACACCTGGCCATTCTGGAAGAGGCCAGTCTCGTGGTCTGCTTTTGGCGTGGTCGCGAAAAGTTGCACTATCTAAATCCAGTCCCTATTCAACAAATCTCGGATCGCTGGATTGGCAAATACGAAAAAGGCAACCTGCAAGCATTGAATGATTTAAAACGCGCCCTGGAGGAAAATTGATTGTCTAAGCCCAAGTTTGTTTATGTGACTTATATCCAGAGTAGTCTGGAGAAAGTTTTTGCCGCCCTGACCGAAAGCGATTGGACAAGGCAATATTGGATAAGGCACAGCACTGTCTGTGACTGGCGTATCGGCTCGCAGTGGAGGCAAGAGGACTGCGACGACAGCTCGATAGTGGACATCACCGGCACAGTCGTGGAATATTCCCCGCCGCACAAGCTCGTCCTGACCTGGGCCGGGCACGATAACAGTAAAGATCTTTCCACTCACTCGCGAGTGACAATCACTCTCGACATGATAGTGGATGCCGTGCGGCTTACCGTCGTCCACGAAGAGCTTGACGAGGAAGGTGTGAAAGGCGTGGGACGAGGTTGGCCCGTTATTCTCGCCAGTATGAAGACTCTGCTCGAGACCGGCAAGCCTCTCGATTTGACCAATTGTCGGAAAGAAGCATTCATGGCCTCATTGCCAAGATAGGCCGCTTTTAACGATCGCTTATATAAGGCACAAGCGGCAGGTCATCTTGACTGTAGAGTCCGAGTGCGGGGCTGTTACCCCAACCATAACGGACAAACTTGGGTTGTTTGACAAATTTGCTGCGCACGATGATCGTGTCATTCTGCAGTTCGGCATCGGCGTCAAAGTATTGATGATTCCAGCTGCTGACGCTGAAGCCTTTGATTGAAACTGTCTCTTTCCCGTTGCCCTGGCCTTTGTCTCTTTCTTTGTCCGATGGCGTCCCTTTGTAGACCAGACCCTTATCGGCATGGCGTAATCGCAACTTCAGGGCTTCGCCGTCGGCGACAGGCTCTACCGTTTCGATGATCGGGTAGGAGATCGGGGCGGGCGTGCGGTACTGAGTGGTGAGGGCGATATTGGCGACACGCTGGGCCAGAGTGTCAAAGTCAGTGCTGATCGCGCCTGTTTTTGCATCTCTCTTGTCCATATCGACGCCTACGGCCATATATGTACGCGGCCAGACCCTGGCTCTAAATTGAACGTGTCTCAGGACGGAGATCGGACTGTCGTCACCCTTCTGCGCTTCGCCGAGCGCCCCTGATTGCAACATGATCACAGGCAAACCTTCCTGGCGGAGGACCTGGCGCAAGTCCTTCAAAAAAACAGCGAGGAAATTTTTGTAGTTCAGGACTTCGGCAATGTCGCTCGCCCCATGATCCCAGACTACTCCTCGCACTGAATATGGTGTCAGAGGGGCAACCATGCCATTGAAGAGCGCACTGGCCGCCGAGCGCATCAGGACGCTTGGTAGTGGTTTAGGTGCCGGCTCCTTGCCGGCTGTCAGGCCGGCCTGCCAGGCCTGCAGACTGGCGCGATATTCATCGTTTAACTTTTCGTAGTCCGCTTTCCTTAGCGTACTTTTACCAGAAGCGCCGGCTGTTTCTTGTTTACTGAGCAGTCCGCCTGCGGAGATCCAGGATTTGATCGGGCTTTCCGGGCAGCTCACCTGAATGATGGCGATTGGCCCCCCTACTTGCTTAGCCAGATCGCAGCCGAATCTCAAGCCCAGGGCGGAAAATGACATGGCACCAGGCTCGGTGGCTTTAAGCCAGCGTCCGTCTACGAGACGAATGGGTGCGTCCGATAGTCTGATCGGCACCTTGAATAATTGCAAGGAGGGAGGAAGGTCGGCGCTATCGATGGGAGCAGCCGCCTGAAGCGAGTCTTTTTCTATGCCTTCGTCACCGGCGACGATCCAGACTTCGCCCGGGGTGAGATTTTTTACTTCGATAAGATTGTCGCCAACCACTCGTAATGTAAAAGGACCGTCTCCCTGGGGAGGCGGCAAGGTAACCAGGAAGTTGCCACTTTTTTTGACGATGCAGACACCCTTGTTGCCCGCCATTTCGCAGGCGACGATCTCGCCTGGTCTGGCTGTACCAAAGACATTGACCGGTTTATCGCGCTGAATGATGCCGCCGTCGACAAAGAGTTTGGAAAGCGTCACCTTCGCCTCGGCCGCAGAAAAAGCACCAGATACGGTGGTAGCTATGATGCAAGTCAGTGCTAAAAAGAGGCGGCGCAATGAAGATTGAGATTTGATCATTTCGCGGTAAGGGCTCCAAAGCGCTGCTCTACGTAGTTGTTTACGAGAGCGATAAAGTCATGGGCCAGATTTGGTCCGGAAAGAGTGGTGACATGCTTGCCGTCGACGTAGACGGGGGCACGCGGTTCTTCGCCCGTACCGGGTAAAGAGATGCCAATGTCCGAGTGCTTGGACTCACCCGGGCCATTGACGATGCAGCCCATGACAGCTACTTTCAGGTTTTCGACGCCGGGATATTGTTTTTGCCAGAGTAGTCTTTGCACGCTCAGATGCTGCTCGATGTCGCGGGCGAGCTCCTGGAAGACCGTGCTTGTCGTGCGACCGCAACCGGGACAGGCTGTCACCTGCGGCATAAAGCTGCGCAGGCCGAGGGATTGCAATATCTGCTGGCAGACGCGTACTTCCAGGTCGCGCGGGGCGCCGGGTTCGGGTGTCAGGCTGACACGGATAGTGTCGCCGATGCCCTGGGCAAGCAGGATGGAGAGGGCGGCGGTTGATGCGACTATGCCTTTCATGCCCATGCCCGCTTCAGTCAGACCGAGGTGCAGGGCGTGTGGACAGCGAGCCGCTAATTTTTGATAAACGGTAACCAGGTCCGAAACTTCCGAAACCTTAGCCGAAAGAACAATCTGCGAAGCGGGCAGACCGATTTTTTCGGCTACCGCCGCAGAAGATACGGCGCTCTCGACGATCGCTTCGATCAAAACTTCGTGAGCGGATTTTGGCTCGGCCGAGGCGGCATTTGCATCCATCATTCTGGCCAGCAGATCTTGATCGAGGGAGCCCCAGTTGACGCCGATGCGGACGGCTTTTTCCCATTTGATCGCCGCTTCCACCATCAATTTGAAATTTTCGTCGTGCCGTTCGCCCCAGCCCACGTTGCCGGGATTGATGCGATATTTTGCCAGTAATTTTGCACAGTCTGGATATTGCTGCAGCAATAGATGGCCGTTGTAGTGGAAGTCTCCAACCAGCGGAATATCAAATCCGGCCGCTTCGATTTTATTGACGATGAGCGGGACGGCGCCTGCCGCCTCTTTTGTATTGACAGTGATGCGGACGATTTCGGAGCCGGCCTGGTAGAGCTCGATCACCTGTTTGGCGGTCAATTCTGGATCTTCGGTTGGGGTATTGGTCATCGATTGGACCAGTACCGGATTGTTCGCACCGATTACTTTGTCGCCTATTTTGACGGCAAGCGATTGACGCCTGTTTTCTTGCAAAGTCATTTGAATATTTCCCCTTCAGCTGTAGATCATACTTCTAGAAGGAGGGCTTTAGGCGGCAATCCTTGCCATATGTCAATGAAATCTCCTGAAGCTCCAGGCCGCTCGTCCTGCTTATATGCCGCTCTCGAGCCATAAGGCCGGATGCTCCTGTCTCAGGCTGTAGTGCTCGAGTGCGTCGTCGCCGCTCTCGGGGGAGAGTCCGTCCAGGCCCAAGATAATGTGGTCGAGGACGCTGACACCGAGGATTTTGCCGGCGGCGATCAATTGTCTGGTCGTCTCCAGATCTTCGGGGGAGGGGGCCAGTTTGGCCCCGGAGGGGTGATTGTGACAGACCAGGATGGCGTAGCTGTTGGCAACCAGGGCTGCCTTGAATACTTCCCGGGGATGGACGAGGGAGGCCGATAGGGTGCCGTGCGAGACTTCGTGCATGCCGATCACTTCAAATTTTGCATTCAGGTGCAAACTGACGAAATGCTCTTCGCTGGCGAAGCTCAAGGGGCGAAGCAGTCTGGCTGCATCTTCGGCTGCTGTGATCGTCGGCCAGGGTCTTTTTATTTTTACTTCGTTGACCAGATAGAGCTGCATGCGCGGCAGTTCATAGCGCAGGCGCTGGCTCCAATTTGCCCCTATCGCCCTGGTCCGAGCCCGATCGGGGCGCTCTTTTTTTTCGCTTATTTTGGTTGGCATTTCAAACTCCACAATGACAAATGTCCCGCTTCTACGTAAAACGCTGAAGCGGGACAAAAGTTCAATTTTTTCCAGAAGCAATCTAAAAATAAATCAGACTTGCTGAGTTTTCCAGACGCCGGATTTGAAGCGGGCAATCGCCATCAATCCGATCAAGGACGAGGAAATGGCGATCGATAGCCAGATACCGTTTGCTCCCATATGGCAGTTGATGGCCAGTATATAAGCTAGCGGCAGCCGCACGCAGGTGAGACCTACGATACCGATCCACATCGGCCATTTTGTGTAGCCCGCTCCGGTCAGGGCTCCAAAGAGAATGATCCAGCAGGCGACAAGCGGCTCCGAGAGGCCGACGATACGCAGGTAGTCTGCCGTCGAAGCGAGTACGAGCGGGTCGCTCGTCATCAGATGGGCGATTGGTTCGGCGAAGATATACATCGCCACCGCCGTCGGTATCTCGATACCGAGGCCGATGCCGGCTGCTTGCCAGCCGGTGCGCGAGGCACGTTCCGGTTTTTTCGCGCCGAGGTTTTGACCGACAATCGTGCCTATCGACGCGCCGAGCGCGTGCAGTGGCAAAGTGCAGATCATTTCCTCCAGGCGGAAGCCAATCGTCCAGGCCGCTTGCGTTGCGGTCGGATTTTTGGTCATGGCGAAGATCAAAAACATGGCGAAGTTGCCCAGTACCCAGGCGAGATCCTGAATACAAGTCGGCATGCCCACTTTCAAAATACGCCAGATCCATTCTCTCGTGCGCGGCGAGAGCCCTTCTTTCAACGCCGGCACAATGTCGAGCGATGCTTTCAGGTCCGAGCTGCGCAAGAGCCAGAGATTGAGCACCACGCCCAGGCAGCCGGCTATCGTCCAGGCAAGGGCGATGCCGATAATGCCGAGCTTGGGCGGACCGAGGCAGAGCGTAAAGTTTAAGGTGATGATCAAACTGGCCATGGCCAGCCAGATCAGCATCGGCACGCGTGAATTGCCGATTGCTCTGAACATGGAGTGACATGTCCAGACCAGGGTGAAAGGCAATTGCGAGAGCAGATCGATCTGCAAAAAGCGCCAGCTCAATTCCTGCACGGCCGGCGAGGCGCCGGTCATGCTCAATACCGGTTTAGCTACGAGCAGCCCGGCCAGGGTGGAAAGCACACCGAAAATGAAACTGAATATAAGCGATTGACGTCCCGCTTCGATCGCCGAATCGTAATCGCGCGCTCCCCAGAACCTGCTGATCAGCGCCATCGTCCCTGATGAAAGGGCGATAGTCATCAGGATCATCAGAAACCAGACCTGGTTGCAGATGCCTATGGCAGCTTGAGTTTCGGAGCCGAGTTTACCGGCGACATAGACGTCCGCGAAGCTGGCAGCCGAGATAATCAGCATCTGTACCAGCATCGGCCAGCTCATGTGGTATATGGCGGCCAGCGTCGAACCGCTGACGATTGATTCGTCCAGCGACTCTGCGTCGACTCCTTTTTCGTCCAATACCGAAGACACTGTCCTGCACCTGGTTTGTTTGCCTTTCTCTAGTTTAAGATCACGTCGTTAACAGTCGACGCGTTGCTATCAGCGGGGGAACTTACTAGACTATATGTTCGAATCGATTTGGCATAGGGTTAATTACGAAGTTTGACGGACCAAAATCACTCTTTTTTGCATTTGCAATCTACATGTCGGCTGGCCACTGCCGAAGAGCGCGCCCTGGCAGCGCAGCGCCAGCTTGTTTTTGAAGAACCGGTCAGTCGCTTCGCCCGTTTGAAAAAAACTGTACAGAGACAACTTAGCAAGGTCGGTCGCGACAGTCTAAAAAATCTGACCAGTTACCAGATGGCCGCTCTGCATGGCGGTCTTTTCGGTCCTTTTGCCGCGCCGCCGCCTCTTTCACTTGCCTGTATCGTCTTCAGCCTGGCGCTAGCCCTGGAAGACTTCCGCCTTTATTCACCCACCGCTTTTACCGCTTTTGCCGCCAATCAGCCTTATTTGACCGAGCTCGATTCGGCCCTCGACCGGGCCATCAGCAAGCTCGCCCAGGACATTGCCGAGGTGCTCAAATTGGACAATGGCCGCAAGCAATGGCTCACTGTTTGTCTGCTGGCTACGCCCGATTGGTCATCATCTGAAGATTTTGATCCTAACCGGGCCGAAATTTCGGCCGATCTTTTTCATTCGATTTTTGACTCGGCATCAGCTATCGTCGCGGAAAATATAGTCTCGTCGGGCGATCTTACGACTCTGGCCGCCCTGCAAAATACCTCCGCTTCAGCACTTCTGATCGTGGCAAAGAAGGTGGCCGCTCTTCTCAAGGAAAAATTGAGACCTTCGCTTGTAGTGCTTGTAGAAGGTCAGTCCGAGCTCATTGTCTTGCCGCACTTCGCCAGATTGATGGGAGCTTCGCTCGAATCGATGGGTGCGCTCGTCATCGCCAGTGGTGGCGCACCCCAGGTGGTGCGGCGCTATTTGACGCTGAAGGATGTTCTGAATATCCCGATTGTTTGTGTCTTTGATGGTGATGCTGAGGATTCTTCGATGGTGATTGAGGAGTCCCTGCGTGAATGCGATGGTCTGATTACGCTTGAATCGACCGAGCTCGAGGATTGCTATTCGTATGAGCAGTTACTCAAAATTCTCAATTTGCAACTGGCCAGGAACGGTCAGGTGCTTGCCTCCGAGCCCTTCCAGATACCAAAGGACGGACCGCGCAAAAATGCTCTCAATAAGCTCTTTCGTGCGCGCGGACTGGGCGATTTCGATAAGATTGCCTTTGCCAGAACTACTGTTGACCTTGCGGTCGGTCGCGATGACGTCCCGACCGAGATGAGCAGAGTAATCGACTATCTGAGGAAAGTGAGTGGCAAGAGCGGTACATACTGAAAGCGGTCAAAAGAGTCGCCCTGTCGTCTTAGCTACCTCCGCTTCGACTTTGCTCTGGGTCTTGAGCATCATTTTGGCCTTTGTAATCAAGCCCGGTCAATCCCTCGCTTTTGTGCCAGATGCTCTGCTCCTGCTCGGATTTTTTCCGCTGCTCCTGCTCTGGCGGCGCGGCTGGGTGACTTTACTTTTTGGTCTTTTCAATACTTTTATCGGCTTTTTTCTTCTGTTACTCGAGTTTTTGCCCGACGCAAAATTTAGCGGTGCGATGCAAGCGATGCGTCAGCATCTGCTCAGCATGCATTCCTGCTGGACATGGATGATCGTGGGCGTTGTGGCGCTTGCCTGGGGCGCACTGAGCCTGGCCGTGACGGTCACAAGCTGGTTGCTTAAAAGGCGAAAAGCCAAATAGACGGTCTTGATGCCGTTTACATGTCGTCGTCTTTCTTGCGGTGGGCAATCGGTTCGACATCGGGCTTACCGTCAGCACTGGGACGGCGACCGATCGAAACTTTTACCGAACCGTCTTCGGGGATGAGGACGCGAGCCAGAAATTTCTTTTCTTTTTCCCAGCGCTTGGGCACTGTACCGGTCAGCTTGTAGAGGTGATTGTAGCCTTGCTGACCCTGGTCGGCGAACTCGGCCATCTTGCCGATAAAGAGCCATTGTTTGATGACGAAGTTATAGAGTTTGGGATCGCGATCTTTTTGTCTGAGAAGCTTTTTCTCGAGTGCTTCGCCATAAAGAATGCGGCCATCCATGTCGCGGGGAGCCAGCTCCACCGAACGCTGCAAAACCATAATCGCTCTGTCGATTTTGCCCATTTTCAGGGCTTGTTCGCCTTCGATACGCAGTCCGTTTGCCGATGGTACGCCGAGCTCCAGGAACTGATCCGAGGTAACGACACCGTGATTATCGCGGCCGATTTCGGAGGTGTCGACGACATAGTCTTCAGCGGCAAAAGCCGGACCGCTCAGTATGGATGCCAGGAGTGCAAGCCCCAGAGCAGCTTTTACCGGCGATGATTTGGCATTGGACATTGAGCCTTTCTCCTTTGTGTGCTTACCTTTGAAGGCGAGCATCAGCTAATGGTCTGTTTGAGCTTGTCGGCGGACTGGTTGAAAGCTGGGCGGGGGGTGGCCTGCAGATCCGCTATCGCCTTGTTGATATCGGGTGCGCCATAGACGCTATTGCCGGCGACGACGACACAGGCACCATTTTCGGCGACCAGCTTGGCGGTATCGAGAGTGATACCACCATCGACAGATATTCTCGCCTCGGTATTGCCGGCCTGATCGAGGAGAGCGCGCATACGCTTGATCTTAGGTAGGATCTCGTTGATAAATTTTTGACCGCCAAATCCCGGGTTGACCGACATGACGAGGACGAGGTCGATATCTTTCAAAACATAATGGAGCGTCTCTTCGGAGGTGGCCGGATTGAGTGCGACGCCCGCTTTTTTGCCCAGGCTGCGGATGTGAGAGAGGGTGCGCTGCAAGTGGGTGCAGGCTTCTTGATGGACCGTTATATAGTCGGCTCCGGCATTGGCAAAATCGCTCAAATAACGATCCGGATCCTCGATCATCAGATGGACATCGAGGGGTAAATCCGTGGTGCCACGCAAGCTCTTAACGACCGGGGCGCCAATCGTCAGATTAGGCACGAAGTGCCCGTCCATGACGTCTACGTGAATCCAGTCGGCTTTCGCTTTTTCGGCTCGGCGTACTTCTTCACCGAGGCGCGAAAAGTCTGCAGACAAAATTGAGGGGGCTACTAGCAGTGACATGGGTCTTCTTCTTGACAGTGCCCTAATGATGACAACGCCCGCGGTCGGGGTCAAGGGGAAAGCACCACTATTTGTTGTTTTGCATAGACGGCCAAAATGAACTCTGTTTTAGCGCAGCTCCTTTTCTGGCCGTCCTGGCAGCTCTTTGCCGCACCCTTGATGCCAAGTGGCTACTTGGGCTTTACTTAATAAGATGCTAATAAGCTGTGATTTGGTTTTGGGCCGATATTCACGGGCTGGAGGAAGTAGTAAGCTCTGACCGATTTGCTGTACTCGGGACACGCGCCGAGGGCAAGCTATTTTTGTAAACGACCCGACGCAACCGACCTGACGAGAACCATGCTCAATCATAAGCTCACCGGCGACCAACTCGAATATCAAAAACTGGCCCGCGATTTCGCCGAGCGCGAGCTCGCGCCTAACGCTCACAAATATGATGCATCCGGCGCCTTTCCCAAAGACATCCTGGAAAAAGCTTTCGAGAGCGGTTTGCTCAATGTTATGGTGCCTGAGTCTCTCGGTGGTCTTGGACTAACCGTTTTCGACGCGGCGATCATCTTCGAAGAGATGGCTGCTGGCGATAGCGGTATAGCCGGCAGTGCGGAAGCCTCGAGCTTCGCCCAGCAGTTCTTGATTGAATTTGGTGCTCAGGCTCAGCTTGAAGAATTTCTTTCGCCGATGCTAGAGACTCCGACTCTGGCTGGATTTGGTGCCACAGGCGGTGTCAAGGCCAATCGGGTTTTCTTTCGCCGAGAAGGCGATGAATTTGTTTTGAGCGGCCGCCATGCCGCCGTGATCAATGGTGGTGTCGCCGACTGGTACGTGATCCGGGCCCAGGAGGACCGTCGCGAGAGCGAAGCGCGTGGTCGGGCTCCTGCTTCGACCCAAAAGGAGAGCTACAGCTATTTCATTGTCCGCGCCGACGACGAGGGTCTGAATTTTACCGAACGAGCTCAATTACTCGGTCGCAAATCTCTGGTAATCTCGGCCGCGCGCTTTGAAGAAATCTTGCTGCCGGCCGGCAGTCTGCTCGGCACCGTCGGTCAGGGCCAGGAAATCTATAACCACTGTCTGACCAAGACTTATCCAATCATGGCCGCCGGCATGGTCGGCGTCGCCGCCGCTTCACTCCAGCATGCGATCAAATATGCCAAGGAACGCACTACTTTCGGTGTCAATATCGCCAGTCATCAGGCCATCGCTTTTATGCTTGCCGATATGGCTAAGGAGATCGAGGCTGCCCGGCTGCTGGTCTATCAGGCCGCTCAGTTAGCCGATCAGGGCATCATTTCGACAGGAGAGGCCATTTGCGCCAAAGCCTTCGCGCAGGATATGGTGATGCGCACCACCTGCGATGCTGTGCAGATATTTGGCGGCTATGGATTTTCCCGTGAATATCCTGTCGAGAAATTGATGCGCGACGCCAAGGTCTATCAACTGATCGAAAACACCAGCGAAAACCTCAAGGTAGAACTCGGTCGCGAACTGGTAATGTCGGTCTAAACGGTAGAGCAAATGCCCGAAAATCTGAAGAAGGGTCAGATACTCGTGGTCAAAGTACCGCCCTTTTTCGACCATGAATATTTTTATGAGGTCATCGCCGCCGGTGGCAAGATGATCCGTGTCTCGCTCTATAAATCGCCGAAGGTGAAAAAACACTGGTCGGTGGAAGAGTATCAGTTGCTCACTGAACACGGCATGATCCGGCTGGCCGGGGCGGCGGATCTGGAAAGGCTGGCCGCACAGGAAAAGCAGGCGGAGCCGCAAGATGAAGCTGCGAGCGACAGCGACGGCAATGCTAGCGATGATTCGCTATTTTTATAAAAAACGGTGCGAAGATTTTTTTTTAGATTAACCGTGGTCGGCCTTTTTGCCCGGCCGGTTGCGTGTCTTGCTTTTCTTCCTGGAGGACGGCGCCGGCTGGCTGTCCTCACTGGAGGCCGCGGATTTTTTCTCTGACTTGACCGCTTTTTTGCCGTTATCTTTGATCCCGATTGTCGTAAGAATCTGCTCGAGGGGAGCGATGATGCGGTCTTTGCGGCTGATCAAGCCGCCGTCGAGGCTGAGTTTGATAGCACAGAAAAAGAGGCAGATGCCAACCGTAATCGACATGGCATTGAGCGAAAACCAGCGCATCGTCCGGTCCATATTGGTCGAACGTTTGGAGCGGCGAAAACGCGCCACCGTCATCAGGTCGTCGAGGCGCCTGGTGACATCGGCCGGTCTTATCCCCGAACGCATGCCTCCGCCCGATTTGCCTGTATCCGGACCGGCAATCGGGCGGCCACAGACGACGCAGAATTTAATCCCGTAATTTAGTTTGGCGCCACAGTAGGGGCATGAACCTGACATTACGTTCGAGGACTCGCTGGAAGGTTAACTAATCGCTGTAATGTCTTGATCAAGCGTTATTTGCACCATCTTCAGTGGCGCAATATCTGTCCACCATTTCGGAGATGGAGGAGCGGTCGTGGGCAAGGGTCTCTTGCTTACCTGTGAGTTCAACTATTCGAGCTTTCAATTCCTCGATTTGTTGTTCGATGATCTTAATTTCTTCGGTGATTTCCGACTCGGTCAAATTTAGAGCGTCGGATAATGTACCAAAAGCTCTTTCAAGCTCGCTAACGGCCATGCGAGATACCTTTCTGCACTAGGAAGGGACATTGGTTTAAGAATACACAGATTTATTCTACCCGCTTACCAAGTTGAATCTTCAGTCAAATTCCTGAGCCTTGAAGAAAGACATCGATCGGATCGCTAGGGTCGCTTTCGCCGTTTTGATTTTTGAGGGTCGGATAATTGCTTCCGGAAAGGGTGGCGTCCATTCCGGCCATGTTTTTCTTCAGAGTTACCACCTCGGCCTGGAGTTTATCCATATGCTCCTTGAGGCTGCGGATTGCCTGTAGCTCGAGATCTGGAGATTCCTCCACCGAGCACGGTTTTTCCACTTTCTGGCCGTCTTGATAAATGACCCGTCCGGGCACCCCGACTACCACGGAGTTTGCTGGGACATCTTTGAGCACGATCGAACCTGATGCGACCCGCACATTGTCGCCGACCGTGATCGGTCCTTGAATTTCGGCACCGCTGCCGACGATAACGCCTTGGCCGAGGGTGGGATGACGCTTGGTGTCTCTGGATATAGCGCCCTGGCGTGCGGCCGCGCCGGCTCCCAGGGTGACGGCCTGATAGATGACACAATCGTCGCCGATCACCGCCGTCTCACCGATCACTACCCCCATGCCGTGGTCGATGAAGACCCGACGGCCTATAGTCGCCCCCGGATGGATTTCGATCCCGGTAAAGACACGGCCAAGGTGGGAAATGAAACGAGCCGGCGTGCGGATTTTTTTCAGCCAGAGGGCGTGGGCGAATTTATGAAAGAAAAGGGCGTGAAAGCCGGGATAGCAGAGAACGACCTCGAGACTACTGCGGGCAGCCGGGTCTTTTTCGAGGATATTTTTGAGACTTTCGCGCAGATACATGGGTCTAGTCTGGATACCGCTGAGAAGGTTTTGCCTGACCCGGTTGCCGGTCAAATAGAGGTCAGACAGCAGGAGCAATGAGGCCCTTGTGCCTCTTGGCAACCGGCTTTGCGCCGATAACCCCGTTTGGTAATGGCAGACTGCGGGGTATAGAGAGGATGTGTATGGACAGCAATCGGGTCAAATATCAACCAACTATTGACCGACCATCGGACTATCGGACTATCGGACTATCAAGGTACCACTTATCGAAGCGGACAAATAGAAACATGGGAATTCTCCCAATTAATCCAGCGTTTTCTGCCCCTTTTGCGGGCTATACGCTTCTTAATTGATGAGAATTTTGTCAAAATTCTTTGCAACCCGTGTATACCCCAATGGTAGAACCTGAAGCCAGTCGAATGACCGCCGCCGGAGGCGGACTCTGAGATTACTTCTCCCGTGTAAAAAACGAACCGGAAATGACAGACGCACCGCACAATCCAACCGGTAAGGGCTCGGAAGCAGATAATGCTTCCGCTCAGTCTGTGGAGCACAATAAGTTCGCCGATATTTTGCAACTTACACACAATCCTTTGTTGGGCGCTCATGTAGCCGCCAAAACGGAAGAGCACAGGCTCAAGCCCGCCGACGACCGCAGCACCGGCACTGCTTTTGCCGATGGCGTCACGCATAGCCTGGCCGGTATGGTCACCGGCACCGGAGCAATGCTCGGTACCCACGTCAAAACCGACGCCCAGATTCAAGAAGAGATCAAACACAATGCCGCTGCCGGTCCCGGCCCCAATGTCCTGGTCGGACTCTGGAATACCGGCAAAAACCTGGTCACCCACCTCCCCGAAATCGCCACCGGCAGCGCTCACGCCCTCGGTCAGGCTTATGAGACTGCCAGGCACGGTACCGCTAACCAGAGAGCTGAACTGGCCGGCGGTGCCACAGCCTTCATCGGCACGATGCTGGTCGGAGGAGCCGGTAATGTCGGTAAACTGAGCACCGAAGGGCGTGTGCTGGAAGGTGCCGAAACAGCTTATGCCGAGGCTCAGGGCGCTCGCACCGCTATGGGTGAATATACTCAGAGCGCCAGAGTGGCCAGCGATGCCGCCGTTAAAACCGTAGAAGAAAAGGCGGCCGTCAGCGCTGCCGAGCATGCCGCCATCAAACCAATCCTCAATCCAGAGGCCATTGCTCATACCAGTCCGGTTGCCAATACCGCTAGGGTGGCCCGTGAGTTGACAGCCCCAGCTGTCGCCGAAGTCGCCCCGACCACTCCAAGTATGTTTTCTCGCTTTAGAAGCACTGTCGCTTCGCCTTTCAAATCGCTATTCGGTACTCCCGAAGGCGCCGGCGCCGAGAGCAAAAATCTTGCTACTCGTGTCGATGGCCTGAAAGCCGGTGAAGGTGAAGGTTCACTGGCTAAGCCGACCTTCACACCTAACGTACATCCAACCGTGCACCCGGCCGAGAGATTTCCGGTCGGTCTGCGCCCGTCCGAGCCGCGTATCGGCGAAGTGCGGCTGCCCGAGCCTCATATTCCGGAACGGGCCGTCATTGATCGTCCTTCTATAAAGATGGAAACTTCGGTCCCAGAACGACCGCTGTCGCACTCGAGCGAAACCCCGCGCGCCGAAGTGAGCCCTCACGAAGTGACCGGGACGCCTGTCGAAGCCGCTCATTCGCCTGCCCCAATTAGAACCGAAATTCCCCGTCATGAAATAACGGCCCCCTCGGGCGGTGCCGTTCCAGCACCGATTGAACGTGCCGCCGTCTCTCATGAAGCTCCGGCCATGTCGCCGCAAGCGCCTCGCCCGACTATCGTCGGCGAGCCAAAAGCAATTGCTGAGCAGGCCGAAAATATGGCCACTGTCGAAAAGGTTTATGGCAGCAGCGCTGAAGCTGCTGCGGCTAAAGGCAGCACCGATGTGCTTGCCGGTCGTGAAGTGGCCGACCTCAAAAGCTCGGTCGAGAAATTGACCGCTCCGCCAAATGTCGTCGAAGCACCCGTCGCTTCGACCGCTCCGGCTCTCTCTACGCCGACAGTCGCCGCTACAAAAGCGACGACCAGTGTCGAGAATATCGGCCGCCTCAGCGCCGATAGCGGTATCACTCTCTCGGCCGATGCCGAGCGCAGTCTGCAAAATCTCGGTCGCAATTTGCAAGGACTCTCCGAGTCCGCTGATCCGGCCCTGGCTCTGGGCTCGAGAAAAGAACTGGCCTCTGATTTGGCTACAGTCGAAAAAGCTCTGGCCAAGACTGGCGGCAAACCTGCCGTCGTCCGCGAATTGAACGACCTTAAAGCGTCGATTAATGAAATCGCTCCCGCTGCCGCTCCAATCGCTCCCGTGAGCGAAGCGCCCGCCGCTATCGCTGCTGAAACCTCGGCCAAGATCACTTCATTCAATAAAGTGCTTGGCGATGCCGGTCTGAAGCTGGCTCCTGAAGCCGATCGGGCTCTGAGCGGTTTGTCGAACCAACTTGAAGCAATTTCCGCGGCCGGTGCTGAAACAATCCCGACTGCTACCACCCGCGAGCTCGGTGAAAATCTCGCCCAGGTCGAACGCAGCCTGTCGGCTTCCGGAGCCGATGCCGGTGTCATGCGTCAGTTTAATGAGCTCAAGTCTTCGCTCGGCGATCTGAGCACGGCCAGTGGCGAGCGCTCTCATCTGAATAGTTTCAACCAATCGATGACTGCCCTCGAAGGTCACGGGGCCGAACTGACCAACAATGTGCAGGGACTGGCGCGTACTATCGACGATTTGCCGGCGCTTTCCAGCGCCGATCAAAAAATCGCCTCGACGCTTTCGACCAGGCTGGAAGCAATCGAACAAAAAATCGCCGAACGCGGCCTGGAAAAAGCACCGGTTTCGACCAGCGCCGACATTCAGAAAATCGTTCGTGAGCTCGAACAGCCGGAATTCAGTCGCTTCTTTGCCGAGCATCCACAGGCTGCCCGCGCTTTTGAAGACTTGCAAATCGGCTCGCGCAATCTTGCCGCCAGCAGCAGTCAGGTTGAAGCGTCGCAGCTCGGTTTGAACAGTTTGAAACAAGCTCGTGCCTTCGAAGGCGAAGTCGATGGTCTGGCCAATCTCAGCCGCGATCTGAAAACTACATTGCCGACAGGTGAGGCCGCACAACCAGCTGCCCGCGCCCTTGAATCGATCGAAAACAATTTGACCACAATCAAATCCGGAGCTAATCCGGAAGCGGTTCTTCGCCAGGTCAACAGCGATATCGCAGTAATTGAAAGAAGTGGTATTACCGGCGCTGACAAGATCGCCGCCGAGCTCAGACAAAATGTCGGGCAGCTTGAGAATACGACCACTGTTCTCGATCGCACTCGCCGCCTCGAAGAAAGCATCACCACGATAAGCAAGCAAAGCTCGTCGCTTGAGGGCCAGACAGCTAAGCTTTCGCAGCAGTTTGCCGATGACGCGCGCACCACTGCTTCGACCGGATCCATGGTGCCGACGAACGCCCAGGTATCGGATCAATTGCAATTGATCAGCCGCCAGTCGCGTCTGATCGATGCCAGCGAAAGCGGCGTCAATGCCCTGACCCGCATCAAAAATGCCTACACGCGTATCGAGGAATTGACGGCCGGCGAAACTCTCGGCACTGAGCAAAGTGCTGCTCTGCGTCAGATCAAAGAGTCGATTGGCGACCTCGATCGAGCTTCTGTCGAAGCGACGGGTCTGCGCCGCTTTGAAAGTACCGCTCCTAAAATTACCGAACAGAGTACGAGGGTTGAAGCTCTTAGTGAAAGGCTCTCGCAGAGCGTCGATCTGGCCGCTCCGGCAGCTCGTCAGGTACAGCTGGATCAGCGCCTCGCCGAGATCAGTAGGACCGCTCAGGAAGTCAAAAGCGCCACCACACTCGATGATCAGGTGCGCGCCGTCAACAAATTGGCCACTGCCGTTCAAGACACCGATTTGCAAGCGGCTCTTGGTCGCAATACATCCGGTCTGCGCACCTTTGACGAACTGAACACAAGCACCGCCGAATTGCACGAAGCAGTGAGCTACCGTGCCCTCGAGCGCTCCAGGATCGCTGCCGAAGCGGAGGCGGAAAATTCGGCCCGCGCCGCCCGCGCTCTCGAAACGCGCATCCAGTCCGATGCCGTGGCGGCCAAATCGCCTACCCTTCAAAATGCGGTAAGTGACTATCGCAATGCTGCTGAAGCCTTTGCCAAGGCTCCCGATAAAAATCTCGCCGCCGTTCAGCTCGATCAAAAATATGCTGCTTTGCAGACCGAATTGAAAGCGGCCGCTCCCTCTACGTCCATTCTGCAGGGCGAAGAACTGGCGGCATTGCGTCGTTCCCAGGCCGGTCTCAGTCAATCTGCCGCTGATAGTGAATTGCTCAGTCGTAGTTTGATCGATCGTCGGCTGCCCGCTGTCGAAAAAGGTTTCGATCAAGTAGCGGTCGCCGGCAATTCGGTTGCCCAGCGCGAAATCATGCGCGGCATCTCGGATCAGATCCAGAGCATGCGTTATCTCGAAGCGAGAGTCGGGGATGGGGCCGACAAATTGACCCAGGCTCAGATGCAATTGAGCCGCGCCCAGAACGAGCTCGAAGCGGCCACCTATCGTGGCAATCTGGTGAAAATGGCTGCGGCCGGCAATCAGTCCGCTACCGATAAGCTCCTCATTTCCGGTCTGACTTCCGATGGCTACAAAGCGACAAGTATCGCCCACACAAGCGGTCCGGCAGCACGTCTTGTCGAAGACTTCGCCAAAAATAGAATCGGCTTGCTCGGTCGAGATAAGGGCAGCTTCAGCGTCCGCTCCCTGGCGGCAAGTGATCCGCTCTTCGTCAACAATCCCGGTTGGTTGTCTGCCAGCGCTATCCGCAATACCGGTTACACACTGATCGGTGTTGGTGGCATCACATTTGGTGTCGGGCGCGTCCGCGAGGCTCTCAGCACCGAGGCCACAACCGATAGCAAAACCGTTACTGGAAGCGATACGGCAAACACTGCCGCAAACCCAGCGATCATGGATGCCGCGACCAATGCTGCGGCTTCTCCTTCCTCTACAGTTGATAATCGCAGTGTCGGTCGCGCCACACTGGAGCCGAATGGTCTCAGCCGCAATGGCCAGAATCTAGCTCGCAATGCCTTCACCCAGGATATGACGATGCAGGCGCTACCGCGCACAAGTAGCGTCGCCGGTGATGGCACGTTGCCCTTTGTTGCCCCTACTCAAAATTCCGGCAGTTTATATGATGCTGCTCTGTCACCCGAAGCCGCCAACTTTGCCGCCGCTTCGCAGTATGCGGCGTCCCTGAGCGCTGATAATATAGCGCCTCAGTCGGGCTCTTTTATGCTCGACCGCAATGATCCCGATCTGGCTTTCAAGCTTTTTAATATCAGTATTTCCGGCACTCTCTATGGTGTCAAAAAGGGCGCCGATGCTGTTGCTCCCGGTGAAATCAGAACGCCTTTGAGCGTTGCTCAGTCATTGCAGTTGCGTCCCAATACGATCAAAACGACCGAAAGCGGCCGTCTCGATAAGCTCGCCACTTCCATGTTCGCCGTGCCTTCCGCTCAGCTTTCTTCGCCGATGGCTCTTGGTTACGGTAGACGCGATATTCAATCCGGTCGCATTGGCGGTGCCGGTTTCGCCGGTTACAGCAGTGTCGGTGGCAGATCCGATACTTCGGCGCTGGCAGCCGCCAGTATGATGAGCGCTGATGCTGACGCTTCCGCCGCCGAAGGCGGCGTGAACGCCGGTACTAAGCATCTCAAGCATGTCGAAAGCGGCTCTGAGTCTCGTATTGACTCTAATGCCGTGCATTCCGGCGGTGGTTCCACCGCTCAGAATAATGTCGATGATGAAGATGAGCACAATGGAAATGATCCGCAGGTCGCTCCATCGACGACGGTTGCTGCCGGCGTTGCTCCTACTTCCGCATCGCCGGTGATGGCACGCCGCGTGCCCAATGCCGGCAAGCCCGACGATACTGGTGCTGCTGGTGCCGTCGTTTCTCAGAGCGATTTGCCCGCAGGCGACAGCAAAGGAGCTGACGCCAGAAAGTCATCGCCGGTCGGTGCACCGCCGCGTAAGCGCGCCAATCAGGATGCGATATCCGCCTGATCTCAGTAATATGATGCAATTATTTGGACGGCGATTATTTGGACGCCACTATTTTGTAAAGCGCTTCAAGATTAGGACTGTATTGTGTCCGCCGAAGCCCAGTGCTTCCACCATGGCATAATCGACTTTGACGTCTCTGGCGACATTGGGCACATAATCGAGATCGCATTTTGGATCGGGATTGTTTAGATTGATCGTCGGATGCACCTTCTGATCGCGAATACTCAAAGCGCATACGGCTGCTCCGATTGGACCGGCTCCGCCGAGCAAATGACCAACCATCGACTTAGTGCTCGATATGGCCATTTTTTTTGCGTGATCGCCAAAAACAGTCTTGATAGCCATCGTCTCGCGTTCATCGTTGAGCGGTGTGGAGGTGCCGTGGGCATTGATGTAATCGAGTTGTTCCGGCTGCATATCGGCGTCGCGCAGTGCTTCTCGCATGGCCATGGCCGCACCGGCACCGGTCTCGTGCGGGGCGACGATATGGTGAGCGTCGCAGCTGGCGCCACCGCCGACTACTTCGGCGTAGATGTCGGCACCGCGCTTGAGGGCGTGCTCGAGTTCTTCCATAATCAATATCACGCAGCCCTCGCCCAGGACAAAGCCGTCACGATCGGCAGAAAACGGGCGACTGGCGCCTTTAGGGTCCGAGTTGCGCTTGGACAGAGCCATCATATTGCCGAACGATGCCAGTGAAAACGGGTTGACCGCCGCTTCGCTGCCGCCGGTAATGCTGACATCGGCGCGGTTATCGCGAATATACATAAAAGCGTCAAATAGGCTGTCCAGGCCGCTTGCGCATGCCGTCGCGTCACTCTTGGCCCGTCCTTTGGCACCATATTCGATGGCAACTTGTCCGGAAGGAGCGTTCGGCATCAGTTTGATGATCGATCGCAGGCCGAGTTTGCGAGGCCCACCTTCCACAAGTTTGATGTGGTCGGCCGTCGTCGTGATCAAGCCGCCGACACCGGTGCCGATAAAGGTGCAGACACGGGGCGCTTCTTCCTCGCTGATTTCAAACTTCGCATCGTCCATGGCCAGTTTGGCAGCGGCCATGGCCAGAAGTGTGACCCGATCCATCTCTTTGAGGAAGCCGCCGACTTTACGTTTGTCGGGGAAATAGTCTTGAATGTTGAAATTTTTCACTTCGGCGGCGATTTTTGTCTCCAGACCAAAGGCTGCCGGGTCAAATTGGGTTATTTCCGCCACGCCCGATTCACCGGCCAGCAAAGCTTTCCAGAAGTCTTCATGTCCAATGCCGACCGGGCTGACGACTCCAAGGCCGGTTATGACTACTCTTCTCACCGCCATCTTAACTATCTCTTTCCTTCTTCAAACCTGTTCATCAGGCATTCTAACCCGTTGCAAGACCCGTATTAGCCGGATCGTTATCTAAGTAGTAAATAATTATACTCTTGGAAACGCCGCCGGGATCAGTACCGGATTCAGGAGTCGCCACCACTCATGGTGCCATAGAGGGCGTCGAATTCGCTCTCGTCGTCATAAACATACAAATCTTGAGCCTGGTCGGAAGCTGAATCCGCATCGAATATGCAGGGCGCATTGTTGTGCGTATGTTCGCCGTTCAATCGTTCTTCCTTCAGATTTAAATAGGCTTCATAAGCTTCTTCCGCTGCGTCTTCGGTGATCGGGTCTACACCGCTTTGCAAAAATAATTCTTTGGGATCCCTGTGCAAGCCGAATCTGGGGCTGCCGGGCTCGACATAGCCGTGGTCCGGCGTCCAGATGATGGGCGGCGTATTCGACGTATTCTGATTGGTCCGTCCG
>JAGXAB010000027.1 GCA_018971775.1 Cyanobacteria bacterium REEB67 | reverse complement strand
CCGGAGCTGGCTAGAAGCCTGTGCCTTTTTTGCGCGCCATAGTCAGGCTGTATCCGAAGCGCATGCCTGAGTTGAGCATCTCAGCGTTGAGCAGACTTGCTTCGATGTGAGCATCTGGATAGGTATTGAAGACACTCAGTATCTCGTTGGCATCGCGCGTAAACTGCTGTTCTTCGACAAAGAAGACACCGGCGAATTTTCCTTTGTGCACGAAAACCAGATAAGTTGATTTCGTCTGCGACACGGTCACTGCCAGGCAAGCGGTAGATCCATTTTCGGCAAACCATTTCATGACGAAGTCGCTGTATTCGCGAGCCGACATATCCGGGTTTGTGTCGATGGAATAGCCGAGGAAAAGAGCCGACATGGCGATCGTCACATCTTCGGGTAAGTCATAGAGCGTGACGACGGCATCCGGCGCTTCGAGATCGGTGAGCATCGCCGAGAGTGACTCTTCGGTTGGTTTGGCGTCGGGGCTGGCTTTGCAGCCGTAGATGCAGCCGACGGCGCGTCCACGGTAGAGCAGGGCCGCCGAGCGTGAGAGCTTTTGTTCGGAGGTGGCTTTGATGCAGCCGGTGCGCATACCGCCTTCCAGGTCGGTAATCAGCCATTCCATATCGTAATCGGCGATCTTGAATGTCTTCAGACCTTCCAGGCCGTCTTGATCGACTGGCGGCATGACCAGGTCGATTGCTCGCCGGAGCCGGAATCGCTTGGTCGGCACCTGGGTGTGCGGTGACTCCCACTGTTGCTCGGCCTGATGCTGGGGAGGCGCCTGTTGAGCCATTTGCGACTGAGCTAATTGCGCCTGCTGAGCGGCGGCCACCTGATCCATTGTGGCCGGCGGCTGGAAACTGGCATTTTGCTGCTGATAAGGATTTGGCTCAGCCTGATAAGATTGCTGCTCTCCTTGAAAAGGCGCTTGCTGGCCGCTTTCGTACTGAGCTTGCTGGGGATTGGCCCAGGGATTTTGATTTGCATCCGGTGGGTTCAGCCCTTCGAACTGCGCAGCAAAGGCCTGATCCGGACTGTATTGAGCCTGGGCTGTCTGAGCAGGATTTTGATAAGGGTTCTGGTTTGAGTCCTGGTAAGGATTCTGACCGGGTGGTGGCATCTGCTGTCCCATATCGGACTGGCCATTGCCGGCACCGCCGCTTTGATACTGATCGTAGTCGTTGGTGATTTGGGCGCTCTGAGGAGCAGCTGACGCCTGCTGGGCTAGATAGGCTGCTTCTTCGTTGATGCCTAGTCTTTGATTGCGCTGGGTCTGCGCTTGCTGTTCGTAGGCCTGATCCAGACTGTCCGGATCGCTCAGATGCTCTTGCCAGTTGACGGTGTTTTGGGCCAGTTGATGGGCCGTGGTGCGCGGTGTGGCAAACAGAGGGGTAAGTAAAATGCGCCCCTGGTGCACACAGACAAAAACGCCAAGAAGTTCTTCGCCGACTTTGAGCACATTGGTCGTCTTGATAAATCCGGGAAGATTATCTTTTTGGATAGTTACCGCGTAGCCGCCTTCCTCCGCGTAGTTGACCTTGCACGCGACGTTTTGACCTGCCTTGTACCCTGTAACCTTCCAGGGATTTATCTTTGCCATTGGGTTTCCCTTGTGGTCAAGCGTTGGGCTCGCGCTCCGATTCGCGCGTCAAAGATATCGCCTACGGATCTGCGATTGGATCTGGTTGTCGCCGGGATCATCACGGTTTCTGTAGCCTTAGAATTGGCCAAAATGGCGGAAGTAGGTGTTCCCATCCGGAGAGTTCTCTTCGATCCTTTCATAGCAATGCTTATCAATTTTACAGGATAAATTTGCTGGATAGGTACGCACGGGCCCTACCAGCGATGTTTTTGAACCCTGAAAACAAGGCCCCTTGATTTTTCCTTACCCGGGATTCGCCAGAAATCTCGCTATTTTCCTTTGAATTTACTAATGAAGTCTCAACGCAAGCACCGGCGGCCTCTTTCTTCAGAGTTTTATGGCAGGCCAGGCAGCTGCCGCCGCAGTTGGGATCGATATCGAGCCAGGTGTTGCAGCGAGGACAAAGCGCTTTTGTTTGCGCACCGGAAAGCCTATCAAGAGGGAAGGCACACTGGGGGCAAACCATTTTGGCGGTATCGGCCGTCAGCGCTACTTTCTGGACGCCAATTTCCGCCGCGCTATTATGCTTCGTATCACCTGGCTTTGATTCGGGGCTGCCCCTGTCGATTTCAACACGAATATCCATACCTCAGCTCCCGCTCGCGCCGGACTGCAGGCTGACTTCGATGGCACGCGCCAGCTGGCGGCCGACGGCGAGCTCCATTTGTTTGCGGACGATGATCACCGGTCCGCCGGGGATATTTTTGCCGACGCTGATCAAGGCGCCTTCGCTGATGCCGAAGCGCTGGGCCTGTATCGTCACGTCATCGCCGACAGTGGCGACGACGACCAGTTTGTCACCTTCTTTGGCATCGGCCAGAGTCATTTCCTTGCACCTTTTGCGGCCTTGCAGCTGGGACACTGACCGAAGATTTTGAACTGAGCGTCTATTACTTCGAAGTTGTAGCGTTTGCCTATCTTCTGGCCGGCTTCCTCGAGGAAATGGTCCTCGAATTCGAGGGTGAGATTGCAACCGGTGCAGATGATGTGCTGGTGCGGCAAAGTGTCTTGTTTCAATTCGTAGTGTTTATGACCTTCGGCGAAATCGAGCTCACGCAGCAAGCCTATGGACGAAAGCAATTTCAGGGTGCGGTAAGCCGTGGCCAGCGAAACGTTGGATCCCTTTTCGAGAAGCTTGGCATGCAATTCTTCTGCCGAAAGATGCTCTCCATGCGGCTGTTCTTTGAAAATTTGCAAAATCGTTTCGCGTTGCGCGGTGATGCGATGACCGCGCTTGCGCAGGCTGTCGAAGGCCGGATCGACGCTGGAGCTCTGTCCCTCGGCACCGTTATCGCCTTCGCCATCCACCGATGGGTGCGCCGGATGGGCGGCATTGGCCGAGGACTTTTCCAGCTCGGTACGAGCAGCCGAAGCGGCGAGTTTTTCATCCGGAGAATCGTTAACTGTGTTAGTCATTGGTCTGGCGGTTGATCACTTGATTGGGAAAGGCATTGAAACTACTTTGGATTTCACTGTAGATTACCAATGATACAGCAGAAGATCTAAAGCTGTAGCTTATTTCGCCGGCCGTCCTCCGGGTCACGCTCAGGGTTTGAGATAGGGCTTGAGGTAGGCGCCGGTGTAGGAAAAATCGAGATCGGCAATTTTTTCGGGCGGGCCGGAGGCTATGATCTGGCCGCCTTTATCACCGCCTTCCGGACCGAGATCGATGATCCAGTCGGCCTGCTTGATGACATCCAGATTGTGTTCGATGATCAAAACCGTATTACCGGAGTCGACCAGGCGATTCAAAACATGCAGGAGCTTGTCTACGTCCTGGAAGGAAAGACCGGTAGTCGGTTCGTCCAGGATGTAGATCGTTTTGCCGGTCGAACGTTTGGATAGTTGTTCGGCCAGCTTGACGCGCTGCGCTTCGCCGCCGGAGAGGGTGGTGGCGGGTTGGCCCAGTTTTATGTAGTCAAGGCCGACTTCCATCAAAGTGAGCAATTTCGTGTGCGCTTTGGGGATATTTTCGAAGAAGCTGAGGGCTTCTTCAACAGTCATTTCCAGCACTTCTGCTATCGATTTGCCTTTGAATTTTACTTCCAGGGTTTCGCGGTTGTAGCGCGCGCCTTTGCAGACGTCGCAGGTGACAAAGACCGAGGGCAAAAAGTTCATCTCGATCTCGTTCATGCCCTCGCCGTGGCAGGCTTCGCAGCGGCCACCCTTGACGTTGAAGGAGAAACGACCGGGCAGATAGCCGCGCGCTTTCGCTTCATTGGTCACCGAAAATACTTCGCGAACGATGTCGAAAAGTCCAGTATAGGTGGCCGGATTGGAGCGTGGTGTGCGGCCAATCGGCGACTGGTCGATATCGATTACTTTGTCGAGAGCCTCGATGCCCTCAACATTTTCGAGACCTTTCGGGGCTGGAACGACGCTCGAAAAGTGGTGGCGCAGGTATTGATAGAGCAAGTCGTTGACCAGGGTCGATTTGCCCGAGCCGCTTACACCGGTGACGGCGACGAATTTGCCCAGGGGAATGTCCACTTTGATGTTCTTCAAATTGTTCAATGTGGCGCCCGAAACGCTCAGCTTCAGCCCATTGCCGCTCCGTCTTTTTTTCGGTACATGAATGCGCTTGCGACCGCTCAAATAGGCTCCGGTAGAGGAACGCGTCGAAGCTGCGATGTCGCTTAATGTGCCTTCGCAGACGAGCTCGCCACCATGCACTCCCGCTCCCGGGCCGATATCGATGATCCAGTCGGCTTCGCGCATCGTATCTTCGTCGTGCTCGACGACGAGCAATGTATTACCCAGATCACGCAGTCTTTTTAGTGTCGTAATCAGGCGGGAATTGTCTCTCTGGTGCAGGCCGATCGAAGGTTCGTCAAGAACATACAAAACACCGGAGAGCCCGGAGCCGATTTGTGTGGCCAGGCGAATTCGTTGCGCCTCACCACCGGATAGAGAGCCTGCTTGCCTGTCCAGAGTGAGGTAGGAAAGGCCGACATCGTTGAGAAATTTTAAACGCGCATTGACTTCGATAAAAATCTGGTGAGCAATCGTTTTTTGTTTTTCCGAAAAACGCTTAGGCAAATCGGCAAAAAAGATAATCGCATTTTCCACAGACATGGCGCAGACTGCGGCAATCGATTGCGCTCCGACCTTGACCGCCAGGCTTTCCGGTTTGAGACGAGCGCCATTGCAAGACGCGCATGGCATTTGTGTCATGTAGTTTTCGATATCGGCGCGTGTGCGATCCGAGTTTGAATCTTCGTGACGACGTTTGAGATTGTTGATTACGCCTTCAAAAGATTTTTTGTATTCGTGAAATTCGCTGCCGTCAAAGGAATCGTAGCCAAGCTTGATCCGCTCCAGGCCAGAGCCGTAAAGGACAAGTCCCTGTTGGGCTTTGGTCAATTTGTTGAAAGGCGTGTCGATGCTGAATTTGTAATGTTTGGCGACGCTGGCGAGGATCTGATCGTAATAAGGATTGTTTGTTTTTGCCCAGGGATAGATCGCTCCTTCCTTCAGTGATTTTTTCGGATCAGGAATGACTAGAGTCGGATCGACTTCGAAGCTGGCGCCCAGCCCATGACAGTCTTCGCAGGCGCCATAGGGGCTGTTGAAGCTGAAAATACGCGGGGAGACTTCAGCGAAGCTGATACCACATACGGCGCAGGCAAAATTTTCGGAAAAGACGAGTTCGCTATGTTGATCTTTGTCAGTTTTTTCCCCTTTGCCGCCACCGCCGACGATATCAACTAATACGGTCGATTTGCCCCACTTTAGGCCGAGAGAAAGACTGTCCGCCAGGCGCGATTGAATGCCCTTTTTGATGACGACCCGGTCGACGACGAGATCGATCGAATGCTTCTTATTTTTGTCCAGTTTGATATCGTCTTCGAGCTCGACGACATTGCCGTCCACTCTGACGCGCACAAATCCTTCCTTGCGCAGGTCGGTGAAAAGCGATTGATATTCGCCTTTTTTGCCGACGATAAGCGGCGCCATGATCTGTATGCGTGTGCCCTCACCGAGCTCGAGCACTTGATCTACGATCTGGTCGATCGTCTGCGGATTGATCAACCGGTCACAACTTGGGCAGTGCGGTGTACCGACGCGGGCGTACAGGAGCCTCAAAAAATCGTAAATTTCGGTGACTGTCCCCACTGTCGAGCGAGGGTTGTGACTGGTCGATTTCTGGTCGATGGAGATCGCCGGTGAAAGTCCGTCGATGCCATCCACGTCAGGCTTGTCGAGCTGGCCGAGGAATTGTCGGGCGTAGGAGGAAAGGGACTCGACATAACGCCTTTGCCCCTCGGCAAAGATCGTATCGAAGGCCAAGGACGACTTGCCCGAGCCGCTAACGCCGGTGATCACGACGAGTTTGCCGCGCGGGATTTTGATGTCTATATTTTTGAGGTTGTTTTGACGGGCGCCGCGTACGGCTATGCAATCGTTGAACGAGAGAGCTCGTTCGCGCTTGGACTCGCTTAGCATCTGTTATTTCCTAGGGACAAAATACATTTTAGTCGACTACCTGCAAAGATGCCCGTATAAATCTGAAGCTGAGTAAAGAAGTTATCGCATTCTGTCGCCGCTCCCTGCCTGAGCTTACAGATGCTCCCTGCCTTTTATTAAATTGTGTGTTTCTCCTATATGTCTTTAAAAGGTTGGTTTTAGCCTTCCGGGCTGGGGGTAGATTCAAGAATAGACGCGTTTTTGTGACGCTCAGGAGGCTTTGATAATGTGGCCAGACTCTAAGGGAAAGGGTGGCAAAGATGGCTCACCCAAATCCAAGGACGGGGGAGGAGAAGTGACAAAAACCAATGCAGGTGCATCCGGCTCTTCCTCCGGCGGCAAAGGCGGCGGCAAAGGTCGCAATACCAGAACCAAGATGAAGGCCATATCGGCTGAAACTCTGGCCACTGCCGCCGAGGCCCAGGCGGCGGCGGCAAAACTCGAGCAGGATATTATCAAAGCCGCGCAAAATCTCAGTCATGGTCAGGGTCAGTCTGAAGAAACCAAGACCCTGATCGAGGTCAACCGTGTACCTGACTCGATGGTGCGCGCCGAACCCCCGGTCCATTACAACAATCACAGTGCCGCAAGCAGCCCGGAGCCGGGAGCTTCGGCCAATCTGATGCGGCTACCCGACAGCAATGCCAGCTCCGAGTCCATGGACGACAAGATTTCCGGTCTCTGGAAAAGTCGTGTTCTCGGCGCCTACCGCGCCAATCCGCGGGCTTCCCAGCATATCTTGCCGGCTATGAAAAACAATACCGGTTCACTGGAAGTGACTGAAAAAGCAAAAGCGGCTGCCCAGCACGATGCGATGATTAATGTCGTTGACAAGATGTTTGACGTTTTTCAGAATCTCGCCTTTGAATTTAATAATGTCGCTCGTGCCTCAAACCTCGAGCTCACCTGGATCCGGCCGGTAATCTCTAAGGAAAATATCTCCAGCTGGCATCAAAGCGCCCAGATTGTCTCCGTTTTTACCGGGCGGATCTCCACCCGTTACTGGACCATGGTCGTGCGCGGCACCCTCGACTCAGTCCTCGCTTATGTCATTCCAGCCGACAAATTGCTCAGCTTCAGTAACCAGCCGGCACACTTCCAGCCGGTTATAGAACTGATACCGATCGCCGACGGACTGGCCGTGCGCTGGCATACGATGAATACAGCCGTGACCGCCGATGAATTGACCGGCATCTACCGGGCTCTCCTCGATAATATGATCCGCATTGCCCAGGATGACGCGCCCTGCGATTGTTTAATCGATCTGCCTGCTTACGGCGTCTATTTGAGCGGTCTGGCCGGCGTCCTCAATCAACCTGTGGCTTCGGCCATGCCTGCGGGGACGCCTCCGGGCATGTCGCCTCTGATGTCTTCTGGACAATTCCAAAATCCTGCCTCTGAAGCCCCTTATCCTCCGCCCTTTGCACCTGGAGCCGCGCCAGCTGCCGGTTCCGCTCCGGCACCTGCCGACGATGACGACGGCTGGAAATCCGCCGATGAGACCTGGAAGGCCGTTGTGCGCTCAGTACGAGGCGCCAACCCTCCTGCTGGAGCGAGTGCAGGCGCTGCCGGATCCGAAGATAGTGCAGGAAGTCAAGATGGTGGTCGGTGGAAGACCGAGCCTTTGCCCAGCACGCTTGGCTTCAATCAAGATGAGCCCTGGAAATATGCTGCTCCGAGCAGCTCGGGGATTAGTGGCAGCGGACAATTCGGCGGCGCCCCTTCTTCCTCATCTTTTGGCAGTGGAGGCAGTGGTGGCGGTCAGTTCAGCGGCGATCGTGATGATGAGCCGCCTCTGCCTAAATTGCCAGACCATCTCTTCGAAGGTTTGCCGCCTCGACCGCAGGTGGCCAAGGCGGGTGGTGCAGCGTCACCGTCCAGTGCCGTTTCCCAGCCTGCCATCCCGCCCTCTCCATCTCCCTGGGGAGCTCCGCCGTTGGCCTCAGCGGCTGCACCGACGCCTGCATCTAATCCTATATCTGCTCCCTTATCTGCTCATGTCCCGAACGCTACTTCGGCTTCCACAAATTATTCGTCAGTGCCGATTTATAAACCCACCGATTCCTCGGATGGCTGGAAAAGTGCTGATGTCGGTAAGGCGAATAGTGCCGGTCTGCCACCGCTGCCGGTGCCGGCTTATAATCCCCAGCTTGGCACTTCCTTTATGAGCGAGCCCGCACCGCTGGCCAATCCTATCGTTAGCCCCGAAAGTTTCACTTCCGGCTCTATCCGTGTCGATGCCATTGCTCGCGAGATCGCGCACATGCCGGTGCTGCCTCCGGCCGTGCCCGGATTCGAGCCGTATAAGGTCGATGAGCCCGGTGTCGGTGCGGCTTCCCAGACCAATGCTTTTATCATGGACGAGCCTGATGATCCTGTCGCTACCTCGACTGCTCAGGCGAACGCGACCGTTCTTGGCTTCGCTGACGGCGCCGGTAGTGATCGCGAAATTGCCGCCCTTTTCGAGGGTGATCCCGTCAACGCTGCCGGCTCGGCTCGCGCAGCCGGTGACGGCTTTGCTCAATTTCGCGAAAATGGCAGCGCAAATTTGAGTGCTAGTTCCGGTTCCGGCTCAGGCACAGGTTCCGGTTTCAGTTCCAGCTCCAGCTCCAATTTCAACAGCAATGCCAGTGCCAATCCAAACGTCATCGGCTTCCTCGATTTCGGCAAGCCCCGCGCCGACGACCTGCCCTGGCCGCCCGGAGTAAAAGATCAGGCTGCTCTCGAAGCAGAACTGGAAATGGAAATGGAAGCTGAAGCGGAAGATGGCAACGCTTTTATCGCTTCAGTAGGTCAGGCCCCTTCCGCATCATCCGCCTCCGCTGCCGCTCAGGGCGGTCCCGATGGCTTTGTTTTCCAGGAGCGCAGTAGTCAATCAGAGTTACCCACATTGCCCGCTGGCAGCCTGAATAACCATGCTGGATCCGTCGCCGATCCGTTCACGAGTAATCAGTTCACAAGCTACGGCGAAGGCAATAATGTCCCCGAGCCTGCGGGTCATGCCTCTGGGCAAGCCTATCCAACCGGGGGCGAGACGGGTGGCCATCTCGAGTCGGCCGCGGCCAGCGCAGTGCCACCAGCTATGGTGCCGACGCCAATTCCCGCCCCGAGCGCGTCGCCGCTGAGCAATCCTGTCGATTCGCGCGCTGCCATCCGCGAAGGTTTCCGCCAGGCTCTGCAGGTCACTCAGTCGCCGATACCGCTCTCGTCGGTCCCTGGTGTCACGCCGGTCGCCGCTCCGGGCAATTTGCTGGCAGCGCCGCCTGCCTCATATATGCCAGGCGTCCCAGTTGGAGCCGAAGCTGGTGCTCGTTCCCTGCGTGCCGACCTGGCTCAATTTCTCGCTACAATCGATAGCGAGCTGGAAACAATTTCGGACCGCGGTTCGGAGGCATTTTCCCGGCGCGATTTGAAGGGAGCGGAAAAGCTTATTAAGCTTGCCGAAACACTGAGTGAATTGAAAGATTCGATCGTCAAATTCCGCGATGAGAACGGAGCTGAATTGAGCTAGCGTCTCTTTAGCTAGCGTTGTTCTGAGCTCTGGCTCTGCTCTTCGGCTCGCCTGCGATTCTCTTCTTCTGCCTGCGCTTGCCGCTGGCTTTCTTCCTCTGCCTGTCTGTGCGCATCTTCTTCGCGTTGCTGGCTTTCATCACTAGTGCTTGTCGCCTGACTGTAGCCGCCTTGATCGTCGCCCGAGGTGGCCGGGCTCGTGTCGGCGCCGGCCTGTCCGCCCGGGGTGAGCCAGTCTTTCAAAGCCTGCTGGGGATCTTGTTGATTGAGTGGGGCACCGCTGTTAGTGGCACTGCTTTGACTGTCCCTCGTCACGGTATTTGGCATTTCAGTTTGGCTATGATCGGGGGACAATTCGTCGCCACCGCCGATGATCTGTTTCAAGACCGTGGCAAGGACGCTGGCCACCTGCGGTCCATTGGTGAAGACTGCTATCAAGCCGCCTGTAAGCATAAGCGAGCCGGCGGCGATCAGGATCAAATTGCGCACGCGATGAGGATTGATGGCTGCGGCATCGATACGCGGTCTGGTGGTGCTGTGTTTTCTGGGCCGCTCCAGATCCGGTATCGTTTGCGAACGCAGATTGCTGCGTGATTGGGATGGAACGTTCTTTTTCAAATCTTGAGACGTGTCGCGTCTTCCGTCCATTCTTCGCGGAAACGAATTGTCGCCTTCACGGCGGTCGGCGACTTTGATTTTGCTGGCCGAGGCTCTGGGCGAGATGCTGTCGCGGGGAGACTTCAGCTGGTTGTTGGTTTTGCTTGCTTTGTTTGCGTTGCCGAGGCTGCCCGACATGGTCGGATGAAGCGGCTGAGGCGTGGTGGTTTGCTGAGCCGATAGAGCCGATTCAAGATCCCTGCGCATTTCTGTCAATGACTGGTAGCGATCGGCTGCATCTTTAGCGATCGCCTTCATCACGATCCCTTCTAAGCTGGCTGGTATGGCCACATCCGGTCGGATTTCAGCAAAGGTCGGCGGCGTCTCCGATATTTGTTTGCCCATCGTGTCTGCATAATTGCGTCCGAGAAAAGGGACGCGGCCGGTCAGAGCCTCGTACATGACGATGCCCAGAGAGTAGATGTCGGAGCGGGCGTCGAGGGGAGCGCCCATACACTGCTCCGGACTCATATAGATAGGCGAACCCCAGACCTCGCCCATGCGCGTCAGCTTTTGCGCTTCTTCGGCCAGTTTGGCGATACCGAAATCCACTACTTTGACGTAGTCTTTGGTGCGCCTGGTGCGCGTCAGCATAATATTTCCAGGCTTGATGTCGCGGTGGATGGCGCCGTGTTTATGGGCGTGTTCGATAGCGGCGCAGACCTGTACGAAAATGTCCTGGAAGCGCTCGGGGTCGAGGTGATCTTCCCGCTTTAAAACCGTGACCAGGTTATCGCCGACCAGGAAGTCCATGACAAAGTAAGGCTGACCGCGGGCGCTTGTGCCGTAGGCATGAAGATTGACTATGCGCGGGTGGTTGAGTCTGCTTAAAAGCTCGGCTTCTCTCTGGAAACGTTTGACGACCATTTCGTCGGTCAAGCTATGGGTGCGCAGGGTCTTGACTGCCACCACTTCGCCGGTGCTCATTTCTTTTGCCTTGTAAACAACACTCATGCCACCGCGACCGATAACACTGAGCACCACATAGCGATTGCCAAGAGTAGCGCCGACCAGGAGGTCGAGAAAGTCAGGTGGAATTTTTATGCGATAAAGGGGGAATCGGCCAAGATTCGCTAGCGGTATCGGGTGTGGTGCTGGCGATCTGACGTATCTGGGCATTTGACCATGTTCTTTAAGGACCGACTCTAACAGCGTTGACGGCGATCTGAATAAAGCCCAGACCCAGCCCGATTAACCCGCCAAACCATTCTAAGGCTTTGAGTTCCTGGTGGCAAATTCTTTTGACCAGATCTTCCAGCTGGCGCGCCGTGAACAGGTCGATTTTTTGAGAGATGACCGCATACATACCCAGGGCAGGGATTGCTTTTTCGAGCAATTCTCCCAGTTCGCGCTTGAGATATGAGGCGAAAAATCCGGTCAGATCTTGTTTGGCGCGTGTTAACCATTCTTGTGGAATCGATTCCGGATTGAAGCGGACGATGGCGTTGCGCACCGAGCTCATTGCTTCGCCTTCGACTTTGCGTACCGATTCGAGGATGTCGTTTTTATGTTCGATCAGGAAAGATTCGATGAAAGTGATCAAGTTTGCCTTGAAATTGGCGATTGTTTGCAGTGGCATGGTGCGCATGTCGAAATTGGCTATTTGTACGGCAATTTGATCGCGGATGCCGAAGCGATGCACGAGGTCGTCGATCAGTTTTTCCGCTTCTTCCGGTTCTTTTTCCAGGAAGTTGCGCCATTCATAGCAGACTCGTTTGACACCGATAATGCGGGCGAGCAGGCGATAGGGGCCGGAGGCGTGCACATTGATCGACTCTTCCAACGAGGCGATGTTGGTCGGGCTCAACAGGGTAATCATCCCTACCCGGACTTTGGCCGGTGTGGCAAATGCTTCGAGCAGACGGGCGGCGATTTCATTGGCCTGGTCGAGCGAGATGCGCGCCGAGAGCACGACCTGGTCGAAGACTTTTTCGGTGATCGCGGCGATTTTATTGTCTTTGCCCTGTTCGAGAGATTCGATCACCGAGCGGACAAAGTGCTCGAGCAGAGTGGGACTGAGTTCGGCGATATCGGAGGCGAGGCGATGCAGTTTGCTGATGTCGCGAAATTCCTTCAAGACCGCATCCACGAACATATCGATGGTCAGATAGATGTTCTCCTCGGTGAGCAGGTGCTCGACCTTATCGGTAATATCGGCGGGAGTAAGTAGGGTTTCGGTGACAGTCGTCGCCACGGCTTGAGCTAGTTTTGCTCGCCGCTTGGGAAAGATACCCGGGGTGAACCAGAGCTGAATTTTTGTAAACGGAATGTACCAGGCTTCGTAGGGGCGAAAAAGGGCCGCCACCGCCATGATTGTCGCGCCGTAACCGTGCAGGAAGTAGAGTACCGGCGGCACCAGCACCTTGAGGATGAATGCGCCCTGGCTGGAGAAAAGTGAAGCCCAGTCGAAATAGATGTGCATTAAGTTACCTTTTCTGTTTCCCTTCTTCCGATTCTCTTTCTTCCAGGGCGGACGTGTTCCATTTTCTACTTCCTGTTATTGTAGACGTCTTGTTGAAAGCCGCGCTTATAATTGCGTTGAATAAATGGTGAATGCTCAAGTTGGAAGGGGTGCTGTCATGGTTTTTTCTGTGAAAAATAGAGTTTTTGGTGTCGGTTTCTACCTGGCTCTCGCTCTTTTTGCCGGCGGGGCCAGCTATGGTAGTGCCGCCCTAGCTGCCGAAACTAATGACAAGGAAGATATTCAAAATACCATCTTTCGATATAAAACTGCCCTGGAAGTCAATCCCAACGATGGAAAAAATCGTCTGAAACTGGCCGTTGCCTATCAAACCAATGGCGAAGTCGACAAGGCGATCGAAGAATTCAAAAAAGCTGTCAAGCTCAGCCCGGAAGAGCCGGAATGCTACATGGGCCTAGGTCGTGCTTATGCTCGCAAGGCGCAGCTGCAGCTGGCCTGCGACAATCTCAAGGAAGCGGTCCGATTGGCACCCAAAGAAGCGGCCTATCACCTCAAATACGCGCAGGTTCTGGGGCGGTTTAACAAATTAGACCAGTCGATTGCCGAGTTTCGCACGGCGATCAAGCTCAACGCCAATGATCCGATTGCCCACCGCGATTTTGGCGCATGCCTGGGATTGAAAGGCGATGTGGCCGGACAGATTGTCGAAGAGCAGAAGGCGATCGGCCTTGCTTCAGACAATTCCGGAGCCTACTACTATCTCGGCTCTGCCTACGCTCAGCAAGGGAAGGCTGCCGAAGCCGAAGCGGCTCTAAAAAAATGTATCGCCCTCGATAAGAAAAATGCCGAGGCTTACAGTCTCTTGTCAGGCATCGCCGCTTCCACCAAACAATTCAAACAGGCCGTCGATTATGCTCAGACTGCGGTCAATCTTGACCCGGACAATGCCGACTATGCGCGCGTCCTGGGCAAATTGAAAGATGCCGCCGCCGGTATGCCATTGACTAAAGGTAAATAAAAGCGACTAAAATTTTATCTGGGGCGGCAGCCTTTGGCGGCGCCATTTTGGGGTAGTTGTAAAGCTGCTGGGACACTTGTTGGCAACCGACTTGGGCCTAGTGGCTATGCCCATCTACTATTTGAAAAGGTTAACGACATACGATGTGCAGCAACTTGCAAATAGACTAGATAGGTTCTACCATAACTTAAGCTAGACAGCCCGATTGCAGCGGTGTTGACGACTCCCGTCAGACACTACTCGGCGTTCTAAATGGCTCCCTGTGGTCAGGCGATAGGCAACGAGGTCTTCTCGGAGGATTCGTCAGGCCCTTGTGAATATTCAGTAGATTTTGTGTGAGGTCCAATAGCTGTGGTTGAGCGCGTTGAAAAAAACGATAAGGCCGGAAACGCCTTTGAAATGAAGGCGAATATCAAGGTCGTTGGTTGCGGCGGAGCCGGCTCCAATGCCGTAAACCGCATGATTGCGGCCGGTCTGAATGGCGTTGAATTCTGGTCCTGTAATACCGACGCCCAAGCTCTGGATTTATCCGCAGCCAAAAATCGATTGCAGATCGGTTCCAAACTCACCCGCGGCTTAGGCGCTGGTGGCAACCCCAATATCGGTCAAAAGGCGGCTGAAGAAAGCCGCGAGGAAATCATGCAGGCTCTGCAAGGCGCCGACATGGTTTTCATCGCCGCCGGTATGGGGGGTGGTACCGGTACTGGTGCCGCTCCGATCGTCGCTGAAGTAGCCAAAGAAATGGGCGCTCTCACCGTCGGCGTCGTATCCAGACCATTCTTGTTCGAAGGCAAGCGCAGAAGTAATCAAGCCGAAGCCGGCATCAATGAGATCCGCTCCCGCGTCGACACATTGATCGTCATCCCCAACCAGCGCCTGCTAGAAGTTGTCGACCACAGAGCCTCCATGCAGGAAGCCTTTGTTGAAGCCGACAAAGTATTGATGCAAGGTGTGCAGGGTATTTCGGACATCATCACCGTGCCCGGTTTGATTAACGTGGACTTTGCCGACGTCAAAGCTGTCATGCAGACGGCCGGCTCCGCCCTTATGGGTGTCGGTCGTGCCACCGGCGAAGGCCGCGCTGTCGAAGCCGCCCGCAATGCCATCAACAGCCCCTTGCTCGAGACCACTATCGACGGCGCATCCGGTGTGATCTTCAACGTCACCGGCGGCCCTGACCTGACTCTGCACGAAGTGCAGGAAGCAGCCAACGTTATCTACTCGGCGGTATCCGACGAAGCTAATATCATATTCGGTGCCGTACTTGACGATAGACTGCACGGCGAAGTCTTGATCACTGTCATCGCCACCGGTTTCGACATGCTTGTCCAATCGCAGCCCAGGCAGCGTTCCGGTCAGCAGGCAGCACCCGTGCAGCAGCAACAGGTGCAGGTGCGCGCTCAACAACAGCAACCGGAAATCAGACAGCAAGCTCCGGCTCGCGAGCAAGCTCAAAAAATTGCTTCGGACATCCTCGATATCCCTGAGTTTCTCAAGACCAGAGGCCCTAAATAAAGGCTTGCAAGCCTCCGATGCCGGATTTAGAAAGCCATAGCTTAGAAGGCAATATAATTAGAAGACAATATAAAAGGAGCAGCCCCCGGGCTGCTCTTTTTACTCACTGGAAGTTTAAAACGACCATGAAGTCGGCTGTTTGACTGCTTCCCGGTCTCTGGCGCCAGAGATAGATGACGGCTTGAGCGGGCAGGTTGGTCAGGTGAAAGTCATGCAGGTCTTTGATGAAAGGGCTCATATTGTTGCAGCCGCCAGGGTAGCCGCAGGAGCCGCCGCAGTGGATAAATTGAGTTATAGCCACCGGCGAGTTGCCGGTCTTGTTTAACCCTTTTGAATAGCGACTGTCGACCTGCATGAAGTTGTAGCCCAGGTCCCGCGCATTATAAGCGACCAGGTCGAAGGGTACTTCGTCCAGTTTAAACTTCGTCTCCATCGCCTTTTCCATATTCAGAAGCCACTGGCTGACGTTGTATGAGACTTCCTGCCGGCACTGCCTGGCGTCGATGACGGCCTGGCTCGGCAGCAGATAGGTCGGGACGCCTGAGCGTTTGATGAAATCTTCGACATCGGAATATTTGTTGTCATTGAAGGCGAAGCGAGTCGAATTGATATTGGCTGCCACCAGAACAAATGGATTGTTCAAAAATCGAGATTCTTCCGAACCGCCGAGAATCGCTTTTTCACCCGGTCCATAAAACATGTCGCCTTCCAGGCCGCACCAGGGCTTGCCATCTTCGATGCCTTCAAAAATACTTGGTGTGGCCGTATATTGATAAGTGAGCAATTCGGGATGCTCATAGACATAGCGGCGACGCAGTTCAATGATTTCGGCGCGGCTTTTGAAATTCAAATCGCAGGGCAGATTGATTGTCAGGTTGCTCTGAGCCACCTTCGCTTCGCGACCGACGGCAAGCCGGTTTGAACTATACTGTTGAGCGCGTAGACTCGCCGCACCAGGCACGAGCGCCAGTGCCAGACCGGCCAGGAGCAAGGTGATTTTGATCCGCTTGTGTCGGCGTTGAGGATCTGCCATTTTGGGACCTTATATAAGGATTTCAACAAGGATTTTTCTGCTATTTTTGCATTGTCACACGAGAGGCTTTAATGACGCAATCACATGCACCATCCGCTGACAGAGAAGTAGGCAATATTGGTCTTTTGCCGCTTCAAATCGTGGAGGGCAAAATTTTGCTTGTCGATCAGCGCCTGCTGCCGCACAAGCTCGAATATTTCGATGCCAGCGCATTTGTAGACATGTGCCATGCAATCAAAGACATGGTCGTCCGCGGCGCTCCTTCAATCGGCGTTTGCGCAGCCTATGGCCTTGCTTTTGAAGCGTCCAGGCTGGCTCGAAGCGGGCCGGAGCTTGGCTTCGAGCCATTTCACCGACGTCTGCTTGAGGCGGCGGCGATCCTCAAAGCGACCAGGCCAACGGCGGTTAACTTACGCTGGGGCGTCGAGCGCATTATGACCGTGCTTGAGAAGCATCAGGCATCGCCGGCGGTGGCGGCTCAGGCTGCTCTTGTCGATGCCGCTCTCATTTTGCAAGAGCATATCGACAATAACAAAGCGATTGGAGATTTCGGCAACGAGCTGATCGGGCAGGATTTCCGCATCATCACTCACTGCAATGCCGGCTCGCTCGCCACCTGCGGCTGGGGGACGGCTCTTGGTGTGATTCGATCGGCGCAATTTGCCGGCAAGAATGTCGCTGTTTTTGTCGATGAGACAAGGCCTCGCAATCAGGGTGCTTCCTTGACGATGTATGAGCTCAGTGCCGATAAAATACCTGCTACTCTGATTTGCGACAATATGTCAGGGCATGTTATGGTCCACAAGAAAATCGATTGTGTCATTGTCGGTGCCGATCGTATCGCCCGCAACGGCGACACGGCAAACAAAATCGGCACATACAATCTGGCTGTCCTGGCCGATTATCATAAAGTGCCGTTTTATGTGGCTGCGCCCATTTCTACCTTTGATCCGGCGATCGCCGACGGCACGGTGATACCAATCGAGGAGCGCGACCCAGCTGAAGTGTTGCAGTTAGCCGGGCAGTCCATCACCGTCCCTGGTGCCTCCTCATACAATCCCGCCTTTGATGTCACTCCGGCCACCTTGATCAGCGCCATCATCACCGAAAGAGGCGTGCTGCGACCGCCTTTCGGCGAAGCAATCGACCGGGTCCTGGCTGACAAATTTTAGCCGATTGGGATAAAGTATGTTTAGGTGATCGGCGCGTTCTCTTTTTCTGGAGGTATCGATGTTCAAGCGGTTCCTGGTTAAAGTCCCAGCCAATCTGGCAGCGCGGCTGAAAATGCCTTTGCTGATATTGGCCGTGACCACTAGTGCATTTGCGGCGGGGGCTGAGCTTGTCGCCGCGGCGGCGAGCGAGAGTGGGGACAAGGCAAAGGGTTCTTCTTCTTCTTCTTCTTCTTCTTCTTCTTCTTCCTCGAGCAAAGCAGCAGCTAAGCCTGCGGCAAAGGGCTTGCATCGTCTCGATTTTGTCCTCACCCATGCCAGCTGCCCGAGTTGTATCCTCAAGGTCAGAGCGGCCCTGAGAGCTACTCCCGGAGTGGAAAAATGCGAGATTGCCCTGCGCAAACCCTACGGCGGCGCTGTCATATTTTCGCCCGCGGTGGTGACTATCGATAAGATGCGAGACGTCGCCACCAAGGCTGATCCGAACAAAATCGTCGAACTATCCGATCTGATCGAAAAGCCTGTCGATTCCATTCCAGAGCTGCTTGTGCCCACTTACATGTTTAAGCATGACTAGTAGTAGCAGTAGGTAGCGAAGAGTTAGATAATCGAGCCGGCTAAAATCAGGGAAGCACGGCTACGATCGGCTCGGTAGCATCCGATTTGAACTGCATGTATGACGGGCCGAACGGTACCGGCACAGGGAAGTTGCAAGTAACGGTTGTGACCACTGTGGCGGTGGCTGAAGCTTGATCCCAATTGAGAAAATTGGTGTTGTACATACAAACTTTGGAGTTGCCGTTTTCCGCCTGGAATTTTGCAATTACCGCATTTACGGCTGCTTGCGCCGAACCGGCCGACTTGACGTTGTCCTGAGCAGCTGCCGCTCTTGCGCAGTGTTTGGCAAGGGAGTCGTTCTGCGTCTGGCAAATCACCACCGCCGTCACATCCACCAGGAAAAGTCCTATGGCCACGAGGATGATGCAGCCGCAAACTGTTTCAACGAGACTGCTGCCTCTGGCTCTCAAATTTGCAACGCGCCGAATCATTTTCCCCTCCATCAATTTTTTATTTTCTTACTCTAATTGCTTCTTTTCGAGTATTTGGCTATCGCCCGGATTTCACTATGAGTAACCTTAAGGCTATTTTCTCATGTCAGTTGGAGCCGGTCTCTTCCATCGGCACGGAGTCGGTATATTTGAAAGTAATCGGTCTGGTCAGTCCATCAATTTGCAGCGAGTTAATCAATGGTACCGAAGCGAGGGTAAAAAATGGATGGACTTGTACTTGAGTGCGCACGGTGACTAGGGCATTGGTCTGATTGGATGCAGGGCCGGTAGGCAATACGGGCGGATCGGCGGCGTTGCTTACGACGGTGGAGCCGGTGAAACCGGACAGTGAGCTCGCCGACCAGTTTGCGTTCATAGCGGCGCAGGCCGCAGCGTAGTCTGCGGCAGTCGGTTGCACTGTGGCGCAAGCGCGGGAAGACATGTGATTGAGGTACCAGCCGCAGCAATAGCCGAGGCCTAGATACATGATGTCGAGCATCGGAAAGAGAACGACAATGAAAAGAATAAGCAGAGCTGGAGCTAATTCGGCAATCTGGGAGCCCCCTCTTGCTGACCTTCGCTGTCTCATCGCGCAACCCCCTGACTGGAAAACAATGGTTTGAAAATAATTTGGTAAGTCGACACTCGGATCCGGCACATTGAGTACAATCGCTGCCCCAGTCAGAGATGTTCAACCAAGGTTCACCTGAGACCATTATTCCCGGTCATTCATCCTTTTAAATCAGGAAATGGTGGTTGTTGAGAGGCTTTCCTGAAGATTTAATCTGACTCCCAAACAGGGTAAAATTGTGGCAGCTCATAGAAGCTTATAAAGGAAGGTCCCGTGCGTATGTCACTTGCTAAAACCAATTACCGTCGAAGGCTGTCCGGGGCAGAGTCTCTTTTACCTCTGATGACGCGTCGCCTCGGCACCGGGCTGTCATTGAGTTTAGTTCTAATGGCAGGCTCCTGGCCGCTCAGCCTGGCTGCCGCTCCCGAAACAGCGCCAAAACCGGTTGTAAATTCGTCCGCTGCCGGGAGTTCTACCGAGAGTGATTTGAGGCGTTACGAAGCGGCGATCGAAAAGAAGACCTTCAGCGAAGCCGATTTCCAAAGTCTCGCCAAGCTGGCTGCAGGCAATCCGACCAATGCCAGAGTGCATCTTGTTTTCGGCGAGGCTTATGACGCTCTCGGTCTGGTCGACGAAGCAGTCGATCAATATAAGCTTGCCGATCAATATGGCCCACGCGACCCGGAAGCGATCTGCAAAATCTTGCATAATTTGCTTGGCAAAGGTGGTGGCCAGGCGGCCAATACTTTGTTGAACAGTGCTATTCAGCGCTTTCCAAACAATCCGGAAATCCTCTATCTGATCGGCAAACGTCTCAAAGAAGAACGACACTTCGCCCAGGCCGGCAAGGTACTTGTCCGGGCTTATAACTCCGGCGCTAGAGTGAAAGGTCTGGCCAGTGATCTCGGCGACCTGCTCATCACCCAGGAGCCCTTTAAGGCGATCGCGATGATTCGCGAAGATTTGCGGGACAATCCCGATTATGCTCCCGGTCTGCTCGCCCTGAGTAAGGCTCTCATGTCGGTTGGCAATTATGCCCAGGCTGTTGAACCACTGCAGAAGCTCTTCGCGCAGGCGCCAAACAACGCGGAGTCGACGCAGATGTATGTGCGCGCTCTCTTCTGGAGCGGCGATTTCAAAAGGGCTCTTCTGCCCGCCCTCTATGACTTGAAAGGAGAAGCTCAGGCCGCTGTTTCGGAATTGCCCACCGCTAACACCCTGGCCAATATTTGCGGTCATCTGTCATCTTCCTTTGTCGACGCCGGTTTGCAGGATTTTTACCAGCGCTGCCAGCTGGAGAAAAAATTACCTCTGCCGCCATTTCACTTCTTCCTTGGCCGCATCTTCTTCCGCGAGTCTCGTTTGGCCGCGGCAAAATCGGAACTGCTCCAGTATCTAAAAGCCGATCCCAAGTCAGCCGAGACACTCTGGATGCTGGGGCGCATCGCCGAGGTGCACGATCATGATTACAGTCAGGCGCTCAGCTATTATCGTTATGCTCATGCCATCTTGCCTTATAATCCGCGCATAGAGGGTTCGCAGAGCAGTCTCGAGGAAAAACTGGAGAAAGGTCATAGCGATTGGGCCTGGTCTTTGCGAGAATGGATATATAAATCGTTGTTCGGAAGCTCCAAATAGATAAAAACCCAAATCTAATGCTGGATCTAATTTTCCGCCCCTCCGGGCGAGCCTTCTCTTTGATAAGCTGGTAATCAGTCAGGCTTTTTAGTATGAAAAATTAGGTCGGTTTTCGGACCGGGGTGTCTTTCGCGTGCGCTACGTGCCCTACCATAAACTAGGAAGGACACCCAATGTGATCGTTGATGGTCGCTGTAATGACGCGACCGTTCTCGCGCTTTCTCATTGGCCAGACAGTGGTACGCCGGCAAAGTATCGTGCCGATCTCTCCGCCGAGATTGTTTTCAATTTTCTCGAAGACGGCGATCCCACCAAGGCGATTTTTGGCGGTTTGCCCTGCCAAGCAGCATCTAATAATCATTTTGATGAAGACGGCCTGGTATCTCTGTTTTCACTGCTTTATCCAAAGCTGGCTAGCGATTACAAGGAAATTTTGATCGACGTCGCCGCGGCCGGAGACTTTGGTATTTTTCGCCAGAGAAATGCAGCGCGTATCTCCTTTGTCCTTTCCGCCTGGGCTACACCAGAGCTATCACCGCTCAACCAGTCGGTTTTCGCCAGGCCCTATCCGGAAGTGACTGCCATCCTCTATGAAGAGCTTCTCGTGCGCTTACCGAATGTTATCGAAAAGATAGACAACCTCAAGCGCTACTGGGAAGAAGAGGACCACTTCCTCACTTTGAGTGAAGCTGCCCTAGACGAAGGTGTCGTCACGATCGAGGAATGTACCGATCTCGATCTGGCGATCGTAACTGTCAAACGTGATGATTATCCGCACGCGGCTCGGGTGCTTGGCCCGAGTTGGGTGAGCAATATCATCCATCCTATGGCCGTGCACAACCGCACCGAGCGCATGAAGATACTACTGGTCAAAGGCCGGCGATACGAGCTTTATTATCGCTACGAGACCTGGGTCGACTATGTCTCTCGTCCCCTCATAAGACGTATCGACTTGAGCGATCTGGCCGCTCAGCTCAGTGCACTTGAGAAGGGCGCGGCGCATTGGCAATTCAATGGTAACGATGAGATAATTAGCCGGCTTAAGCTGGTCGGTGCAGAAACGAGCGCCATTGATGCGGATCGTTTTTTGAATGAATTGAAAAATTCTCTCCAGTCGCTATAAGCCTCCATGATCAATGCGCAGCAGGACGGTCTAGACTTTGCCAGATCGAGAGAGTGATTCGAGTAACAATACGACAGCGGCGGCGCCCGTTGTGACGCGCGCGCCCGGTCCGCTCTCACGATTGATCAAAATGTTTGAACCTAAGCCCAAGGTCGATTTTTATGCCTTGCTGGTCACCCAGGCCGAAACGACGCTCAAAGGTATCGAGGCACTGGAGACCTGGCTCTCCAACGGGGCCTATGAGCGCTGCCAGGCTGTGCGCGATTTCGAACATCTGGCCGACGAGCAAAAATTACATCTGCAAAAGCAATTGCGTGATTCCTTTGTTACGCCCTTTGACCGCGAGGATATATACGACCTTTCGGTACGCCTTGACGAAGTGATCAATGCGGCCAAAACGACGGCCCGCGAAATCGAAGCGCTCAATTATTGTCCTCGTGATGAAACGCTGGATGAGATGGCTCGCACGCTCACCGAAGGCACTCGTTGTTTGTACAATGCTTTTTTCAATCTCAATCGCAACCTGAATGAAGCGGCTAATCAGGCCTTTCTCGCCCGTAAATGCGAAAATCGCTTTGCTAAAGTCTATCGGCTGGGCATGCGAGAGTTGTTCAATCTAAACGACTTCAAGACGATCCTGCGTACGGTCGAGGTCTATCACACGATGGATCGTATGGCCTCCTGCATCGACGTCGTCGCCGAAAAACTATCCCACGTAATCGTTAAGATCAGTTGATGCAGGCTTATCTATTATTTGGCATCACCCTCTTGCTCGGCTGTTTGTTTGCCTATACCAACGGCTTCCAGGACGGCAGCTCGGTGGCGGCGAGCCCGATTGCCTGTCGCAGTATGACCAAAGTGATGGCGGTCGTGATCACTGCCAGCTTCGAGTTTTGCGGCGCTCTCTTCGGGGGCTCCAGAGTCGCTTCTTCCATATCGCAAATCACCGATTACCCGCGTGACGGTACCTTTTTGATCGTGATCGTATGCGCTTTGAGTGGTGCAATCATCTGGAATTTCGTCACCCGTCTGCTGCGCGTCCCCTCGAGCTCGACCCACGCCCTTGTCGGCGGTTTGATCGGTGCTATCTTCGCTTCCACCGGCAATTTCAAATATGTCGTCTTCGGTGATTTCGGCTGGCTCATCCATCCAACCGGTGTCTGCAAGGTTATTGCCGCACTTTTTATATCGCCTCTGCTCGGATTTCTAGCCGGTTTTGTGACGCTGCATGCAGTGCGAATTATTTTTGCCCGTGCCACCAGCCATTTTAGCCAGACTTTGAAGCGCATGCAGTGGCTTGTCTTGCCCCTGCTGGCTTTCGGCCACGGCGCCAACGATACTCAAAAAGTGATGGGGCTGATCGTCATGGCTTTGTCTAGCGAGACTTTCGCTCACGGTTTGCCGGCCGGCGAAATACCGCTGTGGGTGCGATTGACTGTGGGCATATTTATGGTACTGGGAGTGGTGGCGATGGCTCCGGGCCTGGTCAAACGTGTCGGCGACGGTATATACAGGCAGAGACCGGTCCATGGTTTCGTCACCGAATTTGCCTCGGCGGTGGTTGTGGTGACCGGCTCGGCAATCGGCGGACCGGTGTCGGCATCGCAGGTGATTGCCTCGACCGTGATGGGCGTGGGCTATGCTCAGAGACGCAAAGGCGTGCACTGGCTCGTCGCTAAAGACATGCTCATGGCCTGGTTTTTGACTATACCCAGTGCCGGCTTCACAGCCTTTTTAATCTATAAAATCTTTGCGCCCCTGCTCAATTTGCTCTGAGCAGATTGTGGTTAGTCAATCAGGAATTGCCCGGATAGATCCAGGGGGCATCATAGTTAGATTTTTTATGCTCGCCGGTCGCCCATGTTGGCGAAGTCGCTATCAAGAGGCCGACGATGACGGCCAGCCAGACCTTGTTTAGAGGTTTCTCTTCCATAAAACACCACTGTTTGTGCTTTGCCCTTCCCTGATTCCATACCCGCTTGCAGACTTTTTTAATCCCTTGACCGGACAGGCGGTCGGCAGCGCCGACTCAGGCCTGGTTTTAAGTGTTTGGCAGGCGGGCATTGAGGACTTACAGCCTTGAGGAAAAACAATGACCCAGCAGGATTTTGAGAGACACTGGTTGACCGAGGAAGACCAGACCGCCGAGCCTGATATCAAAGCGATTCGCGATTACGCTTATCTGGCTTTCGACCATCTTGATAAGAACGGCAACGGCTTTTTAGAAAGAGAAGAACTCGTCGCCGCGCTTGAGTTGCCAATCAAGAGCAGAGAAAAGTCTTTCATCACATTTTTGCTCAATAATCAGGAAAACATCGCCGAGATGGTTAATGAGGGCGGCGGCACTCCGGCCGAGGGCATATCGCGCGACGATCTCGAATCTTATTTCTCGTTGATCACCAGGTTGCTTGGTTGAGCTTCGGCTCAGTCGGCTGTGATTACGACTTTTTTGTAATCCATTTGATAAGCGTGATTTTGGACGATTGCCAGGAAGCGCTTTTTAATAGCGGCGCTATCGGTTGAATCGTCGTTGGCCTCAAGCGTGTCACCGTCCGTGGTGCCGGAAATTTTTCCGCATCTGTCGCTGGAGAGGCTGATTCTTTTGTCGACATTGAGCCGGTTCAACAGCAGGATTTCGGCATCGCTCTCGCTGCGGCGCGCTCCGGCAAAAGCTACCACTTCGCCCTCTGCTTCGGCCACGATAAAAAGTCCGTCGCGGCCAAAATAATTCTGGTCCAGATTGCGCAGATCGCGGTCGGCTCCGGCCAGATCCAGCGCTGCACCCTGAGACTCGAGCAGGGCTCGTACCGGGGCTTCATCCTGACGATTGGCAAATCTGATCTGCATGCTTACCTGCAATGGCACCGCTTTTTCTCCTGTATTTATAGCAGGATTTGGCCAGGGGCGGGAAGACCGTAAAGACCAGAAAGACCGGATGGCCAAAAAATGGGACAAAAAAAGCGGCCGACTGATTGTCGAACCGCTTTTTTTATTGTCTTATTTTGATTAGCGCACGAGCAGGCTGATCAAGAGCAAAGCAACGATATTGAGGATCTTGATCATCGGGTTGATGGCAGGACCGGCAGTATCTTTGTAAGGGTCGCCTACAGTGTCGCCGGTAACGGCTGCTTTGTGAGCGTCCGAACCTTTGCCGCCGTGGTTGCCTTCTTCGATGTATTTCTTGGCGTTATCCCAGGCGCCGCCGCCCGAGGTCATCGAGATAGCAACGAAGATACCGGTCACGATCGATCCGACGAGTACGCCACCGAGGATTTTAGCGGCGGCATATTCGCCAGGCAATGCGGTGTTTAGCCAGAATCCGCCGGCTACGGCAATAATCACTGGTGTGAGCACGGGAATAAGGGCAGGCACGATCATCTGTTTGAGAGCGGAGGTGGTGACGATGTCTACGCACTTGCCGTATTCGGGCTTGGCGGTACCGGCCATGATGCCGGGGATTTCTCTAAATTGACGTCTGACTTCTTCGACGACGAGACCACCGGCGTGACCGACAGCTTCCATGGCCATGGCGGCAAAGACAAACGGGATCAAACCACCGAGGAAAAGACCGCAGAGGACATAGGGACTGGAGAGATCGAAGGAGATGATGGTACCGGGATGGAGCTCGGTGATTTTTGCCTGCAGCTCTTGGGTATACGAGCTGAACAATACGCAGGCGGCCAGACCGGCTGAACCGATGGCGTAGCCTTTGGTCACGGCTTTGGTGGTGTTGCCGACAGCGTCGAGGGGATCGGTTATGTCTCTTACTTCCTTGGGAAGTTCGGACATTTCGGCGATACCACCGGCGTTATCAGTAATCGGTCCGTATGAGTCGATGGCGACGATAATGCCGGCCATTGAGAGCATGGCCATGGCGGCCAGAGCGACTCCGAAGATACCGCAGAGTGAATGCGCTACAAGGATACCGGCGACGATGGACAAAACTGGATAGGCGGTAGATTTCATCGAAATGGCCAGACCGGCGATGATGTTGGTGGCGTGGCCTGTTTCTGACGCCTTGGCTATGTAGCGGACCGGACCGAAACTCGTCGAGGTGTAGTATTCAGTGATGTAGACAATCAAGCCGGTGACGACAAGACCGACCATTGAAGCGAGGAAGAATTTGATCGGATCGATGGGAACGTTATTGATGCTGAGGCCGCTCATCATTTTCATGGTGACGAAGTAGAAGGCGACGGCGGCGAGGACGCCGGCCACGATCAGACCTTTATAGAGGGCGCCCATGATGTTGGTGCTCTTGCCGAGCTTGACGCAGAGAGCTCCCAATACCGAGGTGACGATCGAAACGCCGCCCAGTACCAGGGGATACATGATGACATCAGGGGCGGTGCCGGCGGCAATCTGAGACTTAAACGTCTGTTCAGCCAAAAGCATTGTGGCGATGGCCGTGACAGCATAGGTCTCAAACAAGTCAGCGGCCATACCGGCGCAATCGCCGACGTTATCGCCAACGTTGTCGGCGATGACGGCGGGGTTTCTCGGGTCATCTTCGGGGATACCGGCTTCGACTTTACCAACGAGGTCAGCGCCGACGTCGGCAGCTTTGGTGTAGATACCACCACCGAGGCGGGCAAAAACTGAAATCAAACTTGCTCCGAAGCCCAGTCCGATCAGTGCTTGCACGTCTCTGGTCACGGCATAAAAGCCGGCTACGCCAAGAAGGCCTAAACCAACAACCATCAGTCCGGTTACCGAACCACCTTTAAAAGCTACTCCCAGGGCTGCTTCCAGGCCATTGCGGGCTGCTTCGGCGGTGCGTACGTTGGCGCGTACCGATACGTACATGCCGACAAATCCGGAAAGAGATGAAAGAAGAGCGCCGACAGCAAAACCGGCGGCTGTTTTGATACCGAGTGTGGCACCGATAATAAGAAGTAAAAGAACACCGACACCGGCGATGGTTGTGTATTGACGATTCATGTAGGCGCTGGCGCCTTCTTGAATGGCCGCTGCAATCGACTGCATGCGCTCATTGCCGGCGCTCATTTTGAGCACGCTCATGCCGGCCCAGCCGCCATAGGCCAATCCAAAAACTCCACATCCTAATACGAGTGGAAGAGTAATATCACCCATTTTTAACTCCCTGATTACGCTTGATTCCGGACAACCACACTTGACTGCACATTTTTATTTCGCTTGACTGCAGACAGGGCCGACTCGACCGCTGTTAGTAAATTGCGTTAGAAAGCAGATCGTTAGAAGCTCAATTGCTTTCATTATTGACGAGTACTTACAGTAGCAGGACGGCTGAGCACTTGCCCCGTTGTCAATTTAATTTAGTCGCATGCTTAGCAAAAGGATTTGCGAAAGTATATCTATTTGGCGTAATAGTCGGAAATACAGCCTGTTTTGAGCTTCTGGCAAGCGTGCTAAAATAGCCGCTCTAAAACAGTTGCTAAGCACTCGCATGCCGCCCCAGTGCAGCCAGTATCAGTGCTTTATCGGGTGACTACAATTTTCAAGTCTAACCGCCGCCCTTCCTTTATCGCCTCGCTCTGTCTGCTTGCTCTGCAGGCGAGCGGGTCGACTTTTGCCTCTGTCGTCAGCGTTCCGGCGGCCAGTGCTCAGGCCGAGCGGGCCTATCGCTTGCCCGGCAATCGCGTCGTCTCGATCGACGAAGGCAATGATCACCATTCTCTTTTTCTTCGACTAGAAAACAATAATGTAGCGGGCCGTCCCGTATTCAGATATATGGCGGGCAGCGACGGCGAGACCGTTTTAACAGCTGATTTCGCTGGTCTTTCCTGGAGCGAGCAAACCCGTGTCATTAGGTTGATTTCATCTGAAAAGGGTCTTAGTTCTGCCGCCGCTGCCGGTATTAAAGAAGTTCGGGTCGGCCAATTTGTCGATAGCCCGGCTGTGCTTCGTGTCTCTTTTGTCGCTCGCGATGTGCGCATCTTGAAAAAGGTGGCGATTGGCGCCGCACCAGGCTTATTGAAAATCAGCTGGGGCGGTGAGCTGGCCAATCTGGCACACTCTCAGCCCAGCTCTCAGCTCAAAGAAACGCCACGGGCGACGGCAAGAGAAGAGTCGCCCCGTGCCGATGATACGGCTGCTGCCAATCTGTCCAAAGCTGACTTAGCGGCAGTGCCATTCGCTCCTTCCATTTCCCAGCGCTTGAAGCGCAGTAAAGCGGAAAAGGCGAGCCGGTTCGCCAGCGACACTGTGGACGGTGGCAAGGCCGCGGCCGAGAAGAGCGGGTGGCCGGATTCTAATAGCAGCGAAAATAGTCAGCCTGATCGCAATGATAATGTTGCCTTCCGCACCGTCAATCCGGTCGCCTCAAGCCGGGCGGCGAAGGCGGATGCAGCTGCCAGAGCTGAGGCAACGCCTGTGCCCGAGCCTGTTACGGCGATGCAAGACGAGCCCGCTCCGACCATTTCACTGGTCCCCTGCGATACGCAGGGGACGGGCGCCAAGATTGAAATACTGCGGGTGGAACTTGCCCCGGGCAAGGAGATGAATTTCAAAGGTTTCCGCTTGCATGACCCTGAACGTTATGTCATCGACATACCAAATTGTCGCGGTCTGGCCGATGCCACTCTGCCCGATCTCAATACCTCATCGCTGATCTCCTCCCTGCGTGTCGGTCTGCCCAATCAGGCCGAGGGTGTCGGTCGTCTCGTTTTGCAGCTGACCGATCCGCAGGTGAATGTGGCCGGCAATTTTACCCCCGGCTCCAATTATCTTTCCGTCACGATCGGCAAAGGTTTGATGATCGGCGCTGAGAGCGGTCAGGCCGAGAAGTATTCCAGTCCCGACATTACTCCTGGCCCGATTATCGTGCCGCGGGCGCCTTCTGAAACCGTAATTGTGCTTGATGCCGGACATGGTGGCACTGACCCGGGGGCGATGCGTGCGGATATTCAGGAAAAAGACATCACCCTTGGTATCATCGAGAAATTGAAAAAAATCCTCGAAACCAAGGGAGCGCGTATCGTTCTCACTCGTCACGACGATACTTTCGTTTCCCTCGAAGACCGGGTGAAAATAACCAATCAGGTTGGCCCAAATCTCTTCCTTTCGGTGCATATAAATTCGCTCGAGAGCACATCCAACATCTACGGTATCGAGACTTATTTCCAGACCGAGCTCAGCCGTCCCCTGGCCGAGCGTGTGCATGCATCGCTTGTAGCCGGCCTGGCCGCTCCCGATCGCAACATTCGCCGGGCTCGTTTTTATGTGATCAATCATACGCCGGTGCCGGCCATCCTGGCTGAAGTCGGCTACATCACCAATAAGGCAGAGCGCGACAAGCTCAACTCCGCCGAGTATCAACAAAAAATAGCCAGTGCTCTCGCTCGCGGTGTCATGCTCTATTTGCAGGACACCGGCGCCGGTGGCGGTCAACTGGCCAATAAGGCGCATCTAAATTGAACAGCCTCGATCGCCCCGCCTCATTCTCCAAGCGTCGCATCGGTCTTTTCGATTCCGGTCTGGGTGGATTGACTGTTTTGCGGCGCCTGGCAAGAACCATGCCAGACGGTCAGTATTTCTATCTCGGCGACACGGCCAGATTGCCTTACGGCAATCGCAGTCGAGCCGAAATAGCCGCTTACGTCAGCGAAATTATCGCCTTTTTGCAGGACTACGATTTAGATACTGTCGTGATGGCCTGCAACACCTCTGCTGCTCTTGCCCGCGACGTTGCCCAAGGCATGGCTCAGGCCGGCGGTTTCGAATTGCTCGATTTGATCGCACCGACGGCACGCTATATCGCCTCCCTTCAGTGCCGACCCGCTTCAGTCGGAGTCATGGCGACAAGAGCTACTGTCAATAGCGGCGCCTTCTCGCGGGCTCTGCTCGAAGGTGGTTATGGCGGCGATGTAAAAGAAGTACCCTGTCCTGAGCTTGTCCCACTGATCGAAAGCGGGCGGCTCGGCGAGCCTGATATTGAGTCGGCTCTGAATCATTGTCTGAGCGAATATCTGCTGGCGCTTGCCGGGGCTTCCTTGATTGTGCTCGGTTGTACGCACTTCGCTTTTGTCGCCGACCGCATCGAAGCTCTTATTGGCGGGGCGCTGCAAGGATATTTTCCCGGCACCGTCGATTTGATTGATCCGGCCGCTGTCTTGACCAAGCATTTGCAAAGTGAGGACGCCACTGTGAGCTCAATGTCAGCGGTTGGCGTCGAGGACAATTTTTTTGTTTGTCGCAGCGAAGTAGCGCTGGGCGCTTCCGATTTTGCCTTCGCCGGTCTGATTGGCGAACATTTTTTTGCACCGGATATGGTTCCTTTTTCTCAAGTTGCTTTCGCTAAGCACGTTTTGCCAGTCTTGCCAGTGCCGGAAGTTTTGATTTTTACCACCGGTTGCGCTCAAGACTTTGCCGCCAGCGCCCAGAGGTGTCTTGGTCCGGAAGCGGCCGCGCTAGCTTCGGCCCTCGCCGGCGTGCGTCAGGTAAGCGTCGATTTGCTCAAGGCCAAAGGCGACAATATTTTTGGCCAGATTGACGCGAAAAACGTCGGCATAAATGTTGTCCAGCCAACATTCGCTCTCAGCGCACCCTATTCCGGTTGATGGCCTTGATCGGCTCCGGCTCTAAGTTTGCCAGTCTGGAAGCAGCAGCGCTCGCCGCCGCCGCTTGCGTCGATTGTGGCCTGTGTATGACCCGCACCCAAGTCGTTTTTGGTCGCGGCAATCCGCAGGCGAAGCTGATGATTATCGGCGAAGGGCCCGGCCAGCACGAAGATGAGAGCGGTCTTCCTTTTGTCGGTCAGACCGGCGCCCTGCTCGACAAAATATTGCAGGCCGGCAACATTGACCGCGAAAAAGATGTCTATATTTGTAATGTCGTGAAGTGCCGTCCCCCGGGCAATCGCGCCCCTGAATCAAAGGAACGCGAAGCCTGTCTGCAATATTTGCAGGCACAGCTTTTTTATGTGCGACCGAAACTCATACTCCTGGCCGGATCGGCGGCGGTGCAAACTATTTTGCAAGTTAAGGATCCTATAAGCCATATAAGGGGGAAGTGGTTTCCAGGTGAAAACGATGCTAGAGTAATGCCGGTGTTTCATCCATCCTATCTTCTCCGCAATGACTCCAAAGAAGTCGGATCGCCAAAATGGCTCATGTGGCAGGACATCAAAGAAGTTCGCAAACAATTAGACATCTTGAATCGTTGATCGAAGCATGTATAACGAAGCATTTATTCTGATATCTACTGAGACCTACAGAGTTAGTCACTCTCATCGGGAGCGAAAAAATGGCATCTAAAGCAGAATCTTTTTACGCTGATCTTCTCACCGCTCAGATCGCTGACGCGGTCACCAATGATTTTGGCAAGGCCATCCTCAAATTGCCCAATCAAGGTCGCGGCACCGTGCATGATGATGTCGACGTATATTTTTCCGCTATCGCCATGGAGCAGGTTAACGCCATTTCGGAAAAGCACGGCATCACCGATCCCTCCGCTCTCCACGAAATTTTCCAGTTGACCCGCCACAACCTTATTCAAGGTTTTCGTATCGGTCAAAATATGAAAGGCAATTTCAAACCCAGCTAGTTTCAAGTCGAGCTAGTTGACCGATTGACTATCCTTGCTTGTCTTGTCGTCGACGAGCAGATCCATTATTTCTGTCTCTTCCGCTTTCATGGCACCAATTTGAATCCTGTCCGCAGGCTTGCCTTGCATATGCTTGTGGCTCTGTTTTAGATATTCGCGGAGATCTTTCTGCCAGTCTTTTTGCAGAGGCTCTTTATCGTTTTTGAGGCCGATCTTCACTTCCTCGTTATCGCGCGCCCGTGCCAGTGCCTGGCTATAAAACTGGCGAGCCTGGTCAAAATCCTTTAATTTCAAAGCGCAGCCGCCGGCGTGCAGATAATTCTGGGCAAGTTCGATCTGGTCGCGGTCGTCGCTGTATTTGACTGTCTTGGAGTTTTCGATGCTATTTATCCGGGCTGTCAGCTCGGCGCGGCTATTGCCCTGCTCGTGATAAATATCGGCCATGTCTTTATAGATATTTGCCTTCTCGCGGCCGTCGCTTTTGGCGTCGAGTTCGCTTAAGATCGCTTCGGCCTCGGTCAGATATTGCTCCGCCAGTTTTTTCTCGCCGCTGTCCTGCGATGTATCGGCAGCTGATGTGAAGGCGGCCGCCATATAGAGCGAATTTTGCAGATGTTTCTTGTGCAGATCGTCGATCAAGCTGAGTTCGCAGGCCAGCGCTTCCTTGTGTCGATTCTGCCAGCGGTAGCTGTTGGCCAGGTTTTCGCGAGCAATTTGTTGCGATTCGGAAAAGCCTTCCCCATCCAGTTTCTCGTAGACGGCTATGGCCTGCGTGTAGAGTCTATCCGCCTCCTTGTAGTTTTTCAGGTCGAGCTGACAGTGTGCTAGAAGCGAGAGCGCGTAGGCCGTGCGTTCGCTATTTGCGCCCTCACCTTTGAGTCTGATCTGGTAGGCCCTTTCGAGATAAGGGATGGCTTCGCTTTGTTTGTCCTCGTCGTCGAGCAAGTCGCCGAGATTTTCCAGAGCGGCGGCTACTCGCTCATGCATACCGTTGTAGGTCCCTTCGGTCGCAACGATAAGGGTCTCGAGAGTCTTCTTGCGTTCGGCTCGCAAGCCGAGTTTAGCTTCGCATTCGGCCTTGGCGGTCAGTATGTCGACAGCATGCAGACAGTTGAGACCGGGAAACTTCTCCACCAGAGCGAGAGCGTCGCAATCAATAGGATAGGCCTTTTCGAATTGTTCGGCCTGAATCAGTTTGTCTGCCTCGATCATCAATTTGAAAGTGCGCGACATGATTTGCTGATTGGCCCGGCAGTTGGCTAGATTCTTACCGTCGTAGCCGAAGGACTGGCTGATCAGCTTGGAGATGGGCATGGAGTTGTAAGAATTGCTTTCTTCTCTGGAGGCGCCGATAAACGCGTCTTTGGCCGCCAGAATCAGGGCGCTTGTCCCGGCTAGAGTCAATACCAGCGCTACCGAACCAATCAAGATGTATTGTTTTTTTGTCATGGCGCCGTATTACCAACTGCCACCACTATCCGATCCACTATCAAAGCTGCCGCCGCTGTCGGAAGAATCGGAGGAACCGGAATCCCAACTGCCACCACTGTCGGTGCTGCTCGACCAATCTGATGAAGTCGACGAACTGGACGAATCCCAGCTGCCGCCGCTATCTGTATTGCCACTGTTGGGATTATAGTTGCTATTATCGTTTAGATTTCTGTTGTCACGGTCATAGTTGTTGATGCGTGAGGATTCGATAGCGTCTAGCCGATCGAGTCTGTTATTTGTTTCAATCTGATTGAGCATCAAAAGTGTGTCAAATATACCGCCGCCGCCACCACCAATAGATAAATTGGGAGTGTATTCCTGGGCATAGGTCCAGGACGGCCTCGCGTAGGCTATCGGCTGGGCTTCTGGTCTGATGTTTACAGTAATTTTATGATTATCGAGATCGGCCTTCACCACTTGAGCGGCAATTTTCTTTTCTTCTTCGGAGCCGTTTAAAGCCACACCACCGGTGAGGGCATTGACTTGCTCGAGCAAAATCTTTGCTTCGGCATTGAGATTGTCGCTGAGCTGCAAGGCAGGCAGCAAGCCATCATTGGCCTTGCCCCATTGTTTGTCATTTGTAAGTTTTTCGATGTCTTCTTTAGCCTTGTCGATTGTCTGCAGTTTTTCAAAAAAGGCTGAAACTTTGAGCGCCAGCTCTTTATTTTGCTGGGGTGGCAAATAATCGCTCGCCTGACCGAGCTCGTCGGCCGCCTTGTAGAGCGTGCCAAGCCTATCTGTAAGGGCCTGATTGAGACGGTTGTTCTTGTCTTTTTTTGCATTGTTGACGGCAAAATATAGCGCTAGAGCGAGCACGATAAAACCACCAAACCAAAAGTAGACGGTAAAGTCGGCAGGCGGCGATTCGGGATACGGATACGTTTTAAACAAACTACTTTTGTCGAGCACCACTCCCTGTTTTAATTCGCCGGTTCTGCTGTCAAAGGCAGATTGACTGCTTTGGGCTGCACCAGAAGCTGACTGCTTAAAAGCCAGCTCCCGCGCATTTATTGCTGTCAGCGAATTGTTTATTGCCGCGCCTACATCCCCTTTTTTTACATACGGATAGAAATAGTCAGGCAAAATCGTGCGCTGGATAAAGTCATTATTGACACCGGATTGACTTAGATCGCGACCGGCGATGGTGCGGATTTTTCTACCGCTCAAATCAATGACCATGAGCAATCTATCGCCTTCGACGTGCCAGTCTCTAGCGATATCTTTGGCCAGGCTGTGCAATTGCTCGGCGTCTTTTGCCTTGTAATCAGCCGGCATGATGATCACGCGAGCTTTGTAGGAGAGGCCGCTGCCCATTTTGTTTAGCTGGTCGAGCTGGCTGCTGGCGAGCCGACCGCTCAGATCGGTAACCGTCTTAGCTGGTGCTTTAGCCGGGATATAGGCGGGAAGATCGCTCATTGTTTAATCACATGCATGATGCGCTGCATCGTTTTGATAAATTCTTGATTTTGCAAAAGCTGGTAGGAGGCATAGATGATCACGCCGACCAGACCGTAGCTGAGCGCTTTCGTTATGGCGGGATAGGTGTTGCGGTTCATCGTTTCTTTGGCACGCGAGCTGAAGCCGGGTCTGACCCGACGAGCCATTTCGCTGGTATTGGTGGTGCGCGGCAGGGCGAGCTTGGCGCCGCCGCTCATACGCATGCGGGCGTACTCGGCGGCGGAAGGCAGTTGTCTTTGACAGGAGATGCAAAACTTGATCAATGAGCGCACCGGCGCATTGCAATAAGGACAGTTGGAATAGCCGAGGCCCTGGTTGAAAAAGCTGTCGGATAATTCGACTTGTTCATCCGGTTTCTGACGCGGACCAAAAACTGCGCTCATCACTCTCGAGATCCAGGTGCGCGAGTCGGTATTTTCGTTGCGGCCGGCACCGACATTGGGTATGCCGTCGCGGGTGCCAGTGGCTTGCAGGGCAGCCAGATCCGATTGAGTGGAGCCAGCGATATCGATCGCTCGTTGCGAGGCCAGACCCTTCATCTGCTCGGTGCTTAAACCAAGCGCTGAATAAGTCCCGGTCATCAAAGCTTCCGCCTCGCTCTCCATGTCCTTGTAAGAGGCTTTTTCCATGCGATGTTTATAGGACTTGAGCTTGATGCCGTCGCGGGCCAGACATTCGTGCAGATCGGCACCAAATTCGGTAATCGTCTGATGGCGCGTATCCGGTTCTTTAGCCAGGGCCTTGGCAAAAAACGTGGTCAGCTCGGTGCAGACTTTCAAATCCGGTGATGACTGCGAAAAAGGAATCGGCGCGCCATAGAGGTGGCAGTCCATCATTTCGATGGCGGACTTGGCGGTGTAAGGCAAAACTCCAGAGAGCGATTCATAGACGACGATGGCCAGAGAGTAAATATCGGAGCGCGGATCCACGGCCGAGGCGGCCAGGCACTGTTCCGGGCTCATGTATGGAGGGCTGCCGCAGACATCGCCGGTGCGGGTAATCTGGTAAGCGTCCTGCGTCTTGGGTTCTTTCAATTTGGAAAGGCCAAAGTCGACCAGGGTGATCCAGTCGGCCTGCTGATTTTGAGTGGAGAGCAGAATATTTTCCGGCTTCAGATCACGGTGCACTACATCGAGGGCGTGGGCCGAGGCGAGGGCGTCATTGATCTGACTGAAGACGCGGTCGGCGCGCTCGAAGGACATCGGGCCGTTGTTTTTGAGCTCGTCCTTGAGGCTGACGCCCTGCAGATAATCCATGACCAGGAAGGGCTGACCCTGGGCGCTCATGCCAAAATCGTAGAGGGTGACGATGTGATGGTGTCGCACCTGCGAGACTGTTTTAGCCTCGCGATAAAATCTTTTCACCGCCTCCGAATCTGACACCATATGCGAATGCAGCATCTTGATCGCCATGAGCTTATCCATCTGCTCCTGGCGAGCTTTATAGACTACTCCCATGCCGCCGCGGCCGATAACCGAGACTATTTCATAACGATCGCCCAGACGAGTACCGACCAGCGGATCAACTTTATCGGCTTCTGATTTTTTGAGCGGGGTGGAATCTGCCGGGCAGCGTTCCAGGGCATCGTCGTATTCTGAGTAGCACTCAGGACAGGTCTTCAAATGAAAGACGAAGCTCCAATGGGCCTTTGGTGGGGTGGGGGTGTAATCGGGCTTGCCCTATCACTTAGGGTGTATTCCCCTAATTGCGATCTTTATCTTTAGTTTCTTATATCAGAGTAGCAATTATTGAGTTACTTATTGGCACGCCTTTTTGGGTCAGGCCAAGTTTACCGTCTGATAATTCAATCAGGCCTTCCGCCTCCATCATTGCTATTTCCTTGCTGCGCAGAGTCAGTAAATCGACGCCGTAATCAGCGGCAAACGCAGCCAGGTCGACACCTTTGAGCATGCGCAAACCAAGCATCAGAGCTTCTTTGGTCTGCATTTCAGCGTCGATGATTTCCATTTGATCGTCTTGCAGCGGATCACGCAAATATTTCATGAACGATCGCGTATTGCTCGAGCGCACGCCGTCCACATAACGGTGCGCGCCGACGCCAAAGGCATAGTAGGGCAAATTAAGCCAGTAAGTCATATTGTGCCTGGACTGATGTCCGGGGCGGGCAAAATTGGAGACTTCATATTGTTCGAAGCCGGCGGCGGCCAGTTTGTCGACGAGCTGGTGGTACATCGCCACTTGCTCATCGTCTTGCGGATAAGCGGCATCTCCGTCCGGGAAGCGGCTTTTTAGCGCCGAATTTGGCGAAAGCTCGAGGCAATAGGCGGAGAAATGATTGATCGCAGGCCAACGCCGGCTCAGCTCAATGGCCCGGTCCAGCGTAGCTGCGAAGCTGGCCAGATTTTGGGTCGGCAATCCGTACATAAAATCGAGTGAAATATCGCCCATGCCGCTGGCGACGGCGATTTCTATACCGGCTAGGGCTTCGGCGACGCTGTGATCGCGGCCGATTGCGGTGAGCTCTTCGTCGAGCAGAGATTCAATACCGATAGAGAGTCGATTGAGACCGGCTTCCAGCCAAAATTTTGCCTTCTCGGCGGTGATGGCATGGGGCGTCGTCTCCAGGCTGATCTCCACATCGGGGGCGAAATCCGTAAGCGATCGTAGCGTTTCCATAATCCGGCCAAGATTTTTTGTCGACATCAGTCCCGGGGTGCCGCCGCCAAAAAAAACTGTTTTGAGGCGTGGTCTTTTGGCGAGGCTCAAGCGCGATTGCAGTTCGGAGCCGAGGACTTCGGTATATTCGTCTTCCATATGACTGAGACCGGCGAAGGCGGCGAAATCGCAAAAGGCGCATTTGTGCGTACAAAAGGGGATGTGAATATAGACACTTTCGGGTGCAGGGGCCGGTTTCTTATGCTGATTGGCGGCCTTAGTTGTTATCATTGCCTGGATATGACCTGTCCCCGAGAGTATTTTTTTTTGCAAGCTATGATTCTAGCCCTTTGTCTGGCCCTGGCGGCAAACTTAATTTTAGCAGTGATTGGGGGTGAAGCCGCCTCGGCCGCCAGTTCCGGCATGGCCGGTCACCTGCCTGCGGCAGCTCCCGGCGGACAGAGCGGTGCTTCCAGTGCTTCCGGTGCCGTTGAAGAATCTTCGCGCGACCCACTGCGGCGCGGCGAGGGGCTCGGTCTGCCTTCGGCTTCGACGATAGCAGCGACTCAGGTCAAGGGCGCTCAGACTTTGATCAATCTCATGCTCAGCTCGGCTGCTTCTGTCGATTTGCGCTCGGTCGGCGATTTGATCATCGTCTGTCGGCGCAAAGTCACCGACAATCCCTACGACAGCAATCTGCGCCTCAAACTCGGCACTTATCTCTATCTGGCAGGCGATCTCGAAGGAGCCGCCGCCGAGATGAAGCGGGCCGTGGCGATCAAGCCGGAAGACTGCCTCGCCCACACTCTTCTGGCCCGCGTCCTCGACCAGGCGCAGGACGACAGCACTGCCGACATCGAGTTTAAGCGCGCTATCCAGCTCAAGCCGACCGAGTCTTATGCCCATGAATTTCTGGCCGATAGCCTCTATCGCCGTGGCGAAATTTCAGAAGCTATCTATCAGTATCGCCAGGCGACGCAATTGCGTGCCACCGCCGCCTCTTTTTCCGGTCTGGCCGATGCCCTGCTCGCCAGCCGGGACATCGGCGGTGCCGTCAAAGCCGCCCGGCAGGGCGTCTCGGCGGAGCCGAGCTCGGCGAGGGCGCATTGTTCGCTGACCCGGGCGCTTCTTCTGGCCGGGGAATTTCAATCGGCTCTGCGCACGGCCAGGCAAGCGACTTTGCTCGATCCGGCCAGTGCCGACAGCCATCTGGCCATGGGGAGGGCTCTTTATGCCAGCAAAAATGTTGCCGCTGCCTGCGACGAATTTCGTCAGGCAGTCAAGATTGACCCGCTCAACGCTCAGGCTCGCAACGATCTCGGTTATGCGCTTTATGGTTCGGGCGATGTCGCTTCCGCTGTTTACGAGCTCAGATTGGCTCTCCGTCTCAATCCTCACCTGTCCGAGGCGCGCAACAATCTGGAAATTGCCATCTATGGGCTGACCGGTCAGAAACGGCCCTGAGTCCAGCCCTCGTTTTTGCCGATAGTCGATCTGATCTTGGATTTTTTGAAATATAATTTCTAGAAATAGGATAGGATTTGAACGATGAAAAAAATTCATGGTATCGAGGGAGATGCAATATTTTGCGCACCACAGCCGGTGACCCGCCGCTGGTCGCGTTCCGCTTCGGGTCGGTTGCCTAGATTGGCTCTGCTACTCTCTTCTGTCACCTTGATCGGCCTGCTTTTGCTCGCTTCCAGCGTCGGCGCCGAGGCCACAGGGCACGAGGGTGAAGGCAAGCGAAGAAGTGAAAATGTCACAACTACGGTGGCGGTGCGCCAGCAGGCGAGCCCCGAATATTTGCAGCGAGTCCATAACGAAATCAAGGCCCATCACTACAAGCGCGCTATGGAAATGCTCGAAGTCAAGGCGCAAAAAGGTTGTGCTTATTCGCAGAGTCTGCTCGGCTTGATGCACCAGAAGGGCCTTGGCTGTGCCGCCGACGGCAAGGAGGCGGCGCACTGGTTTTTGCAGGCGGCTAAAAATGACTTTGCCGACGCTCAGTTTCAGTTGGGCAAACTCTATATGAGTGCCGGTCGCGATCTCGCTCCCGAGGCATCGCAGGCCCGGTACTGGTTGACCCGAGCTGCCGATCAAGGGGTCAAGGAAGCGAAGCAATTAATCGAGCACATACCTGGCGGTCCTCAGGCCGAATCTAAATTGGCCGAGCTCAAGGCCGACGCTGCCCAGTCCGCCACTCAATCGGAGCAAGGTCTGACCAAATCCTGGACCGGTTACGCCGATATAGTCCAGACCCTGAATAACAGCGCCAATAACAACGCCGGCAATAATTAGTGATTGGCTGCCGGCTTTGTTTTGATTTTTGTTTTTAGATGACTATTCGACCGTCACCGACTTGGCCAGGTTGCGCGGCTGGTCTACGTCTTTGCCGAGATAATCGGAGATGAAGTAGGAGAGCAGCTGCAGGGGCACGATTGTCGTCAACGGCGAGAGGATTTCTTCGACAGGCGGTATGGACAGCACCGAATCGAAGGTCCTGGCCGCTTGCTCGTCTCCGTCGACGGCGACTACGATCATCTTGGCCTTGCGCGCTCTTGCTTCCTGGGCGTTGGAGAGCGTCTTTTCGTAGACGGCTCCAGGCACGAGGACGGTGATTACCGGCACGTTTTGATCGAGGACGGCGATTGGTCCGTGCTTGAGCTCACCGGCAGCATAGCCCGAGGCATGGATGTAACTGAGCTCTTTGAGCTTGAGGGCGCCTTCGAGGGCGGTCGGGAAGTTGACGCCGCGACCGATGAAAACGACGTCGTGGGCATCGGCGTATTTGATCGAGATGTCTTTGTACTGTTCTTCGCGGGCGAGAATCTGCTCGAGCATGGTCGGGATGGCGTTGAGCTGCATCTTCAAGGCTTTTGCTTTTTCCGGCGGCAGCGTGCCGCGTTTTTCGCCGAGATAGATGGCGAGCAGGTAATAGCTGGCCAGCTGAGCGAGATACGTCTTAGTGGCGGCGACCGAGACTTCGATACCGCATTCGGTGACGATCAAGTTAGGAGTGATCTGGGCCAGATGCGAATCGGCGCGGTTGGTGATGCCCATAGTGTAAGCGCCGCGTGCTTTGGCTTCTTTCAAAGCTGCCAGTGTATCGGCGGTTTCGCCGGATTGACTGCAAGCGATGGCCAGGGTCGATTCATTGACGAGTAGTTTGCGACCGCGAATTTCGGAGGCGATGTCGACGGCGACCGGTATGCCTACCAGTTCTTCGATCAAAAGCTTACCGATCATTGAGGCGTGATAGGCGGTGCCGCAGGCGAATATATTGATATGGTTGAGACCTTTGATTTCCTCATCGGTGAGATGCACACCATAGGCGGTGCCGTCTCCGACCATTTTATTCTCGCTGCTTCCATCGTCGAGGCTTGGATCGTAGGCGCCGACACTGAAATCAATTGGATGATTGGGATGGCGCAGGTACTTGGTCAGGGTCTGACGGAGGACGAGGGGTTGTTCGTGGATTTCTTTCAATAAGAAGTGCTTGTGGCCGCACTTGTCGATCACGTAGGGGCTGCTGTCCATGGCGATCGGGCTGCGCTTCACTTCCAAGCCGTCGAAGTTGAAGAGACGCACACCCTGGGTGGTGATTTCGGCGACTTCGCTCTGTTCGAGGCGGACGACGCGGTTTGTATATTGGCGCACGGCCATGCTGTCCGAGGCGAGGAAGCTCTCACCCTGACCGAGGCCGACCGATAGCGAGTAGTGATGGTTGACGGCGTAGATGCGGTCGGGATGCTCCTGGGAGACGATACCGAGTGCGTAGGCGCCGACCAGTCGTTTGAGCGAGCGCAGGATTACGTCGAGCATTTCGCCGCCCTGGCTGAGCTCATAAGAGATCAAATGGGCGATCACTTCCGAATCGGTATCGCTGTTGAAGGCATAGCCGAGACCAATTAATTCGGTTTTCAGCTCTTCGAAGTTTTCGATGATGCCGTTGTGGACAACGGCTATTTTGCCGGTCGAGTCGATGTGCGGGTGAGCGTTGGTATCGTTGGGGACGCCATGGGTGGCCCAGCGGGTGTGACCGATGCCGACGCGCGCCGTCGGTCCCTTTTGGACGAGGATCTCTTCGAGATTGGATAGTTTGCCGGCTGCTTTCATGACGCAGAGTCTGCCGTCTTCGATCACTGCCACACCGGCCGAATCATAGCCGCGGTATTCCAGGCATTTCAATTCGCTTAGCAATACCGGCGCTGCTTTTAATGGTCCGAGATAACCAACTATTCCGCACATCTTTGAGTACTCCTTGAGCTCAACGCTCTATTTCACTCTTCAGGTCCCTTTCAATTTACTAGCTCTAGCTTTCTAGATTTCCATCAATTCTTGTTCTTTGGCGTGGATTGAGGCATCCACTTCCTTTATATACTTATCGGTAATTTTCTGTAGGGTGTCTTCCGAACCTTTGATTTCGTCTTCAGAAATCGCTCCACCCTTGAGCTTCTTCAATGCCTGGTCGCTGTCGCGACGAATATTGCGCACAGATACTCTCGATTCTTCACCAATTTTTTTCATCTGCTTAATCATGTCCTTACGTCTGTCTTCGGTGAGCACAGGTATGGAGATGCGGATCACTGAGCCGTCGCTGTTTGGAGTGAGCCCGAGATCCGATTTGTGGATTGATTGTTCAATAGATTTGAGTGAAGCCTTGTCGTACGGTTGAATCAGAAGCGAGCGACCATCAGGCGTGGAGATATTGGCCAGGCCCTTCAGGGGTGTGGGCGTGCCGTAATAATCGACTTCGATACGGTCGAGCATTTGCGGATTGGCTCTGCCGGAGCGGATTGTCTTCAGCTCTGTGGCCAGCGATACGAGTGCCTTCTTCATGCGTTCTTCGCCGCTTGCTAATACTTCGGCTGTAGTGCTCATCGTTTTCAAAAACCTCTGCTTTTAACGAATGTTGTGTCTACTAAATTTGCTTCTAATAAACTTCTTTTTGTTGCCTGTACCGCTTCAGGCCATTACTTCCGGCGGTCTGGAGGCAACCAGGGTACCGATTTGCTCGCCCTGGACGAGTCGTTTGATGGCGCCGGATCTGGCGAAATCAAAAACGATGATCGGGATATTGTTCTGTTCGCAAAGTGATACCGCCGCCGAATCCATCACCTTTAGATTTTGAGAAATCAAATCATCGAAGCTTATGTAATCGAGACGCTTGGCGCTGGGATTTAGTTTCGGATCGGAGTCGAAAACACCATCGACGTGATTTTTAGCCATCAAGATAGCATCGGCTTTGATTTCAGCGCCGCGCAGGGCAGCAGCCGTATCGGTGGTGACGTGCGGGTTACCGGTACCGCCACCGAAGATGACGACGCGATTTTTTTCGAGGTGACGGATGGCGCGCAGTCGGATGAAGGGCTCGGCTACGGAAGGCATGGTGATGGCGGTCTGGACGCGGGTGGGAATGCCCTTTTTGTTTAAGACGCCCTGGAGGATGAGACAGTTCATGATTGTAGCGAGCATGCCGACATAGTCGGCTGCTGCTTTGTCCATGCCCCAGGAGCTGCCTTGGACGCCGCGGAAGAAGTTGCCACCACCGACGACGATAGCGACTTGTACACCCATCGAATATGCTTCGATTATTTCGTCGGCTATGCCGTCGATGACACCGGGCTCGATACCATATGCTTGAGAGCCCGTCAGGGCCTCGCCGCTGAGCTTGAGGAGAATCCTCTTATACTTAATATCTGCCATGGCCTCGGTGATTCCTTTCATATTGAATGCTCATCACAAAAGCATGAGCCGGGGAAGATCATACATCCTCCCCGGCTCTGCTTGTATGTTGTCAATTTCATTCACAGTCGCTTGTTAAGCAAGATTGTGATATGGGGCTGATTACCGCGGTAATCTTAAGCCCTTTTCATCAGTTCGTCCCGATCTACTCTTCGTCTTTAGCTTCGGACTGGCTTTCACCAAGGATGAAGAGGGCGAAACGAACGGGTTTGAGTTCGGCGCCGAGCTCTTTGCCTTTGGCGGCGAGGAGCTTACCGACGGTGGTCGAAGGGTCTTTGACGAAGGGCTGCTCGGTGAAGCAACGCTCGGCAAGAATCTTGTCGACGCGGCCGGCGACGATTTTTTCGCGCATTTCGGGTTTCTTGTCGGCCAGGTCGGCCTTGCCCAGTTCGATACGTTTTTCGTTTTCGATCATTTCAGCCGGCACATCTTCTCTGGTGAGGTAGGTGGGCTTGGTGGAAACGATGTGCATGGCCAGATCGCGGGCCAGGGAGGTGAACTCTTCTTGATTGGAAACGGCCTTGTCGGCGGATAGCTCGATGATCGCGCCCATCTTGCCGCCCAGGGTGTGGATATAGATACCGGTCGTGCCATTCGGCGACGCGACGGTGAAGGCCTGCAAGCGCTGGACCTGGATGTTTTCGCCGATTTTGGCGATCGCTTCGGTGATCAACTCTTGTACTGTCTTGTCGCCGGATTTGCTGGCCAGGAGAGCTTCTACTGTCTCGGGTTTGCTTTTGGCGACGAGATTGGAGATTTCTTTGCCGAGGGCGACGAACTGATCGTTACGGGCAACGAAGTCTGTTTCGCAGTTGATTTCGACGAGAACGGCAACTTTGCCGCCTTCAGTCTGCTCGCCGACAACCAGACCTTCGGAAGTGGCGCGGCTGGATTTTTTTCCGGCCGATGCTGCGCCTTTCTGTCTGAGCAGTTCGAAGGCTTTGTCGAAGCTGCCTTCAGCTTCGACGAGGGCTTTTTTGCAATCCATCATGGCGGCGCCGGATTTTTCTCTCAGCTCTTTGACCATGGACGCGGAAATTTCAGTCACTGCACTCATCTCCTAGAAAACCTCATGCTTTTGGTGGAATTTAAAAGTGGCGTGCCGAGAGCTGGCGCCGGCAAACAAAAAATGCTTTTGATCACAGCGTCACCGCTCTCGGCTTCTCGATAATCGGACTAGGCTTGACCTTCAGCGGCCGGGGCTTCAGCGCCTGCTTCCGCGCCAACGGCGGCCATTTGCAGGTTTCCTTCAGCAGTAGCAGGTTCGCCAGCCGCTTGCGGGGTGGTGCCATCATGCTCTTTCCAGGCTGATTTTTCTTCGATCGGGTCGACATAGGCCTGGCCCTGTTTACCTTCGAGGATGGAATCAGCGATTTTGCTGGTGATCAATTTGATCGAACGGATCGAGTCGTCGTTGCCGGGAATGACATAGTCGATGCCATCGGGATCGCAGTTGGTATCGATGATACCGACTGTAGCGATGCCTATTTTCTTCGCTTCGGAAACGGCGATGAATTCGCGCTTCTGGTCGATGATGAAGAGGAGGTCCGGTTTACCGCGCATGGTTTTGATACCACCGAGGGATTTTTCCAGTTTGGCCAGTTCACGGTTGAGAACAGCTTGTTCTTTTTTACCGCGGCGGAAGAGGTCTCCGCTGCTGACCATTTCTTCGAGTTCTTTCAAACGGTTGATACGCAGACGAATCGTTTCGAAGTTGGTGAGCATGCCGCCCAACCAGCGACGGTTGACGAAGTGAGCGCCGCAACGACGGGCTTCTTCTTCGACGATATCCGTGGCTTGTTTCTTGGTGCCGACAAAAATGATGTTTTTCTTTTCTGAGGCAGCTTTTCTGACGTATTCACAGGCCTTATCGAGCGCTCTAGTAGTCTGCTCGAGGTCAATGATGTAGATGCCGTTTCTTTCACCATAGATGTAAGGTCTCATCTTGGGATTCCAGCGGCGGGTCTGGTGGCCGAAATGTACGCCGGCTTCCAAAAGTTGTCTCATCGATGCTTGTGGCAAGGCTTTACTCTCCTTAGTTTTGTATGTGCCTTTAGGGTTTAGATTTGGCGGAACTATTACTTTTGCACTTTTGGTACTTATGCTGGCGAAAAAACGCATTACTGGTTTTCTCTCCGAGTCTTCCGTGGGACTCGGAATGACAGGTCCTTCAGCCCAGTTCGGAAACTGGTTGCTCTGCCTGCCCGGAATATATCCGGATGCCAAAGTTACCACCTTGGTGGATATATTCCAAGTTTAGTGCCTGGGCCGACTTTTCACCCGATCGAGGGCGAAATGTAGCTGACAACGGCCCTGTTCAGTCGTTGGCCTCACCGGTCTAGAGCTAGACTGGACAAGGCTTTATCTTGATTTCAAGGGGGGCTGCCGACGCTTAAAATCTCTTCGCCTTCCACTGGATAATGGGCGGCAAAGTAGCCCGCCCTGAGGCGCGGACCGGTGAGAAATATTAGCACGACTTGGCCTCGAGCTCGCCGAGAATGGCCTATTAATAGACACTTTGCTACGATTATGGTTATAATATTACAACGTAAACTTTTGCTAACGGCGCATTGGGGTGAGTATTGTCGAAGGTCCTGGTCCTTAACGCTTCCTACGAGCCGCTCAATATCTGCACATGGCGTAGAGCGGTGGTGCTGCTCATGAAAGGCAAAGCCGAGCAAATCGAGCATAACGGTCGCTTGATTTACTCTGATACACCTTTGCCGACGGTGATTCGTCTGCGTTCCTACGTCAAAATACCCTACAAAGAAATCAGCCTTTCGCGTCGCAATATCCTTCACCGCGACAATTACACCTGTCAGTACTGTGGCGACAAACGGCACGATCTGACCATCGATCACATCATCCCCCGCTCGCGCGGCGGGCTCGACAGCTGGGACAACGTCGTTGCCGCCTGCTTGAAATGCAATGTCAAAAAGGGCGATCGCACGCCAAAAGAATCAAGCATGCCTCTTGCCTGTACGCCGCGCCGGCCGATGTCTCATGTCGTCTTCGAAATTTCCAAGCATTCTTTTGCTGGCGAGTACAACTGGAAAAAATATGTAATCGGAGCCTGATTTTCCGTTTATAGAAAATTTCCAGGCTCGAGCCCGCTTTTTATCTGGCGGTCTTCTTCAGGCAGGCAAATTTGTCAGCCAGGGCCTCTATACTCAAAGGGTCAGTTTTTTTGCTTGCTGCCTTATCAGCTTGCAAGGGGTTTGTTTGACTTTGGCCGCCGAAGAAAAAATTGCATCTGCACGACTGGATATAGACATTCTGCCGGCACAGGCTCCTGCCGGGCTTTATGCTGCCGTTTTGCTCGATGTGCAAATAAAAGGGCTGAAGGACAGGCTGTTTACTTATGCTATTCCGGAGCGCTTCCGCGGCTCCGCCTTTATCGGAGCGCAAGTGCTTGTGCCCTTCGGCAGGCAGATGCTGGCCGGCTATATAGTCGGTGTGAGCGACAGGCATGATCTCGAAAAGAGCCCCAAAGACATCCATGAAGTAATCGAGCCTGAGCCGCTCTTCGACGAAGCTTACATCGATTATCTGGCCTACGTGGCCAAAAAATATTGTGCTACCCTGCAGGATGTGGTCGCCGCCGCCATACCGGCCTGCTTACAGACAAAGATGAAACGGCTGGTCAGGTTGACCGAAGCGGCCTTGCCCCTGAAAGAATTTGGTCACGATCAGCGCACGATCATGCTGCGAGAAATGGTGGCAAATCATTTTGGTGATCGTCAATTGCCCATCGTTGCTCATGAAGAACCGGCCGTTTATCTGATTTTCGACCTCTTGCTCGAATCGGCAAAGGGCATTTTGAGCCTCAGCACCCTGCGCCAGCGCTTCGAAATGGCAGGTAGACGTCGCAAGCCGAAGTTGACGATCACGCATTTTCAAAAGGGTCTCGCCGCCCTGAGCGAAGCCGGTCTGCTCGTCGCCGAAACAGTGCAGGAAGGAGCGACCGAGGCGAAGACCAGGAGAGTCTTGAGCGTTGGTGCCGCCGAAGCGCAGACTGAAAAACAAAGATCGATTTTACAGGCCCTGCTCGCCGCAGAAAAGGCTTTGAGCGTCGGCGAGCTCGTCGAAAAGGCTGGCACGAGCCGCTCCACCATCGACAAAATGATCGCCGCTTCTATGCTCGTCGTCAGCGAAGAGGATGTGGTGCGCGACGGACTGTCGGCGCTGCCGCAGGCCCTGGTCGATAAAAATCGCACTGAGCCGCCGCTCACCGATGAGCAAACATTGGTTTTTGCCAGACTGCAAAGCGAACTACAGGCAGTGCTGGCCGGCACTGCTGAAAACCCTGTCCAGCCCTGGCTCTTGCATGGTGTCACCGGTTCGGGCAAGACCGAGATCTATCTGCGTTTGATCAGTGAAGTCCTGAAAATGGGGCGCACTGCACTTTTTCTCGTCCCCGAGATCAGCTTGACGCCGCAGCTGGCCGGCCGTCTCAAAGGGCGCTTCGGCAAGCTCGTGGCCGTCTGGCATTCCGGTATCAGTCCCGGTGAGCGCTACGATACTTTCCAACGCCTGCGCAATGGCGACGTCAAAGTCCTGCTCGGGGCTCGCTCGGCTATTCTGGCGCATATTCCCGATCTGGCTTTGATCGTCCTGGACGAAGAGCATGACAGTAGCTACAAACAGACATCGCCGGCCCCGCGTTATCATGCCAGACATCTGGCCGAAGAAAAGGCGCGCCGGGCCGGAGCGATGGTCCTGCTCGGCAGTGCTACGCCTGATCTGGTCAGCTTTTACGAGGCGGACCGGGCCGGTCGAGTGTTGACCATGCCCAGTCGTGTATTCAAGCAGGCGATGCCGAAAGTAACGATTGTCGACATGCGCAAACAGTTTAAGGATGGTCATAAGACAGCCTTCAGCGAACCTCTTACCTGGGCTGTGGGTGCCCGTCTCGAGCGCAAAGAGCAGATCGTTCTTTTGATCAATCGACGCGGTTTTGCCAGTCATGTTTTTTGTCAGGTCTGCGGCCATGTCGTCAAATGCAAAAATTGCAGCGTCTCGCTCGTCCTCCATCAAAAGGGTCTAAAAGGTGTCGTCGCAGGTGGTGAGCGCTCCGAGCCGCTTTTGCGCTCCGGCTATCTCGCCTGCCACCACTGTGGGTTTCGTTCGCCCTTGATGTCTGCTTGCACGGCCTGCGCCAGTCCTTTTCTAAAAGAGTCGGGCCTGGGCACGCAAAAGGTGGAAGAAGACGTGCACAAGCTTTTCCCCGCGGCGCGTGTCGTCCGGCTGGACTCGGATGTGGCGGCGAAAAAAGGTGCCTATGAGCAGGTCTTGAGTGATTTTTCTCAGGGGCGCGCTGATATCTTGATCGGTACGCAGATGGTGGCAAAAGGCCTCGATATCGAAAATGTAACGCTCGTCGGTGTGCTGACCGCCGATGCCGCTTTCAATATGCCGGACTATCGTTCGATGGAGCGCGGCTTCCAGTTGCTGACCCAGGTCGCCGGTCGAGCCGGCCGCGGCGCGCATGCCGGTGAGGTCATCCTGCAGACTTACGCCCCCGATCTGGAAGCGTTGCGCCTGGCTTCCGATCATGATTTTGAAGGCTTCTACCGACCGGAGCTGGCCGGTCGGCAATTATTTCAGTATCCGCCTTTTTCGCAATTGATCCGCCTTGTCGTCTCCAGTGAAGATGCCGGCCTGGCTGAGTCTGTTTGCGAAATGCTGGCCGAGGAAGTCAGTCGTCTACTGGAAGACCGAGTCGGAGAAGAGGACGTGCGTATTCTCGGACCGACCGCCTGTCTGCTGGAAAAAGTGAAGACGAAATACCGCTTTCATCTTTTGATCAAAAATCTGGCCGGCCCTGCTGTGCAATATTTGATCACTGAGCATCTGCGCCTGCGTCGTTTCGGCCAGGACGTCAATGTTGCCGTCGACGTCGATGCCCTCGATTTGATCTAATTTGATTTGATTTGTTTTGTTTCAACCGATCATGCGGCTTAACTAAAACCTTAAATTAGATGACTGCTCTATTTATTAAAGCTGATGCAGAGTTAAGATGACAGGTGTCACGGCAGGCTCTGGCGATCTTCGCTATACAGGCTATATACGCCACAATTGACTGCTACCACCGACCAGGGGTCCGAGCCGGCTTTGATAGCCCTCTATTACTACTGCGTTTTTCTGATCTTGCTTCTGGCCTGGCCTGTTTTGCTGATCAAAAAAAAGACACGGGTAGGCCTTGGCCAGAAACTCGGTTTCATTCCCGCGTCAATCAAGGCCAGAAGCGAGGCCCTCCATGGTTGTCTCTGGTTCCATGCCGTATCCGTCGGTGAATTCAACGCTATTTTGCCCCTGGTTAAAGCTTTCCATGACAAACATCCGCAGCGACCTCTGGTCGTTTCGACGACCACGGCTACCGGACAGAAGCTGGCTCAAGAAAAGCTAGGCCATCTGGCGACGATAATTTTTTTCCCCCTCGACTTGCCTGGTGCCATCAACGCCTGGTTGAAAGTGCTCAAGCCGGAGCTGGTCGTTATTGCCGAAACCGAGATCTGGCCGGGCTTTACTTATGAGTGCAAGAAGCGCGGCGTCAAAATGATGGTGGTGAACGGTCGCATGTCACCGCGTTCATTCAAATCCTATTATCGCCACCGCCGCTTTTTCCGTCCTGTACTGAGGCGCTTTAGCGCTATCGGAGTGCAGACGCCGGAAGAGGCCAGTCGTTATTTTGCCGTCGGCGGCGATGACTTGCCGGTGACTTCCCTGGGCAATATAAAATTTGACGGACTGGAGCCTCTGGCAGCGGAAGTGAGTGAGAAATTGCTCGCTACTCTGGGGCTGACAGCCGCCGGCTCCCTTTCGCAGCTGGCCCACGAATATGGTTCGGGCCCTCCGCCTACTCCGGTCCTGGTGGCCGGCTCGACCCACGAGGGCGAGGAAGTCTGCGTGCTCAAAGCTTACGCTCAGCTCCTGGATACCACCTATGGTGCCAGGGCCAAGCTAATCATCGTGCCCCGTCACCCGGAACGTTTCGAGCGAGTGGCCGAGCTGATCCGCGAGTATGATTTTGTACCGCGGCGTTTTTCGGAAAATCAGGGCTTCAGTTCGGATCTGCCGCACGTGCCGGGCACAAGGGCAGAAGTTTATCTGCTCGATGTGATCGGCAAACTTTTTGATTTTTATTCGCTTGCCAGCGTCGCCTTTGTTGGTGGCACCCTGGCTCCGGTTGGCGGGCACAATATTATGGAGCCTTACGCCTATGGCGTGCCGGTGGTGGTCGGTCCACGTACAGAAAAAGTGAAAGATTTGACCGCCGCTCTTACCGCTCAAAATGCTATTAGCCAGGGCAAGAATGAAGCCGGTGTGATTGCTTGCCTGCTGTTCTTTTTTGCCGATGAAAAACGACGCACAGAAGCTGGTCTCGCCGGCCGTGAGATTTTGATTTCCAGTCAGGGAGCCGTAGTCAAAGCTCTGGCCCTGATCGAAAGTCAATTGGGTGAAAGTCCTACAAGCGAAAAGCCTGCAGGCGAAAGTCAGCCGGGTGAAAGTCAATTCTCGCTGGAGGAGGCTGTGCATGAGCGATAATACCGCTGTTTTGAGCGAGAAGAAGCCAATCGTCGAGCGTCTCGAATCGCTCGCCGAAAGTCCCTACATGAAACTGCTGCTCTGGCCCGCCTCGCTTTTCTACGGTCTCGGGGCTTGGCTGCGCGGATTATTCTTTGATCTTGGTCTGGCTCGCAGTGTCGGCGCGCCTGTGCCGGTAATTTCGGTTGGTAACATCACTGTCGGTGGTACCGGCAAAACTCCGGTTGTTATCGATCTGGCTACACGTATGATTGCCTCCGGTGTCAAAGTCGCTATCCTCAGTCGCGGTTACGGTCGATTGACGAAGGCCTCTACCGTTGTCGTCAGTGCCGGTTATGGGCCGATAGCCGGTGTTTTGGACAGCGGTGACGAGCCCAGTCAGATGGCTCAGGCCGTGCCCCGGGCTGTGATTATTGTCGATTCGCTGCGCAGTCGTGCCGCCTATCTCGCCGTGAAAAAATATGGGGCTAACTTGCTCTTGCTCGATGATGGCTTTCAGCATCGCAAGTTACGTCGGGACCTTGACGTTGTCCTTTTTGATTACAATGATCTGATCGACGAGCTCAAGCTCCTCCCCGCTGGTCGTCTGCGTGAGCCGCTCAGTGGCCTGGCGAGGGCTTCTACGATCGTGGTCACTAAAATCCCTTCGGCCGAAAGATTCGACAGTGTTGTCGTCGACGATTTGGCCAGATTGAGCGGCAGATTGGCCAAGCTGGCACCGAAGGCGGTGCTGCGTTATTGCCGCTTTACGCCGCGCTATTTAATCAATGGTGAGAGCGGCGAGAGTATGGATCTGGCCGATCTGCGCGGCAAGAAAGTTTTTGTCTTCTCCGGTATCGCGACTCCCGACAGCCTGGTCGCCAACGTCCATGAAACGGGCGCAGAGCTATCCGGTTTGCTCGAATTTGGCGATCATCACTGGTACAGCCCGGGGGATCTTGCCGCCATCGAAAAAAGCTTCAACGAAAGCGGTGCCGCTTACATCATCACCACCGAAAAAGACATGGTGCGTCTGCCTCAGACCGCCTCGTTGCGCGCTAAAACCCTGGCTATGGTCCTGGCCACCGAATGGGTCGACGCCAACGGCTCGGAGATCAATGCTCCTGATTTCTGGAGTAATTTGCGTAGATGAGGGCTGCTAGCCAGACTGAAGGACATTTTGCCCAGATGGGCGGCAAGAAGCGACCTTCGGCCAGAGCTATTCTCGTTGTCCGCTATCGCTTCATCGGCGATACCATTTTGACTGTACCATTTTTGCGTAATTTACGGGCCGCATACCCGCAAGCGCGCATTGATGTGCTGGTCGGTCCGAAGAGTGGCGAGGTGCTGCAGGGCCTGCCTTATGTCGACAACTTGATTGTCTACGATACGACTCGCTTTCATAAGTACGATAGCGGTAAGGGTAAGACCCGCTGTTTTCTTTCTTATGTTTTTGAGCTGGGCAAAAATAAATATGACACTGTATTTCTATTGAAGCGCTCCTTCTCTTCCGCTGCCCTGGCCTTCCTGATCGGAGCGAAACGACGCATCGGCTATGGTACGGAAGGGCGCAATTTTTTGCTCACCGATCCGGTCGTATGGCGCAAAGATATTCATGAAGTCGAGTCTTTACTTTCGGTCTTGCAGGCGGTCGATATCCCGGTCGACGATGGCCGTCTGGAGGCCTTTGTCTCGCCCACCGAGGTGGCTGAAGTGCTGGCCCTCGAGCCGCGTTTAAATGAGGAGCGGCCCCGTGTGTTGATTCATGCCGCGGCCGCTCATCCCGATAAGCTCTATCCCCTCGAGAGCTGGGCCATACTCGTCAAGCGCCTTCGCGACGAACTCGGCCTCGAGCCGGTTTTTTCCGGTGATGCTCAAGATCGGTCAACCTATGAGAGTCTGGCTCAACTGTGTGCTCTGGAAAAGCCGATTAATATGGCTGGAAAACTGTCATTGCGTCAGTCGATGGCTCTTTACAGCCGAATGCAGCTTGCCGTCTGTGTCGACTCCGGCCCGGCCCATCTGGCCAGTGCCGTCGGCGTGCCCACTGTCGCTCTTTTTGGTCCGACCGACCCGGTACGCTGGGCGCCTTATGGGCCCCGCCATCTGGCTGTTTACGACGAGAGTCTGGCCTGCAGACCCTGCCATTATCAAAAAACTTGTCAGGACCGAGAGTGTCTGACGCGCCTCAATCCTGACTTTGTCTTTGAGAAGTGCTTAAATGTATACGCTGGTTCTCCGAGGAGAGAGGGATGCAATTTAATTTGAGGTTGGTGCCCGTGTCATTGCAAAGGTCCGCATCGAGAAAGTCGCTATTCAGTCTCCTTGCTATCTCCGCTTTGCTTTTGGCTAGTTCTAACGCTGCAGAAGCTGCATCGACCAAAAAGAAATCCACGCATCCGAAGGGCTTTGTGCATGATACCGCCGGTGATGGCGTCGCTACCGCTGTTGCTTCCTACGGTAAGGGCGGCACACCAAAGTGGATCCAGTACGATTGGGGCGGTCTCTACTATTACAATCGCAATGAGCCGGAGAAAGCGAGAGCTTACTGGATGCAGGCTCTCAAAGAAGCGGAGGTGGCTGTGCCTGCCGAGCGTGCCCGCAACCTTTCTCCGAGAAGCGCCATCGCTTGCTGCGAACTGATACGTCACCTTACTTATCTAGTTGCCGATACTAAATTTAGGCCTACGCCTAAAACCAATACAGCAGCCAATCCCAGTGACGGTAGTGCCGCCGCCAGTCTGGCTAAACTCAAGGCGGAGTTGAAGCAGAGCGATTCGGATTGGGACTGGTATGAACGCATCTGCAATTTTGCCACTCGCGCCATTGGCCGGCAGAGAGATTGTATGCGCGCTGTCTATAATCAACGCACCATGCTCGAGCGTCAGATTGTCCAGAATCGTCAATCGGCCCAGCGTCTTGAGGAATCAATGGGGATCGATAAGGCACACAGCCAGATCGATACGCGTCCGCTCAAATGGGACGGTATCCCTGGTGGTGGCAATCCCTTCGACCGTCCTAACAGCAATCCGACACCGGTAGAATTGCGCGGTGGCGCGACGCCCGATCCTAGACCTTAAATAGCGATTGGCCTTCAATCAAAACGGGTAGGCCGCGCGCGACGCAAAAGAAACAGGAAAAATATACCAGGTACAAGGCTACAGTCGGTAGTGCCGTCTTGTCCAGCGCGGCCGTGTGGGCAGCGATCACCAGGCAGAAGGCCAGCGCTTTCACTACGGCATAAGTGAAGCGACTGAAATTGGAAGCGACTAGAAATTTGCCGAGTGGTGATTGCATCATCGTCTTGGCACCAAATGCGGTCAGTCCTTGCTCGGAGGCGTGGCTGCGCATGGCGTCGACAAAAGTACCCCGCACAAGATAGAGCAATGGTACGAAGAGCGGCACCCAGCCCAGAGCGCAAAAGACGATCCAGTAAGCCATCTCGACGCAGCGATCGCCGGCAATATCGAGGATGGCACCAAATTTAGTGCATTGATTGAGCTTGCGGGCAAAAAAGCCATCCAGGCCGTCCGCCCAGATCACCAGCACCGTTAAACCAAAAGCTGTCCAGAGAATATTTTCGCTGCTGAAACCGGCCGTGTTTGCGGCCGAGGGATTTCCAGCCATCGGTAGCAGGGCTAAAGTAAGCAGCGCCAATACCACCCGTGAAACCGTGATGATATTGGCGACATTTACCATGTGACTGTCTTGTCTTTTCGAGGGCAGGGAATTTTCGGCCGAAATTGTTCAGACTTGATTTTAGACGTCCAGATTGCCGACTTTGTGAGCGTTCTGTTCGATAAATTCACGTCTCGGACCGACCGCTTCGCCCATAAGCAGGTCGAAGGTGTGATCGGCTTCGGAGGTGTCGTCGACGTTGACTCTTTTCAGAGTTCTGGTCTCCGGATTCATCGTTGTTTGCCAGAGTTGCTCGGGCATCATTTCGCCCAGTCCCTTGAAGCGCTGAATGTCCACTTTATCGCCCATCTCGGCCAGTACCGCTTCGAGCTTATGCTCGTTGTAGCAATACTCGACGCGTTTGCCCTTGGTCACTTTGAAGAGCGGCGGTTGAGCGATATAAACGTAGCCTTTTTCGACTACCGGACGTGCGTAGCGGAAGAAGAACGTCAGAAGCAGTGTGCGGATGTGGCTGCCGTCAACGTCGGCGTCGGTCATGATGATGATCTTGTGATAGCGCAATTTGGTCAGATCGAGATTCTGGGCGTTCGGTCTGAGCAAGCCGGTGGTTTTACCGCCTTCTTCATTTTCTTCCGAAACGACCAGGCCAAGGGCCTGAATCATCGCCTGTACTTCGGCGTTGTCGTAGATGCGGCTTGGTTGCACGCGCTCGACGTTGAGGATCTTACCTCGCAAAGGCAAGATCGCCTGGAACATACGGTTGCGACCTTGTTTGGCTGAGCCGCCCGCCGAGTCGCCTTCGACCAGGTAGATTTCGCATTTTTCCGGATCCTTGTCCGAGCAGTCGGCCAGTTTGCCCGGTAGTCCACCACCGGAAAGAGCCGACTGTCTGCGCACGAGGCTCTTGGCTTTGAGGGCCGCTTCGCGAGCCTGTTTGCTGTTCAAGATCTTGGTGAGGATTTCTTTGGCCGGCTTGGGATTGAGTTCCAGCCAGTCCGAAATGCGCTCGGCGGCAATGTTTTGCACGATGCCCTGGACTTCGCGGTTGCCGAGACGTTGCTTGGTCTGGCCTTCGAATTGGGGGTCAGGCACTTTCACTGAGATGATCGCGGTCAGGCCTTCGCGGATATCTTCACCGGTAAATTTGTCATCGCTATCCTTGAGGAAATTAGTCTTCTTGGCGTAGTCATTGACGATACGGGTGAGGGCGTTACGGAAGCCTGTCTCGTGCGTGCCGCCGTCGTGGGTATTGATGTTGTTGACGAAGCTATAGATCGATTCCGAATACTGGGTGGTCCATTGCAGTGAGCACTCGACTGTAACATCGTTAGCTCTTTGTTCGAAATAGATCGGCGGCTTGTGCAGAGTATCTCTTGTATCGTTCAGATATTCGACATAGCTGGCGATACCACCTTCGTAGTGATAAGTTTCACTCTTATCCAGGCCTTCGACTTTATTGGCTCGCATGTCGGTAAGGACAATTTTCAGACCTTTGTTGAGAAAGGCCATTTCACGAAGGCGGGTGGCCAGCGTGTCCCATTCGAAGATGATTTTCAGGCGTTCGTCGTCTTCGTTGATGTCGTGAAAAATCTGGTCATCAGGCCAGAAAGTAACCTTTGTGCCGCGCTGCGTTGTCTCGCCCAGGGTCTGCAAGTCGCCTTCGGCATTGCCGCGCAGATAGACCTGTTTGTGCACGCGTCCGTCGCGGCAGACCTCGACTTCGAGGCGCTCGGAAAGGGCGTTTACAACGGATGCGCCCACGCCGTGCAGGCCGCCTGAAACTTTGTATCCGCCACCGCCGAACTTACCGCCGGCGTGCAGTACGGTAAATACCGTTTCAATAGCGCTTTTGCCTGTTTTGGCGACGATATCGGTAGGGATGCCGCGACCATTGTCTTGCACTGTGCAGGACTGGTCTTCATTGACGCGTACGTCGATAACCGTACAATGGCCGGCCAGAGCTTCGTCGACCGAATTGTCGATGATTTCCCAGACCAGGTGGTGCAAGCCTTTGGGACCGGTTGTACCGATGTACATGCCTGGTCTCATGCGCACCGCTTCCAGGCCCTCGAGAACGTCGATGGAGGATGCCGTGTAATCACCGGATACAGGAGTATTGTCGATCTCCTGCTGCTGGTAGATTTTTTCTGCTTTTTCCAGCTCTTTTTCGTTACTGTCTTCTGACAACGATGCCACTGTTCCTTGTTCTTTCTTTGCCATAGGTGCTTGTGATCCCAATTATGTAAAGCTAATACCGATCGGCCGCAGGAAACCGAGAAACATACAGAACATGTTGAATAGATATGCAGCGAAGGTCATTTGCTTAACCGCTCGGTGATATCCAAACCCCAGAGTCCCGAGCCACTACAGTAGCGGGAAAGGCATTTCAATAACTACATGCAAATTCTAGCACGGAAGGCTATTTCATGGCCTTTCAGTAGCAACTAAGCAGCCCTTGGGATAAAATCGCAGATAACAATCCGGTAAACGATTTTTCGACCGGTCTCTTTCCCACTAAACGGAACCATCCTTGGAAATCTTTTTCGAACCTCATGCTTCGCTTGTTGACAGTTCCGCCATCGCGCTTGGCTTCTTCGACGGTGTGCATCCGGGTCACCAGGTCGTGATCAAGAAGGCGGTGGACGAAGCCCGCCGGCTTGGCGTCAAAGCCGGTGTCGTCACATTTCGCGATCATCCGCGCGGCTTGATTCAGGGTAAACCGCCACTTTTGCTTACAGTCATCGAGCAGCGACTCGAGCTTTTTGCCGCTTTAGGTGTGGATGTCGCCCTGGTTTTGACTTTTTCCGAGGAGCTCTGCCGCCTCTCTCCCCAGGAGTATGTGGAGAAAATGCTGGTTGAGACGATGGGTGCAAAGTCTATCTCTGTCGGTCACAACCATCATTTTGGCCGCGATCGCGAAGGTGACGCCGAACTTTTGACCCGGTTCGGCGAGAAGCGCGACTTTGTCGTGCACGCCGCTCCGATGGTTTATGTAAACGGGCATGAAGTGTCGTCTTCACGCATCCGCAAGGCAGTCAACGCCAAAGATATCGAGCTGGCCAACGAGCTTCTCTCTCGGCCTTACTGCTTGCGCGGCGAGGTCGTCCACGGCGCCGAACGCGGCCGTAAGCTCGGTTTCCCCACGGCAAATATTTTACCGGCCTTCAATCAGCTCGTACCGCCGGTAGGCGTCTATGCCGGCCGGGTCAAGCTCGATCAATCTGCTGATCATGGCGCGGCCTCGGGCAAATGTGTGCCGGCCGTGATCAATATCGGCTATCGACCTACTTTCAACAATCCGCTGGAAACGGCGGTGACGATCGAGGCGCATCTGCTCGATTTTCATGGTGATCTTTACGACCGCATGCTGGAAGTGCAATTTCTCAAGTTTTTGCGCGATGAGCAAAAGTTTGACGGCTTACCGGCTCTTACCGCTCAAATTGAGCTCGATTGCTTGACGGCGCGGACCTTTTTATTGGAAAAAGCGGAAAGACAAGAAGTTCTGTAGGGTATTTCAAACGAGTCGATGTGCAAGTAAATCAAGTTACCGTCAAGAATTTTCGCAATTATCAAAGCGCCACCCTCGAACTTTCTCCCGGTCGCAATATTTTGATTGGTGAAAACGCCCAGGGCAAGACCAATCTGCTCGAAGCTATCGAAATCATTTCGACTGGTCGCTCGGACCGGGCCGCTTCCGATCGCGAGCTGATCGCCGTTGGCGCAAACGAATGCCTGATCGAGCTTGTCTACGCCGCTAAAATCATGCAGGGCATGGATGAAACCGTCAGTCTAACGATCAGCCAGAAAGAGCGCCTGAGCAGGCGCGTACGTATAAACGGGCTCAATCAGCCGGCTTCGGCCAGAGTGTCCGGTCGCTTTCTATCTCGTTTGACGACTGTCAGTTTCAAGGCTCAGGATTTAAATCTTTTGCGCGGCGGTCCCAAATTTCGTAGAGACTGGCTCGATGAGCTTGCTTTGAAGATACGCCCGGCACACCATGAATTGCACTCCAAATATGAAAAAATAGTAGCCCAGCGCAACCGGCTGCTCAAAAATTTTTTCGAAAAGGGCCAGCTGAGCGTCTCCGATCAAGACGAATTGAAGGTCTGGGACAAGCAGCTGTCCTACTACGGCGCGCTCGTAATCAAATCGCGGGTGGACGCGCTGATTGCCGCCATTCCTGAGAGCGAAAATTTTCATGCCGGCATCTCCGGACGGCGCGAAAAGCTTGGCTGCAACTATGTTTTTCGCCAGAATCAAAAAGACGTTGAGGGGCACGACTCCGCAGGCAGCAGCGCCTCTACCCTGGAGGCGACGGCTGGTGGGGCTGTCGTTTCTGGCGATGTTGCTGCGCATGTGCTTGATGTAAATGAGATCCATGCCATGGAGGTGAAGGATCTGGCCCTGACGATCATGCGCAATCTCCGCGAGCGGAGAGCGGAAGAAATCGCCAGGCGTCAGACTTTGACCGGACCGCACCGCGACGATGTCAGCTTCGATTTGAACGGCATGGCCGCCACAGCCTATGCTTCGCAGGGGCAGCAACGTTCACTCGTGCTCGCTCTCAAGCTTGCCGAGTTGAAGCTGGTCGGCGATGTGCTCGAGGAGCCGCCCCTTCTGCTCCTCGACGATGTCCTGGCCGAGCTCGACCTGATGCGTCAGGGAATGCTCATGCAGCTCGTCAGCGAAGATATGCAGACATTAATCACAACGACGCATTTGAGTGGCTTCAAAGCGGAGTGGATCGAGGGAGCCAATATTGTCGAGGTGGTTGGCGGTTCGCTCCGTCCACGCCTGGAGGCCGCTTATTGATGGAGCTGGAGCTGGAGCTGGGGTTGGAGCCGGGGCCGTCCGGGCTCAATTTAGGAAAGATGTAGTAAATTTGGGTTAGTTAATTATTGGGGCGGGTACATTAATATCGGTTAAACTATTTTGAATTTCCCCACTTTGGCTTTATGGCGTTTCTTAGTTACCAGCTTTTACCTAAACCGGGCTGCCAGATTTAAAATGGTTCTGTGGCGGCTTCTATAAGGGCTTCTCTCGTGTTTGCCGAACATTTAGGCGAAGATATCGACAAAAAAGTTTGTCTGGAGTGTCAACGACAGTTCACCGGCATCGTCGCGGCCTGCCCACACGACGGCACCACTCTCGTCACCCTGGCACGCGATCCGATGATCGGCACATGCTTGATGGGCAAATACGACATCATCGATGTGATAGGCCATGGCGGCATGGGCGTCGTTTATAAAGGTCGTCAGGTTTTGATGGAGCGCATCGTCGCCATCAAAATGCTGCAATCGCAACATATTGCCGATTCGATGAGCGTTAAGCGCTTCCACCAGGAAGGCAAAGCTTCGTCCAAATTCAACCATCCTCATATCATCACTGTTTATGACTTCGGCGTCACGCCCAGTTCCGGCCAGCCTTTCATCGTCATGGACTACCTCTCGGGCATAGCGCTTTCTGATTTGATTAAAAACGAAGGCCATCTTGGTGTCGAACGCAGTATCAAAATCCTCTGTCAATCCACCGACGCCCTCGACCACGCGCACCGTATGGGTGTCATCCACCGCGACTTGAAGCCGAGCAATATCATGCTCATCGATTATGAGGATGAAAAAGACTACGTCAAAGTCGTGGACTTTGGTGTGGCCAAATTGATAACCGCCGGTGGTGAACAGCAGAAATTGACGCAGATGGGTGAAGTTTGCGGCAGCCCTGTCTATATGAGCCCTGAGCAAGTGCAGGGTCTCGACCTGGACAATCGATCCGATATCTATTCGATGGGTGTCGTCATTTACGAGACCCTCACCGGTCGCCTGCCGATCCTCGGCAAGACGATGGTGGAGACGATGTCCAAGCACATCACCGAAATGCCGCCGCGCTTCAATGATATTCGCCCCGATCTATATATTCCGGAAAGGCTCGAAGCTGTCGTTTTCAAAGCCATGGCCAAAAGCCCAGCCGACCGGCATCAAACTATGGCAGAGCTGACCAGGGATCTCGAGACTGCCATTCCTCGGGCCGGCAAGAGTCAGGTACTACGTGCCGACTTCCCGACCATGCCGGACCTCAGCGAAAAGAAAAAAGAGAAAGTTTCTCTGGTTTCAAAAATGGGTTTGATGCACTGGGTGCTCGTTGCAGCCTGTGTATTGCTCACCGCCGGTCTGGTGCTCATGGCTGTCTTTACGGCCAAAAAACCGCCTGGTACTGCCACCGTCGCGCCGGCCTCGACGCCGACAGCGAGCGTCGCACCAGGCAGCGTGCCTTCCGTCGCTCCGTCTGCGACACCGGCCAATCCGATGCTCAAGGCCGTCAATACCAGTACTCCCGGCGCGAACAGCGCACAGGGCACGGCAGCGGTAGAGGAAAAAGGCAAAACCGCCAGCGTCGAAGCTCCACCCGTAGCACCTGCTAAAAAAGACACTGCCCGCGTCAAGCAAAAGGTGGCCGCTGCGCCTCGCCTGTCCCGCAAGCCTAAGCACCACTCCGATGCTGGTGGCGGCGACGAATCGCCAGTCGGAAATAGCGGGAGCGCCGCCGCTTACGCCAGGCAAAATCCCTCGGCCGTCGCTAATCCTTTCAACAATTTGATCAAGTCTCGTAGCTATTGAGTCCTAGCTTCTTGATTCAAGGCTTGCATCGAGGGCTTTGACCAGACGCTCCAGTCTTTTGCTGTCGCAATCGTTTGCCCAGTGGCCGTCTTTCTTTGCATAGGATCCGACAATCAGGCCATCGGCGTGAGCGGCAAATTCGTGGACATTTTCGGCGCTGATGCCAGAGCCCACCAGCGTCGGTATTTTCACGGCAGCTGCTACTTCCTGGACTTCAGCCGGCAGCGGCGCGGCGGCAGTGCGCAGTCCGGTGACGATCACGCCGTCTGCCTTGAAAAATTCCGCGGTATGGGCTGTTTCGGCCAGATCGATATCGGCGGTGATGGCGTGGGATGAATGCTTCTTTTTGATGTCGGCAAAAATGCGCACAGTCTTTTTCGCTGTCGCTCCCACTGTCAATTGGGCGCGGCGGCGCACCAGATCCGGTGCGTTTGCCTGATGGAAACCTTCGTCGCCGATATGGGCGAAGACAAAACCTTCCACTCTGATAAAGTCCAGCTCCAGCGCCACAGCCACAGCCAGAGCCTCGATATTGGCCCCGGCCAGGATCTGGACGCCGAGCGGCAGATTAGTAGCGCTCTTGATAGCCTGGCCGACCACCGTCATGGCTGCTACTGTTTCCGGTGGCACCGCTCCGCGCAGATAAGGCACATCGTGCATGTTTTCGATGATCAGAGCGTCGACGCCACATTCTTTGTAGATGTGAGCGTTGTGCAAGGAGCGCTCGAGGACCTGGCTCATATTGAAGCCATAGCTGTCCGCTCCAGGCAGGGCCGGCACATGCACCACACCAATCAGGGCGCATTTCCTCTTTCTCCTACCGCCAATTTGTTCGAACAAAATTTTGCCTGCCTTGCCTGGGATTGGATAAACTCGCACAATATCGAATTTGCCGTAATAATTTCATCGATCAGGCCAGAAGTATGGCCCGCACCGGTGACGCCTCCAGCTCAATAAATTTGAGAGGCAGGGCGATCAATTGATATTCGCCTTCTTCTACAGCCGAAAGATCGAGATTTTCCAGCCAGCACAAATTGAAGCGATCGAGCACATTGTGGGTGGCCAGATCTTTGGACTCGGTGTGATCGACTGAAGGCGTATCGAGACCGGTAAGCACAAAGCCGAGCTCACCTAATTTTTCGGCCGTGTCTTCGCCAATATAGCTGTAGTCGTCTTCGAAGAGATGGGGTTTGCTTTCGGAGCGAGTTTTGAAAATCACTCTTGTGATTTCGTCCACGGTGGCAAGCTCAGTCAGTTGATCGAGGATGGCACTGCCGCCGATGGCGCCGGTATGAGGGGCGAGATCCATGACGTAGACTCGGCCCAAAAAAGGATGAAGGGCGAGCGCACCGGCTGTAGTGTCAGTATCGGCGCCTTTTTCGGCAGTCTTTTCGGCATTTTTTTTGGTATTTTTCTCGACGCCATTTTCTGTGCCATTTTCGCTGGCTGTCTGGTTTGCTTCTTCGCTCAGCTTGCCTTTGATATGCACGGGCGCGTCGGCATGGGTGCCGACATGGGGGCTCATCGTAAAAGCAGTCAAATTGATAATCTGCGAAGACTCATAAGAGAGAGTGATTTTTTTTGAAAAAGGCACGTCACCGGGGAAGCAGGCCGTCATCGTACTGACCGGTTGGGAGATGTCGATGATGCGGCTGAATATGAGGCTGGGAAGTAAGTTTTGGCTGTTGTCCATGTCTGTCCCTATCTCCTTGCCAGGGAGGGCAAAAAATGATATTCGCTTTTTATGTGATCTGTTTTTATTTTTTCGCCTTTGCCTGGGTCGGTCTTGACGTTCTCGGACAGGCCTGCTTCGGCCTTGTGCTCCACCTTGTGAGGTGCGGTCAGACCGAGAGCGGCCAGTATTTCTCGGGTGATGATTTCCATATGATGCGAGTCGAAGCCGGATGAGAGCTTGATGGCGATACCTGCACCATGGGGATATTTTTCACTGGCTGCTACTCCGATGCCGAGTAAACCATCTGCGCCTTCCTTTGCCACCATTGGCGGTGCATCGGCGAAGATTTCGCGGGCCATGATTTTGTAATCAAGGCGGCCCAACCCGCTAATCATCTGCGGGTAAGCGAGCATGAGCGAGCCCAGCTGCTCGTAGTTCTCGAACAGTTCACTGGCCTGAGCCGCCGCCGGCAGAGTGTCTCGATTGAGCAGGGTCATATAGGCCAGGCTCAGTTCACGAGTGCTCAGGGCATAATTTGGCAGCTGACAGCCGTCCGTCGTGGCTGTGAATGATTCGCTTTGGCGACCGGTCAGCAAGCTGAGAATAGTTTTTAAGCGACTGTGGTGGGCTTCTGTCTCGATGAGATAATTGCCCATATTGCCTGCTTGAGCCTTTACCGCCGCCAGATAGCCCGAGTGCTTGCCGCTGCAATTGTGATAGCGACGTTGTGGCTTTTCTCCTCTTTCCTTCATCAGAGCGCGGCTAGCGCCATCAAGCGGGCGGGCCGGCGGGCAGAGCAGTTGTCCCTCGTCCAGACCGCAAATTTCGATGATTTCTTCCAGGGCTTTGAGATGGTCGGCGTCGGCCGAGTGCGAGGCCATGAAGAGGGCGAAGTGTTTGTCTTGCAGGGCCGGGTAGTGAGATTTTAAAATTTTGAAATTTGTCAAAAGTTGCCAGGGTTTGAGCAGGCTGCGGCTCCAGAGCTCGAAATCAGTGTCTCCCGCCGCCATCAAGCTCTGGCAATCCCCTCCGGTCACGACGCTGACGATGCCGTAGACCACGACCTCCAGTCTGCCGCTGCGCCGGATCGTAAAGAGCGGTTGAAAAGGCTGTTCGTGATTTTCAGGAGCTGTCATAAAAGACCTTTGAACGCTGTTGGAAACTGGACGATGGCCATGCGACCGTATGGCTACAGCGAATTATGTGCGCTGAGGATGTGATCGTGATTTTAAATTCTCGCAGATTTTCTAAGCCGTGCTTTATCGCGGTCGATATTCAGTCATAATTCTTTCTTACCTGTGGCTCCTTCGAGGCTGTCTGCTGGCAAAATGTCACTGGTCCGCTGGTGGAGAAAAATATGTCCGAAGTCGTGCTGGAAAAACGCGCCATCAATCCCGGTGATAAGTCTCCTCTTGCTCTAGGGGCTTATTCTCACGGTCTGGTGGTTGGTTCGATGCTGTTTGTCAGTGGGCAAGGCTGTCGCGCCCCGTCCACGGGTGAAGAAGTCGGATTGACCTTCGATGGCGATGGGAAAATCGTCAGCTATGACATCGAAGTGCAGACCCGGGGCGTGCTTGAAAACCTTGGCGCGGTACTGACAGCCGCCGGGCTCACCTTTCGCGATGTAGTCGATGTCACTGTCTTTTTAGCGAATATGGATGACTTTGAAAAGTACAATAGAGTTTACGCGCAATATTTTAGTTTTGAAAATGCGCCGACGCGCACGACCGTGCAGGTAGCGAGATTGCCGGGTAAAAACTTCATCGAAATCAAGGCAATCGCGGCCTTCAGTGGAGCAAAACCATGACCTCTCTTAAGGCCCCCGCGGGCAATAAAATAAAATTGACACAAATTCCCAATTTTATCGACGGCAGCTACACTCCGGCTCTCTCCAATCAAACCTTTGAGACGGTAAACCCGGCCACCGGCGAAGCGCATGGACTGGTGGCGCATGGCACCGCCGGTGATATCGACCTGGCCGCCGAAGCGGCCAACCGCGCCTATGAAACCGGTCCCTGGGCTCATCTTTCGTATGCGGAGCGGGCCCGAGTAGTGAGCAAGATTGGCGATCTCATTCTGGTAAATCGCGAGCGTCTGGCATTGGCCGAGACGACCGACACCGGCAAACCAATCAATGAAAGCTATGATGGCGACATCCTTCGCTCGGCTCAGAACTTCCATTTTTTCAGCCAGTTTGCTTCTACTTTTGCCGAAGAGGCTTACAGTGCCGGTGAAAACGAACGTCACATCGCCGTGCGCGAACCGGTCGGTGTCTGCGGACTGATTACTCCCTGGAATCTGCCACTCTATTTGGCCACCTGGAAAATTGCGCCCTGTCTGATGATGGGCAACAGCATCGTCCTCAAGCCGGCGGAATGGACGCCTTATACAGCTTATCTCCTCGCTGAAATCGTCCGTGAAGCAGGGCTGCCGGACGGCGTTTTTAACGTCGTCAACGGTTTTGGGGCCGGTGGTGCAGGCGAGGCGCTCACCCGACATCCGCTCGTACGCTCGATTTCCTTCACCGGTGAAACATCGACAGGCAAGGCAATCATGGCCGCCGCCAGCGGCAGTTTGAAGAAAGTCTCTTTCGAGCTCGGTGGCAAAGGCGCCAATATTATCTTTGCCGACGCCGATCTCAGTGAGGCGATACCAACCGCCCTGCGAGCCGCATTCCGCAATCAGGGCCAGATCTGTCTGGCCGGCTCAAGGCTTTTTGTCGAGCGCGCTATTTACGATCAGGTCGTCGAAAAACTGGTGGGCCTGGTCAAAAAAATCAAAGTCGGCGATCCGCTGAGCAAAGAAACCGAAATGGGCGCCCTCGTTTCGGCGGAGCATATGGAAAAAGTGCTCAGCTATATAGAGATCGGCCGGGCCGAAGGAGAGCTTCACTGCGGCGGCGAACGTCTCGAGGCGCTTGGCGCTGGTAATTTCCTGTCACCCGCCGTCTTTACCGGTTTGCCTATCGGATCACGCTTTTTGCAGGAAGAAATTTTTGGACCGGCCCTGCCGATTTTGCCCTTCGATAGCGAAGAAGAGGCGATTGCCATGGCCAATAACAGTCCATACGGCCTATCCGCCAGTATCTGGACCAGCGATATCAACCGTGTCCACCGCCTCTCGAAGAAAATCAAAGCTGGGATGATCTGGGTAAACACCTGGTTTGCGCGCGATTTGCGCACGCCATTCGGCGGTCAAAAATCATCCGGTATTGGTCGCGAAGGCGGGCGCTATAGTCTCGAATTTTTCTCCGAGGCCAAAACTATTTCCTACAGATATAAGGGGTAAAAATGGATCTGGGATTGTCCGGTAAAAGAGCGCTAGTCACCGGCGCCTCCAAAGGTATCGGTCGGGCCATTGTCGAGGCGTTGCACGGCGAAGGAGCGGAAATAATCGCTTCTTCTCGAGAGCAAAGCAATTTGAAAAAGCTTTCCGAGAGCCTCAAGGGAAAGGCCAGACTGCTGACTCACGCCGCCGATCTGAGCGATAGCGAGAGTCGCTCTGGATTGATTGAATTTGTCCGAAGTGAATTTGAGTATATCGATATACTCGTCCATAATGTTGGTGGTCCACGACCATCCGATGTACGGACGACTGCTGCTACCGATTGGGAAAGTGGTTTCGAGCAGCTTTTCGCTTCCGTGGCTCAGCTGAACCAAGCTTTTTTGCCTTCCATGATCGAAAAGCGTTTCGGACGGATTATCTGCGTTACTTCGCTTTCCGTGCTCGAACCGATTGCCGGTCTGGCCGTATCCAACGCTATTCGAGCCGCTGTCACCGGCATGCTCAAGACCCTTGCCGACGAGGTGGCGCCTTTTGCCGTCACCGTCAACTGTGTTGCGCCCGGTGCTATCGCCACGGACCGTCTAAATGACTTGATGGCAACCCGCATCGCAAAATCAGGACAGTCAAAGGAAGAATATCAAAAAGAGTATCTCAAGCCGATTCCGATGGGTCGCCTTGGCGAGCCGCATGAATTTGCCAGCGTCGTCGCTTTCCTTGCATCGACACGCGCCTCCTATGTGACCGGTTCGACGATTTCGGTGGATGGCGGCAAGCGACGCTCTACTTATTAAGCGCTATTTCTGGCTGCGCGTTTGAAGTGCTATCATCTTTCAGCGTTTTTTCTCGGCAATTTACTCGGCAATATTAGAGGTTGGCAGGTGAAATTTTTAGTTCTCGGTGCCGGTCGCATCGGTTACGCCACTGTTTTCGATCTGGTGCGCAGTGCCAAGGTCGAAAAAGTAATCATTGCCGACGTCGACCTCGCCCGGGTAGAGGCGATCGCCGCGAAATTTGCCGACCAGGCGGTCATACCGGTGGAGCTCGATGTAAGCAACCAGGAAGAAGTGGCCCAGCTGATGCATGAAGTGGATGTGGCTATCAGCTGCGTTACCTACAAACATAACTACGAGCTGGCAAAAATTGCTCTCTCCACGAAAACTCACTTTGTCGATCTCGGCGGCAATGAGGAAATAGTGGCTAGAGAGTTTGCCCTTGATGAACTGGCCCGGGAACAGGGTGTGACTATTATTCCCGACCTTGGCCTGGCACCGGGTTTGGTATCACTCCTGGCTGTCAGCGCCGCTGAAAGTCTGGATGAACTCTACGAGATCCGCCTGCGGGTGGGTGGTCTGCCTTCCGAGCCGGAAGATTGTCTAATGGGCTATTCGCAGGTTTTTTCAGTCGATGGTCTGATCAATGAATACTATGAAGATTGCACGCTGGTGCGCGATGGTAAATTGCTGAACGTACCATCGCTTACCGATCTGGAGACGCTGGAATTTCCCAAACCCTTTGGCATAATGGAAGCCTTCAATACATCGGGTGGCATTTCCACCCTGCCCCAGAGCTATCTGGGTCGGATCCAGCACCTCGATTACAAAACAATCCGCTATCCCGGTCATTGCAATCTGGTCAGTAATTTGAAGAGCCTTGGCTTGATGGAGCGTCAGGCCGTTGATTTGCCATCCGGTAAAGCTGTTCCCCGTGAATTGCTCTTCCATTTGCTCAGTGAAAAGTTGCCCAAGGATGAGCCGGATGTGGTCCTGCTGCGCGTCATTGTCACCGGTGTCAAAGACACAAAGCCGGTGCAGATCGTCTGGGAGTGTATAGATCTCGCCGACCAGGCCGCAGGGCTGAGCGCCATGATGCGTATGACGGCTTTCCCCGCCTCCATAATTGCCCAGATGATCGCCCGTGGCGACATCTCCGAGCGCGGTGTACTGCGCCAGGAAAACTGCGTGCCGACCAAACTTTTCCTCGCTGAGATGGACGGACGGGGCATTAATCTGCAATTGACCGAGCGGGCCCCGATGCACCGTTAACTGTCATCCAGGTCTGGATTGGCCCTTTCTTTCGACAAATTTGTTTTTTCTGTCCAGGAATCTGTGGACAGGTATAGACCTGTTCATCGAAGACGATCGACACGGCTCACGTCCAGTGCTCTCGAGAAATCTTTGCCTGGTTGTTGTGCGACCGGGCGCTGGCGTGCCATCTGTACCGAAAGGAGACAGGAATGTCTAGAATGGAACCTATTACGACTCTGGATAGAACTCCCCAGGCTATGCCTCAGGTGCCGGAGTTTGGCGACAACTTCCGCTTGCCGCCTCTGGGTACAGCCACAGAGGAAATTACTAAACCGGTTGACTTTGCCCCCAACCTGCGGGATGCGATTACTCGCGGCCAGCAAACAGGCAGACCGGTAGTCGTTGTCTTTGAAGAAGATAATTGCGGCTGGTGTAAACGCTTCGATTCCGAACTCAGCAAACCGGCGGTGAGCGCTCTTGGCGGCGACGCCATCTTCGTCAAGGCCAGCCCTTCCAAAGACCCGGCTGCCCAGGCTCTCGCAAGAAATCTCGGCGTGGACGCTTATCCGACAGTTTCGGTCCTCAATGTCAGTGACCACGGCATCATGGAGCGCACCCGCATGGTCGGCTATATGACCGCAGACGATTTTGCCTCACGCTTTCGCACTCATGGCCAGACCCAAATGGCTTGATGTCCGGACGTTTGAATCAAAAGGGCGGATGTCAAAAGTTGCTTTTATAGCTTTGATCGGCCAACATAACCTTGTTAACTTTACAAGCGCCGTCGGCGTTTGAAATTTTGCGAGGTTCTGATGAGCGCTCAGATAGATCTTGATAAAGTGGCCGCTTACGCCAATTCGGTCCAGGCGGAGTACGAAAGTAACCTGAAGACATTCGTTGATATAGCCAGCGTCAGTATGGAGCCGGAGCGCAAAAAAGAGATTGATACGGCCGCGGAATTTGGCAAGAAGCTGCTCGAGCAAAGTGGCGCCAAGGCAAAGGTTGTCGAGACCAAAGGTTATCCGGTCGTTACCGGCGAATTCTTCCACAGCAAAGACGTGCCCACCGTCACAATCTATAATCATCTTGATGTGCAACCAGCAGATGCCAGCGAGTGGAAGCATGCCCCCTTCAATATGCATATTGAAAACGGTGTCTACTATGGTCGTGGTACAACCGATGACAAAGGGCCGGCTCTGAGTGTTCTCTATGCCGCCAGGTATGCGCATGATCACGGCATACCCGTCAATATCAAGGTAATCTGGGAGTTGGAAGAGGAGATAGGCAGTCCGTCCTTCGAACAATTTCTCAAGGACAACATCAAAGATCTCGCCACTGACTCTGTCGTGATCTCTGACACGATCTGGGTCTCGCGTGAGCGCCCAGCCATCCCCTACGGTTTGCGCGGACTGCAAGGTTGCTTGCTCAAGCTCAAGACCGGTATCAAAGATGTACACAGTGGCACTACCGGCGGATTGGCCAGAAATCCAATCGGCGAACTGGCCCAGCTGATATCGCTCTGTTACAATGCCACCACTGGTGAGGTCTTATTTCCCGGTTTCTATGACGACGCCAATCCGGTCGATGAAGATGAGCTGGATAATTTCGTTAAGTCCGGATTTACTGTGGCTAACTTTAAAAAGGCCCATGAGCTTGGTTCGACGCGGACAGAGGACGCTCGTGAAGGAGCGGCGCGCATATGGGGAAGACCTACCTTTGAAGTGCATGGTATTACTGGCGGTTACACAGGCCCTGGTGTAAAAACGATTGTGCCCAATCAGGCTGAAGCTAAAGTAAGCATGCGGCTCGTTCCTAATCAGGATCCGGATAGAATTGTCGAAGCTCTGCGTAAATTTGTTGCTGCTCATGCCCCGGATGTGGAACTGGTGCGCGAAGGCTCACTCAAGCCCTTCCTTGGACATTTTCGCGGACCTTTTGCGGAGGCAGCCAAAGGCGCCATGAAATCCGCTTTTGGTGTTGAGCCTGCGTTCACCCGCGAAGGTGGATCTATCGGTGCGGTCGTGAGTATGCAGGAAACTATGGACGTTCCGATTGTTTTTCTTGGACTTTCGTTGCCGGAGCATGGCTATCATGCTATCAATGAAAACTTTGACTGGCAGCAAGCCTCCGGCGGCATCCGTATGTTTGTCGATTACTTCGAGCGCGTTTCCAAAATCACTCGCTGAATTAGGGACGCTAGATCTTTTCGAAAATATCTAACGCTAATCGGCTGGATCTGAAGATGTTAGTTCTTTTCGAAAATATCTAACACGGAGTTTGGCTGTGTCTGAAGATGTTAGTTCTTTTCGAAAATATCTAACACGGAGTTTGGCTGTGTCTG
>JAGXAB010000192.1 GCA_018971775.1 Cyanobacteria bacterium REEB67 | reverse complement strand
GAAACGGGCCCCTCTCTTATTTGTGTACAGGTGAAGGGCAGCTCAGTGAGCCGTTTTTCACGTCGTAGTTTTGATGATATTCCTCGGCCGGGTAAAAAATACCGGCTGGCACTATTTGCGTCACGATTGGACCGCTAAATCTTCCCGATGCCTGTGCTGCCTTTTTCGAATCTTCGGCTATTGCTTTTTGCTCGTTACTCGTGTAAAAAATCGCCGAGCGATACTGGTCGCCAAAGTCAGGGCCCTGTCTGTTCATTGTCGTCGGATCATGAATTGTCCAGAAATAGTCGACGAGCTTGCGGTAGCTGAGTTTTTTTGGGTCGTATTCGAGATAGACGGCTTCTGCGTGACCGGTACCATGTCCGCAGACATCCCGGTAAGTGGGATTTTTTGTATGGCCACCGGAATAGCCGACTATGCTCCTGGTCACACCAGGCAAAGACTGGAAGGAGTATTGCGTGCCCCAGAAGCAGCCACCGGCAAACATGGCCCGCTCGCCGGTCGCCGCTTTTGTCGGTGCTGGTGCTTGGCTCAAATCAATGGGGGCTGCTTGTTTCATGTCCCGGGCCGACTCGCCAAAGGAAACATTGGCGCGGCTGGAGATAAAAGCCAGTGCCACCATAGACAATACCGTTAACAGCACTACCGATTTGAGATTAGTCAATTTTGTCATTTCTCCGCGCCTTCCTTTTTGAAGCTGAGCGAGCAGGAATTTATACAATATCGCTGGCCGGTAGGTTTTGGTCCGTCGTCAAAAACGTGGCCGAGATGAGCTCCGCAATGGGCACAGATTACTTCGTTGCGCTCCATGAACATGCTCTTGTCGGACTTTTTATCGAGAGCGTCAGCGATAGCCGGTTTGAAAAAACTAGGCCAACCGGTTCCGGATTCGAATTTTTCTTTGGATGTGAACAGCAGGGCGCCGCAATTACTGCAGTAGTATTTGCCGGTCTCGTGATTGTTCCAGTAAGCCCCGGTAAAGGCTCTTTCCGTGCCTTTCTGTCTGGTCACGTAATAGGCTTCCGGCGATAGTTTTGCCTTCCAGTAGGAGTCCGGCTTATTGCGCATATCGTCTTCGTTGGGTCCCGCTTTGTTAGTGTGCTGCGCTGAGTTTTTCTCGGCTGCGGTTTTGACTGCGCTTGCCTCCATAGTCTTTGCCGCGGCGCCGTTTGCTCTGGCGCTGAGGAAAAACTGCCCGACTACCAGGACGGCGAGCAGAGTAAAGGCTGCTGCCAGCGACGTCCATTGTTGATTGTTTTGCATACTGTTGTCTGCCTCGTTAACTGCTGGATAGGACCAGATCCATCAAATCGCTTTTTGAGATATTGCTGAGCAATAGAATTTCAGGCGAATATACTGTCGGCTTCGTTTTTTGCCCCGGTATAAAAACTATCGACCTGTCTTGCTTTTCGCCACAGCAAATCTTGCGTCCATCGATGAAATGCTCATTCAAGCCATCGGCAATCAGTTTGCCGCCGGCAGCCTGGTAACAAATTATGGAATCGTTTTTACCGTTTGCCCCGTTTTTTTTGCCTTTCACTCTCGAATAGCAAAGCCTGACGAGCTGGGCTTTGCCGCTTGCGGTGCTGACGATTTGAGCCGATGAAAGTTTGAAGCCCTCGAGTGCCATCGTTTTGATTTTGAAACCGGCTCGTTCCGAAAGACCGGCGATTTCAGAGCTGTTCGCGGCCCCGGCCGTGGCCCTCGCCGACCCCTGCAAATAAGCATCGAAATTTTTCATAGCGTCATCCAGAGAAGCTGCGGCAACGACTTGCCTGCTCTGGACTGTCTCTGGCGGTGGCGTGATTTTTACGGGCCTTATCGTTGCGTCATTTAATAACGATGGTGATGACGATGAAATGATTTGATTGTTTCCCGTCAAGCGGATAAGTGTCACCACCGCGGCGCCGACGATTAGTAAGGAGGCGGCAATTTTCCACGAGACCGAGCCTTTGAGATCCGCAACCGCTTTGCTTCGCTTCTCCCGGTTGAGGAGCGCGTCCTGTTCGACGGCGTTCGCGCTGATTTGCGCTTCGGCCTGGACTGCCTTGAGCAGTCGGCTTTCAAAATCAGCCGATGGCCTGAAGGATGCCGCCCGCTCCTTAATCGCCTGGCGCAGATGGAGGATGGCGTACCACTGCTCGTTGCAAGCGCTGCAAACGTCCAGATGTGAAAGGACAGTCGCCGCTTGCTCGCTGTTGAGCTCGTCGTCTGCCATCAATTCGAGTTTTGGCTTTATCTCTGCGCAACTCATTCGATCGTTTTCCTGTCTATCCTGCTTAACCTGTCTATCTGGTCTATCTTGTCAGTGCTAGCACCTTCTTCGCTCAATTTTTCCTCTGTCGCTTGCTCCCGTCCGAGCTGCGGTGCGATGATAGTGGCGAGTACTCGCCTGGCTCGCGACAAACGCGACATTACCGTGCCGATTGGAATTTCCAGCGCTGCTGCTATCTCTTTGTAAGACCGATCGCCGATTTCACGCAGCATCAGGGGAGCGGCCAGTTGTTCAGGCAGTCGCGCCAGCGCTTCGCCGAGCATGACGGTCAATTCTTTCTGCTCGGCGATTTCTTCCGGTCCGGCCATGAGCGCACTCATTTCAATTTCGGTTTCATCGACATCTTCGACAGCCAGGGTGGCGGTGCGATTGACCGAGCGTCTGAAGTGGTCGCGTATCGTATTGATCAAGATTTGAAAAAGCCAGGATTTGGCGTCGCTGCCCGGTTTGAAACGCTCCAGGCCACGGTAGGCCTTGAGAAAGGTTTCCTGTACCACGTCTTCGGCGTCGGCGCTGCTGTTCATGCGGGTGGCCGCATAGGCGAAGAGGGGCTTGGAGTAAGTCCTTACCCACTCTTCAATTTGCAGTGTCTTGGCGGATTGTCCTGTCTGGTGGGCACCCATGCTTTTGACCTTTTAGCCATTATGGCGGACGGGACTTTTACCTACACCTATATAAACGCAACCGCCAGCCTTTTATTCTGGCCGTTAACAATTTCCCTCTAAATTGTCTCGTTTTGCTCTTTTGGGCGAGTAAAAGCCATCTGTGGCAAAAAATGGGCCAGGCTCGAGCGTCGGATAAGGTCGGCCTTTTGCCCTCGAGAGGCACCAGAATCGTTGCTGATAGCCCTGAATAAATAGGCACCGTATATAGTGATCGCGATACTCTTCTTAACAGGCTTATTGAACATTTACGTGACGAAATATGCTGAAATGCTTCTTTTCAAAAGCCAACAATCGACGCAAAGTCTTTCTGTCAGAGCGTTTGCGGAAACAGCTCGGGCCAGGCTGGCGGGCGCCTCTTAATATCTCCTTAGTCCCTTTTGGACTACAAATGCATCATCGACATTTGCCCGCCAAAAGAGTATTCAGAGTGAAAACAAACGAAACCGTCGCCCACCAGGGTGAAGATCTAGGCCGCGGCATCGAACGTGTGATTGCACTAGAGCTCAGTGACATGGTCTCATACCAGTCGCTTTCCGTCGACGTGGAAGCTACGCGTGATGCCATTCTTTCTTCTCATAACCCTTATGCCCAAACCCATTTTTTTGCAGAAGGCGCAGACTAGCAGCCTTCGGAAGGAGGAATTTTGTCTATCTATATTGGTAAGTTGGAGTTCGAAGGTTGTTTTACCGGTCTCGAGCAGATTGAAAACGATCCCGGTTTATATGCTCTGTTGCTTCGCGAAGGTGACGATTATCAATTGCTCGAAGTCGGTGAAAACGATGACGTCAAAGGCGCGCTCACCAGGCGGTTGAAAGGCGAACTGGCCTCGATCGTCGAAGGTCGAAGTTTCGAACTCGCCGTTTACTACACCGACGATCTCCCGGTCGCCGAGCGCAAAGAGCTGCGCGCCGAAATCCTTGATGAATTTGCCGACGAAGAAATTCCGCTGCCAAGCGGCGGCAATGTCCTGGTCTTCAGCCGTTAGATATATCAGGCCAATTATTTCATCTGTTTTTTTTCAGGCCGCTCTTTGAGCTGCGCCTGACATTTGTCTCAGCGGTACAATTGCTTTGTAATCGCTCGGATAGTCTAAATCGATGATGGCCAAAAATAGCGGTGTTTTTTATGGATTGAGCGCGGCTTTGCTTTTCGCTCTTTCTACTCCGCTGGCCAAAACTTTCCTGGCCGGTTGCCCGCCGCTGATGCTGGCCGCCCTCTTCTATTGCGGGTCCGGAGCGGGGCTGCTCATACTCACAGGCTCGCTTCGCCCGGCAAAAAAATCGGCTATCGCGCCGGGAGAGATTAAGTGGTTACTTCC
>JAGXAB010000093.1 GCA_018971775.1 Cyanobacteria bacterium REEB67 | reverse complement strand
AAATCGTCTCGAAGCAAATCATCAGTCGTCCTTAGGCCGATACCGGATGCAGTGCCATGTCTGATTCGCCTCTCTGGTAAAGTTTCCACCGTGTGGTCGTGAATGAGCGATTTTAAAAATCCCCGCAATGACACCAGGACGATTGTTTTGACAGAAATCGTCGACAGCGTTCTTGCGACATTCCGGTAAATCAGGGGAACTGGCCCGTCCGCTGATGGATTTTTGGCCATAAGAGTGTGGCAAATTGACATTTCGATAGTCAAGGCCGCAATTATTTACCGTCGGGATGCCGCTCTCTATAAAGGTTGAAGCCGATCTGGAAATCTTTTACCTGGCGATCCGCTAAATGCGGATACTGCGGCGACATAGGCTCGTTATAGCTGCACTTGAATTTGCAGTAGGTTCCGGCGTAGCCGCTCATTTTGTCCATGCTGACGCCGAGTGCGCCCATGATGTAGCCGATGCCGATATTGGCAAAATTTTGATATTCCTTCGTGAATATTGGCCGGCCGTCGTCCGCTTTCATTCTCTGAAAATCCCAATCGCCGCTATGGCGAAATTTTAGCGCTGCTCGCTCCTCGCTAAACCAGCCCTTATTGTCCCTGGCATCAGTGGCGATTTTATCGAGGTCTATTCTGTCCGGCCCATAAATGGGTTTGCCATCGGGCCCAAGGACAGGTTTGCCATCTGGATGAAGGAGCGCTTTTGGATGATTGCCCGGTATTTCGGTGCTGTCCTTGTACTGCTTGCCACCAACCATGCACTTGTCTGTCGCGCAGTCGTTGATCTGGTTAGAGCCGCCATTCACTTCGCCAAATTTGAGCGGCGGGATGGATAAACTGTCCAAGCCGAGCGTAGCGGCCCATGATTTTTCGCGGGTGGCGCCGGCCGGGCGCGGACCTTGATTTTCCGTTGAGATGTTGGCGGCGCGCTCGGAGGTCAGCCCAGTATTAGAGGGTGGTTGTTCGACTGGTTTATCGGTACTGTCATGACCCATGGGAATTTCACCCGAAAGCGGTCTGCCTCTCTGTGCCTATCCACATATCTAGTAAATCAGGCATATTTAACATGCCCATTTGATCAATGGCTGAAACGCCGGCCAGGTGGGCGCCAGCCGGTCTACTATTAGCGCCGCTGTCCAATTAGGGGGTCGGCTATTTCTCAGCGATTGCTTTATTAACCCCGCTTCCAGACTATCCAAAGCCGGGCTCGCCTTATTGCCGCCCAGCCAGGGGGAGGGTCAATGGTACCGCCGGGGTGCACCCAGCGAATAATGCCCTAGCTTCCGGAATATTTTCCTTAGGACCTTCGGTGACGATGCCGATAACCACGAGACCTTTGGAGCGGTAAGTTTAAAAGCGACCATAGAAAGAAGTGATATTTGAGCGCGATCCATGCGACTCCATGTCTAAATTGCGTCTGACTTCAGTCTACAGCCTGGGCCGGAACGGTTAATTGAAATCCAAGCATACGTGGGTATGAACTAAAGTGGTGGTCCAGATTTTTAGTGCCATTATGAGAGCGGTTGCAATGAATTTTTTCAACAATCTATTCGGCGGTCGAAATAATAAGGCTCGGGAAAAGCTTACAGCGAACAGCATATTGAAAGCGATTCAGTTTTCGAAACCTGAGAGTCGTCTGGTCATTGATAAAGATCAGGAAATTGGCTACCTGAGCGTGGAAAATGTGGCCTATTTGCTAACACTCGGTCCAGCTCCGACCTGGGATTTTGATCTTAGAACGCTCGATGGTGCCAAAATCTTTTACGGCAATCAATGCGCCGAGGCTAAGGGCGCCATGCCGTTTCTTGAATTGACGACAGTGGATAAGGCAGAGGCTTTGCGTGGCATATTCAAGTACAGATCTGCAGGAAATCCGCTCGCCATTGCTTATGCAGGCATAATCTGGGTGCCGTTTATGGAAGGCTGCCTGCAAATAAATATCGAGGCGGTGGAACAAGGCACCACCGGTATGCGCGAAGCGCTGGTAATGACTATGATGATGGATGATGGCACCTTCGATAGGCAAGAGTCATTTGCACCGCCGATTAAAGTCAACAGTGCCGAGGAGATGTTCAAACGTATGGGCGAAACGCCACTGCGTGTGATCGCTTCTGACGATGCGAAGTGGGATGAAATTATTCCAGGGCATCCTCTCAGTCTTGTCCGGAAAAACCTGAATATGGTGACTGAGAGTTTGAAGCTGGCGCCCAGTATGCATGCGCTTAAACCCTTTCGGGTTTGACGAATGTGAGCTGTCAGTTTTTTGCTAAGCGCGCACAAATGGGCTAGCCGTGTAGCGGAAGTCCGGAAAAATAATACTTAGGGCGTTGGTGCTCAAACCCATATGGTCGGAGAGTGAGGCGCAGAGCACACTGCGGAAGTCTGTCGTTGCCGCCAGGTCTCGCGATTCATAGAGCGCTGGGGAATTTAGCCCGGCCCATCTGGCATAGACTTTGCCACCGGGGGTGCCACCACCCATGAGCCAGATCACATTGCCGTGTCCGTGGTCTGTGCCGCCGTTGCCGTTCTCGTGCGCAGTGCGTCCAAACTCCGACATCACGACAATTTGTGTGTTGGCATATAGCGGTCCGAGGCCCTTAATAAGATCCGCCAGGCCACCGGCAAGCGGCGTTAGATGATTGGCGAGTTGGCCTGTAGCCGCCCCCTGATTGACGTGCGTATCCCAGCCGCCAAAATCGACAAAGGCAATTTGCACAGTTGGATCGGTGCGGAAGAGTCCGGCAATTTGTTTACCGAAATGTCCATAGTTACGGGGTAGAGGCGCTCCCTTGTTGGCGATCAGCTGCTCTCTTTTTTCTGCTTCGTCTTGTTTGTCTGCCAGATCGAGGGCCTGATTGACTTCTTTGTGCGCCGCTACAGCTTCGCTGTAGATCCGGCTCATTTCATCTTTGCGGGGCAGATAGAGCTGATTAAAAGCCTGCTCGATGGCTGGTTTGTCCACCGATAGGGCGCGGTCCTTTGTGTCGGCTGCCACCGTCGCCACCGTCGCCGGTCCCGAACAAATACGCGGTAAGGTCGGTCCGACACTTATCGCCCGCACTGGCGAGTTTTTGGTCGGGAGCTGGCTGAGCAGGCGGTTGATCCAACCGGAATTGGTTATTTTTGAGCCGGGTACGCCGGACTCGAGATAATCCTGGGCATCGAAGTGTGAGCGAGTCGGATCAGGAGAGCCTGAAGCGTGCACAAAGGCCAGACTTTTGTTTTGCCAGTAGGGTTGCAGCGGCGCAAGGGCCGGATGCATACCGAAATGGCCGTCGAGATCGATGACACTGCCGCGCTGTACTGCAATTGTCGGGCGGATTTTGTAATATTCAGCGTCGCCAAAAGGCACCACGACATTGAGACCGTCGATGCCGCCGCGCAAAATCACGACGACGAGCTTTTTGCCATCGCCCTCACCATTGCCGTAGGCCCAGGCCCGACAATGTGGCAGGGCGTATCCGGCACAGGTGAGGGCCATAAGATTCAGGAATTCTCTTCTTTTCACGATTGCTCCTGGACTGATCGATGGGGGCTAGTAGAACATAAATTCGGGACTACCTAAAAGAAGCGCCGATCTGAGCTCCTCCGGCTGCGCTGCGATCGTTGTCACCGTCTGTGGTGAGAAATAGCTGCCGGCAATAGTGGCGCCGAGGCGTCGATATTCAGGAGGGTTATAGCTATTGCCTTTGAGAGTACCCATACCAAGGGCGGTGGCAAAATTGATGCGCTTGAGGAGCGAGTCGGCGTTGAGCCAGGCTTCTTTTGTGTTCTTATAACCGTCCGGTGTCAGGTAAGCGTAGGTGGGCTGGCCCTGCTGGTTGAGCATATCGATCAAAGGACTGTAATCTTGAGGCTCGAGGCCGACGGCGCGCACCGAAGAAACAACATAGCGGAACGGCGTTTTATATTTGCTGTTTTGACTGCCGGCTGTCCAGAACTCCGGACTCTGGATCATCGCCGTTACGACCTTTTTTATATCGCCGTCAGAGTTGCGAAAAACCGCGGCCATTCTCTCGACTAGCGCCGGGGAGGGCTGGTCGGCGACGAAATATTGAGCCATTTTGTAGCAGACTTGATGGGCTGTGGCCGGTTGTCTTGCCAGCATGTCGAGCGCTTGTTCGACTTCACTCTCGCCTGTGCCGGAGAAACGTCTGCCCAGTAAGACTTTGTCGCCAAAGTCGTGTCTAGTCGCAGCAAAGGTCGCACCGTACTGTCCAACCGGCTGCAATTTGCCGTCGGTGAGAGCGGCTGGATTTGGTGCATATCCGAGACCCGTTAATATGCGGGCCAGCTCGATCACGTCTTTTTGCGTATAGCCCCCGTCGACACCCAGAGTGTGCAGCTCCATCAGTTCGCGGGCATAATTTTCGTTCAGCCCTTTTTGATTGCCTTTAGCTCCTTTACTATTTGGGGCTGTGTTTTGCCAGTTGTCCAGATAGTAGAGCATGGCCGGATGGTGGCAGGTGGCGCCAAGCAGATCGCGGAAGCGACCGAGTGCATAAGGCCTGATTGCCTGGTCTTCATAAGGACCGACCCAGACGCGGTCCACATCTTTATTGATGCAGACGTTAAAGTGCTGATACCAGAATTCGGTCATCACTTCTTGCAGTTGTCGCGGACTATCGATGGCCCTTTGTAATTTGGCGGTCACATATTGTTTGTTGAGGCTGCGGAAAAACTCCTGGGATTGGCTCTTGATGCGAGGACCGCGTATGACCATATTGGTGAAATTCGGTCCTTTATTTTTTGCGTCAGAGCGCTCTTTGTTGTAGTCGGCCAGCACATCTATTGGATTTCTCCTTGATGCATCAAGAGCCGGCGTGCGCAAATTGGCTAGCGGATCGGCAATGAGCTCCGGATTTAGCTGCTCGCCGACATAACGCCAGATGCCCATGGCTTGAACGCGCTCTATGTCCCCCGGACGGGGGCCGAAGCTAAGACGGTTCAAAACATGGACGATTTGGTCTCTGGACAGAGCGGCGTTAGTGCTGGCGGCGCTATCGGCGGCGCGCGACGCTCTGCTGGTCGCAGCAATGGCCGCATGAGAGACGGTTTTATGACCGGCCGCCTCAACGGATTTTGCTATTCCCATCCACGCCAGCGCGCCAAAGGCCAGCGCCCAAAACTTCTTCATCGTTTGGAAGTCCCGCTCTGACTTACTTTGTAAGGCTTACCACAAGAATGGGTGGATAGTGTGAAGGTTAGCGCGTTCACCATCCCTGGCTCGATCTATGCCTGCCGGGCGCGCTGATTGGAGGACTTGACATGATTAAGAATTTAAGCCGAATTAGATTTCGCCTGCGCCAATTTGATTGAATCGAATTACTAATATTGGAGGAGGGAGATGGGAATTGTTCTTGGTGAGATTGCGGCTTTTACAGCAGTTCTTTGTCTAATCGTTCTGGTCTTCAAATGGTGTTTGTTCAAACTCCATGTAGCGATAAGAGACGACAAAGTCAGGTATTTCGAGCGTCACGGGCTCGACATTGACGAGGAAAAATTAAAATCATGAGAAACGAACTTTTAGTTCTAGTTTCAGTTCTTTTGCTCAGCGGTTGCGCTGTAGTCGAGCCGGGAGCAAGGGGCATCAAAAAAAGTTTGGGCCGGGTTGACGGTCATCTTTATCAACCGGGCATGGTGGTATACAATCCGTTGACGGATGCTGTCACGCATATGAATATTCAACAGCAGACCCTGGAAGGTGAATGTCGGCCGCTGACTGCCGATCAACAGCAAATTGTGATCAAGTATCGAGTCCAGTTTCGCTGCCCGGAAGCTCAGCTGATGAACCTCTATCAGAACTATTCCGGCGACCCTTACACCAGCCTGGTCGATCCGCAGATACAGGAAGCGTTTCGACAAGTGGTGGCAAATCATAAGGCCGACATCGTCACCAAAGAATTGACGGTGATCAAAAATCAGGTGCTCGCTTCCGTGCGAGAAAACGTCAAAGGACTGGTCGACGTAGTCGATATTCCGATTACGCACATCGATTTGCCGCAGGTGTTGCAGGATGCTATTTCACAAAAACAGGTAATGGAGCAGCAGTCTCTGCAAAAGCAATACGAGCTCGACAAGGCCAATAAAGAAGCGCAGATTACTGTGGCCAATGCCACCGCTCAGGCCAAGGCTATACAGATGCAATCCGATGCTCTGCAAAAATCGCCATCACTGATCGAGTATGAGAAGGTGAAAAAGTGGAATGGTGTTTTGCCCCAGACAGTACTCGGGGCAACGGGCACGTTGTTCCAGATGAAGTAGGTTGGAATTGGAGCGGCGCGCGGGGGCGACTGTTCAGAAAGTCAGTTTGTCCAGGCTAAAGGTGGCCTTACTGAATGGTTTGTCCCCCGAGTTGACCCAACCGTCGGCAGTACCGTCAATGACGCCATACCAGACGCCGCTCATTGCACCGGAGGGGATGCCGAAGAATGCAGATGTAGCGTAAGAGAGCACCTTGGGACGTACGCCTCCCAGCGTATGTGCCTCTTTGGTTTCTTTGATCAGTTCTCTCTTGGTACAACGCACCATGGCAATGGGAGTACCGACAACGAAGCCGGCGACGCTACCGACAAGTTTTTGGGGCAGGTGGACTATAAACTTGCCGGCACCTTCAGCCTGGGCTGGCAGGCCGGCATATCCGGTTAGAATGAGGCCAAGGGAGAGTATTAATAGCAGTCTGGCTGACATGGTCGATTCGTTCCTCTGGTACTGCGAGCGATACCGTCTTACTTTAACTTTGGTGTGGAGGATGAGAGTTCATATATGCCAAGCTTTTTCTCTGTTCTGGCAATTTGCTTGATGAAATCATCGAAACCGGAATGTCCCAGCACCCGCTTCTCTTCTTCCTCAAAAGTCGAAGCGAGTTCCACCAGATCGACGCGCTTTTCCTGCTCTTCAAATGTCGGGAAGAGCACCGTATCTTCAAAAGCAGCATGGTGCTTGTACATCGTTCCGAAATCGTCAAAGTAACCGGCCATCTCCTCGTTTATTTTCCCAGCCTTGGCCAGGTCGGTGATGCGATGGTTAAGTTCATAGCCGGTGCCGTGTTGTACCTTCAATTCTTGTATTGACGAAAAGAGGACGTTATTTTTTTCCAGCGGCGCAAAGATGTATTTCTCCTCGGTCATTTCGTGGAAGTCTTCGAGATAGTTGCGAAACACAGCTGCGGTGTCAATAATCAGAGACGGTTCAGTTTCTTTGCCTTTGAGTATGCGTCCTCTGACTGTTTCGTAAACAATCAATGCTCGCAGGAGCAGACCATGTCCTCGCATCAGCGTTTCGATGGCGCTGATTTTCTGGGGTTCTTTGCCGGCGGCTTGAGCGCCCGGCATCAATATTCCGGCGCTGACGCCAATAGTCGTGGCGGCTACTGGGATATATGAAAGAAACTTTCGGCGGTCGAGCATATTCTCTCCTGGGTTTATTAGTCTGTTTGTGTGAGGCTGCGCACGTAAGCAATCAGAGATCCCAGTTGCTCATCACTCACTCGATCTTTGCCATACGCCGGCATTGCCGTGCCGGTAATGCCGCCACGAATGATCGTTGCTATCTGCTTATCTTCGGGATATTTCTTCTGGAAATCAGATCCCTTGATTGGCTTGGTCGGGTTGATCAAATTGCCACCGTTGGCGTGGCAGGTGAAGCATTGCATTTCCTGAAAGACTTTTTGACCGGCAGCGATTTGATTTGCCGATTGGTTGACGGCGTTATTGACGCCTTTGTTCAGGCCGGCGCTGACTGCCGGCGGTAAAGCAGCTGATGGCGCTACGCCTGACTTTGGTACTTCATATGGCATGCGATAACCAAGTCTGCGAAAAATATATCCGGTGCGATTGAGTTGCGGCCAGACCGTATGACAATACGTGCAATCGACATTATATTTGCGGGCAAAGGCGGGTACAGCGCGCGCGCTCGGCCCATTTTCCATATCCTGTTGCTGCAAGACCGGGCAGGCGTGGTTGCCGGATAACATCGGGCCGCCGAATATAAATCCGAAGGCTGCAAGACTGGCGAGTCCGAGCAAATGTTTTGAATGAAAAAATCGATTCAGTTTTTTGTGACCGTCAAACGAGACCATATTTTGCCTTGAGTCTTTCGAGAAATTGGGAAAGCGATAGTTCTGGAGCTACCAGATCGGCCAGAGACCGAAAATTAATCGGTGCGAGGGGCCTTGAGTGTGTTGGCCAACCAGCTGGTAATCGAAGGTGAGACGAAGCTTGGCCTTGTTGGGCAGGTGTAGATCCAGGGCTTGTCCGGAGGTGAATGTAAACGTTGTATTGTTTTGAGTGAGCCGATTCGGTTGGAACTGGTCATAACGCAGAATCGATGTCCAATACGAAAGAACCGGAATAGCCACTAGATCAAAAGTGTAGCCGTATTGAGTCGTGTCGCTTTGGGGAAGTGCTGGGTCGTCCATATAATGTTGGATGTGGGTGGCGTTCAAACCGAAGCTGGGATTGAAGCGGACGTATCCTTTCTTATCCTGGAACGATTTATTTATCCAACTTGTCCAGGTGACATAGCGCGCCGGCATTTTGCCGATCAGAAGGCCATTAGAGCCGGTATTAGCGTTAAAAAGAGGAGAATTGCCCATAGTCAAGTTGCTCTGGATGCCGCTGATACCGGTTTTGCCGATTAATTTTTCGACGGTCATGCCGACGCCGTGTCCGCGGTTATAGGTGATATTGCTGTCAGAGCTAGTGCTGGCGCCCGGCTGCCAGAAACCAAAAATTCTACCGGTAGTCCAGTTACATGCACTGGCAGAAAGCGATACCGTCTTTGTCGGTGCTGTTGGGTCGAAGCCGTTAAAGGCTGTATACACCCCAGGGACGGTTTGGGTGATTGTTCGATCGGCTCCGCCCCAGCCCGAGTTTTGAAAGTTAAAGCCTTGACCGCCCTGAAATTGGACAAGCGTTTTGTCAGTACCATAGTTGACCAGACCCTGAGCGACCTCGGTGTGCTGGAAGATTCCCTGGCTATTCACCAGGGGAAGGGGCTGATACCAAGTGGAGATGTGTTTTGTAATCGGGCCAACAACATATACCGACATGTTCGTCTTGCCATAGGAGGCAGCCCAACCCGGCGTGCCTGCTTTATCCCATTCCATGACCGGATTGTAGCCAATGGCGACATAGTCCTGCATGAGCTTGATTGGTCTCAACGCAGGATTGCCTTCGGTGAGGTCTTTTTTGAGGCGCGGATCTAGCTGGAAGGTCTGGATAATATTGGCACGCAAGACTCTTCCAAATCTGCTGGTTCTGCCAACCTCGCGTTTTGAGGCGGCTGCAGGTTCTTTAGTAGCAGGACCTTTGGTTGAAGCAGCGGTATCGGAAGCGATACCAGGGTTTGCGGTGTCGGAAGGGATGGCCGGAGCCGTTTTGTCGGAAACGGTGGCAGGAATACTGCCCGCTCCGGTAGCGTCAGGCAGAGGGACCGTATGAAGGGCTGCGTCAGCCTGTTCCAGTGCTAACGCCGTAGTCGGATAGTTCAGCGCCGAAAACAATAATGATACGAGCGCAAGGTTTTTAACTATGCGCGACCCGGAAACGGGCATCAATCTCACCCCACAAATAGCCGTCTGTGTTGTCACAATGCCAAACTGACTTCGTGGCAGAAGATACTAAATCTAGTTTTCCTGAGGATGTCAGGCCAGGCGGCGACGAATTATTTCAAGCTTTTGCAGTAATCGTACAGCGCCGCCAAGTCTGCATCTTCATTGGCGATCTTGGGACACGGTTGCATGGCGCCGGAAGGCTTGAGCAGATAGGATTTGAAGGTCTTTTTACTGGCCAGCATGGTTGAGCCGATTACAGGCTTCTTCGGATTGATTATATTGCCACCCGCCTTATGGCATACAACGCAGTTGGCGTTGAATAAGCTCTCACCAGTGGCTGCCGCTCTCGCTGTTTGACTGCCGGGGCGAGCGACAACGAGGCATAGTAAAATTAAGACTGTCATAGACAGGGTTTTCAGCATCAGGGCGCTATTAACCCGCAAATTATGTTTCATTTAGTAGTGCCACCTTGTGTAAGTCTAGTCGAGCCTACGAATTTTCTCGCAGTGTCACCCTGGCAGTTATCATCCTCGGGGATGATTGCTTTGTCAAATCAGGATGAGTGATTTCCGCGCTATATGACACCTTTCTGTGGAAAACCCTATGATTGAATCTCTCGGAAGTATGGGTCCGGAAAGACACTTTTGACGATTACCTAAATGCTCTCAGCAGAGATTGCCAACCTCTTCTAGAAACCTGATAGAGGCAGGCTAAATTCTTACGTCTTTCTCTCGGCAATATTATGTGCAAGACTGTCAGGTGAAATAGAATGATGCCGCGATGTTTTCTTATTTCTCTTTTCTCCTTTCCGTCGCCGTTTCAAAATCAGACAATTTCAGGGGCACTTTGTGAATTCAGATCCACCATCTAAAGAGCCTCTTGTTCACGACGATTCGAAAGAAGCGCCAGCTCGACGTCATTTTCTGAAGGGTGCCGTCGGCATATCGGCAGGGATATCTCTTCTTCTTGCCGGAACCATCGACAAAATTTTCCTCTTCTTCTTTGGTCCAAGGCTTAGTCAGAAGCAAGAAACAGAAGTGATGCAAGAGCGTCTCGAGAGACTTAAATCTACTATTGGTATACGGCAGCTCGAGCTCGAGCGAGGACAATCAGACTACATTTTGGTGGCGCCCCTCTCCGAACTCGACAAAACAACCGGTAAATATTTCGTCGATTACCAGATGCGACCAGCTATGGCGTTTTTAGGCAAGGATGGTTTGCCCACTTTGATATCGGCAAAATGCACGCATCTTGGTTGCACCGTAGGCAATCAGTGCAATGCTCAGGGGAAAATTCTCTGCCCCTGTCATGTGTCATATTTTGATGTCACGACCGGACAACCTGATCCTGGTGCACCGGCAAAGACACCGTTGCCGCATCTGGGCTGGGTAATCAAAGACAAGAGCGGCAAAGTCGTAGCTTCTCGGCTGACCTCCGGCCAAACCACCGGCGATACCAAAGCGGGCGCACTCGAAGGTGCCTCAGTCTATATCGCAAAAAAGGAAGCTTGAGGCTGCAATATGAAAGCTAACGAAACAGCCGGCTTGATTGCGGCATTTTTATCGACGAGATTTCCCGTGGATAAGATGAACTTCAAATCCATGGTTCAAGCCAAGGAAGTACCGGTCCATCGCTTGAGCTGGGGATATTACACTGGCGGTTTGACCGTTCTTTTCTTCATGATTCAGGTGGCGACAGGGCTGCTTCTACTCTTTTACTATCAGCCAAGCGTCAGTGACGCCAATCTATCTGTGGAATACATCATGAAGTATGTCAGTGCTGGAGCGCTGATACGCAATATGCACGCCTGGTCTTCATCGTGCATGATCTTTATGGTGATGGTGCATTTGCTGACGGCCTTTGCCATGAAGGCCTTTGATAAACCTAGAGAAATCACCTGGGTGACTGGTGTGGTGTTGCTTCTTATTACCTTTTCGTTTGGCTTTACCGGCTATCTTCTTCCCTGGAATCAGATTGCTGTTAATGCCACGAAAGTGATGATTCAATCGATTGAAGAGGTCGGACTCTATTTGCCCGGCGTACTCTCTCAAGTGCCTCAGATAGTTATGGAAACATTTCAGGGAGAGCCGAGCGTCGGTCAGGCAACTCTGGATCGATTTTATGCCTTGCATGTTGTAATTTTGCCCTTTGCCGTAATGGCTCTCATGGGCTTGCACCTGATTTCGGTGCAGCTTCACGGCATGAGTCAGGGAGTAGATAAACCGACTGGCAAAACTGAACGCTTCTTCCCAATGTTTCTGGTCAAAGATTTACTCTTCTGGTCAGTAGTGTTTCTTGCTTTATTTGTCGTTTCTGTCTGCATCCCATTCGACTCCTTCCTGCCTTATCCGCTTCTGGAGCCATACAACTCTCTAGCGTCGACCCCTCCCGGCATCAAACCCGAGTGGTATTTCTACTTCGTTTACTATCCTCTGGAGATGTTGCCTTTCTGGGTCATCCTTGTCGGCGGCGTCTCTGCAATTGTGGTCTTGTTCCTTACACCCTGGATATTTAAAAACATGAGCCGCCGTGGCTTACGCCTTGTAGCTCTTGGTGCCACTGCGTATCTGGTGATGATGACCGTTTTCGGAGAGCAGATTTATCACCTGGTCAAACCGGGGTCTTGAGGTCACTATGCATCGACTAATTGCTTTGACTTTTTCTGTTCTTATACTGTTGTTTCTGGCAGTGCCTGCCTGTCTTTGCTTCCCTGCTTATCAGGAGTTTGCCGAGAAGCATTCGGGGCGCACAGTCAATTGCGCCATGTGCCACCGCAGCGATGACGGTCCGAGCGGCAATGGACCGGGGCAGACGGGAAGTCTGTCAGCTGCTGAGATGGAGCAGTTAAATAAAGCCAGAGCAGCTCTGGAGCCAGGTAATACCGTGGACAACCCGATTCTCAACAAATTTGGTAACGCGATTGTGCACCAGATTGGTCTGAAAAAAGTGCTTGAATTGTCGACCGACCCAGTTAAGTTGCCTCAAGCTTTAGACCCCAAGTCAGATCTTGATGATGACGGTATTGCCGATGGTCAGGAATATCTGGACGGCACAGATCCGCTTAATAAGTATCACGGCGATGCGATGAAGCTTTTTTTCATCAATCTTGGCCGCTCTAAATATCAGTTGCTTCTAGCCGCAGCCGCGGTGTTTTTGCTGGGCTATGGACTGACTCATCTGCTAAAAGGAATTTCGGCGGCGACAGAAGCTAAAGAAGCACAGTAAGGCGATAAGAAAGCCTATGCTGGCCAGAAATCAACGTGGATGAGTGACTGCTGGCGCACGATCATTCGCGCGATGTTCCCTCAAACCACGAAGGCTAGTCAGCCCCTGAAAATTTTTGGCACGTGCTGGCGTCGTCCTTTTGTCAGGGCGTAGACGTCAATATTTTCAAATATCCCAGAATTTCTGCTTCTTCATCGTAACGTTTGAGGCTGTGGCAGACCAGTGCCACACGCTGCATGGCGTCCAGATATTGTCGATCCCTTGGTCCAAGGCTAGTGCCCAATATGCTCACCGCCTTCCGGTAATACTGTTCGGCCAGAGCGACGTTTCCGTCTCGAAACAGCTTGTCGCCGAAAGCAAGGAGCTGCGTTGCATCCACTGGTGTTTTTGCCGTATTCAGGACTGATTCTGTCATTAGCATGGCGGCGCTCGGTCCTGAACTGCCGTACAGGTGTATCGTGCGCAGCATGCGATCTTGAAACGTCGACATATGACCGATATATTCTCGGTCTGAGCGTACCTGCTCTGCCACAGTCTTGATTTTTTTGTTTTTTTTGAACTACTGCCGCTTTCATTCTCCGGTTCCAATTCCGCTTTTTCTGGCTGATGATTGAACAGGAGCCAGATGCTGGCCGCGATGTAGAGAATTGTTATAGTCACTGTTACCGCTCTCAGCTTTTCCTTTCTTTTCTGCGTGAGAGTAGAAAGTTTAGCTGTGATCTTGTCCAGATTGGAGGTGATGGTGGTATCGAGAGCGGTGGCTTCTTCCACTGGTTAGTCATTGTCGAGTACAGGGCGCTCTGTATTAGTGGCGTCCTGATACGGTGGCTTCTTAACGCCGGTTAGCGTTATGCGATGCATATTTTGATGCGTCTTGCCGGCAAACTGTGTTTCTAGCGCACCCGGGGTTCTATCGATTAATTTTGCCATACGATTATTTTCTCGTCAAAGTGATTAAGGGCAATTTTGTCTGCGGTCTCGAGAGTCGGTCAATAAAGTCGCATTTGTGGTGTACCTGATGTACTGCCGCCTTGATCGCTACCATTGCCGTTTTGAAATTGGCCGGTGCTCTTGTTGTTACTTGCGCCCGACACATAGAGGAAGTTTATGCCATCTAAGGCGGTCATAATGCCGCTATTGCTTTGCGACGCCCATTGTGTGGCCAGAGAGTCGGTTGTGTCCATTGGTGAGGATGGCGAGGCTACATGATTCGCCGAGAGCTGTACCCATGAAGCATTTTGGGCACCACTGCCGGTATTACCATCAGCCTGGATTTTAAATACCTGACCTTTTACGGTTTGGGCCAGTGACCGACCAAGGTTTGTTTCGTTGTTGGCATTGATGTTTATTGCCACAGCTATGGGTGCTATCCGAAGAGCCTGGCAAAAGCATTGCTTATATTGCAAGTTGCGCTGACTGTCACCGTATATTGTGGATTTGAAGCTGAATAGGGTGGGGTGATGTATATAGGTCCAGGATCATTGACCGTGGCGGTCTTTTGTTCGACGCAGAAAGAGGCAGCGCGTGTTACCGCGCGCTTCCTCAAGACAACCGCTATTCTCATGCAGCTTCAATCGGGTGGCGAAAATTTCCGCTAGATATTGAAAGCGCAAATGGTGGCCAGCCGTTAAGAGCCGCTAACAGGCGTTTAAAGGCTCTAGGGTAAGGCCGTCCAGTTTGACTGCTCGTCCTGGCTAAAAGGACTTGCCACTTCGATGAAACAATCGGCCGCTCCGGTCGGACACTCTTCGATGCATTTTGCACAGCCTTTGCAGATGGCCGCGTCCACGCAATACCGCCCCATCAGCGATTTAATCGCTTTCAGTGGGCAGGCCAGCTCACAGGCGGAGCAGCCAATGCAAATCTCCGGATCAGTAACGTGTTGCTGCATGTCTGCTAAGCGTCCCGTTTTTCAGGGGGAGCAAATTCCAGATCGAGCCGACCAAGCTGTTCGCGTATCTCCTTTAGCCAGACCTTGCGCAAGGCATCATTGTCGGAGCGTTTCAAGCCGAAGCGCTGGTGCCATTCGTTATGCACCGACCGCGCCGGGCCTGCGGATGTCTCGATGCGGGCAAACCAGTATTGCAAGGACAATTCGATCTGGTTTTTGTGCGCCGGTACCTTGACGCGTTGTTTGAGCGCCGTCAGCGCCAGATCGGCGTGTGAGCATTCGAGTGGCAGGCAGGCCGCCGCCAATTCGCGTAGAGGTTTGAAGCTGGCCTCGCGAAACTCTTTGAGCATCAGCTCGGCAATAGTCGCCAGTAAATAGGTGAAAACCAGCATATCGTCGAAGCTTTCCAGGGGGTAAAGCAAGGCGTTCAAGCGTTTATCAGCCGACGATCTGCTAAATCCCAAAAAAGTATCGCGAGAGACCCGGCTATCGAAGCAATGACCATTTATATAGCGCTGGCTGTTGAAATTTAGTCCGGATAAAATGCCGTAAGCATTTTTCGCCATGGTCATTTTTTCACTGACCATGCGGCTCAGGTCGATTCTATCCTGGATGCTCGGACATTTATTGATGTAAGGGACAAAGCCGGCCGCGCCGGCCATCTGTGAATCGGCAAATTGGAGAATGATGCCTGTTGCGAGTTCTTTGTAGCGGGCGCTGCTTTCTGGCCAGCTTTCGATCAGCGCACCGCCGGCGATGCGCTCGATCAATTCTTTGTCTTCATCCATGAGTTCGGTATAGAGTATGTTTGTCGTCATTATTTAACGCCACTCTTTGCCGGTTCGGGTAGGGATGTTGCATAGCCGACGCGCATGTCATAATTTGGCTGGACATCGTCCGGCACGTCCAGACCGATTTCCTTGAGTCTTTTTTCGACGATTTCCATATACTCGTCCTGGATTTGTTGAGCAGTTTTGACCTTCAGGCCAAGCTCGAAATAGCGGGCAAAATGTTCGCTATCGTCGGATGGGCGGCCGGCAAATCCCAGGCCGATCTGCATAAATTTGGGCACCGCCGCCTGCAGCAGTTTGCGTCCTTCTTCTCCGTCAAATTCGAGGACACGTTTTGCCGCCCAGACGCCGAAGGCCAGATGGCCTTTTTCTTCGGCCCAGATGCGCTCTGATACGCGGGCCCAGGGCAAATATGTCGACTGTCTGTACTGACCGAGAAAGGCCACGGCAGCCGGTGTAACGGCTGTACTGAACATGGCCACATCAGCCCAGCTTTCAAAAAGTGGGGCCCAGTTTTCTTGGCGAAAACCGTTGATGACGCGCACTTTTTTCGGATCCGGATTGTCGCGATTTTGGACGAGGTGTTGCACGCGGGCGTTCACATCAACGCCGAGCTCCGCCATCAATTCCCAGCAATACCAGCCGTGGCCCATTTCTTCCATGACTTTTTTTGCGAGGCGATATGCTTCTTCCGGTCGCGTTGCGTATTTCATATTTTCTTCGACGCGCTGTCCGCCGGCAAATTCTGAATCGGCCTGAAAAGACAATAAGTCGAGCAAAGCATTTTTATATTCTGCGGGCAGGGAATCCTTGGAATCATAAGTTTTCATGCGAAAGCCGCCTCTTGTGCAAGTTTGAAAAGTACTCAGCCAAAAGGCCATTCTTCTACATCAATGACAAATCAGACATCCTCCTCAAGGAGGACTCCGTTGGAAAAACGATGATTTCTGCGGTCAGTCCTCCCGAAGGATGATAAAAGGAACCTTCCCGGGAGGAGACAATTACCGGATAGAAACCAATCGCCGCATGCCGTGGCACTCAGACTCTGTTGGAGGTTCAAGATCATGTCAATGTTTTGCTATCAATGTGAGCAGACGTCGCACGGTACAGGCTGCACGACCATCGGTGTCTGCGGCAAAGATGCGGATACTGCCGCGCTGCAAGACTTGATCGTCTATGTCGTTAAAGGCATCTCCCAGTACGCCCATCGCGCCAGGATAAACGGTCAGACCATGCCCGCCCTCGACAGCAAGACGTTGGAAGCGCTTTTCATGACGCTGACAAATGTCAATTTCGATGCCGATGAGCACGTCGCCTATATCGCTGAGTTGGCCGAACTGCTCAATCAAGCTAAAAGTTTCTACGAAGAAAGCTGTCGCATGGCCGGCAAGCCGGCTGTAATAGTCACCGGTCCTGCCCAGGCCAGCCCATCCTATGAGCGTCTGGCACTGATGCGCTTTGCTTATTCGCTCAATATAAAGGACAGAACCGGCGGCGACGATCTGGTTGGTCTGCAGGAGCTGGTCACATACGGCGTAAAGGGCATGGCAGCCTACGCGCACCACGCCCAGTTGCTTGGCTATACGGATCAAAAAATCGCCGCTTTCGTGCACGAAGCGTTTGACTATATTTCGAGACCAAACAAAGAGCAGACCGTCGATGGACTGGTAGGCTATGCTTTGCGTACCGGGGAGATGAATCTGCGTACGATGGAGCTCCTCGACCAGGCTCATACCGAAACCTTCGGTCATCCTGAGCCGACCGCTGCAAAAACCACAGCCATTGCCGGTAAAAGCATCCTTGTCTCTGGCCATGATTTGAAGTCACTCTATGAGCTTCTGAAGCAGACCGAAGGTAAAGCTATTAACGTCTATACGCATGGCGAATTATTGCCCGCCCTGGCCTATCCCGGGATGAAAAAATTCAAGCATCTGATCGGTAATTATGGCGGTGCCTGGCAAAATCAGGTCACAGAATTCGCTGAATTTCCCGGTGCCATCTTGATGACGACAAACTGCCTCAAGCCACCTTCCGAGCTCTATAAAGATCGACTCTTCACTATGGATGTAGTCGGCTTTTCCGGTATCGGTAAACTTAACGACTATGACTTTACTCCTGTTATCGAGGCCGCTTTGAAGGCACCTGGATTTGCTTGCGACCAGGAAGAAAAAACGATAACGATCGGTTTTGCCCACAATGCCGTGCTCAATGTCGCCGACAAAGTGGTCGGTGCAGTCAAAGCCGGCCAGATTCGTCACTTCTTCTTGATCGGCGGATGCGACGGCGCCGAGTCCAGCCGCAACTATTTCACCGAGCTAGCCGAGCAAGTGCCGAGCGACTGTGTCATTCTCACTCTCGGCTGTGGCAAATACCGCTTCAATATGGAGCAATTTGGAGATATAGGCGGCATTCCCAGGTTGCTGGACCTCGGTCAATGCAATGATACTTATTCCGCCGTAAAAATCGCCGGTGCTCTCGCTGAGGCCTTCCAGTGCGGCATTAATGATCTGCCACTCTCGATGGTGCTGTCCTGGTTCGAGCAAAAAGCGGTAGCTGTACTTCTCACGCTTCTCTTTCTGGGCGTAAAAAATGTACGGATCGGCCCTAATCTGCCAGCGTTCATCACGCCGGCGGTTCTGAACGTTCTGGTTGAGTCTTTTGCCTTGAAGCCAGTGACAACGGTGCAAGAGGATCTGGTCAGTATTCTGCCCAATGCTTATGTGACCGCCTCCTAGACTTTGTAAAGTGGATCGCTTTTTGAATCCGATCCTGATCAAGGTGCCTCATTTGTGCTAAATAAATACCTGCCAGCTAGCAGGGGTGATTTTTTGCTTCGGTCCAGGTTATTTCCGCTTATCTTCAGTCTGGTTTGCGCCCTTGGAATCTCCGCTTGTTCCAATGAAAATCAGAACACAGTCGACGGCGAAGTGATCGCACCTGGCATTCCTTACGAGGCGGTTATCTTTCACCGGCAGGCTGATAAATTGCGCACCGCCACCGTCAATATTTCGATCGTTCCCGTTGGTCAGATACCGGTCAACGACATCGGTAATGTCTACAGCGCCAGTCGTGAAACCGGTGGTGGACCCCAGAAGCTCTGGATAAACTGGCGCACATCTGATACTTTGCAGGTATTTCGAAATCCGGAAACGCACGCTTACAAAGAAAATAAGAGTTTCGATTGTTTGACTGGTATTTTCATCCAGACAACGCCGTTTAAGATTGAGTACGGCGACATCAGAGACATCAAACTGCCTGAGGATTCGCAACCGGCTTCTAAAAGCCGGAAAGCGCAGCCGCCAGCCCGGGTGCGCCGGTAGTGCCGAAGCGGAGCAACTCTTGGTGGCAAATACGGTGCATCTCTCTTCAGCGCTTCATATATTGCTTTTCCAAAGGATGAGTCGGGCACTGCCTGCGGTGCGGCGATCATTAGTGATTATGAAAGGACCAGGCCGCTTCTCGCTTTTAGTCTGACCGCTCCGGATTTTCAAAAACGCGGCATCGGCGCTCTTTTAATCAAGCTGGCCGTGGATAGTCTGCATAAAATGCAAATAGGGCAAATCTCGCTGGTTGTGACGAGCACAAACGAGTCGGCGCTGCGTCTCTATCGCCAGCTCGGTTTTAAGGAAGCCGGCATCTAGGGCAGACAGCGCTTGCAAATTTTACCTACATTGATGCCGTTTAAAAGTTTATAGCTATCCCGGCAAAAGTCTTTGCAGGCAATGCATGTTTCTGTTATTCCCGGCTTTACGGGCTGGCTGAACCCAACTTTGGTGTCCCCACTTGCAATATTTCTCTTGACGTTGAATAGACAATTTTTATCGTCTTCTTTTTCTGGTGCCATGCAGTTTGTCCTTGCTTCGGGAGCGTATGTCGGTGCATGTGAAAATTATACAATTTGGTGCAGAGACTAAAAAGCCGTCAGTTGCAATGCCGACGGCTTTTTTATCTAACACTGATGCGAGATTTATTTGCCTTGCTGCTCTTTCGCCATGTCTTTTTCAGCTTTTTCTTGGGCTTTTTTGGCTTTCTTTGCGGCACGACCGGCTCTGAGCGGGTGGCCTTTGGCTGCTTGTTCTCTGGCTTTATTGCTATCGGCTTGAGCTTCGGCCTGTTCTTTGGCGGCATCAGCTGCTGCATCGGCAAAAACCGGCAGGCCGTTCAAGCTGACGCAGGCAATGAGGCCCAATGCGGAGAGGGTCGCGGTCTTTTTCATTTAATCACTCCTGAAGCAGGGATATTTCTCAGGTATTGTCGCATAAACCTATAGATTGACTGGGGCGCCGGGAATTCCTTCGCTGCATCCTGTGACACGATTATTCTGCGCTGGTGACAGGATAATCGACGGTGCATTTTTTCCTTTAAATCGTTACATCACTGCTTCATTTCCTGCAGCCACTGTAGTCATACGTCTTGCGTCTAATCGTTGATTTTGCTTCTTTTAGAGATTGGGAACAAAGGCTGGTTCGGCCGCTCCTTGATGGGCAAGAACAACGAAAGCGCCCCTTCTGACTTACTAAGGAAACTACCATGAGCATACATTCAAACTTTAAAAACGGCACGGTCAGCGCCGAATCGCGCAGTCGCGATAAGACCAGCAGCAACTCCGCCATGCACCACTGGTTTGAATGCAATCAAGGTTTGCAGCGTAAGGCCTGGCCGTCTACCTACCAGCCCAATTATCAATTTGTCGGCTTGCGAAAACCAGACGGTGTCGGAGAAAAATATTGGGATACACTGGCACGCGCTGAGAAGCACTGGATTACCGATCCTGTGAAAAGTCAGTTTGGTGACGAGCTGACCGAATTCTGGAGTGAGCGCAGCGAGCCCAGGATTTCAGGCAATCGCGAGTATTATACTGATGAAGAGATCGGTGCCAAAATTCATTCCTTGGATGAGCCTGCTACACGCGGCTCGGAAGCTATTGTCATAGACTTTTCCGCCCGATTGGCAAACATGGAAAGCTCCCGTCAGTCAAAAGCTAATGCGGCCTTTGTGGCGGGGCCGCCGGTGCAGATTTTCAGCAGACAGTTTTCATACGCTTCAATAAATCCCGCCTGGAAGTTTGCTGCCAGCTGGTAGCAAACTTGAAAAATGCGCCCGGGCAAATTGTTTCTTTATCCAGTATTATCCAAACATGCCCGGCACTTCCAGCCGGGGCCGCAAAATTGCCCAAAAACGCCCGGATAAATCCTTGATTCAGCCCCCAGTCACAATGGGAACTCCACGGTTGCCAGGGCGTCGTTATTAGTCTACGCTCGAATACGAACCAGGCTTGTAATTGACGGAAACCCTTTCGGAGACACCCAGTAATGAACAAGCCAAAGCGTGCTATAGTGCCGGTCTTGCTGATTTCTCTGTCGTTCTTCGGCTACCAGTCCATTTGCTCCGCCGCTGACGGCAGCGATACTGCCGTCAAGACAGTTCCCCAGGCGACGGCTGATACCGCCGCCGCCGATGCTTCGCTGTCTGCCAACCCGGTGCCAGTCCAGTT
>JAGXAB010000092.1 GCA_018971775.1 Cyanobacteria bacterium REEB67 | reverse complement strand
ACCAAGCAACATCTTGGCCAGAGCCAGACGCGCTTTTTCACCACCGGAGAGACTGCCTACTTTTTTATAGGCATTGTCGCCGGTAAAGAGGAATCGTCCGAGCAAGCCGCGTACTTCCTCTGTTTTCCAGAGGGGCACTTCATTGGCGATGGTGTCATACAGGGTCTTATCGAGGTCGAGAGCTTCGGCCTGATTTTGTTCGAAATAAGCGGCTTTGACGTTATGCTCGCCCATTTTGACGGTGCCTTCATTGGGCTCTTCCTGGCCGGTCAAAAGTCTGAGCAAGGTCGATTTACCGGCACCGTTTGGTCCGAGGATGGCGATGCGCTCGCCGCGCTCGATCTGCAAATTGGCACCGAGGAAAATGATATTGTCGCCGTAAGTATGGGTGAGATTTTTGATGAAGGCGACATCACGACCACTGCGCGAAGCCTGGGGGAAGCGGAAGTGCAAAGTGCGCACTTCGTCTTCGGGCATCTCGATCAGCTCGATTTTATCTAATTGTTTCTCTCTACTCTTGGCCTGAGTACTGCGGGTAGCCGAGGCGCGAAATCTGTCGACGAAAGTCTGCTGACGCTCGAGTTCTTTTTGCTGTCTCTCGTAAGTCGCCAGTTGAGCAGCTTTGTTCAGTTCTTTATTGATCTGATAAGTGGAATAGTTGCCGAGATAACTGGTGGCAACGCCGCGCTCAGTTTCGACAATCGTTGTGCAGAGCCTGTCGAGAAACTGCCTGTCGTGAGAAATAATCGCCATCGGCGTGCTCAGATTTTTGAGGAAGACTTCCAGCCATTCGATCGTTTCTAAGTCAATGTGGTTGGTCGGTTCGTCGAGGAGCAAAATGTCAGGCTTCTGGAGCAAGACCTTGCCCAGATTCATGCGCATTTGCCAGCCGCCGCTAAATTCACTTACGAAGCGATCGCCGTCTTCGGTCTGGAAGCCCATTTCAGCGAGCATTTTTTCGACTTTGGCATCTTGAGCGTAGCCGCCCTTGGCCTCAAACTCTCTTTGCAGATTATCCATCTGGTGCAGCAATTTATCGAGCACATCGCCGCTCGCGGTCTCCATCTTGTGATGAATGACGGAGAGATCGGCCTGGATTCTGTTGAGCTCGACAAAGGAGCTGTTGAACTCTTCGCGCACCGTATTCGTCAAAGTGACGGCAAATTCCTGGTAAAGGTAGCCGACCTTGAGATTAGCCTTGCGAATCACCTGCCCGGAGGTGGGCTCGACTTCGCCGGTGAGTATTTTGAACTGCGTGGATTTTCCCGCACCGTTGGCGCCGACAAGACCGATGCGGTCGCCTTCCTTTAGCTCCCAGGTGACGTCTTTGAGGACTTCGCCCAGGGGGTAGATTTTACTGACGTTTTCGAGCCGAATCATGGTTAATTACAAGGGTTTCCCGCAGACTACTTACGATAATATTACATGTCAGCAGGATAAGAAAGCAGGCCGGCGCGGCAAATCGAGCCATGAAGAGGTAAAATTAGCGACGGTTGCAGCAAAAAGCGGTGCCTATGCCCGTCCCTGCGGCGTTCTTAAGCCTCTCTAATTGTTACGGGCGAAGGCGACAAAGTGTTATATATGATTTTCTCGGGTGGACTGGCCGGATAAAGTAGCTCTTATCAGTAAATGTTCCAAGAGATCAAAAAAGGTTCAAATGTGACGCAGGCCGAACAAAGCACAGTCCGAAAAGAAATCATCGCTCGATCCAAGCGCATCGTCATCAAGCTGGGCACGGCGGTTTTGATGAATGACGAAGGCAATATCGCCCTCAGTCGCTTCTATTCTTTTGTCGAAGGTATCGCCGATTTGATCAAATCGGGCAAAGAAGTCCTGCTTGTCACCTCAGGTGCTGTCGGTCTCGGCGCACGCGCTCTTGGTTTTACCAGCAAACCCAAGCTTTTGCCGCTCAAACAGGCCTGTGCAGCCGTCGGCCAGGGTCGGCTCATGGCGCTCTATTCAGATGCATTTGAAAAAATGGACGTGGTGGCGGCACAGATTTTGCTCACCGAAGAAGATTTTTCCAATCGTCAGCGTTATCTCAATTTGCGCAGCACTATCAGTCAGTTGCTCGAACACCATGTCCTGCCGATCTTCAATGAAAACGACACCGTCTCCACAGCCGAGCTCGAAATGCTCAAGGACGGCAGTGAAGTCAAAGTCAATTTCGGCGACAACGACAAGCTATCATCGCTGGTGGCAAGCAAAATCGAAGCCGACTTGCTGATCATCCTCACCGACGTGGATGGCCTCTATACAGCCGATCCCCGCTCCGGCCCCGATGCGAAGTTGATTTCTCTCGTGGAAAACTTCACCCCCGAAATAGAACATCTGGGCGACAGTAAAGCGGCCTCGGACAAACCGGGTCGCGGTGGCATCAAGACAAAACTGGCCGCTGCCAAGGTCGCGACCCAGAGCGGATGCGCAGCCATAATCTCATCGGGCAAAACCGATAATGCCATCGGCCGCATCTTCGCCGGCGAGGAGCTGGGCACGCTCTTTTTGCCCCACAGTGGATTATCGGGCAAGCAGCGCTGGATTGCTTTTGCCACCACCGTCAAAGCCTCTCTCAAAGTAAATGACGGAGCCAGGCTCGCCCTCAAAGAACGCAAAGCCAGTCTTTTGCCGGCCGGGGTGATCGAAGTCAAAGGGCACTTCGAGCGGGGTGATGTCGTCTCTGTTGTCAGTGAAGACGGCAAGGATTTTGCCCGGGGCATTGTCAACTATTCCAGCGACGAAGCGCGCAAAGTCTCGGGACTGCACTCCGGTGCGCTTGACGAGCTGATCGTCAGCCGCAACTATGACGCGCTTATTACCAGGGACAACATCGTATTTGTGGATGGCTAAATAAATGCAGACTGATGAAGGTCGAGAAGTCATCTCCCTGGCGATCAAAGCTAAAGAAGCAGCGCGTCTGATGGGCCAGAGCGCAATCGGCGCTCGCAACCAGGCCATTTTTTATTTTTACGAAGCGCTCCTCGACAACAAAGAAGCGATTCTGGCCGCCAATCAAAAAGACATGGCCAGAGCCGATGCCAACGATCCGCAAACAAAGCGGCTCAAGCTCGATCAGGGCAAACTCGCCGTGGTCATCGACGGCCTAAAAGCGCTGATTAAAATGGACGACCCGCTCGGTCGGATTGATCTGGCCCGAGAGCTCGACAAAGATCTCAATCTCTACCGGGTCACTTGCCCAATCGGCGTCATCGCCGTGATCTTCGAAGCGAGACCCGATGCCCTTCCACAAATTGCCGCACTCTGCGTCAAGTCCGGCGATGCGGTGATCCTCAAAGGCGGCAAAGAAGCGGAAGAGACAAACAAAGAGCTTTTCGCCTGCCTGCAAAAGGCGATGATAAAAGCACAGCTGCCCGTCGATGCAGTACATCTGCTCACCTCGCGAGAAGCGGTAAAAGCGCTGCTCGCTGCCGATAAATATGTCGATCTGATTATTCCCCGGGGCGGAAACGCGCTTGTCACCTATGTCCAGAAAAATACCCGTATCCCGGTCTTAGGACATGCCGAAGGGATTTGCCACATTTATGTAGATAGCACCGCCGACGGTGAGATTGCCAAAAGAGTATGCGTCGACGCTAAAGTGAATTATCCGGCCGCCTGCAACGCTGCAGAAACTCTGCTATTTCATAAGGCTGTCCCCCAGGGAATGATCGTCGAGATTGTCGGGGCGCTCCGAGCAAAAGGCGTGGAAGTGAAAGGCGACGCCGAAATCGCCAGAATTTGCGCGACGCGCAGTCTATCAGTCTTGCCTGCCGATGAGAGAGACTGGACTACCGAGTACGGCGACATGACGATTGCCGTCAAGATGGTCGACAATCTCGATGCCGCCATCCTCCATATAAATGAATACGGCTCCGGTCACACCGATGCGATCATCTGTCAGAGTGCCGAGCGCTGGGAGAAGTTTTTTGGCGGTGTAAACTCAGCTGGAGTGTACCGCAACGCCTCGACAAGATTTGCCGACGGCTACCGTTACGGCTTCGGCGCCGAGGTCGGCATCAGCACCAATAAGATGCACCCTCGCGGGCCGGTCGGTATAGAGGGCCTGGTGACGTATAAATATAAACTGGAGGGCCAGGGCCAGACAGTCGAAGAATACAGCAATGGCGAAAAGACTTTTTCGCACAAAGATCTGCAGGCGGAAAAATGACTGAACACGAAGGCAATGGCGATTTGATGGCACGCATCAAGCCGCTTCGAGACGACGTGCGCATGCTTGGCCATATACTGGGCGACACGATCAAAAAATTCGAAGGCGAAGAGATTTTTGCTTATGTAGAACAGCTCCGCGCCCTGTTCAAGGCCCTGCATCGCGACGGCGACGAGAGCGCCAGGGCAAAAATTCCGGCTCTTTTGGCCGGTCTGGATTTGCCCTCTGCCACCAAAGTAATCAAAGCCTTCCTCACTTATTTTGACATCATCAACATCGCCGAGCAAAATCATCGCCTGCGCCGACGCGCCCTCAGTGACAGTCAAAAGGACGCTCCATTCGCCGCCGATTCGCTGGCCAAGCTCTGCGCCGAAGTCGATGCCACACCGGAAAATCTGTACAGCGTGCTCAGTAATCTCGACATAGAAATAGTCTTCACTGCTCATCCGACCGAAATCACCAGACGCACGGTCCTGCTCAAACAACTGGAGCTGGCCAGACTGCTCTACAAAAAAGACCATCCGCCCCTCAATGCCCGCGAACAAAAAGAAATTTCAGAAGGCCTGCGAGGCGTTGTCGAGGCGCTCTGGCTCACCGATCATGTCATCTATTTCAAACCAAGCGTCATGGATGAAGTACGCTACGCCGTCTATCACTTCGATCATGTCGTCATCGACGCCGTGCTCGACGTGCACGAATGGTTGAGCGCCAAGTGCGCCGCCCTCGAAGATCAACTGCACAAAGCAACACCGGTAAAGCGGCAATTTATCACATTTGGTTCATGGATCGGCGGCGATCGCGACGGCAATCCCTTCGTCACCCCCGAAGTCACCTTGCAGGCTCTCGCCTATCAGCGCTCGGTCATTCTGGCGCGCTATCTCAAACAGCTCGAGACGCTCTTCAACGATCTGAGCCAGTCGAAAAACTGGGTCTTGATCAGTGCCGCCCTGCAAGGGTCGCTAAATGCCGACGCCGCCTGCCTGCCAGATATCGCCGCGCGCTACGCCGAGCGCTTCGCCCGCGAACCATTTCGCTTGAAGCTGCTCTATATCCAGGCCAAGCTGCGCAAGACCGTGGCCATCACCGCCGACAATCATCCGGTCGCGGCAGAAGGCGCCGCCACTGGTGCCTATCAAAGCGCCGATTGTTTCAAGGCCGATCTGCTTCTAATCAAAGAAAACCTCACCGAAGTCGGTTGTTCGCTCAGTCTCTATCACCTCGAACGTCTTATATCGGCGGTGGACATCTTCGGCTTCCACCTGGCCAAGCTCGATTTTCGCCAGCATAGCGCCAGACATCTAGCGGCCTTGAATGAAATCACCGAAAGTCTCGACATAATCGACGGCGGCTACGCGGCCCTGGGCGAAGCGGATAAACTCAAATGGATAGAAGCCGAGCTTAAATCCAAGCGTCCGCTTATACCCGGCCCGCTCAATTTTAGCCAGGCCACAAATGAAACGATTGAAGTCTTCCGCACCATGGCCTTTTGCCAGGATTTTTACGGCAAGCTGGCCCTCGATACTTACATAGTCAGCATGACCCAGCACAGCTCGGATCTGCTCTGCATCCTGCTCCTGGCCAAAGAAGCAGGTATCTGGGGTTCGCCCCATTATCCCGGCCGCGGCATCAGTATCGTCCCTCTTTTCGAAACAATCGACGACTTGCGCCGCGCCCCTTCGATGTTTCAAGAATTACTCGAGCTGCCTATTTACCGTGAGTATTTGCAAAAATCGAACAATCTCCAGGAAATCATGATTGGTTATTCGGATAGCGGCAAGAACGGTGGCATAGTCTCGGCCAACTGGGAGCTTTACAAGGCCCAGAAACAACTGGTCGAAATGGCCGCCAAAAACGGCATCGAGCTAAGACTCTTCCACGGCCGGGGCGGCACTATTGGCCGCGGCGGCGGACCGACCCATCGCGCTATCCTCGCTCAGCCACCAGGCACGGTGGCGGGACGGATCAAGCTCACCGAACAGGGCGAGGTCATATCGTCAAAATATGCCCTGCACGACATTGCCGTGCGCAATTTCGACAGATTGGCGGCAGCCGTTACCCAGGCTACCATTGCCTGCGAAGATAAAAATTACGGCCAGGAAAAAGCGCAGTGGTGGCAGTTTATGGAAGATCTTTCCGAGACTTCCTTCAAGGCTTACCGGGCGCTTATCTATGATGAAGCGCGCTTCCCCGAGTTTTTCAATCAGGCCACGCCGATTCAAGAAATATCTAAATTGCGCATGGGATCGCGGCCGACCAGACGCACCGCCGGCAGTGGATCGATAGACGACCTGCGCGCTATCCCCTGGGTTTTCTCCTGGACCCAGAGCCGGTACATGCTGCCGGCCTGGTACGGTTTTGGCTCGGCCATGCAGCAAATAGCCGGCGAGCTTAACGATGAACAGGACCCGGCAACGCCGAAGAAAATCGTCGAATTGACCAGACAAATGTACAAAACCTGGCCCTTCTTCCGCGGCCTCGTGCACAAACTGGAAACGTCCCTGGCCGTCGCCGATATGCAAATCGCTTCGTATTACGCCGACAATCTGGTCGACTCCGACCTGCGCGATAAATTTTTTAATCGCATCAAAGCCGAATACGATCTCACCCGCCGGGCCGTGCTCGCCATAACCGAAAAAGACGGCCTCCTCGATGGCGTGCCTTATCTAAAACATTCGATAAATTTGCGCAATCCCTACGTCGACCCACTCAGCTATCTGCAGGTCGATTTGATCAAGCGCCTGCGCGAGCGTCAGGAAAATCACGAACCTGCCGTGCAATCGGAGCAGGGAGACGCGCTGCTCGAGACGGTTTTGATGACCATCAACGGAGTCGCCGAAGGCCTGCAATCAACGGGCTAAACTGGTGATAAGTGTACCAGGTGCGGTCTGCCGCCTCAAAAAAAGAACAAAAGAGAGAAAGGGAGATCGATAAGATGGCACTAGGCGAATGGGCGGCAATAACAGGTCTGGCGGTGGGTGCCTCCTGCGGCGGCATACTGCTCATCCGCAAATTTATCAAGACGCAAACCCTCAAAGATCATCACGAAGCGACCGATCCGATGATGGCCTGCGTCGGTACACTTTTTGCTATCCTGCTCGGCTTTATGGTGGCTAACGCCATGGGTCGCTTTGAAAATGCCAGACAAAATGTCCAGGAAGAAGCGGGCGCTGTCGGCGATGTTTTCCGATTGGCGCGGGGCCTGCCTTCTCCCTGCAATACCGATATTATGAAAAATTGCGTCGCCTATCTAGACGCCGTAAGTCCCGAAGAATTTGCTGCCATGCGCGAAAGCAAAATGTCAGACAAATGCTGGGATATTTACAGCAAAATGTGGGATCAGTGCATCTCCTACGATCCCCAGACGCAAGGGCAGAGCAATCTGCATCAGGGTCTGGTCGAGGCGATGACAAAATTTGGCGAATGCCGACGCGCCCGCAGCGCGCAACTGCATTATGCGCTACCGCCTGTGTTGTGGACAGTGGTTTTTATCGGTGCGGCTGCCATCATTATTTTCACCTTCTTTTTCGGAGTGGAAAATGTCGCTCTGCAAGTCGGCATGACAGCGGCGGTCACTATCATCCTCAGCCTCAATATTTATTTGCTCAAGGCCTTCGACAGTCCCTTCGACGGCCAGGTTTATGTCAGTCCCATCCCCTTCGAAGCCAATAAGAAGCTCTTCAGTGACGCACTTGCCCAAGAGCTAAATCACCCTCACAAATAAAGAGTACAAAATGTCATTTCTCCACTGGAATATTATTTCACTGGTGGCGGTATTCGCTGCCATGGGCGGCGTTTTACTCGTACGCAAATTGGCCAATAACGATGAGCTAAAAGAAAATCACGCCGTCACCGATCCGATGATGAACACTGTCGGCATGCTTTTTGCCATTTTACTCGGCTTCATGGTGGCAAGCGCCATGACTCGCTTCGAGGAAGCGCGCAACAATGTTCAGGTCGAAGCCGGCGCAGTCGGCGATGTCTTCCGCCTGGCCCGTGGTCTGCCGCGACCGGCAGGCTTGCCGCTCATGCAAAATTGCTCGGCCTACGTCGATGAGGTGATCGACCACGAATGGACGATGATGGAAAGCGAAAAGTCGAGCGATAAAGCCTGGGAAGTCTACACCGATATCTGGAAAGGCGTCACCGAGTATGAACCAAAGACGCAGGGTCAGAGCAATATTCATCAGGTACTGGTCGGTTCAATGACGACCTTCGGCGAAGCAAGGAGATCGCGCGTCGCTCAGATGCAAACACGCATGCCCGACGTCCTCTGGCTGGTGATTTTTATCGGCGCTTTAGTGACGCTTGTGTTCAGCTTCTTTTTTAGCTTGAACAATCTCAAGATGCAACTGGCGATGACGGCACTTCTCACCTATGTGCTCTTCATGAATCTATTTTTGTTGATCTCGTTTAACGAGCCATTCAGCGGCGACGTGCGCGTCGGCCCCGCCGCCTTCGAAGTGAACCGGACAGTCTTTCACAAAGTTCTAGGCACGGACATGAAGTAAAGGCGCTTCGGCTTCGATGCGCTTGCGCAAAGGTTCAGGGAAGGGTAAGGCCTTACGCGTCGTCTCGTCGATGAGAACCATCGTCGAATGCGAAATGCCGCAGCAAACATCATCTTTATATATGGCTTGATAAAGACGAAGCGAACTCTTACCAAATGAGTCGAGGGCAGTGCCTATTTGCACACTACCGGGGAAGTGCATCTCGGCGAGAAAATCGAGATTGAGATTGGCAATCACCATGGTGACGCCCGGACCACCTATGGAACCCTCGCGGTTGAAGAGCAGCTCGGCGCGACCGGCTTCGCACATGGTGGCAAAGACGGCATTATTGACGTGGCCGAGTTTATCGGTGTCGCCGTAGCGCAGGGTGACGGTTGTCCAGTGCTTGTAGTTTTTGCGATCCGAAATAATGTCGCGACTTAAATGACTCACTACTGACTGCCTCCGGGATTGACGCAATAAGATTGAGCCATGACGCTAAAATCGACAATTTGCGACTTCACCCATTCCGGACCGCGACCGAGTTCTTCGGCCATGATGGCGGCTACACGAGGAGCCGCATGGATAGCCGCTCCGGCGTTGAGGAAAAGAGCGCGCAGGCGACGAGCCAGAACATCTTCGACACTGCGAGCCATTTCACTGCGCACCGCCCAGACGACCTCGGCTTCGCAGTAGGGCAGAGCCGGATGCAGCTTCGCCGCAAGGGCGGAGTTTGCACTTAGCAGGGCCTGGATCTGCGGAGCGTCGCTACCGTAAAAAGAGAGAGCGCCGTATTGTTCGGCATTTTCGCACCAGCCGTGAATATGCAGTTTTTTAGTGACGCAGGACATATCATCGAGCTTGCCCAGAGTGATGGCGTGATCGACGCAGTCTTCAGCCATCTTGCGATAGGTCGTCCACTTGCCACCACAAATAGTGAGCAAGCCGGAATTGTCGATATGAATGGTATGGTCGCGCGACAATTGCGACGTCGAGCCGGCACCACCGGCCTTGACCAGGGGCCTGATGCCGACGAAAATACTGAGGATGTCTGTGCGCTCGGGCTGCCGGCTCAGATAACGACCGGCGGTTTCGAGGATAAACTCGATCTCGTGATCGAAGGGTTTGGGCTCGAGAGTAGGCTCGGCAATCGGTGTATCGGTAGTACCGACGAGCAGGTGATCATGCCAGGGTATGGCAAACATCACCCGGCCATCACTCGTGTGCGGCACCATGATGGCGCTGTCGCCGGGCATGAGGGCGCGGTCGAAGACGAGATGTATGCCCTGGGAAGGAGCTATCATCGGCTGTACGGCAGGATCAGCCAGCCGTCTCACCCGGTCGGTAAAAGCGCCGGTAGCGTTGACGATTACCCGCGCCGCCACCTCAAAATCATCTCCACTTTCATGGTCGAGAATATGGACACCGGCCAGGAAGCCATCTTTGTCTTTGATCACGTCTGTGACGGCGGCATAATTGAGGACGGTAGCGCCCTGCTCGATGGCTGTTGTGACCATGTTGATCAAAAGCCTGCTGTCATCAAATTGACCGTCATAGTAGATGACGCCGCCCTTCAGGCCCTCGGTTTTGATTGTCGGGATGCGTTCGAGTATTTCCTGGCGAGAAAGAATACGCGAGGCCCCGAAGCCATATTTGCCGGCGAGCAGGTCATAGACTTTCAGACCCATCCCATAGAAGGGCGCTTCCCACCAGTCGTAATTTGGTACGATGAAGGGCAGGTCGTGCACTAGATGCGGTGCGTTCTGGCGGAGCAGTCCGCGCTCTTTGAGCGCTTCCATCACGAGCGATACATTGCCCTGCTCGAGGTAACGCACTCCGCCGTGGACAAGCTTGGTGCTGCGACTGGAGGTGCCCTTGCCAAAATCGCTCTGCTCGACGAGCAAAACCTCATAGCCGCGCGAGGCGGCGTCTAGCGCAACGCCAACACCGGTAGCACCACCGCCGACAATGACCATATCCCAGGGGTTTTTGCGCTGAGCTACCTTCGCTATCAATTCACTTCGCTGCATTTGTTTATTACTCTTTTTAATTACGCTTGAATTCTCGAGAAATATTAAGGAGGCCCCATGCAAAGGCAGAGGCGAGATGACTTGTCGGAGACGGGCAGTGTATAAAAATACAATACAGACAGACTTCTGAATACAGTCAGAGTGCAAACAGACTCAAACCGACTAAAACGAGATTAGCCATGAAAATATGGGTAGACGCAGACGCCTGCCCCGGCGTGGTCCGAGATATCGTGATCGTAGCGGCGATAAAACGTAAAGTCGAGGTGGGCTTCGTAGCTAATAAACAGCTCACATTGCCGCCGTCCCCGCTGGTCGGCTTCGATCTGGTCGACGCCTCCCCCGATGCCGCCGACCGCTTCATCGTCGAAAAAGCTCGGCCGGGCGACCTGGCCATCACTCAAGATATTCCCCTGGCCCATCAACTGGTCTCCAAGGGGGTAGCGACAATAAGCCCACGCGGCGTGACCTTCGATCAAAACAATATCGGCGAGCGTCTTTCGGTGCGAGACCTGATGCAGGATTTGCGCGACAGCGGCGAGGTCACCGGCGGCCCCAAACAATTTGGAGAGAAGGAAAAACGAGCTTTTGCAGCAGCCTTCGACCGTGCTCTGACCCGATTGCTTGTCCTCGCCAAGAGGCAGACTTCTCAAGAGGGATAAAAATGCCGGCCGCCCCGCGAGTGGCGCCGCGCCGCAGTCAAATAACTGTTATATTCTGAAAGTGAAAGAATGATCAAGCGGGCGTGCAACAAGAGAACGGCATCGATGAAAATATACGCGCAACTTTCAACTGTGATTATCGCTTTGAGTATCAGCGCAATCGGCCCCTTTCTAGCAAAGACACCACTGGCGGCATCAGCCGCCGACGACGTCGTCTTGCATGAAAAAGACTGTCAGCTCGAGCTCTTTGCCGATCTGCCCGGTCCGATGTTACGAGGTGTCACTCTCTCACACCAGGGCCGCGTTTTTATTACTTTTCCACGCATGGACGGCTCATCGAGCTACACTCTGGCCGAGCTCAAAAACGACAAGCCAGTACCCTATCCATCGGTCGATTACAACAAATATGAAGGACAGAAGCCAGCGGAGCATCTGATTTCGGTAACCAGCGCCATCGTCGACGGCAAAGACAGACTGTGGCTTATCGACAGCGCGCGCCTCGGTCGCGAATTAATCGCCGGCGGCACGAAACTGGTCGGTATAGACCTGACGACCAACCAGGTTTTTCAAACCATACCCCTGACATCAGCGGTGGTGACCCAACAATCCATCCTTCAGGATTTGCGCTTCGACAGCAGCAAAGGCAAAGAAGGTGTCATATACGTCTCCGATTGTGCGCCCGAGGGCAAGAGCGGCATCATCGTCGTCGACATCGGCAGTGGACATTGCATGCGCCGCTTAAGTGGTCACGCTTCGGTGCAGGCCGAAAAGGAATTTTTGCCCTTCATTCACGGTAGGCCGATGATGCGCACCCTCGAAGACGGCAAAAAAGACGACTACAAAGTGGGCGTTGCCGGTATGGCCGTTAAACCCGACGGCTCCCTCCTCTATTACTGTCCGCAAGCAAGCCGCCAGTTATACAGTGTCGATGCCAGAACGCTCTGCGACGCCGGTAAAAGTGAAATGGCCGTCGAGCAAACAGTGCAGGATCTTGGCCCTAAAAGTGGTGCCTCAGATGGTCTGGAATGCGACAAAGAAGGCAATGTCTATTTCACCGATTTTGAAAATTCGTCGGTGTGGAAGCGCAAACCGAACGGCACCATCGATAAGGTCGTGCACGATACGCGCCTGGTCTGGCCGGACAGCTTGTGGATAGGTCATGACGGCTATCTGTACGTGACCAGCAGCCAGTTCAATAAGCGCGCCACCTTCAACAAAGGCACTGACAGGCGCACTAATAGCTATCAGATTTATCGACTGAAAGTAAACGCCACACCCAGAGAATAGGTGCGGCGTTTCTCATTGTAATTATTGACGTCAGTGATTTATGGCTTAAGGCCTATTTATTGAGCCAGCACGACCATCAAAACTTCCTTTAGATTGCCCAGATCGCTGACATTACGAGCCGGTGCATAGACGACCATGTCACCACTGGCGGGGGCAGACGAAATAACGTCGACCTTGAGCGCCTTTAGATGGGCGACCAGATCACCGTCGATGGTGCTCACCCTCAACTTCAATTTGAGGGCGGGCGAATCATTTTTTATGGATTCCAGAGAAGACAAACGGTCCAGGACCTGACTGTCGAGCTTATCGTTTTTCAGATCGGCAGAACCGGTGGTCTGCGGCTTGCCGCCGCTCACTGGAGCGGTTTGCTGAGCGGGCGCCGCATATGGTCCTTCATTATCCGGGATGGGAGCGCCGTAGGGCAGTGTCGGCGAAATCTTCTGGTGATGCTCGGCCTGACCGCTCGTGTAATAGCGTTCATTTATGACGGTCGGCTCCAGCTGAAACATATTAAGCGAACGATCACCGTCGAAATCGTCGCCTTTTGGCTTTTTGTGCTTCGCTTTAGCGCCTCTGGCGGCGGCGGCTGCAGCAGCGGGCGAGCCGGCCATGACCTTGGTGCTCGCGGGTGTATTAACAGCGGCACCATTTTCAGATGCGCCGGCAATCGACGCGGATGTCTGGGCAAAAGCAATACTAATACCAACACCGGGTAAATGCTGCAAACAGACGATCAAGCTGAGACCAGCCAACAACTTTGTCGACAAACGCAAATCGAATTCCTCCAGATTAGCCAGGCAGACTCGCTACGAACAGCTGTCCTATAAGCAGATGGATATTAGCCGAGCCAATGTGAAGACAAGGTGACGCTTGACAAGCAGGCTGTCCAGAGCCTTCTTTTATTTTACTTTTTGAGCAAGGGACTCAAACCAGGGGCTCGGGAGGTTGAATGCCATGACCAAAACTCTTGGGAGCAAGTATGACCTCGGCCATCAGCCGCCAGGTCTGCGGTTGAAGCAGACGCTGGACGTCGTAGGCAGCGCTTGAACCGGACGCGGCTTCTTGCAGACAGGCGCTCAAACAATCTTCCAGATAAAGAATGATTGTTTGAATGTATTCCACAGGCATGGGTTGCTTCCAGGCCAGAGGTTGAATCTTGTAACGCTCCACTTCCGACTTCAATTTAGCAATCAGGTCTCCGAGTTCCTGCAAGTTTTCGTGGCCGCTCACCGCTGCCTGCAAAAAATTCGCCACCAGATAAATGTCGAGCAAACCTTCGGTATCGTTAATCACAGGCAGGAATAAAAAGTCGCCGTCTTTTAGAGCTATTTCAATCTCACGCTCGTCATCGACCTGTTCTTGAGCAGGCAATTTAAGCTCTTTGACTTCACTGTAGAAGCAGACACTCTCACGATCCTTGCGCACCCAATAGAGAGCCTTGGAGGTAAAGACGATAAAGTTATCGGCACCGTTCAAATACATACCGACCAGCCTTTCTTCAAGACCGATCTTCAATTGCTTGATCAGCTCATAATTTACAGCCGTGTCCGGGACAAAACTGTAGAGACTTCTCAGTATGTAATAGCCGCCCTGATAGTGCGCTCTTGATTCGGTATTCATGGGATTTAGCATATCATCTCCAGCGCCTAATTAAGACGCTGCCTAGACAGGCAGACAGCCAGACAGCCGGCGCTCTATCCTCAGTCGACCACAGCGCCGAGCCTCTTGCGAAGTGGGCCGGGACCGCTGACGATAACGGAGATGCGATCGCCTACAATTTTGCGCTGTTCGGGGGTCAAAATTTGACGCACTTGGAGCGCGCAGTCTAAGCGTGCGTCCATAATCTTTTCGCGCGCCGCCTTCACTTCGCCAAGCTTGGATCTGATTTGCTCATCGCTTGAATCGGCAGAGGCGATCAGATCCGATAGCTCGAGCATTTTGTCACGTAAAGTCTCCCGATTGGCGCGAGTGCTTTGCATCTGCTTGAGAAAAATGGCACTGAGAGTCGCTTTTTCTTCATCGCCGGCATCGATCGTGCGGAAAAAGCGCTTTTCGAAATGAGTGAGCATGGCCTCCTCGAAATCGGCGTCGATCAACTGATCGCCCTCGTTTTTGCCGGCCAGTGCTACCGGTACAAGGAAATAACTTCCAAGAGCAAAGCAGCTCAAGGTCAATGCCAGGACGACGCCGCCTTTATTGGCGCCGCTGACCGCCGTGGACTTACCGCTCATATACTTGGTCAGGGCTTCGATACTTTTCATAATTGGCCACTCCGGATGATCGTGGACTGTCATTCAGGCTCCGCTTCCGGGGCCTGCTAAAAGACAATACGTAAGGCGAGCAAAAAAGTTTCACCACCATGCGGCCAAAAATGCTAGATTTTGTAACTGATCGGGACCAGCCCCGGACAAATACTTACAACCGGCGAAAGGCGCTTCATGCCCACAATCACAAGTAAGCCCGGCAAGAAAAAAAGATTTTTTGGCCTGCTTGCCGCTTCTCTCTTGCTCTCCAATGCCGCTCTCACTCCCTTCGCCCCTCTGACCAGATCCGCGGCCGCATCGGCGGAAAGCGCGGCTCTTGGACTGGATAGTCCGAGGCTGGTACTCAAGGGCGGCGACCACTTCATGGTGCTCGATCCCGAGGGAATGGTCCCGGCCGCTCCGGGCTCGCCCTACGGTCTTTACCAGGACGATACGCGCTTCATCAGTGAATGGGAATTTTTGCTGGACGGCCATCACCTGCACCCATTGACTGCTTTTACCCGCGACGGCTTCACCGGTACCTTCCTGTACGGCAATCCGCCCACCGCCGCATTACCGGCCCAGAGCATGCTTATCAAGCGTGAGCTGGTTCTCAACAATGGCTTGAGCGAGCGATTGACCTTGCAGAGCTATATCGACAAGCCGCTAAAATTTAAAATGAGCCTCTGCTTCGGCGCCGACTTCAACGATATGTTTGAAGTACGCGGTCAGAAGCGCACCAGACGCGGTGTCGCCATCCTGGCCAAGGCGGCGGGTAAATACACCACCACCTACACCGGTGTCGATAAATCCGTCGTCACCAGTACGATCTTTTTCCCGCAAAATGCGGCCCGTAAAACAGAAAAAATTACAAGCGAAAAAATCAGCGAAGCGGACCGTGCCCGCACCGAAAAAATGATCGACTTCGACATCAATCTGCCGGCCAGAGGCAAGCAAGTGATCGAGCTCGCTGTGCGCAACACTACCGCCACAGCAGCACATCTCGCCGCCAGGGCTTCAAAAGACGCCTCCGGTGCTGTCTCCGATGCCGGGCAAGACTCTTTGAAAAATGAGGCCGGCCAGACCTTTGACCAGAGTAAAAAAGCGGCGGAGCTTTATTTGCAGGACTGGCAAGACTCGGTGGCAAACATCAAAACCGACAATACACCGCTCAATAAAATGATCGAACAGGCCGGCCGCGATATATTTCTCTTGCGACAATCGACGCCCAAAGGACCATGCCTGGCCGCCGGTCTCCCCTGGTATGCCGTGGCCTTTGGGCGCGATCAAGCGGTGACCGGTTTGCAAATGCTTACCTTCGCCCCTGGCTTGAGCAAGCAGATCCTGCAAGTCCTGGCTAACTATCAGGGCACAAAATACGACAAGTTTACCGAAGAGCAACCGGGTCGCATTCTGCACGAACTGCGTCTCGGCGAAATGGCCCGCGCCCGCGAAATACCTTTCATTCCTTTTTATGGCAGTATCGACGCCACCCCGCTCTGGTTGATTTTACTGAACCGCTATGTTGATACCACAGGCGATATCGCTCTCGCCCGCCAACTCTGGCCCAATGTCGAGAGCGCGCTCGCCTATCTGGAAAGATCGACCGCATCGACGCCGGGTGGATTTCTGTTTTACGGTGGCAGCGGCAAGTCATTTCTAAGCAATCAATGCTGGAAAGATTCCGGCGACTCGATCATGTACAAAGACGGCAATCTGGCCAAACAGCCAATCGCCGCTTGCGAAGTACAGGGCTACTTGTACAAGACCTATGCCGATACCGCTCGCCTGGCCAGCAAGCTTGGCCACGAAGATATGGCGGCAAAACTGACAAAGAAAGCGGCTCTTCTCAAGGACAATTTCGAAAAATATTTTTGGCTGAACGACCAAGCATTTGTCGCCCTCGCTCTCGACGGCGAGGCAAAACCCTGCAGTGTGATTTCATCCAATCCGGGCCAGTTGCTCTTCACCGATATACTGGACAAAACCAGACAAGATGCGGTGGCAAAAAGATTGATGCAAAACGATATGTACAGCGGCTGGGGCATACGGACGCTATCCGCTCAAGAAGTGAAATACAATCCGATGAGCTACCATGACGGCACGGTCTGGCCCCACGACAATGCCATTATTATTGAAGGTCTGGCTTACACCGGTCATCCCAGCGAAGCAAATACCGTCATGGCCGGATTGATCGATGCCGGCACCTCCACGTCCGATTTCAGATTACCGGAACTCTTTTGCGGCTTTTCACGCGGTGAATTTGACACGCCGGTACCGTATCCGGTCTCTTGCGCCCCCCAAGCCTGGGCCGCCGGGAGCATCTTCGAGATGCTCAAGGCAACTCTCGGTATCAATGTCTCCGCCCGGGAAGTAACAGTCAGTGATCCGACCCTGCCCCCTGGTGTGAACGCTCTGAACGTTAGCAATTTGACCTGCGGCGAGAAAAAAGTCAAACTCACTTTCACTAGACGCAAAGATTCAGGCGATATCGACGTGCAGGGCGCACCCGCCGATTTGGTTAAGGTAATACGGTAAAGGCGAGCGGAGCCGGAGGGCAGATTTTGAAAAGCACCCAGAGGAGCGGCAATATCCTGGCGCTGTCGATAATCTCGGCACTTTCGCTGTTTTTGGCACCGACGCTATTATCGATCGCTCCCGGAGGCGACCAGGCTCTCGCCGCCGGCAAGGCGAAGGCCCCGGCAGGCAAGACCGCCGTCAAGAAAAAAATCATCGATACGGTTGGAGCTCTGAACGATAACAAAAAAAATACTGATTTCTCCTACTTGATCCCCACCCTCGAAAGCCACGTCGGCCCCTACTGGCACCAGATGTCTATCGGTCCGACAAAAATGTGCGAAGTACACTTCGATTTGAGATCCGACGGACGGGTAAACAACACCACAGTATCGAGGTCTTCCGGCGATAGTGCTTATGATTCGGTGTGCAAGGTTTGCATCGATCAAGCTTCGCCTTATGCCCCCTTCGAAGACGTGCCGATGATAAGCGTCATGGCCAGGTTCACCACCGAACCCAAGGGCGGTACGGTCACCTTTGCCCTGCCGGGCTATCAGGCGCTGACTTCAATGGCGGACCGGCAGATTGCCGCCAAACGCGTCTACGATAACAATGTGATCAAGATCATGAAAGAGCGCATCGTCAAAGCACAGCAAGTGCTCGGATCGGATAGTCCGCGTTTATCCGAGAGCATCAACTTTTTAGCCAACGCTCAAAAAGATGTATCGGACTGGGTCGCCTCCGAGGCCTCGTTCAAGTGGGCGATTTCGATACGACGCAAAGCCAACGGTCCAAACTCGAGAGAATTAGCCCAGTCGCTGTCGGATCTGGGCGAAATGTATAGAATCAAAGGCGATCTGCCGGCCGCCGAAGACAGCTTTAAGGAAGTAATCAATAATCCCGACCTCAAACCATGCCCCGAGCTGCTGACGGCTCTGCAGCGCTACGCAAAACTATGCCTGGGAACAAAACGAAAAAGCGATGCTGAAGCTCTCTATAAACGCATCGAAGAAATCCAGACCAATAAACCGCTGACGGCCTTGCCGACAAGCCTGGGCCTGGAAACAAGCACCACAGGCGGTGCAGACAATGCAGACCACAATAAAGAGCCGGCCAGCATCCCTGTGCCTAAACCCTGAACGCAAAAAAATAAATCGTCAGAGTGACGCCGATCAAAATCACCGTCATTTTGACCACCTTCTGCGGCACCTGTCGCGCCACGGCGGCGCCGGCATAACCACCGACGATGCAAGATATGGTCATGATCATCATGCCATGCCAGTAAACAGTGGTATTGCAGAGGAAATTTATCACCGCCGCCAGATTCATGAAGCCGGTCAAAATAGTTTTGACGGCATTCATTTTATTGATATCGGTCATGCCGAGCAGACCCATCACCGCCAGAGTCAAGATGCCTATACCAGCACCAAAATAGCCACCATAGAAACCAATCAATAAAAACAAAACGACGGTTCCGAGGGCATTGACCTTGATGTGATTGCGCAACAATTCACCGCCCTGTTTGCCGAAGGCGAAAAGCAATGTCGAAGAAAGGATCAGCCAGGGGATGAGACCGACGAAGGTCTTTTGAGGCGTATTCATCAAGACCGTGGCGCCAAACCAGCCTCCAACAAGGGAGGCGATGATGGCCGGCACGACGACAATCTCGCTTAAATTTTTAAAGTCTTTGCGATAAGCGATGGCGGCGGCGAAGTTACCGGGAAAGACCGCAATCGAGCTGGTCACATTGGCGGTAATCGGCGAAATGCCGGCGGCCAGAAGAGCCGGGAATGTCAAAAAAGTACCGCCGCCGGCGACCGAATTTATGGCGCCGGCAAGAAATGCGCTGCCAACCAACAAAAAATCTACGGTAATTGACAAGCGATTTATTCAGGTCCTGTGGGCTTCCGGATCAAGCTTAATTTTAACACTGGAAACAGGCACTCCGCCTCGTGGATAATACCGGACAGTCAAATCTTCGAGGACCGGGCATCATGGCAGAAAAAGCAGCGAAACCCAATTACTGGCTGGTCAAATCTGAGCCTTCCTGTTTTTCCATCGAAGATCTGGAAAAGGCACCGAAGAAGACGACATACTGGGACGGTGTGCGTAATTATCAAGCCCGCAACTTCATGCGCGACAGCATGAAAGTAGGCGATCTGGTTTTCTTCTATCACAGCAACTCTGAACCATCGGCCATTGCCGGCATCGCCGAAATAGTCAAAGAGGGCTATCCCGACTTCACGGCCTTCGATCCCGAACACGAGCATCACGATCCTAAAAGCGACAAGAAAAAGCCGACCTGGTTTATGGTCGACATCAAACACGTCAAAACTTTCAAAACGCCGCTTTCACTGGAAAAGTTGAAGAGCATCGATAGCCTGGCCGACATGATGCTACTGCAAAAGGGAAGCAGACTATCGGTGCAACCAGTCGGCGAAAAGCACTGGCAGCAGATTGTCAAACTGGCCGGCTGAGCAAAATAATTTGCCTTAGCCGATCCCTTAAAACTCTAAAAGCTCTAAACGGGCTGACTGTGAGCGTAGACTTCTTCCAGACTCTCGATCGCTTGCGCCTTGGAGCGAGCCTGGTCAAGCGAGTCAGGAGCAAAATTTTCGTTTAGATTGTCGGCAAAATCCTCTTTTTCGCCCTCGCTACTTTCGCCGTAGAGCCAGCCGAAAAGGACGAGAGCGAGGACCGCGCCGACCACCTGGGCGGCGATAAAAGGCAGTACGTCGACGGGCTTGATGCCGGTAAGAGTATTGGTGAAAATGCGAGCGATGGTCACGGCCGGATTGGCAAAACAAGTCGATGAAGTGAAATAGATGGCGGCGGCAACATAGGCAGGCACCGCAAAAGGAATGGCTTCCGGCCGCGACTTGCCGCAACCAAAAATGACGCCTAGTAAGCCGAAGGTGGCGACGATCTCGCCAATCAACAGACCACAAGTGCTGCGACCGGTCTCAGATATGGTCATGGCCGGCAGGTCGAACATCAAATTGGCGACAATCACACCACATACAGCGCCGAGCACCTGCACGGCAATATAAAAAGGCACTTTCGGCCAGGCGAATTCTTTGCGCAGCGCCAGTGCCAGGGTGACGATCGGATTGAAGTGCGCAGACAGTGCGCCGAACATCGAGATCAATGCCACCAGAGCACAGCCGGTGGCAAAGGCCACGCAGAGGACTGACAGCGCGACATTACCCTGGTCCAGACTGTGGGCGAGAATGCCGCTGCCGCAAACGGCAACCAGTAGAAAAGCGCTGCCTAAAAATTCGGCGACAAGCGCCCGACTGAGGGTTATGTGCACGTCATTCGACCTCTCGGCTTTAACTTGGCAAGTGTAGCATCAATCAATCGATTTATATCTAAATACTAATCTCGACGAGCGGCTGCGAAGCAGGCGGAATTATTGCATTTAATCCGGCCACGCTTGGGCTATCATTGAGCGAGGAAGCATGGAGCGGTATATAAAATGGACTCTAATGGCGCCGTTGATTTGCCCGGTCGCGCCAGGATTGAAATGCTAAAAAATGGCTTCAAGGCTGCGTTTGATCCGCAGGCGATCGCGCAGGCAGCAAAGCTCTCGGATCGCTCGGACCAGCAGAGCCCGGACAAAGCACCACTTAAGGACCTGCGAAACTTGCTCTGGTCATCCATTGACAATGTCGAATCGCAAGATCTCGATCAGATCGAA
>JAGXAB010000191.1 GCA_018971775.1 Cyanobacteria bacterium REEB67 | reverse complement strand
GCGGCAAGACCGGCGGCGTACCTGCGCCGATCTCCGGAGACAATAGCGGCATCACCGGCGGCGTACCCGCGCCGACCTCTGGAAACAATGGCGGCACCACCGGCGGCTTACCTGCGCCAACCTCCGGATATAATGGCGGCAAGACCGGCGGCGTACCTGCGCCGATCTCCGGAGACAATAGCGGCATCACCGGCGGCGTACCCGCGCCGACCTCTGGAAACAATGGCGGCACCACCGGCGGTGTAGCTGTACCGACCTCTGGAAACAATGGCGGCAAGACCGGCGGCGTACCTGCGCCGGTTGGGCCTGCGAGTAACAATGGCCAAAATGTTGGACCTACGCAAGCTGCTTCAAGCTCTGGTGCCGTTTCAAATACAAATTCTCCAGTTAATTCTGTCCCGATAGACGGTATTCCAGCGCAGTCTGGCAACGGCAAGTCTGATCCGGGTGTCCCAAATTTTGGCAGTATGCCGGGTGCGTCTTCGAGTCCAATTTCGATATCGAATTTCCCATCTAATAATGCGCCTGGTCCTGGCAGTGGTGTCGCAGCAGGTGGTGCTTTCGGTCCTCCCGGCTCTTATATCGGCGCGACAGCCGCAGGTCAAGCTGCTCAATTTAACTCCAGTCAAATTGCGAACCCTACCGCGAACGATGTCGCTCATACGCATCCGACACCGGCATTCGTTGTCGCAAATTCCAGCCCCAACGGTGGCTTAATTATTACGTCCTCTTCTGATGTGCCTGGAGTGCAAATTGCCTCTAATAGGCATGATGATACGAAAGCTCAAGGCGCAGGCGGCGCACACAGCGTTCACGGCAAAAACTCCGGCTGGCTCGATCAGGCTACCGCTAATCTCGGTGCCGGCGGTCTTGGTGTCGCAGCCTCGGCAAATGCTCACGACAAGACGCACAATCAAGGCCACAATTCCCACGCTCTGGACAACATAAATACCAACAATAACAACGTCAGCTTCGGCGTGCAGTGGTCAAATTTTGATCCCGCTTCTGCCGGCAATGTTTCTCGCCCGGATCCGATTAGTGTCGTCGACACTGGTTTGATCTCCGACTACGTTAATAACAATACGAGTGCTCCCAAAGCCGGTCATAGTGGCAGTTCGATCGATGGTAGCTGGAACGGCAATGATTCTGCAAATGCCTTTGCTCAGGGCAATGGTCAATGGCAGGCCAGCGACAATGGTGCCTCGGCTCCGAATTGGCAGAACGCTCTCAATCAATCATTCGATGTCACTACGGGCATGATGGCCAATAGTGAAAGCATCGTCCGTCATATTGAAGAGCAAGCTCAAATCATTAGAACTACTGGAGAAAATCAAGCTGAGCGCCAGGAAGCACAGAAAGAAGTAACCAGAAAAGAGGAAGCACTCAACGAGTTTAAACAGCAAAATCAAAAGCTCCTTGACGAAGAGCATGCTCGCATCGAGAAGCAGCATCGTGACGAGCGCGAGAAGCGTCTTGCCGACGAAATGATGACTGTACTGGCCTTGCGCAAAGAATCTGAGGCGATTTCTCGTGCTCGCGTTGACCGCGCTCGGGCCGAACGTGAAGCGATGCAAGATATCGTCCGCAAAGAACTTAAGCAGGAAAAGTATGTTGTCAAAACTCCTGAAGATTTGACGAACATCGCCCGTAAGAAGTTTATCAATCCGTCCATTTCGCAATTGATTTATGAGCTCAACCCGGGCAAGGTCGACATCAAATGGGTGAATGGCCAACCTGTTTATATCGCCAGGCCGGGCGTCACGCTCACGCTGCCCAACCAGAGACAAGTAAAAGAGTGGCTGCAAAAGAAAAATCATGTTGCGCGCAGCAAAGAAGCGCAAGCTACATCTCAGGGGCTGGTCGGTCAGCAGAAGTCGCCTGGTGACGAACGTCTGGCCAACATCGAAAAAATTCTCGGCAAAATCAAACAAGCTTCGGACGAACGTAGTTATGCGGTTCGCCTTGGAGACACTCTGCGTTCGGTCGCCATGAAGCATCCCGAAATGCGGGACGTGTCTTTGTGGAAATTGCTCGCATCCAAAAATGGTTTGCCTGTCGATACTGACTCTAAAGGAGCACCGCTCGCCATTCTCATTCGCGGCACATCGATCGTATTGCCGACAGCCGAGGAGATCGAGCTTTATCGTGCCGAAAATGGTACCAAGCGCAGTGCTGAACCCAGTCAGGTAACCACGGGCAAATACGCCGAAATGGCTAATGTCGCCACTAAGCTTTGCCTGGGATGTAAACGTCTGCTCTCTTCCAATTCCAATCTCTGCCCTGCCTGTGGATTTGTATTTGAAGTACCGCAGGAGCAGACCGTCACCGATCAGGCCACTACCTTTGCTCTGCCTGAAGATGCTCCGACTACTTTTGTCGTCTCCGATGCTCCTACTACTTTCGCTCTGTCGGATGCCCCGACTACATTGACGCTTTCCGATGCTCCGACAACCTTCACTCTTTCTGACGCACCGACGACCCTCAGTCTCCCTGAACACGAAAAGACGAAGGTTGTAAGCACTCAGGACGTGACCACCTTGGTCGATTTTTCGACCGCCACCGGGTTGAGCCTCTCTTCGAGTGGCTTGAAGCCGTCGCTTTCGCCTGCTAAAGCGTCCAATGCTGGCCCTAGTCGCAGTGTCATCACCGGCTTCCTGAATAATGCCAGCGATGATCCGGATCGGTCGGTCAAACCGCTAAACGAGACTTGCCGCTTAATCAAAGTCGAAAAAGAAATAAACGGCAAAATCTCTTTCTATCAGCAACTCGAAGTTCTGACCGGTGAAGAGTGGATGCCTGTTTTGTCTTACGAAGTTGGTCAGGATGCTTCCGTTCGTCATGAATACTCCAAAGATGGACGCAAGAAGACGATCAAAATTGACTTGCCCGCCGGTACTGTCGGCGAAATGGTGGAAAACGAATTGAGCAAAAACTGGCTCGATTACTGCAATCGCTACTTGTCCGGCCGTAAGCTCTCGGCTTAGTCGATCTCGCAGACAATCTCTTCAAAGCTTGAGAGTTCGCCGTCGTTGGAGCGATTGCGTAGCTCATAAATATCTTGAGTCGTTAATCTATGACCCTGCTCGAAGTAGAGCGCATGCATGCTGCCGTCGTGCGCGATTACGGTAGCGAAGTGTTTGTAAGTGCCAGGCTTTTGTTCACCGAGGAAAAAAATCGGACATCCCTTATAGGTAGCGGCAGGAATTTTTTTTGGTTGACCGAGCTCGTCTAGCAGAATGCCTCTGGCATCGCATTGATTGGAAAAATTTTCGCCTGCTGAACTCTCGTCGAGAGGGATCTGGGGAGGATGGAGAATCAAAAAATCGTCGGTGAATTCGGCTATCGGTGCGTCACGACCGGCTGTGCAAAAAACCTTGCCGTCTTTGCCAAACATCGGATCGTAGATGTCTTCGATGCCGAGTTCATCTGCAAGGGCGCGGTGACTTTGACCTGGAGTCGGCCCGGGATCTTGATCTTTTTTCTCTTCGTTTTCGTGCTGCTCTGAAGACATACTTGACTAGCCCGAGGCGGGAGCGTCGTTGCCCTGGTCTTGGCCTTCGTTCTGGAAATTTTCCAGAGCGTTGCGCACTTTATGCAGCAAAACGAGTTGAGCATCGTTCGATAGCTGCTGATCTTTGATCAGGTGAGCGGCCAGGCAGTATGCCAGATCGACGTCAGGCATGCCGATCAGTCGCTCTGTGAGCAGACGGCAAAACCAGGCGGCAGAATCCGAGGCTGGGGTATCTTTGCGGTTGATTGAGGAGTTGAAGTCAAACTTGATTTTTGGGTCGCGTACCACTTCCGATACTTCGAAGCGATAGAGGCACTTGGAAGTACATGGAGCGCAGGTTGGCAGCGGACCCTGGTCGCGTTTGTGTAGTTCGAGGAAATCATCACGCCATTGACGCAATACCGAGATATCTAAGCGACGGTTTACTTCGGTGGGTTGAAAGGCTGGTCTGAGCAAGTTGAGCCAGCGCAGATGCTGTTCGCGCACCTGATCGTAATACCAGTAATTTTCCTCGCCTTTGCGCTCGAAGTAGCGTTCAGTTGCCTGCGTCAGGGCACACCAGGTGATACCCGTGATGTTGCCGGTACGAGCTTTACCACCGATAACACGTTGGATTTCATGAATGATCTGAGCGCGGAAATGCACCAGCTGTGTCAGATCTTTCAGGGTGGAAAGAATGTAGCGATTGTAGACCTGGCGGAAAATCGTATCGTCTGCGACGGGTATGGCCGTTTCGAGAATCTGCGAATCACAGCGATGCAAGCAAAAAGAACAGCCGAGGTGACGATTGAATTTGCCCACGATGTC
>JAGXAB010000091.1 GCA_018971775.1 Cyanobacteria bacterium REEB67 | reverse complement strand
TTCGCGGTCAAGAATATTTCAAACTGCAAAACGCCAAGCAGGCGGTGCAGGATTACACTGATGCCATAGTCGCCGACGATAACAATGCCGTCCTCTACTATCACAGGGCCAAGGCTTATCAGCAGCTCGGCAATGATGGTGCCGCCTTGACCGATATAAACCATGCCATTTCCTTCGATCCAAACCAGGGCAATTTTTATTTGATGCGCGCTTTTATGGAAAACAAGGAGGGCAAGGCGGTGCTTGCCCATCAAGATATCCAGCGCGCCCAGTTCGCCAATCCGCTCTTGCCGAAAAATATCCAATTCTCGCCGCTCGATAAAAACGCCGACCGTTATATCCAGGACACCAACTTGCAAGACGTGCATGATGCAAGTCGACCAGACACGACCGAAAAGCCACAGTATTAGCTCATCAGTTCAAAAGTCCCACCAGAAACAGAATCTATGAAAACCAAAATTACATTGCTGCTCTCTTCCCTGGTTCTTGTGGCCGCCCTCGGTGGCTGCTCGAAACCGGCTCCATCGGCTCCGACCGGTAAATGGGGCTATATAAACAAGACTGGCAATTTCATCATCCAGCCTCAGTTTGACGAGGCGTCGGAATTTGGTGAAAACGGTGCCATCGTCAGAGACGGCAAGCGTCTCTTGCGGCTCAAGGCCAAGCCGCCTGGCGAGTCGAGCGATCCGGTCAAGCCTGAGGACACTGCCGAGCTGCCGCCCCTGCCGACTCTGCGTGCCGCTGAAGCCGGTACCGACACCTATCAGATCAAAGATGATGATAAGGTCGTCTTCGATGCCAAGACTGTGCCGGCAAGCGAAGAGGTCTTCCACGACAATGATTTCGTCTGCGTGAAATTTGGGGCTCAGTATGCCTTTATCGATAAGCAGGGCAAGCTCGGTATCCCGGTGCCTTTCAAGGCCGCACGCAACTTCAGCGATAAGCGCGCTGCCGCTATGGACGGCGGCAAATGGGGCTACATCAATCGCAAGGGAAGTTTTGTGCTGCCGCCCAAATATCTGGACGCCGGCTCATTCGCCTTCGGTCTGGCACCGGTCAAGGTGCCGAGCGACGGACCGGCGGCCAAGACCTCTTTGTTTTAGCCGCTTTTCAGCGCAAACCGTTGGGTAGCGGTGCTCCGGCGTTGACCGGCGCTGTCGGCTGGGCCTGAGCTGCTCCCGGAGCTGTTGGCGGAGCCGGGGTCGCTTTTAGAGGTGTTGTGTGCAGGGTGTACTGCGCGGCAAAGGCCGCAGAGGTGGCAATCGGCTGTTGCTGATTCCAGCTCGGGCTGACGTAGGAGTCTTCTACCGGCGCTGCGATGCGCGTGCCTTCGGTGATGTCGTTGGAAATCTGGGCCGGGGCCAGTGATTGCAATTCCTGGGCATCGGTCATTTCTGGCTTGTTTTGCAAGGCTTCGCGGTTGCGGCGGGAGACCTTGCCGGCGGGTTTATCCGATAGCACCTTATCCAGGATCGCCTGATCGGAGATATTGGCCAGGGGCGCTGTATCCGCGGGCTGGTTGGGGGCGGTGTTGGCCAGTGGTTGCTGGATGGCAGCTGGCCGAGCCGGACGGGCTATCGCCTGTTTTGTCGCCGGTCGGGTGGCCGTCTGTTTGACCGGAGCGGCGCTTGTTGCAGCGGCAGTCGATGTGGCGGCGGTAGTTGCTGCGGTGGTAGAGGTTACGGCACTGGGCATCGGTGGGTTCGTCCTGGCGAAAGCCGATGGCACCTGTGGCACACTGCGTGGGATGGCCACTTCGGAGTGGACGGCGGTGGTATTGCCGCTAGGCAGCGGCGCCAGGACTGTTGTCTGTGTAGATGCTTGCGGAGCGGCCTGAGGGACTCTTTGCGGGATTGCTTGTACGGCGGTGGGCGCGGCGGAGGTGCCTGGTTGCGAGGTGCTTGAGGTCTTTACCGCTCGGGACGGATCGTTTTTCTTATGCATGCCGAGCATGTCTTCGGTAGCACCGACGGCCGCTTCCGAAGTCGTGCCCACTGCTTTGGCCGAGCCGGTGATGATATCGCCGGTGACACCGGCCACCGCACCAGTGGTGGTGCCTATTGCTTTGCCCGTAGCGACCGCTGCCGCTTCACCCATGTGCGCGGTGCCGGCGATTGCTTCGCCGCCTACTCTGGCCGTGCCGCGCAGGACTTCGCCTCCGGCCTTTGCCGTGTTTTTGATTGCTTCACCCGTGCTGACGAAGGCCCCTTTCACCATGTCGGTGATGCTACCTGCGCGGGCGGCCGGCATCTGACCCAGGCTGAGAGCTAATAGCGCCGCCAATGCCGGCGATTTATATAGGTCTCGGGACTTGTCTCTGGCAAACATCGGGTTTCCTCCTCGCTCGTCTGGCGATTCTAAAGCATCGAAACGATATACCCCACGCGGTACTTTTCACATTTGCAGCCGTTAATCATCGCTTGATAACCGCGCTTTTAGCAACTAGCATTTGCTCATCTTGGCGATTGCTCCCTGCCCGTGAAGACGATTCGACGCTCACGCGGTTCCATGCCGGCTTGTTGCTAAGCGGCTACCGGGCCGCTGCGACCGATTTGGCCGGGAAAATAGGATATTTTTCACACGCGTTTCAATTACTCACAATTAGCCATCGTCGGCGATCTGGCACGCTTTGGCCAGCTGCTTTCTGAATGCCAAATTATTGCCCCTAATTTCTTGCCGGGGGGGCGTAGGACTTATACAAGCCCCGATAGTTGGCGGGACAAGCACCTTAATCAGGCAAAAAGGCAAACAATATGAACGTCAGAAGCCAGTCCATTACCGAATCCGAATTAGAAGCCGGTCTTTCTGGTCAATTTCGTCTGGCGGATCTGGATAAGCGCTTCAAATGCGAGTTTTTCGACGCCATGCATAATGAAACCGTTGCACGGCCAGGCCTGACCGGTGAAATGGCTGTTTTTGCCGCCGGCGTCTCGAGCGGCGACAAGGCTGCGCCCGACCCTTACGGCATATTGCGCTATGCCCACAACGGCGATTCGCTGCTCGGCACCGGATTGATTCGTCGCAAGCGTCGGGCCGCCGAATTGAAGCGTCCGCTCCACGCTGGCATAATTTCTCACTAGGGTGACAAAACTATTTGCGTTCGCGGAAAAACTCTTTTAAGGCCTGGGCGCATTCTTCTTCCAGAACGCCGCCTGTCACCTCTGGAATCGGATAGAGCCTTTTGCATCCGTACAAATTGAAGGCCGAGCCGAGCGCACCGGAAATCGGGTCATAGGCACCAAAGACAACCCGGCTGATGCGACTTTGCAATATGGCTTCGGCGCACATCGGGCAAGGTTCAAGGGTGGTGTAGATAGTCAGGCCATCGAGGCGCCAACTGCCGAGTTTGCGGGCCGCCTCGCGAATGACCTGGATTTCGGCATGGGCCGTCGGGTCGCCGAGCGCTTCTTTGCGATTTTTGCTGCGCACGATAAGCTCGCCGTCGCTGACGATCAAGGCGCCAATCGGCATATCCTGTACCTGCAATTCGGCGTCTTCGCAATCGCCTATTTCCACGCCCCCGAGCAGGGCTTCCTGCAGAGCGAGGCGCATCCATTTTATGTCGTCTGCGCCTTGTACCCGGGCGCTATCGCTTCCGTCGGTGGTCATAGCTGGTTCCGATAATTGCCGACCTTTTTGGCCGTGGGGCTGACTTATTGGTTCACCTGATTAGTATAAAGCCCTATTGTCCGTCCTGCTTTGGACGTAGGCGTCGTGTCGTGCAATACTAGTATGCATTGGCGGGCGTGGAGAGCATCGATCTTTCGATGGCGAATCAAAAGGTAATCCTAATTGCTGGCTTCGGCGGCTGTGGCAAAACCACTGTGGCCAAGATTTTGCACAATTCTTTTGCCAGTAGTGCCTGTGTCTCGGCAGATGCCCTGACTGAAATCAGGCCACTTACCCTGGATGAAAAATTGCTGCGGGTCCGTTTGCGTAATTGTCTCGATGTGATTCGCAATTTCCTCGATGAAGGTTTTGAGCATGTCATTTGCGACGGCTTGATCTGGAGTCAAAAGGAGTTAAACGCGGTGGCCGGCGCCCTGGCCGGAGAGCACATCGAATTGTTTGTTTTCTGGCTAAATGCCAGCAAGGTTGTGCGCTTCCGCCGCGTCCTCGACAGCGCCGGTAGTGGTGACACGATGCAATTTCTCGAGCATGTCGAGAGCAAGATCGCCGATCCCTGGCCTTTGACTCTGAGCACAGGCCACGTCGAGCTGGTCGAAACGAGCTATATAGATGTGCAAAAGACCGCTCAGATCGTGGCCGAGCGAATAAGCGGGCAGATGGCGAGCGCTCAAGCCGCTCCCGGCGCGCCGAACTCCTGACGGCAATCCAAAATGCCCCGATTGGCGGGGATTTTCAGAGCATAAAAAATATTTTGAAAAATCTTTGGCAAAGATGTCCAGAAAGTTCTGGACTTGTATAAACACATTCACGAGGAAGCCAGAGAGTGATTCGAGATTCAGGGGTGTGTCTTAAATCACGAAGCGAAATGAAAAGGTCAGGGGTGTTCTTTTTATTTCCAGGCCAAAGCCTGACTGGTGACCGAGCAAATCGAAAGTCCGACAGGGGTGTTAGGACTGTCAAAAGCTACCGAGACGGTGACCACGGAGGTATCCAAAACTACTTTTTCTTTTTTCCTACTTTTCTTTTCTTGTTTTCTTTTTTCAAATAACAAACTATCTAGAGAGGCTCTTTAAGCCTCTCTTTTAGTTCTGGCGACGAAAAATTTCGTTGGTAAATTCTTGAAATTCTGGTTTTCGATCTAACTTGTCGTGGAACTGAGAATCCGGAATGGCCGTTTTTAACCGCTTCAGGCTCTCTGGTGACCACTTCTTAACTGTCGTAATATTCAGTTTTTTGAGGTTTTTGCAGGCGATGAAATAGTCGACGCATTGTTCAGTCAGTTTGCTACTCTCGACGTCTAGGCGCTCCAGCTGTGCCATCGAGCAAATTGTTCTGACGTCGGCATCGGTCATTTTGTCGGAGTGGATCGACAGGCAGCGAATGCGGCGACTCTGGGCCAGGGTGGCTAAAGCATCGGTCGGCCAGTCTATGTCGGATAGATTCAAATAATCGAGAATTTTGGAATTCGCCAGGCGCGAATACAGTGATTCCGGCAATTGCTGTCCGCTGACTTCAAGCGCCTGGAGGCGATCGAATATTTTGAGCTCCGCCAATTCTTGCAGCTCCAGCGCATTTTCTTCCAGTGTAAGAGCGCCAACATGAGGCAAAAGATCGACAATGGCCAGTTCATTGCGCTCGAAACTGCAGTTGTTCAACGAGAGGTGACCAAGCGCTTTCCAGCGGATCATATGCTGGATTACGCTGGAAGCACCTGTCGGAATGCGTTTTAGCTGGACTTCGCCGATATTTTCGCCGGCCAGTTTATCTAAGAAGGCGGGATGAAACGCCACAGTCTCGTCCAGATTTAAGATCAAAATCTGGTCTGCCGGTACCTTGACTGTGCCCTCGCAAGAATATGATATTGGTTTGCCGTTCGGCAAAGTTTTGCCCTTCAAATAAATCGTGCCGATCGAAAATGTATCCGGGAAAATAATTTTTCTAAAAGCTCTTCCCTTCTCGATTACGACCTTTGTTTTGGCGTTTTCGGTATCGGTAAGAGGCTGGATGAAAATCAAATTGTGAGCATTTGTTGTCTCTCCGCCCACTGTCACGTCGTCGGAATTCGAAGGTTTGCCGGAACTGGCGCCTTCGTTCGCACCGTCGTTCTTTTGTTCGCTGGGAGCCGTGCTCGCCTGGGAAAGCGTTGTCCGCTGACTGTTGTTCCAGGCATTGAAGCCGATCACGGCGGCAGCGACGAGACCCAAGCCAAGCAGGACGAGAACAGCCAGTTTCAGCAGATGCGCTTCTTGATTTTGCGGGGCGCCATCTTCCTCGTCATCGTCATTGTCGTCGCTTTCTCCATCCCCTGCCACAATATTGAGAGCGGCAGCGCCTCTATTTGGCTCGTCTTGACGGGCCGCGCGCATACTTTTATCGACGCTGGTGGCAGCCTGTTCGCTGATCGGTGATTTTGCCTCGACGTCCGCCAGAGTATGCGACTTGTAGATCGGCTTGTCGGCTGCGACGCGCTCGATGTCGTGCAATACCTGCTCCATCGTTTGATAGCGGCGCGCTGGGTTTTTTAGAAGCAGTTTCTCGACCAGATGTTCGAACGATTCGCTGTAATTAACGGCCGGATTGACGTCGCTCAGCCGCGGCGCTGGTTGTTTGACGTGCATGGTTAGCGTCTCTAAGGCTGAGCTGCCGGTAAAAGGCGGGCGGCCAGTGAGGGAGTGGAAAAGCGAACATCCGAGCGAATAGATGTCGCTTCTCTGATCGACCTTTTCGCCGGCGCATTGCTCGGGTGACATATAGAGTGGACTGCCGAAGACTTCGCCAAAATTTGTCAGTGACTGACTGCTGCGGTTGTCGCCCATACTGGCGATGCCAAAGTCTACGACTTTGACCGAGCCTTTCTGGCTGATTTCGCCGGTGAGCATAATGTTGGAAGGTTTGACGTCGCGGTGGACGATATTGTTTTTGTGGGCGCTGCCGAGACCGGCGCAGACCTGGGCGTAAATGGCGAGGATTTCGCTCTGGCTGAAGCTTTGCGCGTCCATTTGATCGAGTAGTGATTGGCCGGGCAAAAGATCCATTACATAAAAGGGACAGCCCTGCTGGTCTATGCCCATGTTGAAAATCTTGACGATATTGGGATGATCGATACGGGCCAGCGCCCGGCCCTCGATTTCGAAGCGGGCCCAGTTTGTCGCAGTGATTTGATTGGGAGCGAGAATCTTGAGGGCGTATTGCTGGCCGATGATGATATGCTCGGCCAGGTAAACGACGCCCATGCCGCCTCGACCTATTTGTTTGAGTAGCCGATAGGATTTGCCTACGATGTCGCCGATCTGATAGTTGGCTGATTGTGCTGCTTCTGTGACAAAGCTGACCGATTGCAATGAAGGATCCGTGGCAAATGTGGAGAAGCCGAGGTTTTGCGTTCGGTAATCTAGGGCGTCGCCTGGCCTGTGTCTGTCCTCTTCACTGGTCATAACTGGCGCTCCCGTGTTGAAGCAATCAGAGCTGGGGCGACATTGCGCATCTCGGACTTTGATCTTCTGACACACAGGTCGGCTGGTGGTTGTGGTATCGCTCCTGGTGCTTTGTCTAAAACGCGAAAATCTTGAATGGCAGAATAACCGGCCGCCATTTCGATATTCTCCTGTTTTAGATATCTGGTTTTGACAGCCTGCTTCAGCTCGAAATGAGCCTGTCGAGTATCGGCGCTTATACCCTCGTCGGCAAAAGGCAGGGCGAAGCATGCCGGCCATCTATAAAGAATTCGAGGACTTCGCACCGACTCTTTCCCTTCTTTTGTATTGCTGCTATGTGGCGGCAATATTGCTGATTTTCGGAGGTTCTTGCCTGATTATACTAATCATTTCGCAACACTTGCGGCGCTTGAGCAAAAAAATCGTTGACAAAGCCCCTAATCGACAGTAACGTTCAATCAGTCACCGCTCTGGATTGCCAGCCAACAATGTCTGTCGTTCTCACTACCGTTACCGTAAGCAGCCGACGCCGCCGCGAGTTCTCAACGAACCCGGGGCATAGACTTGCATAGCTAAACAGCGCAAACAAGACTTAAGCATCCCTGGGTTTCACGCCCGGGGATTTTTTTTACCTATCCATTTAAGGACCGCATCAATGAGCTCACCTGCTACGCAAACCGAGAAACCCGCACAGGCTCCGGGAAAACCACACGGAAAACCACACGGAAAACCTCAAAGAATGGCCAGGCCCGAGGGACTTTCTCCCCTGGCCTTCGTACTCGATGAGCACAGCATGCGCGGCAAAGATATTATCGGTATCGAAGAACTGAGCGCCGCCGAAATCGTCCTTATCCTCGACGTGGCGGCCAAGCTCAAGGCCAATAAGTTTGACGCCACCCAGACGCTTTTTGCCAAAGGTCAGACCCTGACCATGCTTTTCGAAAAGCCATCCCTGCGCACGAGAGTGACATTCGAAGCCGGTATGACCCAGCTCGGCGGCCATGCCATCAATGTCGAGTCCAAGCTCGGCGAGCGCGAGACTATTGCCGACGTCGGCAAAAATCTCGAGCGCTGGGTGGATGGCATCATGGCGCGGACTTTCGAACATGCTACAGTCCTTGCCCTGGCGGCCAATGCCAATGTGCCTGTGATCAACGGGCTTTCCGATAAAGAGCATCCCTGTCAGGCCCTCGCCGATTTCCAGACATTGATCGAGCACAAGGCCGCCGCCGATGGTAGTGTGAAAGGGCTAAAGATGGCTTATGTCGGCGATTCTAACAATGTCTCCAATTCGCTGCTTTTGACTGCGGCCACCCTCGGTGTCGATTTTGCCATGGGTTGTCCGCAGAAATACGAGCCCCAGGCCTCGATCTGGATGAAGGCTCTTGAGCTCGCCAAAGTTTCCGGCGCCACTCTCACTCTCTGCGCCGACCCGCATCAGGCAGTGAGCGGCGCCGACGCCGTTTATACCGATGTCTGGACCTCGATGGGACAGGAAGCGGAAGCGGCCGAGCGGGAAAAGATTTTTGCTCCTTATCAGCTCAATGCCAAACTGATGCAGTCGGCTAAAGCTGATGCCATCGTCATGCACTGTCTGCCCGCCCACCGCGGTCTGGAAATCACCGATGAAGTTATCGACGGATCAAATTCGGTTGTTTTCGATCAAGCCGAAAACCGCCTGCACGCTCAAAAGGCGATATTAGCGCTGGTGCTCTAGCGCTCTAGCTCTGGTTATCTAAATTTGGTTCTCTGAAAAGAAAAAAACTACTCAACCCCGCTCACGCTCTGGAGATATTTCATGAAGAAGATTTTGCTCGCCTATTCCGGTGGCCTCGACACATCCTGCATTTTGACCTGGCTCAAAGAAAAATATCAGGTGCCGATCGTCGCTTATTGCGCCAATGTCGGTCAGGAAGAGGATTTTGACGCGGTTTATGCTAAAGCGCTCAAAACCGGTGCCGAAAAATGCATCATCGACGATCTCAAAGCCGAATTCGTCAAAGACTTTATTTTCCCCTCCATTCAGGCGAACGCTGTCTACGAAATGGTTTATCTGCTCGGCACTTCTCTGGCCAGGCCCTGCATCGCGCAGGGCATGGTGGAAGCGGCCCTGCGTGAAGGCTGCGACTTCATCGCTCATGGCGCTACGGGTAAGGGCAACGATCAGGTGCGCTTCGAGCTCGCCATCAAATCGCTTGCCCCTCAGCTCGGTGTGATTGCTCCCTGGCGTGAATGGCAATTTCAGAGCCGTACTGATCTTTTTGGCTATGCCAAAGAGCATGGTATCCCGCTGCCGATCACTCTCGAAAAGCCTTATTCGATGGACGCTAATCTCATGCACATCAGCTATGAAGGCGGCATATTAGAAGACCCCTGGCAGGAAGCTCCCGAAGACATTTATCTCTGGACCAAAAATCCCGAACAGGCTCCAGGCAAGCCCGAGTTTGTCGAAGTAGAATTTGTCCAGGGCGTGCCGGTGGCCATCAATGGTGAAAAGCTTGAACCGGTGGCATTGCTCGAAAAAGCCAATGCCCTTGCCGCCGCCCATGGTGTCGGTCGTATTGATCTGGTCGAAAACCGTTTTATCGGCATCAAATCCAGGGGTGTCTATGAAACGCCTGGCGTGACTATTCTCATGCAGGCGCACATGGCTGTAGAATCACTCACCCTCGACAAGGAAGTAGCGCATCTCAAGCAGAGTTTCGCCACAAAAATTGCCGAGCAGACTTATAATGGTTTCTGGTTCGCACCGGAAACGCAATTGTTGCACAACTTCATCGCAGACTCGCAAAAGTCGGTGAGCGGTACGGTCAAGATCAAGCTCTACAAGGGCAACTCCATGGTGGTGGCGAGAAAATCGGAACAATCTCTCTATAGCGAGAAAATGACCAGCTTCGAGAATATGTCCAGTTTCAACACTTCCGACGCCGGCGGTTTCATCAATATCAACGGACTTAGACTCTCTACCTGGAGCCAGAAAAATGCAAGTATTAAGAAAGGCCTTCACGCAACAGCTTGATCAATCGGTGACGGCCTTTGTCAATAGCGTCGATGCCGACTCCGCTTTGATCGCTTGCGACATCCAGGGTAGTATCGCCCATGCCACCATGCTCGCTAAGCAGGGCCTCCTGACGGAGGCCCAGGGCAAGCACATCGTCTCCGGATTGATGCAAATCATGGACGAGTACGAGGCAGGGCAGTTTATCCTCAATCCGGTTTTCGAAGATGTGCATATGAATGTCGAGAAGCGCCTCGAGCAAATAATCGGTGAAGACGCCCTGCGCCTGCACACGGCCCGCAGCCGCAACGACCAGGTCGCCCTTGATCTGCGTCTTTTTGTGCTCGGGCAAATCGCCCTGCACAAGGTGCAGATCGATCTTTTAAAAACTGCTCTGGCCAAGTGCGCCCTTGCTAATATCGATGCGGTCATGCCCGGTTATACTCATTTGCAAAGAGCCCAGCCTGTGCATTTTGCCCACGCCCTGCATGCCTTTATGGAAATGCTCGAGCGCGACGCCGACCGCTTTGACGACCTGGCCAAACGCACCGCTGTTTCTCCTCTGGGAGCCGGTGCTCAGGCCGGTAGCGGCCTGCCGATCGATCCAAAATTGACCGCTGATTTGCTCGGTCTGCCGGCCTGCTTCGCCAACTCTATCGATGCCGTTTGCGACCGTGATTTCGTCGCCGAATATTTATTTGTGGCGACGATGTGTTCGGTGCATTTGAGTCAGATGGCCGAGAGCTTTATCATCTGGGCGACCAGAGAATTTGGTTTCGTCACCTTCAGCGATGCCGTCACCACGGCTTCAAGTCTGATGCCGCAAAAGAAAAATCCTGATCCAGTCGAAATCGTGCGCGGCAAAGCAGGCGGCATTCTCGGCGAGCTGGTCAATGTGCTGGCTACGCTAAAAGGACTGCCGCTTGGCTATAACCGCGATCTGCAAGAAACAAAACCACCGGCGATTAAGGTGAGCAAAGAGCTCGGCGGTTCGCTCACAGTCATGGCCGTTATCGTAGACAGCATGACCGTCAACGCTGAGGTGACGCACAAAGCCGCTTCCGACCCCGACATGATCACAACCGACCTGGTCGAATATCTGGTCAATAAGGGTGTGCCCTTCCGTCAGGCCCATGAAGAAGTGTCGGCCCTCGTCGGTTTTGCCCGCGAAACCAACATTCCTCTATCGAGTCTGCCCCTTTCTGACTTTCAAAAATTCAGCAAGCACTTCGAAAGCGATTGTCTGGCGCTCTTTGATCCAAAAGTGTCGGTTCTGGCTAAAATTTCGCCTGGTAGCACCGGTAGTGCGCTGGTGAAGGCTAAAGCTGAGGCTGCCGCAGCGGAAGCTGGCGGTAAAGACTAGACCGGGCGCTACTTTGATCTTTGTACGCGGTAGTGATGGTCACTCGGTAAGATCTTTCAAGATCCAGGCAAACATAGGCCGGGCTTTTTCGTCTTGCGAAAAGACATCAATGACATCCTGACTGCCTCTCGGTCTGCGGCTTTCGATAAAAGTGAGATGGTCGGTGTTATCAAAAAGACGTGCCTTCCTGGCGTTGCTATGGATGCGTAGATCATCGATACTGGTCGGACTGCAGGGATTTAGATTATTCATAAATTCGTTTGAAAGCAAGAGGCCGCTAGTGACCGGGCTGATGCCGTCGTTAAGAGGATAGATGCTGCGGCATTGACTATCTTTGGCCGGCACCGATTCGGCGATGAAGTTATTGATAAATCGAAGCATTGGATGCTCTCGTCCAAGATGTGCTGGCAAGGTCGTGCCGAAAAAGCTTACCGGGGAAAGAAGAAATGTGTGCAGCGTGCTTCTTGGGCGCGGTGTGTAGCGGTTGTGCAGATATCCGGTGTAAACAACAAATTTGCGGTCGCTAGCTTGCCGTCTGGACTCTTCCAATTTTGTTTCGATGTGTGCGGGCAATTGTGCAGGCTCTTCATGATCTTGAGACAGGCTAGCCGCTGGCATCTGACTGTCGGAGTCGTCCCAGCGATAGTCGCGCTGCAAGCTTTTGTGCCGATCAAAGTACAATTTATAGCCAACCGATCTATAAAACCTGGTCAGCGGCGATATGTGTCTCTTCCGTATGGTCTCCTTCATCCAGTCATGACAAAACAAGGGAGAGCCCCGATAAAATGCCCCCATCGTAATAACGCGGGCGATGGATCGATCGACTGCTGGATCTTTCATGGCATCGCGAACGATCTCGCCTGACAAACTAATCGTCAGAATAGTCAGGCGATTCGCTTCAGGTACATCGCGCAGTGCAGCCTGGAATGTGGCGGTCAGGTCATGCAGCGATAACTGTGTGTCGTACCTGACCAGATAAATCTTGTATCGACGCTCAATAGCTTCGTCTTGACTGAGATATTTTGCCAGCTGCTGCCAGCGAAATTGAGCATGGCGCTCGCCTAGTAAGCCGTGTATGAGAAGTAGCGGGGCGCGGCCGTCCAGTGGGCTGCTATCGAATTGATAAAGCTCGAAGTTTTTGGGCACCGACTTGATTGCCCGGCGAGGCACGAGCGGACAAACTAATTTGAGCCTGGAACCTACCGAAACTGCCGCCGGATTGTTTGTTGTGCCGTCAGATGCCAGACAACATTGTCCTGTGACCGTGCCGCCGGAGGCGGCGGCAAGCACGGTCAAGAAGGAGAGCGCAAAGAACACCCTGATAATTTGCGGCCGAGACGGCAGTCTGAACAGTCGTAGGCGCATAAGTTATCAGGTAACAGAGTCAGGTAGGGGTCTTCTCGGAATAGAAGACAAGCAATCCCGCTAGTAGTTCCCTGTTTAAAGCGTAGTCGCCGGCGCTGCTTTGATCGCTTCCAGGCGCTTCAGGTCGTCGTTGGTTTCGCTGAAGGCGGCCTGGCTCTGCTCTTTTGCATTTTTGGCGTTTCTGATTTCATTGCGCGTCTGTCTGGCCACCGTACTCAGCATCCAGGTTGCCCAGGATACTTCATTGACGGTCGCGCCGCAGGCGACGCCTTTGAAGAGTTTGTAGGGGTTGCGACCCCAGCGGTAGCCGGCCCGGGCCACGCAGGTCCCAAACGCTATCTGCGGTCCGCCTTCGGCGGCATAACTGACAAAGCGTTCGATCATGTCGCGTTTCTGTTGCTGGCGATCCTTATCCAGGAAGGTGGCACGTTCGGTGAGGAATTTGGTCATTTCCTGGTAGGTGCTCAGGCGCGGTTGCAAGGCGACTGTAAGCGGCGTGGACGGCAGCAGTTTAGCCAGACAATCGGTGTCATCATGCAGCTTTGCCGTGGTGCGGCATTGCAATTCACCCAGTTGTTTGGACAATCTTTCGCCGGCTACTTTAGCCGTGACGGCCCCGCCGCCATAAATAAGGACGGGCGCTGCAGTCAAGGTAGCACCGGAGATCAGAAAGCCGACGCCGCCGCCGCCGATTTGCTTGGTATTGGTGTGCCGGATACCGGCCAGTACTCCCAGCGCGCCCGGGAAGGCACCGGTGGCGCAAACGGCCAGGGTGCCGATGGTGGTGATGTCGCGCTGGGCGTGACGTTTACGCGAGTCGATATAGAGTTTGCTAAATTCGAGCAGACCCAGATCTTTGAGATCTCTCAAGACTTTTTCTTCGCAGCTGAGATATTCTTTTTCACCAGCATCGAGATTAGGCATCTCGGCTATGGCTTCAGTGCGCGCTTTGAGCAAACGCTCGAGCTCGTCTTTGATGGCCACGGCGCGTTCACGCATCGATTTGGCATCGAAATGCTGACGTCTGGAGCGGTAGTCGCTGATTAAGTCTCCCACTCCTTCGGCCGTATACATGCCACCGAGCATGGAGTAAGCGACAAGCACGGTGATCACACCCGCTTCCAGGCGGCCGCGTCTGTTCAGACCGGCACCGGGAATGCGCTGATATTTCCAAAATTGTGAGAGTAAGGTGATGTCGCCGGCATTTGCCACCGCGCCCGCGGCAAAGTCGTACGCACTCATGCGTCTTTGCTTGTTTTTATCCCGAGCTGTGTAATGCGTGCGGTAGTCGGTATTGAGCTTGAGCAGCTCGACTTCTTTTTTGGCGATCTGAGCGTTCAGGAGATCGACGCCCTGGGAAGCTGATCCATGCAATACGGTCTGGCCGCCATTGAAATCACTGCTATTGCTCGATCCGGCGCTGGCGATCTGCAGGACTGAGGATTCGCAGGTAGGGTCGACCGTTGATGCTAAAGTCGGCGCGGCACACTGCAAAGCGAGGGCCAGCGCCAGCGTCCCGCTAGCTAACTGCTTGGTCGTAGTATTAAACATGGTGCCACCTGATTGGTCGGGATCGTCGCCGGAAATTTTTTCATGTCCGGCTCATCTCCTCCCTCCGCCCTGGGGATGATGGTCGGTAAGTTACTTACTTACTATCTCGGCAGTTGTCCGACGACAGCCCCCGGCTTGTTGTTGATCGTGTGCAGATAGGCTGCCAGCTGTTTGAGCTCGCTGTCGCGGGCGGCCAGTGGGGGCATGATGCCAAGATACTGGTTTTTGTCAGGCGAGGTCTCGCGCAGCATTGTCAGGAAGCCGTTGATGGCGTCTTCGTCACGCTCCCCGAGCAATTTTTTCATGCTGCGGTAGCCGTCTGTGGTGTGGCAGCTCATGCATTGATAGCGGAACATCACTTCGCCTTTGGAGACGTCGCTGTCGTTCAGATTGGAGCAGGCCTTGGACCAGACACCGGAGTTGAGGAAGCCATCGGCGGTGAGCCTGGCGATGTCGTCCTTGCGGATGCCGTTCGAGTAGACATAGTTGTAGACGACGAAGGGTTTACGCAGCAATTCGCGCATGTATTCGGTCGAGCCTGTAGCACCGAGGCCGCAAATCAAGAAGAGGATGGAAATCTTGAAGGTGAAGCCTTTGGGATTGAGGTAAGGGCCAAAATAGGCGAAAAGAACGATCGTGCCCGAAAGAATCAGACTTAAATAGAGAGTCCTGGCCAGTATCGAGAAATTGCCGACACCGGAAGACTGGACGCCGGTGAAGATATTGGCCAGTGTCGCTTGCGGCACATTGGCGATGTACCAGAATGCGACGACCGGTCCGAGCAAGAAGATCGGCAAGAGCCACTTGGCGCAGTATTTTGCCATGTAGACACGCAGGTCTTCGTCTTTCAGGCGCGATGAAGTGACCATGGCATAGATGCCGGCGATGCCGAACATGATCAGCAGACGGATCACAAGCGATGGGAAATAAGTCGGATTGAGGAAGCCGTCGAGCCAGTAATGGCTCTTCAGCCAGCCGCCCGGGGTGAGCATAAAGGTCAAGATGCCGTTGATGATCACGAGCGTCATGATCGACAGGAAGCAATAGAGCCTGGCTAATTTGAGGTGGGCTGCCTGGCTTATCTTGTCCCATGAATAATAATAGACAAAGATCGTGGCCAGCTCGGCGGCGAAAAATAGATATTCCAGTGCCCAGGCCAGGGTGAAGTTTTGGATGAGAATGGCCGTGCCGTCCGGATTAACGAGACCAATCGCCCACCAGATAGCAACGCCTGTCACCGCCCCTGATACCGAAGTCAAAATCATGAAAAAGCGCGAATGTTTGCGCAGGTATTCATAGATACGGTTGTCCTGGCGATCGAAGGCGAGCTGTTCGGTGATGGCCAGGAAGGCCCCGCCCCCGACAGCAAAGTGCGACAGGTAGACGTGGATAATGGCGATGATGCCGATGATCCAGCCACTTCCTAAATGTGGCACCACCCATACCGGATAATTCATGACAGGGCTCCCCAGACTGTGAAGACAACGATGGCCAATAGCAGGACCAGGCCGTAATAAGTAGCGGTTTTGGCTTTTTCGGCCGAGTCGCCCTTATCGAAAAACGGCACGATTACCAGTCCGCTGCAAAATAAAATCATGAGTAATGCACCCATGAGTTCGCCTTCGATCGGACCGATCTGGGCCGGCACAATTTTCAAAAATTGGAACGGGGCAAGGAAATACCATTCCGGTTTGATACCGAGGGGCGCGGCGCCGAAAGGGTCGGCTTCCGGTCCGAGACCCCAGGGCATGAGTGTGACCAGGGCAGCCAGACCATTGAAGGCAAGCAGCCAGACAAGTAAATCCTTGAGCAGGAAATTGGGAAAGAATTTTTCATATGTACGCTTGGCCGCTTCCAGCTTTTGGAAGTAGGCAGGCTCTGACATGCCGTGCAACTGCACGAAAAGCAGGTGCAAGCCCATCAAGCCGATGGTGAGCAGGGGCAAGAGCGCTACGTGGATAACAAAAAAGCGAGAGAGCGTGGCCTGGCCGATGCTGTGACCGCCGCGTAAAAGCACCGCCACTTGATCGCCGACGAAGGGCATCTTGGAGGCGATGTCGAGACCGATTTTGGTGGCAAAGAAAGATACGTCATCCCAGGGCAAGAGATAGCCCGTAAAGCCGAAGCCGAGAGCGATTATCATCAAGACAAGACCGCTGTACCAGGTAAATTCGCGCGGTTTGCGATAAGCCTTCATAAAGTAGGCGCTGAATAAATGCACACCCAGCACAGCGATCAGCAGATTGGCCCCCCAGCTATGGATGGAGCGGAAAAACCAGCCAAAGTCCACTTGTGAGTTGAGGCGCAAAATACTGGCGTGAGCTGCTTCAAGACCCGGTATGTAATAGACCATGAGCAAGACGCCGCTGGCGAATTGAATCACCATCAACATCAGAGCGATGCCGCCCATGTAATACCAGACCGAATACTTGTGCATCGGTACTTGCTTCTTTTCGGCAAACTTGAGGGCGCCCTGCAGATTCAGTCGCTCGTCGAGCCACTGCGCCAGTCCCCCCACTTTCTCTGCTACGTTGTCGGCATCTTGGCCTGTACTGGTAGTCACGTCGGTCTCCTTATCCTCGCAAATCAGGCTTTAGACACAATGATCTTGTCGTCGACCACGTCTACTTTTAGAGCTGTCAGTGGTTTTGGCGGCGGTCCGGCGATGTTTTTACCGCTGCTCGGGTCATAGCAACCGCCGTGGCAGGCGCACCAGATCTGGTCTTTGTCCGGTCTAAACTGCACCGTGCAGCCCAGGTGCGTGCATACCGCCGAAAAGGCATGATATGTGCCGTCTTTTGTGTGCACGATCAAAGCCGGTGTACTGCCGAATTTGAAATTTTTGCCGCTACCCGGCGGCAGATCTTTGGTGGAGCCGACGGTGACGCTGCTTACTTTGCTTTCCGGTTCATCGCTGCTGTTAGGCGTCAAATAGCTGTAGATCGGATAAGCCGCCATCAAGGCCCAGGCACCACCGACGCAGGGCACGGCCGTGCGCAAAAATTCTGCGCGACTACAACCGCCTTTAGCGCATGGTTTTTCGCAATGTTCATCTGTCATGGCGCATTCCTCAGCTTTGCGTGGGACCGGCCACTTTGGCCGGAGAGTTATAGGCATTAAAAATCAGCTTGCAGAGCCAGACGAGATAGGCAATCAAGGCTACGGCCGAGAGGACGAAAATAATCAGCAGATCCCACTGGGTGCTGACCGGAACGCTCTCTGGCTGCAGGTACGGGCTGACCATGAAATGTCGCAGCTGGTGACGATTGACGATCATAGCCAGGACGCAGAGTATGCCTGAGATGTTGGCGGTCTGGAAGGCCGCAGCCGATCCTTTTACTGCAGCCATACCGGCGCCAATCATTGATACCGCCATCAGTGCCATCGACAGGCCAAATACGGCTGTGGCGAATGTGTCTCCACCAAGGAATTTGGTGGACAGAGGTCCGAGGCTGAAGAGAAACCAGATACCAATTGGTATTTGCAAGAATGTATAGAAAGCGTAGATCGCCGCGCCTTTTTTGATCAGCCAGGTGGCGAATTCTTCGTCGCGTTTTTTCCAGTACAAGCCGTGCATGCCGACTAAGAGCCCCGCTACTGCGAATGCTCCGATTACCATGTGCAGGAAGCGGGCCGGTACTTGCTTGTCGCCGACATTGAGATTGAGACCGTTGGCGCTATGTTGATAGAGCTCCATCCAGGCTTCCGGTCTGAGCATCAAGGTCATATTGTTGACGAAGAGGAAGCCGATCACCAGCAGGAGGGCGACCACGAGGGTGAGAATGGCTGGACCTTTGCTCGTGGCCGGATAGTTGGAGGCTGGCTCGTCCGGCGCCGGCACGCATTTGTAGCCGACGAAATAGACAAGATAATAGGCAATCAACAAAATGAAAATAATGGCGAACCATGGCGCGGCCATCAGCACCGATGATGTATAGAACATCGGTCCGTAAATAAGTTGTACGAAAAGCAGCGGCACAATGCCCTGGGTGATCGCGACGGATGTATAGATCGGCAGACCTTTAACAAGACCTCGGCCGATTTTATAATCATAAGAGTTTTTGTCTTTGAGACCCTTCAATAAAAAGACGGAGGCTAAAAAGCCGCCGCCGAGCATGAAGTTCATCGGCAGTACGTGCAGGAAGAAGCCGAGGATGAGAAGGGTCTGAAGCAGCCATAAAGGCGCTGGAAAAGGTAATGCCTGATAATGCGGAATCAAACTTTGGGTAATCTGCGTAGCATGAGGCATTAATAAGGAGGGATCCATTATTTGTCACCTTGCGCAATCTCGGCGCGTAGCAGGGCACGACAATCCGGAGATTGGCGCCGCGGGGCTGTCTTAAATAAAAATGCTGCGATTGCAGTTGGCAGTGTCGTAGGAGTAGAAGTTATTTTTTTACTTAACCGACTCTGCTTGTTCCCGAGAATATCACGGCCCCGGTGGGCGTCGAGGATGAAAATGATCATCCGAAGGGATGATTTGGCCACAGGACGAAAAGCCCGCAAGTAAGCCTCTGGTTTGGTTTCCGGAGGGTAAGTACTTGCGGGCTCGCGGGTTTTGGCGATTGTCGAACGCTGCCAGTCGCCGGTCAATTACTCTTTTGCGAGGCACCAACCTGGGTCGGATTGGAGAAAAGTGACTGCTTGCGGCGCAACACTTCTACAACATCCTTCGAGACGCCGAGATTGGTCTGGAGCAGTACCGAGGAGTTACTGCGCAGCCACTGCGAGAGCGAAATCTCTTGATAGTTGCCGCTATTGAAAACAGCAAGCATCTCGCATTCTTCCGCCCCGACAGATTCGATGTAGTGGCCATAGCCCATCGGTACGTAGCCGACATCGCCCGGTCCAAACTCACGCGTAATCTTGCGGCCTTTACTGCCAAACACAGTCATGCGTGCACGGCCTTTGATGTAATACTGCCATTCATCAGCGTTTGGATGCCAGTGCATTTCGCGTATGGCAAGCGGTGCCAGTTTGAGAATGGCACCGGACATGGTGGCGGAGATCGGAAATTCTTTTTGTGATACCAGATTGAAAGTGCCGCCGGGTACCACTTCCGGTTTCTTGGCGCCGAGGCGGAAACGGTGCGTCAGGGGCGGCGGATTTTCACTGCCGGCGGGCGGATCGGCGGGCAAGTCTGCCGGCACTGGACCCTGGGCGATGTAGACTTCTTTTTTAGGGAAATCGTTGAAAGTTTCGACAGGCAAACCAAATTGCTTGGCGAGCACTTCTTTGGGTGTTTGCGCCAACCAATCGGTCATGCTGAAAGTGGCGAATTCTGAGAAATAGCCACTGTCGAAGGCAAGGATGAAATGGCATTCTTCATTGCCCAGGCCCTGAATCGAATGTCCATGACCGCGGGGGAAATACCAGACATCACCCGGTCCGAAATCTTTTACTTCGGAGTGACCTTCGGGATCGATGACGGTGACGCGGCAGTGACCAGCGATGACGTAGGACCATTCAGCGGCATTGGCGTGCCAGTGCAGTTCTCTTAAACCACCCGGCTTGAGAAACATGGATACGCCGGCGACGCCCTTTGAAATCGGGAAATTGAGGGCCGTTGCCTCGTGCGAAGAGCCGCCCTGGTAGGTGGTGAGAGGCTGCTTCTCGAGCTCGTAGCGGATCTCGGGCATGGCTTCTTCGGCCATTTTTATCGCATCGGAAACCGTGGCGATTGTTTTGCTTGTCGCTGCTGCAGACGATGGCGCCGCTGCTGATCCGGGTGCGGACGCGGACGCTGGTGCGACGTCGGCCGCATTGGCCGGTTGCACGTGAGCTGTCATGGGCGCCATCAGGCTGGCTGCCAGGACGGCGCTCAGGCTAAGGGTGGTGCTGCGCTGGAAGCGGCGGCCTGACGCCTTTTTGCTGGCGAAAACTATGGACGAACCGGAAATTTGCATCCGAATTTTCCTTTTTGATATGACGACTGTTGGCCACAATTTTACCTGTCAGCCGTTGTCTTTGTTTGTCTGTGGGCTTTTGTGAGAGTGAGTAAATGTGGTTGCAAAGTTGAGCTGGCGGTAGTTTAACGAGAGTATTCCTGCCGATTTAACACCGTCAGGTAAGCGGCCCCTAGGCCTTTTGGCGCCTGTTTTTAGTCGTCGTCATCTTCTCTTCTGAAGCGATCGCCCCTTTCGCCGCTTTCGCCTCTTTCACCCTGTCGGCCAAGAGATGCAAAATACTGTGATAGCGCCAACGATTCCTGGAGCGTAATAGGATGATTAGAATAGGCTTCGCTCATCGCCCTATTGCGAGGGTTTTGCAAAAAACCAACCAGGCGCCCACCAGTTTTTTCATGCGCTATTTCATTGAGTGAAGGTCCTTGACCGCCGCCCTGAATAGAATGACAGACCATGCATGACATACCGCCACCAGATAGCGGCAGTCTGCCTGAGTAGAGCTTGGCACCAGTCGATTCCCAGAGCCCTGGACCGCTCGAATGTAAATATGCCGGCGGGCTGCTCTGGGCTGGTGACTGAACTGGATTACCATAATTAGAAACTGAATCGCCTGGTCGTTGATTAGACTGCGGTTGGCTCTTGAGAAAATTTACCAGGCTATCTATTTCGCTTGACGAAAGAGGCCCTGAATTTGATTGCATTCTCTCGACATTCAGTCTTAGTTTTTGAACCGGCCAATTGCTGACTTTGGCCAAATCCGGACCTACCTTGCGCTGGCCATCACCAATCGAATGACATGCTGCGCAGTGATTGCCAAATAGTTGAGCACCGGTGCTGCTTTGTGCTGTAGCTTTGATCATGATAATGGCGGACACAATGAGCGTCATCGTCAAAGCATAGGCCAAAAATGTAGTGAAGGAAATAGTGGCCGTAAAAATTTTGGAGTGTAACAAGGTTGCTTTGCCAGTCAGCATACTTAGGAAACCTTCAGTAAGTCTCAAAGAGAGCC
>JAGXAB010000190.1 GCA_018971775.1 Cyanobacteria bacterium REEB67 | reverse complement strand
CCACAATGTATGCGGTTTGATCAGGTGAGCTTTTTCGTCAACGAACCAGATTGCCCCAAAGGAAAAATTGTATATGCGACCGATTGCCTCCAGCACTCGTCGGCCGGCCTCATCTAGATTATTTGACTGCATTAACGCTTGTGTCACTGCCAGCTGGACTCGAGTACGATTTGACGCTGCCGTCTTCTGGTTGAAGATATAAATAAACGACAAAAGCGAGGCGAACAGACCCAATATATAGAGGGTGGCAGTGGTGGCAATAAAAACATTTTGCTGCAGAATACGGTCCCTGAGTTGTACCGACAGCGCTTCAGCGAGAGCCTGCCTGCTTTTGCTCATGGCGGCAAGCAGTGCTTGCGCAGAGTCGACTCGAACAGCGAGGCTGTGTGCCTCGCCTGCCCCCTTTGCCAGAGTCTGCCGCTGTGCGGTAGATAAGCTAATGCCAGCACTTATATCGTCCGGTAAACCACTGAGCTGATCATTGTGAAAATCAAGATCCTGCACTGGCTTGCCGTAGGCGCGCTCTAAATCGCTCAGATTAGCAAGGGCGAGGTGATAATTTTCAATAGCTCTGTTGCGTGCTTTGAGCAGTTGGGGTGAGCCCGTCAAGCCATAACCCAACGCACTATCTTCGGCGTCCTGGGCAGACGCCTCCAGGCGGCCGATGGTGGCTAGGATATGTTGATTGCAAACGAGACGCTCTCGACAATGATAAATTGCCTGTTGTCTCTGAAATAATACGCTCGCCGCTATTGTCGCCAGTATGACGATTACTAGCGAAACCCCAATCATCCATGTGGTTTTATTGCTATGACCGAACATTAGCTTCTCGCTTTGCTTCCACCTGGGTGAGTTGCAATTCGATTTCTTCGACCAGGGTGATTGGATCAAATGGCTTGATTATTACGCCATCGACTCCAAGTTTGCGAAACGCATCTAATTCGGTAGCCTGTGCCTTTGCGGTAACAAAAATAATGTGAGTGCCGTCAAAAGCATGATTGTCTCTAAATTTGGCGTATGTCATACAGCCGTCCATTCCGGGCATCATCACATCCAGCAAGATCAGATCAGGCCTGAAAGATTCAGCTTTCTCCAGAGCTTCTGCTCCAGATACCGCCGACTCGATCTTCCAGTCGCTAGATCCCTGTAGCGCCACCTTCATTAAAAAAGTAATGCTGGTGTCATCATCGACCAGCAGAACATTTCTGATATTGTCGAGATTGTTCATGTCGTGGGCACTCTTCGCAATGCACCGGTGCCTGCGGGAAATTTATAGACAGGCCGCGAATCGGTGGCGCGCTCCAGAGCGCGTTTTGCCAGCGATTCCAGACTCAATCCTTCGCTGCCGGCGTCGGCCACCCCTGTTGTCGCGGTTACGTAAAATGCTTCACCGCTGGAGCTGGCGAAAGGTATTTGGCCGATCTCTTCCTGCAGCAGCTCCAGTGCACCAGCAGTGGTGGCACTGCTTTCTCCGGCGAACATGATGGCGAAGGTGCCGTTCTGCCACATCCCCCGCACGTCTGTAATTCTGAAACGAATCGAGAGCAGATAGCCCACCTGTGCCAGCACCTGTTGTTTTGAATAGCAACCATGCAGATCATCCAGCTGATCATATTTTTGGATGACAATTATCCCCAGAGAAGCCGGGACTGGGTTTCTATTGGACTGCTGCAATATCCGGGAAGCTTGTTTGCGGAATGCTTCCCAACTGAGCACGTCCGGCAGTTCACCGACGACCAGATTGGATTGCTTTTCGGCAATCGCAAGATGGGCTTCCACTCTTGCAGTCAGCTCCTGCGCCACCACCGGTTTAGCTAGAAAATCATTGCCTCCGGCCTGAAATGCCGCACTGCGGCTGTTCGCATCACTTTTTACGGTCAAGAATACAATCGGTATGTGGCCCCATTCTTTATGAGAACGCAGCATACGACAGACCTCGTAACCGCTTAAACCGGGCATCATTACATCGAGAAGGATGAGATCCGGCTGGAAACTTTCCAGCGTCTCGAGAATATGTATTGGTTCGTGCAAGGCTTTGACTTCATAGCCGTCCGGCTTGAGTATGCAGGACAGGAAGTAGGTAAGCATTTCATCATCGTCGACGCAAAGGATGCGCTTTTCCCTGCTTTTAAATGTATCACGCAGACAATGGACGGCATCTTGTAGCGCCTGTTCGGTGACTGGAGGCTCCAACAAGGCGGAACAACCACTATAGATTAGCTCCGAAATATCAGCATATTGAAAAGGATTGGCTATAAAGATAAACGGCAGTTGGCTACGGTGCCGAATAGATCGCAGCGACTTCGTCAGGGTGCTGACCGAACCGCCCAGCTCCAGACTGAGGTCAACAACAGCGGCATCGACAGAAATGGACTCAGCTCTTGTAGCCGCCCCGGCAGCGCTATTCACCACATGGAGATCGATATTGTGGGCAACTGTTTTTGAGATCAAGGCACGATATTGATCATCCGGTGAAACAAGCAGCAAAGATATCAGCTGTTCTTCTTGATCTTCATTCTTCGCCGGATCCATGCTTGTCAAAGCCTGGACAATGTCAGTGCCCTCGGTAAGCAGATGAAGGATTTCCGACCAGTAGATGTTGGTTTCTTCTTTTGTGCAGGATGGATCAATAGACTTTAGAAAGCTCTCGATCTGACCGGCAATTTCAGAGATGTGCGTCAGACCGTATGAACCCGATGTGCCCTTAAGCTTGTGGGCAGACTCAAAAGCAAGAGGGACAAGGCCCTGATCATTCTGGTCGTTATGGGCTTCAACGACCACCCGCGCCAATTCCTTCCAGATTGCCGACATTTGTCCGATATATTCCAGGCGGGCCGTATGGACAGCCTTTTGTGTCTTCAATTTGCGTTGGATTTGGGTCAGTTCGTGGACCGCAACCGGATTATTGCTCGATGTGGCGATCACTTCCCCGAGTTTTTGCAGACTCTCATCTAAATTGCCACTTTCTAGAAGGTTTTCGTAATCGCTGCTGTGAAAGGATTGTTGCATGGGCGAGGCAGCCTGACCTGGATGTGCGGTCGGGGCCGAGGGCAGGACATCTTCTATGGCCTGGAGGAAGAGATGCGGATCGATGGGCTTACCGAAGACCAGAGAGACTTTTAGAATATTCCTCAGCCAGCTAAACATCTGCGCATCACACCAGGTCCCGGAAACAAATATAATCGGCGTGGTGTTCCCGGCTTCGCGTATCTGGGTGATCCAGGTGATACCGTCCATAACCGGCAGACGATAGTCGACAATAATCAAACCGGGCTCTCTGACGGCCAGATAGCTCGAGGCCTCAGCTGCAGAGCGGGCTTGCCATACCTCGTAACCGTGTGCCGTCAATAGAGTATTCATCAAGACCTGGAAAGCCAAGTCATCATCAACCACGAGCACGCTTCTAAGGGGAGCCTGCCATTGCGGTTCTACCAGTGCCCCGTATTGATCGCAGGTCTCATCGAGCGATTCAACCGGCTCATATGGAATCTCTTCAGGATTACCAGTGTTTTCCACGTTTTTGCCCCTTCAGGGGCCTAACCAGCGATCTATGCCCCCATCGCCAGTGTGACCGCGGGGCACGCCAACAGCCATCAATCCTTGGACTGATCTTTGGCGTCATCACTTAGGCCTAGAGGTTTCCCCTTTCTGCCACTTAAGTTTGAGCTGAGCTCCGGTTTCTGAAGCCGCTTTCCACAACTCAAAACGGAGATAGTAGCGAGCGGCCAAACAGAGCATGCCAGGCCTGAGACATTTGACAACTTGCCACGGCAGTTTTTGTACCAGGCACCCCAGGTCTCTTTGGTGGCCATCCGACGAACGAATTCATCGTGCATACCGTTAGCAAGGCACTGCCGATAGTGGCTAAAATTCAAAATGTCGATCTCGGCAGACGTGCAAAATGGTGCCAAAGATCTTGAGTACTTTAAGAGGAAACTTGGTTAATTGTCGCTAACTGAACGGCATTAAGCCGAGAGGATTTATGCCAAACACAGAACAACCTGATTGAGCGCATGGACCCACCGGAAGGCGAAGCGGACTCCGACTCAAATCCCTCTGCAGCATTCGTTAGAATGCTCATACATCAGCAATAAAGTTGCGAAGACTACCTGAGCCGAAGCCACTGGAAAAATACAGTTCTTTCTGGCAGAGTTTTACTCTGGTAAAAGAGGAAACGCGGTCAGCCGAATTACATTAACGTTCGGTCACGGCATGTCGGCTAAAAAAAAGCGTAGGGGAGGTCCTGAGATGACCCGTCAAAATCGAGTGCACAACAAGAGAGCACTGGCCGGAAAAATAGAAATCAAAACGCACAGGGCTTCTGCGACGAATAGCCTTTCA
>JAGXAB010000090.1 GCA_018971775.1 Cyanobacteria bacterium REEB67 | reverse complement strand
TAGCTCAATCGTCAATCCGGGCCAACCTCCTCTTCCAATGGCAGGGTAAACCAGAGCGAAGCGGCGGCTGAGTCTACGCCGATCTTACCGCCGTGGGCGGCGAGAATCTGTTTACAAATGGCCATTGATAGTCTGTTTGGACTGATCTCGATAATTTCATCTTGATCGAGGCAGGCTGCGATTAGTGCAAGCGCATCAGGCTTAAGATGAGGGCTGGTAGAAATTTCCAGCTTCAATGTCGATGCTACGACAGCGCCTGTTATACGCACTGCACCATCACCTTGCGGATGGTAGTGATTGGATCTTGACGACAAATACTGATCGATGACAATATTCAGAAGCTTTTTCAGTACCAGAAGCAGCCGCTCCCGGTTCACTTCGAGATATTCTTGAGGAGCACCGTTTGTAAATGAGAGGCCTTCGTCCACAAATTGCAGGCGCAATCTCTGGATCTCGCTCTCGACCAGTTCACGCATATTTTCCAGCTCGAAGGTCAAATCGCTATAGCCGCCTTCAAGTCTTTCGAGCAAGAGCAGGTCGCCGATCAAGTCGAGACAATTATCCAGTCCACGGGCGATATTGCGCATATCTTCTTGATCTTGCGGGCTGGCCGGGACGCCTTTGTAGTGTTCCAAAATCTCGATCGAAATTTTACCGGCGGCCAGAGGGCTGCGCAGATCGTGCGACATCATCTGCATCAGGCTGCGGCGATATTCGGCACCGGCGCGAGTCTCATGGCTTGCCGCACGCAGGGCGTTTCCCACCTCAGTCAGTTCATCGTAGCCGCCGACGCGCTCGCGAATCGGCTCATAGAGCGGTATTTTGCGAGCGTTGCGGATGAGGATACTGACTCTATTGGAGATGTTCTTATTGAAAAAATAAGCCAGACTGAATGCCAGCAAAAGATTGATCAGCAAACCAAATCCGACGAGTAGCTCAGTTTTATGTTGAGCTTCAATTTCCTGCTCCGCCGTCAGCCGAAATTGATCTTCACAGTTTGCCAGTCCTTCCTGCAGTAGATCGCTTTGCAAAGCGGCCGTCTTTGTCCAATTTTTTGCTCGCATAATTTGCACAGGGAGCGAATCAGCCGCCTGTTCCGGTGCTTCATTTTTTAGAAAAATCGTCTTCTGATGAGAGATGAGGGCACTGAGCCGTCTGTGCATCCGAGCGAAGCCAATTTCAGAAGTGGCGTGAGGCTCGAGGGCGTTGAGCCTTAATTCGAGCTGATTGATCAGAGCTTCGACCATGGAGCCGAGCTCTAAGTAGGAACCATGCATCATGGCGTTGGTGCCCATGGTCATGATCCCTGTTGTCGTAAACAGGCACTGGGCCAGGCCGGTAATCACGACGCCGTTTTGTCTGGTGCGCTCCATCCACTGCGTGGCTCTGTCGAGCGAGCAGTCAAGGAGCAAAACCAGTCCGAGATTTAGAGCGAGCGGCAAAAGGACTATCGCCAGACCTTTGTGGACGATTTTGGGCTTGCCTAAAATCCTGCGCTTAAGGCTTGGCAATCGAAACAGACCTCTCCCGGAAGGCCCCTACATGATAATAGGACCGGGCCATAAATGTGGTATAAAACTCTCAAAACTGCCTTATTTGTATGGATTGGCAAGGCTTCTATGGCAAAGATATTGCTGGTTGACGATGACATTGTCCTCGGTGATGCACTAAAGGAAGCCTTTACCGCTGAAAAACTGGCGCTCGAGGTTGTCACTTCAGCTGAAGATGCCCTCCAACTGTTGCGGCACTATCAGTTCGACGTCTTGCTATTCGACTGGAACTTGCCCGGAATGAGCGGTGTCGAGCTTTGCCGAAAATATCGCCATAACGGCGGCCTCAATTTCATTATCTTTCTTACTTCAGAAGGCCAGATCGAGCGCAAAGAAGAAGCGCTTGACTCAGGCGGCGATGACTATCTGGTCAAGCCCTTCGACAAAAGAGAACTTTTCGCGCGCATCCGCAGTGCGCTCAGGCGCTCGCGCGACCGCATCGACGAAGTGATGACGATTGGCGACGTCAGCCTTACTCCAACCAGCCGATTATTGAAAGTCGGCGCCAAGGAATTGCAGTTGACGCCCCGCGAAAGCTCTATTCTCGAATTTCTCATGCGCAATAAAAACCGTCCTTACAGTGCCGCCCGTTTGCTTACTTCGATCTGGCCCTCCGACTCCGAAGTGAGCGCTGACAATGTGCGAGTGCTGGTAGCAAATCTCCGTCAAAAACTGGCTCTGGCTGAGCGCAAGGACTTTGTAAAGACAGTGCACAACTCCGGTTATGTCGTTGAGGAAATTATTGCTTGAGCCGACTCGCCTGGTCGGCACAAGCATGGTAATCAGGAATCGTCTTCTTCGGCAGGCAAAGTAAACCAGAAAGTACTTCCTCTGCCGACTTCGCTCACCAGACCGATAGTGCCGCCGTGTCTTTCAACAATGGCTCGGGCAATAGATAAACCCAGGCCTGTACCACCGCGTTTTTTTGCATCATCACTTTCGACCTGCTGGAAGCGCTCGAAAATCGCCGCTTGATAATCGATCGGTATACCGCGCCCGCTGTCCGTGATGCGTACCTCGACGGTGGGCAGATGTCGGATCACCGAAATTGTCACCTTCGCTCCCGCCTCGGAAAATTTGATGGCATTGGAGAGTAAATTCACCACCACCTGGACAATGCGATCCGGATCGACGAAGAGCTCTATTTCCTGACAATCAGACTCGATGGCAACTTGTTGAGCCGCGGAGAGCACCGCCACTGCGGCAAGAGCATCTTGCAGGATCTGGGAGAGCAAGCATGGCACCTTGCTGATTGAGATCACCCCGCCTTCCATTTTTTCGACATCGAGCAGATCGCGAATAAGCTTGATCAGACGTTTGGCATTGCGCTCGGCGCGTTCTGCTTCAGCTTGCGCCTGCTTTGAAACAGGGCCGTATTGCCCGGCCATCAGTAAGCTGATAAAACCGCCTATGGACGTAAGGGGTGTCGCCAGCTCGTGACTTACCGTAGCGACGAAGGCTTGTCTGATCTTTTGCACGGCACGCCGTTCGCTCACGTCGAGGGCGATGGCAAGGGTCAGTGCGTTTTTCTCTTTGCCCTCGAGAGCAAAACCGGTCATCGAAAATTCCACCGGCAGAGTTTGCCCGTTTGCTTTCACCAGGTCGAGTTCGCAGATTCTGGCCCGCGAAAAAGCGCTGTTATTTTCGGCAGGACTCTTGCCACTATTATTACTATTAAAATCCGGCCACTGCTTGAACAGGCTCTTCACCTGTCGTCCCATCAGGGGCTGGATTGCGCTCTGTTCCGCACCGCCTGTGTACATATTGATCATGGCCTGATTGGCAAATTGGATAGTGTGGTCCGCTGTGAGCACCAGCAATCCGACCGGCATCTGCTGCAGGATGGCGCGAAGTCTATCCTCACTGGCCTGGAGCCGGGCTTCATCCTGGATCAATTGACTGGACATCTGGTGAAAGGCCGCGTCCAATCTGGTAAGTTCGTCATTGCCGTTCAATCTGGCATTTAGCAATTGCCTGCGACTGAGACGATCGGTGTTTTGCAAAATGACGCGCAGGCGAGCGGCGATATTGCGTGTGAAGAAGAGGGCGAGCAAGAGTGCCATGGCGATATTGACGGCCAGGCCGACTTTTAGAATGGTGCGGCTTTGCTCTCTGTATGCCCTTTGAGTCTCAGGACTGGTATCTTGAATCTTGCGCTCAGCATTGATCAACTTGACCATGTCGGCGGCCAGGGCGTTAAATTTCATTTGAAAATCGAGCTTGCGCTCCCGCAGCATTTCCTGAGCCTGCTCGGCGGGCAACGCTCGTGTCTCTCGATCGAGCTCAGCATAGAGAGCGAGCGCTTCGCGGATAGAGCCTTCGATGCGTCCAAGACGATCTTTCTGGCCAGGATCTTCTCTCAAGGCATTGGTCAGCCAGTTGAGTGAGTCGTCGGCCTCGCGCCGGGCGGCCAAGTATTGATTATGATCGTTTGCGTTTTTGCTTGCGATAAAATTTTCACTGGTCGTGCCTACTTCAAACAAACTCTTAATCAAGGCGTTGGTGCGCCGACCGATTTCTTTGGCGTGCTCTTCGCGTCGAGCTTCAGTCTCGGCCTGCATTAGCAGCGACCAGAGACTGGCGACAAAGATCATCTCGACGATCAAAAGCGAAGATACGAGCAATATCCCCTGTTGATTGAGGCTGAGGTTGAGACTGAAGCCTGATCGTTGACGCGCCTCGCCCAAAATCAACCGCCCTTTGTATCTGCGATATAGCCGACACCATATACGGTTTTTAAAACCAGACCGTCCGGATCTACTTTTTTACGAAGGCGTTTGTAGGTACTGCGAATGGCCTCGGCTGTCGCATCCGATTCGCTCGGCCAGACCCGATCAAGCAGGGCGTCAGGGCTGAAAACCTGATCGGGATGCAAAAGCAAAAAGTGCAAAAGCTGGAATTCTTTTGGCAATAAGGCGACACTCGCACCCGAGACTGTCGCCCGGCGGCCTTTGGCGTCGAGGGCGATAGGCCCGACCATCAGTCCGGACGAGGCTACCTGCCCCTGGGAGCGGCGCAACAGTGCACGCACTCGCGCCAGTAGTTCACGCATATCATAAGGTTTGGTGATGTAGTCATCGGCACCGGTCTCCAGGCCGCGCTCTTTATCATCGATGCGATTCATGCCGGTAGCCATGATCACCGGAGTAGTGAGACCACGACCGCGGAGTTCGCGCAGGATATCGACGCCGGCCATGCCGGGCAATTGCCAGTCGAGCAAAATTAGATCATAAGGATAGGCAATTAAATATGAACTGACCTCGGCACCATCATGCACCATATCGACGCTAAAACCCTGCCCTTTCAGGTAGCGCTCGACCGTGTGCGCCAGGTCCAGGTCGTCTTCGACTATTAAAACTTTGGCCATCGCCTCCAGTTTACTACGCTCGCCGGCCTTCTTTAATCTCTTGACCCGAGTTTGACCCGCCTCTGACCGGACCGTGAACCGGTTTGTCCTTACTCTAATGCCATCCCCCCCCCAAATGGAGTAAACCGAAATGGACAACAATTTTGTAAACACAATCAAAGCCGCCGATGTCGATGCCACCAACTTGAAGGACGGCGGCGATCTGAATGTTGCCGCCCAGGGTTTGCAAAAGCTTTTTGACGACACCACCGAAATGACCTACAGCAAACGAGCCTTCCTCCTCAACTCCTATACCAAAGAAATCAACAGCAAAGCCGACGACATCTACGGCAAGGGCAATCACATCACCTTAGAAATTGTCGACACGAACCAAAACGACCATATCGATGCCGGCGATAAAATCCATGTCGCCCCCGTGCACGGTATGTCCAGGGACGTCCATATCAGCAACATCGAGTCCTAGGGCCTGGCTCAGCGCTTGCGGTAGAGCGCCTTCCAGGCGAGATAAGTGCGGCCAGTTTCGATGATAAATTTGGATCGCTCCAGCTTGATCACTTCAAATAGAGGCTCGATATGTTGCAAAAGCTCCACCGCCGATAGCTGCGGCGGTCCGACTTGAGGGTCATCGCGATGCTCATCCTTGCAGCCGGCCAGGCTCAGCCAGTAAGCGCCCGTCTCGAGCGCTGCGGCCAGATTAGCGACGAAGAAAGCCCGCTGAGCTGCGGGAATGACGTGATAGACGCCGCGGTCGAAGGCAAAATCATGACTGCCCGCATCTACCGGCAGCGCTTCGCCAACATATGACTGGCGCAGATCGACTCTGACTCCAGCACGCTCGGCTCGCTCTGCCGCCATCTTCAGAGCGGTCGGCGCGATTTCGGTAGCCGTGACGCAGCAACCCTGCCCAGCCATCCAGACGGCGTTGGTACCGGTGCCGCAGCCTATCTCCAGTACGCTTCGCGGTTTGGCTTCGCCCAGGCCCTGGAAATATTCGACCAGCTCATCGGCGGGCTTGCCGCAGTCCCAGGGTAAATCGGTGCCGGCCCGGTAGGATGACTCCCAGTCATACAAATTGCTCATGTCTTGCCCATCACTCATCAGTCAAGCCTCCAGGCTTCAGTCAGCGGTTCAATTTATCAGGACGGTCAGGCACGGGACGATTGGCCATCGTTTTTGCCCAGTCTACCTGATAGGTGCCGTTTCTATTTTCTTTCCAGACGATTTTCCGCACCGGCGTATTTTGGATGTGATGATAGAGTAGGCCGACTCTCTCATAAAAGCCGCGAGTGTGATAGGTCTCGGGAAGGTCCAGTGAAACCATATCGAGATGGTGGAAAAACTCATGACAAAATGTACTCAATAAAACGCCGTATGAGGTCGGTTTTTTTTGCACGGCCGTGCGCATCCAGAGTCGAATCTTTTCGGTATCCGGGGTGTAATCACCAAATAGTTCCTGCACCCATTTTTCGGTCACTTTCAGGGGACGGGTACTCAATATACTTATTTTGGGCGTGCTCACTTGATAAAAAGCAGACAGTTCTTTAAGCATGCTGACACAGGCGGCCTGCACCTCTTTTTTGTCGTCAGCCGCCAACCCCGACTTGAGTCGCGCAGCCAGCGTGCGCAGAGGCTCAGACGGCGGCAGGGCGACATCGCGCATGGCATCGCTGCGCCAGTACTCTTCTTTTTCAGCTGCACTTTTCGGGATGTAATCAGTGTTCATCCATGACCTGTTCAATTACTTGCATGGTAACCGTTTTTATAAAATCTGATTTTAAAAGAAGTAGAATGCAGATTGCAAACGGCCACAATCAGTTTCGAGCATCCACGTGATTGAATTTAAAAATATTGCCAAATCATACGACGGCAGCAATTATTCGGTCCAGGATCTCAATTTGATCGTGGAAGACAATGAATTTCTCGTCTTGCTCGGCTCGTCCGGCAGTGGCAAGTCGACAACTCTGAAGATGATCAACCGCCTGATCGAGGCGACCAGCGGCGAGCTGATCATCGATGGTCAAGACGTGAAGTCGCTGAATCCGGTCGCGCTCAGGCGGTCGATTGGTTACGTATTTCAGGGCATTGGCCTTTTTCCCCACATGACCGTTTGTGAAAATGTAGCGATGGTACCGAAGCTGCTTGGTTGGCCCATCGTCAAGCGCCTGGAGCGAGCTCGCGAGCTGCTCGAACTGGTCGGCCTGCCCTATGAGCAATATGGTGAAAGACTGCCGGAGCAGCTCTCCGGTGGCCAGCAGCAGAGGGTTGGCGTGGCTCGAGCTCTGGCCGCCGATGCAAAATATCTACTGATGGACGAACCTTTTGGCGCACTGGATGCGGTGACCCGCGATAAGTTGCAGCAAGAATTGTTGGCTCTCAAGAGTCGCCTTGGCAAAACGATTATCTTCGTCACCCATGATCTGTTCGAAGCGCTCACATTAGGGGATCGCATCGCCATTTTTGATCAAGGCCGCATGCAGCAGATCGGCACCGCCCACGCTGTCATGTCGGCACCGGCGAGTGATTTTGTGCGCGATCTTTTTGCCCGTCCCGCCCAGCAGCTCAAAGATTTTCGAGGCTTGTTGTAATGGAAGAGCAGAGTCTCTCCGCCTTCTTACAAGAACGCTGGCCGGAATTGTTTTTGCGCCTGACCGAGCACATGATGCTTACGGTCGTCTCCACCGGCGCTGCGATCGGACTCGGCCTCGGCCTGGCCATCTTGATTTTTCGCTATAATAGGCTGCGTGAGCCGGTTATGGCCGTTGTCGGTATATTGCAGACGATACCTAGCCTGGCCCTGCTCGTGTTTTTGATGACGGTCGTCGGCAAAATCGGTGTCGCACCGGCCCTGATCGCCCTGATTCTCTATGCTCTCCTGCCGATCGCACGCAATACTTTGATCGGCCTGGAAAACACTCCTCATGCTATTCTAGAAGCGGCCACCGGCCTGGGTATGACCGAAAATCAAATCATACGCTTGGTGCGCCTACCCCTGGCCGTCCCCTCGATTGTGGCCGGGATCAGGACCGCGACCGTGGTGGCAGTGGGCATTGCCACCTTGAGCGCCTTTATCGGCGCCGGCGGTCTCGGCGAATTTATCAACCGCGGCCTTGCCCTGTCGAGCTCCCGGCTCATTTTGCTTGGTGCAATACCGTCCGGTTTGCTGGCAATTATTTACGATCTGTCTCTTGCCGCCGCCGAATGGGGCATCAGGCCGGTGCGTAAGGTTGATACCCCGCTCAGCCTGCCTCAGCAAAAATTGCGACGCCGGGCCGCCGCATCGCTGCCGGTGGCACTCTTTGTCGCCAGTCTCGCCTTGTATGTTGTCGCCCACCCGCTTAGCCAGGCGTCGTCCAGCATAACGATTGGCTCGAAGCACTATACGGAGCAAATAATTCTGGCCGAACTGATCGCTCAGACAATAGAAAAAGATATGCACGTCAAGGTCCAGCGACGCTTCGATCTGGGCGGCACATCGGTTTGCCATGGCGCTCTGGTCCGCGCTGAGATCGATATCTATCCAGAATACACCGGCACGAGTTTTGCCACGATCCTGAAAAAGCCTGTGCTCAAGGACAGGGCACAGGCGCTTTTGTTTCTCAAAAACCAGTACAGACGGCAGTTTGGCAGCGACTGGCTCTTGCCTTTTGGCTTCAGCAATTCCTGGGCGATTATTGTTGGCGACGACAATGAAAACAGCAGCCTGAATAAAATTTCGGATCTGTCAGGCCTGGCCGATAAAATGACTATTGGTCTGCCGGCGGAGTTTGCCGAGCGCGAGGATGGCTTCCCCGGTTTGGGTAAGGTCTATGGTCTGCGCTTTGCCCGGATTGAAGATATCGATACAAATATCGCCTACAAAGCCCTGGCCGAAAAGCAGATTGACGTCGCCGCCGGCAACACTACCGACGGCCGCATCAATGCCTACAAGCTCAAAATACTCAGTGACGACAGAGGCTATTTCCCCGCCTATCAGGCCGCACCTGTCGTGCGCCTGGATGCAATGCGCAAGTTTCCCACCCTGGAAGCAACGGTAAATAAGCTGGGCGGCAAAATCGACGCTATCGAGATGCGCAGGTTGAACCATATGGTCGATGGCGAGCATCAATCACCGGCGGCGGTGGCAGCCGCCTTCCTGAAGAAACATCCGGAAATTTGATGGATACTTGCAGACACTCAAGGAACTGGCCGATTTTCTCATTCAGCGAGAATATTGTCTCTTAGAAATTCAGCGCCTTTTAAATATTCGAGCTGGTCATCTCTGTGATAATCGTGATGACTGCATCCTCGACGCTGCTCTTTACTTTGCCCAATCATCGAAAAGTGATTGTATGTCATGCATTTGGGCGCGATCGTAGGCGATCGATGCAAGTCCAGTGGAAACATCCGAACGAGTGATATCATCTGAGTTTTTTCTCGTCAGCCAGAGATCCTGATAGTCTCTGTCTCCGTCAGCCTCATCCATGTCGCGAATCTGATCGAATTCTTCAAGCACTTTCTCGTTGCTCTCAGATTTGCAATCTCCTGAAAAGTGGCGCTGCAGATCAAACCTAGATATGCCAGGGAATCTGCTATCGCGTATTTTGTCAAAAGTGTCATTGAGATAACGCAGAACATCTTCATCCGGCTCTCTTCTATGCTGTAAACCAGTCTTTATCGACTCAGCCTTACCAAACATCTTGAGGCCATCTTCTAAGGCGGCTTTTGTGATATTTGGGCTATCACCGTCCAGTTGCCGTATCTTATCGAAATGGCCGAGGGCATAATCGACTGCGATCTTCCTCAAAGGGTTACCAGAGCTACAGCTTTTGGAATACGCTTGCAGATCATCTCGGGTGATGCCACCCGGGACGCGGGGATCATGGATTTTTCCGTAATCAGCATAAAGCTCGACCAGGGCCATTTCAGGTAGAACTTCTTTGACCGCCGGTTCATTTACGAGTGTTGAAGTGTCAACGATTTTGGTCGCATCTATGGTTCCTTGGACAACCCCTCCTATATATTCCGCCATGTCCCCATTAGATCCGCTCGCGGTAAACATTTGGCCTGGATTCCTGATATCTTCCGTCGCAAACGCCTGATGAACAGCGTTGTTTAGTCCGAAAGCCGACTTGTGAAGCAATCCCTCCATGTCGTCCAAAGAGGCAGGCGCAGGCGGCATCTTATCCGAAACGTCAAGGAGACCAAATTTATTCTTTCCGTGTGCGAGCGGCGCCCAATCTTTGGCATCGATATTGTTGCCAGAAAAACCAGTCCTCGGGCCAGAGAAGTAGGGTTCGCTCCACTGCTGTTTGTTCAACGAATCTTGTTCAGACATGCTCCATCACCCCGCGATACACTGTATTTACCGATAATCAAGGTAAAGCAGCTGCCGTCAAATATGTGTCAAACGGCCTGCGTAGAACCACTAAGCAGCAAACTGATGCCGGCTGCTTGCCGTGTGCAATGATGTCGCTGGTGCCACCGCAGGCGAGGACATTTTTTCAAGAGTGGAAAGGATACATTTTAATGTAGACGCCCATATAGGCCACAGGCGGAGCTGTTATTGGTGCCGGTTCTGGGGTGACCGATGCACGATGGCAGTTGAAAGGCAAAGAAGCCGCTTGCCTAGAACAACACCGCAAGAGCTAAATTCTCAAGATCGAGACGCCGAGCAGCCCGATAAGGTGCTGCCAGTGTTGAGCAGATCATCTGATCTTTGCTGCCGCATCAAGGTCTTTTTTTGCCAGAGCGTTGTTGCCAAGTTTCTCGTAAATCTGCGATCGAAACTTAAATATAGTCGCCGACGGCATCGGGTCCAGAGAAATGGATTTACTGATATCAGCAAGGGCTAATTGGTATTTTCCGGTAGTTACATAGAGTTTGCCGCGTTTGAAATATTTTGTCTCGTCGGTGGGGTCAAGCTGTATGAGGAAACTATAGTCTGCAATCGCCTCGTTATAGCGATGCAGTTGCTCGAGCAATCGGGCCCGGCTCCAGCGGATGTCGGTCTGTTTGGGCTTCAATTTGAGAGCCATAGTGAGATCGGCGAGGGCCTTATCTTGCAGATTTAGCATTTCATCGAGGGTTGATCTTCGGAACAAAGCATAATGAGCCCGTTCCGGGTTCTGAGTAACTATTGCTGTCCACTCAACAATCGCTTCTTTCAGTTTGTTTTGGGCTTGCAAGCATTCTGCGCGGCAGACGTGATATTGATATTCCATCTGGCCGAGTTCTCTGGACCTGTCCAGATCTTTGATCGCCCGCGATATTTCATCCTGACTCTTGAAGACGATGGCACGATAGGTGTAGATACAACGGAAGCGCTCGGCTTTTGGATCGGCTGCGATCAGCCGGTTGCAATCGTTGAGTAGATTATCCGACTGTTCGAGCTCGGACAATAGCCGGACTCGATACCAGAGGGCGATCAGATTATTTGGATTTTCCCTCAACACCTTGTCGAGGATAGCTACGGCCTCAAGCCTTTTGTATTGGGCTTCCAGTCGTTGGACATCAGCCAGATATTTTGGCATTCGCGGCTGCGCAAAACAGAAGGGCACATTTAAAGCCTGGTTTACAGCCAGGAGAGACAGGAGAACCAGGAGAACGCTGGTCATCGCTTTTAGTTTGTCACCTGCCGCAATCTCGATAACCGTATCCTCTTTAAAAATCGGGGAGCACCATAATAGCGCGTGTAGCCGACCACTAATTTGCTCTTGGAAAGAGTCTGATTTATTATTAGTATTGAATTTACTCGGAGGCTTATTGCAGACTCACATTATTCTTACATTGACTGTCTTTGCCCTCACCCTCTTCCTGGTTTTGCGCAAGCCGCGTGGATTGCATGAAGCCTGGGGTACGATGATCGGAGCGGCTTTAATGCTGATGCTTGGGCTCGTGACCTTAGCGCAGGCCTGGCAGACCGTTATGGAAGGCGGCAATGTCCTGCTTTTCCTGCTTGCTTTGATGGTTCTTTCGGCTCTACTCGATCGAGCCGGCTTCTTCGAATGGGCGGCCATACATGCCGCCCGCGCTTCCAAGGGCAACGTGCGTACGCTCTACCGCAACGTTTTTATTCTAGGGGCGCTCACCACGGCTATTCTTTCCCTGGACACGACTGCGATCATCTTGACACCGATCGTTGTTTCTTCTGTGCAGCGGCTCAAACTGACAGCTCATCCTTTTTTGATCGCCTGCGCCTTTGTGGCCAATACCGGCTCACTGCTCTTTCCAATCAGCAATCTGACCAATTTGCTTTTCCAGGATGCTTTTCACTATTCGTTTATATCGTTTACCATTTTTATGATCGCACCGCAAGTAGTGGCGCTCTTCCTCAACTACTGGCTCTTTGTTTTTCTTTTTCGAAAGTCAATTTGTCAGGATTTCGACAAAAAGTTATTGCCCGAACCCACGTCAGCTATACCGGATCGCCCTTTTTTCAACGGCGCCCTGATTGTCCTGGTCCTTGTCGTTATCGGCTACTTTTCGGCTTCCCTCTATCACATCCATCCGGTAGTCGTCGCTGCCATTGGTGCATCCCTGCTTCTTATCTGGGGCGCTATGAGAGGACAACTCGATAAAAAAATGACTTCGGATTTGAGCTGGTCGCTTTTCCCCTTCGTCATCGGCCTTTTCGTCGTCATCCGCGCCGTCGAAAATATCGGCCTCGCTACTTACGGCGCTAAAATAATCAGCGCCACGCAGGGACCTGCTCTTCTGCAGTTGCCCTTGATCGCCTCGGCTACGGCGCTCGGGTCCAATCTGATCAACAACATTCCGATGGCTCTCTTATCGGTATCGGTTTTGACGCACGCTCATGCCGGCTTGCTTGAACAATACGCTGCTCTGATAGGCTGTAATCTTGGACCAAATCTGACAATAGCCGGATCACTGGCGACGATGCTCGTGATCACCAGCGCCCGTAAAAAAGGCGAGGATATCAGCCCGCTCGAATTTTTGCGTATCGGCATGATCAGCACTCCCATCCTCGTACTCGGTAGCGCCTTTGTGGCGGCCCTCGTCGGCAATTTCGTCAAATGAGGTCAGTAAAAATATGCAGATCAGGAAAATGAACAAATGAAGCCATCTGGTTTTATCCACTCGTTATGACGACCAGCTCCGATCCGGTGAAATTGAAGGAAGCCGCCACCTTTGTCTGCGACGGTCTCAAAGCTGGTCACTTGAAACCAGTGATCGCCAAAACATTCAGTCTCGATCAGATTGTCGAAGCGCATCGTTATCTCGAGAGCAACGCACAGTTCGGCAAGATCGTTGTCACTGTCTGATTGGAGCGCGTAAGCGGATCAGAAGATCAAGATTGCGCGGGTGCTTGATTGTCGCCTTGACCAGGCTCCGGCAAACCTGCCGGAGCCTTTTTCAATCGGATCAAAGCCATCCTTTGAGTATTGCTCGGTCCGTAGTGCACGAGCACCGAACTCTCTTCCTTGAGCAGGTCGCCCAGGCCGGCATCGAATACGGTGCTGGGATTGGTGCCAATCGTCCAGGAAACTCTCTGGGTAGCTTTGTCGAGGGCACCAAACACTTCCTGGGTTTCCATTGTCAGCTGATTGAAATAAGTACCGTGCAAAACGCCGTCCTTGTTGATTTCCAACTGCAGCATCATCGTCGACTCGGTCTGCCCTTTTTGCGCCAGCGAAAAAGTGCCGAGACTTTGCCACTGTGAATTACCCGAAGGCCCCGCAGCGCTTTGAGCATAGGCCGGTACGGCAGAATTGGAAGTAGTAGCACCACCAATAGTGGCACCATTACCGCTAGCACCGACCCCATAAGCGGAGCTGGCAAGTTTCTGTGCTTGCTGATAAAAGTCGGCACTGGAGCCTGCTGCCTGACCGTCGATGTAGACATCACCATTGTTGTAGGTAACATTGCTATAGGAGGCAGGTTGCTTACTGGATTTGCCTGAGGAGCCGGCCAACATCGACATGCCGAGGAAAGTGGTGAGCGTGGTCAGACTGGAGACGCCGGCAAAGGTCCACATGGCGGCGCTGGACGGGTAGCCGTAGCCGTAATAGGGATGATAGCCGTAGCCGCCGTAAGGATGGTAGCCGTTATAGGGATGATAGCCATTGGCGTTGACGTTTACGTTGCGATTGAAATCATTATTGTGTTCGTAGACATTGGCGTGATTGAAAGTGTCACCGTTGAAAGAATTGCGTACACCATCGCCTTGATTTTTCAAGGCGCCGTTATCGAAATTGCCCGGCTGGCGATTTCCGCTCAGGCTGCCGAAACCGCCGTCGGTGGGAAACTGCGAATGATTGGGGAATTGGCCGGCGTGATTGCCTTCACCGGCACCATAATTAGGATGGCCGGAGACGACCGGCCGGTCGCCTGCCGCACTATTGAAGCCACCACCAAAATCAGGATGGCTTTCGTGGCCGCCAAAGCCGCCTTGCAGATCGTTGTGACCGACGTTACCGCGATCAAAGCCGCCGCGATTAAAACCGCCTCGGTCGAAGCCACCGCCACGATTGAAACCACCACGATCGAAGCCGCCAAAGCCACGGGCATATGATGGCAGAGTGAGTGCTGATGTAAGGCCAAGCGCCAGCATCAATCTTAGTCTTGCCGAAGTCTTATACATAATATTTACGCCTGCTCTTGAATTTGAAATGCTTGATTACTTGGAGACTCGCTGTACTGCCAGCGCAGAAGCATCGCCGACGGCCATACCATTGACACTGCGCTGCACCGAGGACCAGGTGAAACCATTTGCACCGGTGACATTCATCAAATTTTTCGAGCGGGTCACACTGCCATCGGACTCTACACCGCTGGTATCGCAAACCCATTGGCTACCGACTTTCGACCAGAAGCCCTGACCGTAGCCGCCGCTATTGTCGAAGTGCCAGCTGCGTGGTTTTTCTTCCAGGGGATCCCAACCGATAATCTGCATGTCGATGGAAGTAGCGCCGTTTGCTTTTTTAGTATCGTACTTGCAAACGATGAAATTTTTATTTGGCATCCATTCGGCGCGCATATGAACACTGGCATTGCCGTTTTGAGCGCTCCACTCACCGATTATCCAGTCCAGCTGCTTGAGATGGTCATAGTTGGAAGAAGCAGTCAGAGCCGCGCGCTCCGAGACCCGCGAAAACAACCAGCCGGCCTCGCCTTTGACCATGACGAGGGAAAAGCGACTGTCGGAAATAGCATTACCTTCGCGGTTGCGCTGGACCTTGCCCTCGACCAGCGCGACGGTTGGGGAGAGAAATTTGACTTCTTCGGAAATGAGCTGAATTTGCGGCTTGCCATTTGTATTGAAGACAAGAGCAAAGCGCTGCTGGATATCGTCGCGGCCCTTGACGGCAGCACCGTCCTCGTCGATGTATTCTCCATCGGCCGTCCACAGGGAAGCTAGAGCGGCGGCATCGCCGAGGGCAAGAATTCTGGAGAAATTAATAAGCTGTGCCTGCACAGCGGCCACATCGCCATCCGGTCTGGCGACCACGGTTGATGTTTTTACCGTTTCCACATTTTTGACCTTTTTCGCTCTGGCAAAAGCAGGCGTGCCCACACCCTGCGCAAGGCCGGCGACGACGGCGATTCCAAGAGCAAGAGCGAGGGCCGAGTCTCTGAATGTGGCGGCCTTTTCCAAAATATTGCTGGCGATCATGAGCTTCAACATTACTCCATTGTTCGTTGAAAAATTGTGCTCATGCTACTACATCAAAGACCCTGATCGAGTTTTTTAGTGTCGAAATAAATTCCCAAATCTCTTGTCTTCCATCAAAGCGCAAAATAAATGAGGTCGAGCAGCCGCAAAAAGAGAGCATAGCCAATCTCAGGCCTGGCTTTCAGCTGCTCGACAAAATAGAGCTGCCGCACTTCACCGCCTGAACTGGGGGACGCTCGCTTCCGGATTGATCAGATTTATACCATCGGGAAGTAGCATTGTTATAGCCCTCAAATTTCCGATTAAAATCAGTTTTTGCTCGGCCCGGGAAAAGGCCAGATAACTCAAATATTTCTGTTTCCAGAGCGGATACTCTTCAATTTCCTTTCCCATGGTGAGCACGATTGCTCTTTTGGTCAGCGCTCTAAATGATGACAGAGACGTGTAAAGCACATAGCGGCTTCGATCGCCGGGGGTGGCCGAAAGCTTGATACCACGAGGCAGAGTATAACGATTGGCGCTCACCTTGGGCACAGCGTCGGCGGATAATATGGCTATTTCATCGGCACGCAATCCGGCATTGGTCAGATCGGTGATAACGCGTGAAACGGCGGCATTGGCCTCTTCTTTACCAACCGCTTCGTAGAGCTCGAGGCCGCCCGGTCGCTTAACCAGAGCAAAGTTTGGCCGCAATTGTCGGCTGAGAATCAAATCGCTGACGGCAAAGGGGGCTGATTTATTTTTGGCCAGAGACATGATGATCGGGTCGTAAAAATAGACAAAAGCACCACTCTGCAGATCCTTGAGGCAAAATTTGAGCGCGCGCCAGAAGTTTGGCAGCAGTGAATGGCCCTCGTCGACGATGATGGCGTCAAATGCATTTTCGCGGCGTTTGTGCATCGAGGCAATCAACAGTTCCGGAAACAATTCATTAAAGACTTTGTTGTTGCGAAAGGCGGGAATTTCAATATCGGCCTGTTTGGCATAAAGATGACAGAGCGCATGGAATGTGGATACTGTCAGGTCGCCGCTATAGAAGCGGGTTATCGACTGAATCTGCTGGGCGAAAAAGCGCGAGTGACAGACGAAAAGCACGCGCTTACCCTGGGCAAGAAGCTGCTGTGTAACCTTCAGGGCCAGTGTCGTCTTGCCCGTGCCGGCCTGACCGGCGACGTTTACCGAAGGCTCATAGTCTAGAGCGCCGACGATCCTGGTGGCGAGATTCTCGAGCTCAGCCAGACCGCCGCGCTGCTCGAGGATCTCCGGGCGCTGCGCTTTAAGCTCCTCTGCTTGTTCGCGTTGAGCAGCCGCCAGAACCGTCTCGAAAAGCGGCGATTGGCCAAATTCGGCGGTGAGCAATCGCAAAGTATCTTCGACGAAGACTCGAATCTGCTCGGATTCAAGTCGACAGCGCATCATGATCGATAGATGCTTTATATCTTTGGCAGTCTGCCCGCTCAGAGCGGCGACCTCGGCGACTGTGCGCGGCGGCTCACCGTTCAGACCGTAGAGCAATTTGAGGACTTGAAATTGCTTTTGTCCTTCCTGGGTCAGGGCCAGTCGATGCGATAGTCGGTCGATCAGTTTATTGGCCACGGGATGCCCCTGCGTCTTTTGCAACACCGCAGACACCAGGCCGTCACAGCCAATCCTTTGCAAAACGTCGGCGAGATTACTGGTCTGAAAATCGCGGTCGCCGTATATGTCGGCAAAAAGTTTAGCCAATCCGTCCTGCAAAACCGCCTGTTTTACCTGTCGTAAGAAAGCCGGCCCCGCGTAACTATCGCCGCGATAAAGGGCATCCACGTCAAGGTTGCTTTCGGACGCCATCAAATCTTCGGTCGTCATTTTTTTAGGGAAAATCTCTGTCATGCCTCACACCTCGATATAGTCAAAATAAGCTAAGGCAAGGATGATATGCTCGGGAAAGGCTGGCGGCACTGTGCAATCGCACACAAAAACGAGCAGTCCCGGGGCTGCTCGCTTTTGAACGGTTGATCAAATTGCTAATCAGTCTTTTGGCTAAAGACGAGCCCGACGCCGTATGCTCGGTTGGGCGATCGTAGCGACAGTCTGACTTGCCAGCATGCCACCTTCAAACTTGCGCCACCAGGAAGTGAGCGTATTTTGATGGAGCTTTCGCTTCATAGTGTTTAAACGACTGCGTTTGTCGACTTCACTCATAGCAAGCGAAGCGGCAATTTGTCCGGCCATCTGTTTGGGCGAATCGGTATCGACCGGCAGACATTCGCTACCGAGCTCGTGCCAGACGCCGGCTTCCGGCGAGAGAAGTATTGCTCCTTTTTGGGAGCAGACGGCAAACTCTTTGGCGGTCAAGTTGAGACCGTCGCGTAGAGGATTGATCATCATTGTTGCTGCTTTTTTGTACAGCCAGGCCAGGGTGAGCGGCGGGATCGGCTTGTCGATCCAGACCACCGGCTTCCACTGATCAGTTCCGAGGCGCCGATTGAGCTCGGCGCCCATGCCGCTAGCATCCAACCAGTACTGGTCGAAGGCAGGCAGGCCGGTGCGCGAAGGCTGACAGACCTGGACGAAGCTGACTTTACCCTTTTGTTCGGGATGAGCGGCAAAAAATAGGTCGATGGCCTGCATACGCTCAATCACACCTTTAGTGTAATCAGCCCGGTCGACCGAAAGGACAAAAGAATCGGTGACCATTTTCGATACATCGATGTCCTTGTGCACCGGCGAAGCAGCGTCGGCTTTTTTAGCCCAGAAATCGACGTCGAGGCCCAGCGGACAGGCGATGACCGAAGTGGAGACGCTGCCGTCCACTTTGCTCAGGATAATTTGATCGGCAAAATCTACTTCATAAGTAGGCATGTTTTCATGGACGAAGGCAAGAAAATTGTGAACATATTCGGCGGTGTGAAAACCAAGTCTGACCGCACCAAGAAGACCCTCGGCAATTTCTACCAGATAGGGGCGACTTTCGCTACTGACGGCTTTAGGCCAGGGCACGTGCCAGAATAAAATGACATCGAGCTGCGGCGAATTGCCGAGCAAACCACTGGTGATGGCAAGCTGATAGTCATTGACAAAGCAAAGACCGGAATGGCGCAGGTCTGTCGCCTTCATAAAGTGGCGGGCAAATCTTACATTGAACTGTTGATAGAGGGCCCGATCCTCTCTGGAGAAAGTCGCGTACTGGGGTAGATCATGCAGGATCGGCCAGATGAAATTGTTGCAGTAGCGATAATGTCCCTGGACAATCTTCTGCGGGATCTTAACCACTTCTTGGATCTCAGAATCAGTGTTGCTTCGTGTCTGGAGAGAATTTTTATCCAGATACCACCAGCGTTGTCGGCTTTCTCCAGAGCCGGTACTGGCACTGTAACTGGCATTGATCCTGGCCAGTGCTGTCGAGACGCCACCGGCCGTAGCAGGGCCTCTGTACGACAATATGTTCATGTTTCCTCGCCTCCGAGCGATCACACTATTTTTTTGAACCGTTTTTGCATCGGCCTGGCGCATCAGTCTGTCAGGTGGCTACTGATCTGCGGACCGTTATTTGTGACTTGCAGACCCGGTTCGGGTCCCTTCCAAATAGGTACGACAGGCAATGGTGTGATTGGTTCCAACTGTCTGGACAATTTTTAATAATCGATGCCATTGTAAAGTTGACGGTCCAAATTGGAACTACTCTACAGGTGGGCTGTCTGAGCTATCAGGACGTCGCTCGCTTGGCACAAAAACGAGCGCAAAATAGCGGATAATAAATGGATCGGTGGTATCATTTTGACCGAGCAATTGAACGAAAAGAGACTATCGATATCTAGAAGAAGCTGGCGTAGCGATTATATTGCCGACACGCGGCCAATGTGCCAGGGCCTGCCCTTCGTCCTGACCGATACGGCTCACCCGAGGCTGGTGCTCAAATCAGGCAGCAACTTCGTTGTTCTCGACGGCGAAGCCTGTGTGCCGGATTGCAGCACCCTAGGTTATGGCTACTATCGCTATGATACGAGGCACCTCAGTCAGTGGGAGGTCACTCTCGACGGGGTCGGTCTTTCTTTGCTTTCGTCCGACGTCGAAAAGGGATATGCCGGCAGCTTCCTTTACACAAATCCTCAGACTCCCAATATTGCCCAGCAAAAAATCATGGTGCAGCGCCAGCTTGTCATAGACGATGTCGTAGCCGAGCGCATGGTCATTGAAAACTTCGATTCCAGTGAAGTAACATTCGATCTTTGTATTAAATATCAATCCGACTTTGCCGACATGTTCGAAGTGCGCGGCCTGAACCGCACCGAGCGTGGTGTACGCATGAGGCCGACGAGTGACGCCGAGGGCCGCCGGCTTTTCCTCGCTTACAAAGGCACGGACGGCTGTCTGCTGGAAACAGTGATCGAATTTGGCGGACGCATCCCCGATCAAATCGTCGACGGCGTAGCCAGATTCAGCCTGACTTTGCCGGTGCGCAAACCGGTGGAAATTGAAATATTTTTGTTGACGCGCGTTGATGGAGTTTTATCGGTAGACGAGGAAGAACATCTCGATTTCAATACACAGTTGAAGGCTGCCGATAAAAAATATTTCTCATGGCGATCGCTTGGCGCGTCGATGACAACCGAGCATGAGATCTTAAACTTTTCCCTGAAGCGCGGGCTGCGCGATCTCTATATCTTGCGGCAGCACACCCCGCTGGGCACTGGCCTGGCCGCTGGCGTGCCGTGGTACAGTGCCGTTTTTGGGCGAGACAGTGCTATTACCGGCTGGCAGCTTTTGCCATTCCGTCCGGACCTGGCCCGCGAATGCATCGATGTGCTGGCCGCCTATCAAGGCACCAGAGTGGATAATTTCCGTGCCGAGCGTCCGGGCAAGATCATGCACGAATTGCGTCTGGGCGAACTGGCCAGATTAAACTTAATACCACACACCCCTTATTACGGCACCGTCGACGCCACCTCGCTCTGGCTGATGCTGATTGCGCGCTATCTCGAATGGAACGGCGACGAAGATTATGTACGCAGCCTCTGGCCGAAGATTTTGCTTGCCCTTGAATGGCTCGATTTCGAAGCGGCTTCCGGTTATATCACCTACAAGAGAGAAAGTCCGGATGGCCTGGAAAACCAGGGCTGGAAGGATTCCGGCGATTCGGTCGGTCATGCCGACGGTACCCTGGCCGAACCCCCGATTGCACTCTGCGAAGCACAGGGATATCTCTACGCCGCTCGCATTGCCGTCGCTTGTATGGCAGAGCAATTTGGCGATAAAGCCCTGGGCGAAAAATTGCGTCAACAGTCGGCCATGTTGAAGACCGCCTTTATGCGAGACTTCTGGATGGAAAGCAAACAATTTCCCGCTCTGGCCCTCGATGGTAAAGGCGATCAGGTCGCCGTGGTCAGCTCCAACGCCGGCCACTGCCTCTGGTCCGGTCTCGTCGATGGCGATCAGGCCAATCTCGTTGCCGATCGCTTGCTGGAAAAAGAAATAGACTCCGGTTGGGGTTTGCGTACTCTTTCCACCCAGGCAGCGAAATACAATCCGATCAGCTATCACAACGGATCGGTCTGGCCCCACGACAATGCAATAATCATGGAGGGTCTGAGGAGAATAGGCCGCATTCATGATGCTCACAAGATCCTGGATGGCATGATTGCCGTGGCTCAAAATGAGCCTGATTTCCGCTTACCCGAACTTGTCTGCGGTTTTGAGCGCACCGACTGGAGTCGCCCGATCGACTATCCGGTTTCCTGCTCGCCTCAAGCCTGGGCCGCCGGCAGTGTTTTTCAAATGATCACCGCTTGTCTTAATTTTCAACCGGATGCTAAAAACAAAATCCTGCGTATCGTCGATCCCTGTTTGCCAAACTGGCTGGAGAAGCTCACCATCCGCGGTTTGCGCATCGGTCAGTCAGAGCTCGATATTTGTTTTGAGACTTTGAACGGCAATACTTTTTGCCAGATTTTGAAGAAGACCGGCC
>JAGXAB010000089.1 GCA_018971775.1 Cyanobacteria bacterium REEB67 | reverse complement strand
CTGGTCAGGGCGGTATCATTGGCGATGCTAATAGCCAGGTAGACGCTTACACCAAGTGCGATACCGCAGATAGTCAGCAGCGTCCGCACCCAATTGACGCGGACATCGCGTATGACAAAACGGTAGAAAAGATTCAGGACAAACGACATAAGCGCTCGCTGACGATCTGTCCGTCTTTCATCTGCAGGATGCGATTACCAAACTGCGCCGCTTCCTCGCTGTGCGTAGCCATGATAATAGTTTGACCGAGATTGCGATTGAGCTCCTGCAGCAAAGTCAGCACTTTAAGGCCGTTTTCTGAATCGAGATTGCCGGTCGGCTCGTCGGCGACGATCAGCTCGGGCTCGTGGATCAACGCCCTGGCGATGGCCACACGTTGCATCTGCCCGCCTGAAAGTTGGGCCGGATAAAAATGAGCTCTGTCTTGCATGCCCACGCGCTCGAGCATGGCCATCACTTTTTTGCGCCGCTCGCCGGTATTCAATTTTGTCGTCAGTTCCAGCGGCAAAGAAACATTTTCCTCAACCGTCAGGGTGGAAAGCAGATTGAAAAACTGGAAGATAAAGCCGATTTTTTTGCCGCGAAATTTCGTCAGCGCCTCGTCTGCGATAGAAGTGATGTCGTCCGCTCCAAAAATAATTTTGCCTGAGCTGACGAAGTCGAGGCCGGCAATTAAATTTAGCAGGGTACTTTTGCCGCAACCGCTGGCCCCCATCAGGGACACAAATTCGCCACGGGCGACTGAGGTCGATACCCCACAAAGAGCATTGACCTGGTGTTCGCCGTAAGTCTTCACGACCGACTCCAGCCGCAGCAGAGGCTGGGTGGAAGCGTCATCTGTGCCGCCGTTGAGGTTTCCTGAATGTTGCATAGTCACCAGTAAAACATGACCCTGTGAATATTGTTGGAATTGGCCGCTTCTGCCTTATCATTAGAGCAATTGAATCGAGAACAAGATATAGAGAGGAACAGGATAGCAATTAGATGGCCAAAAAAGCCAAACCGACTGTCCCATCCGTCAGCGGAGCAAAAACTCCGTTAAAGTCTACGGCCCGCGCAAAAGCGACTGCTCCGGCGACTGCCCCGACAGCTACGGCGTCGACAACGGCGACCACCATGCCGACCTGGCCGGCCCTCGACCCGCGTTTCATGCCGGACGAAGACGATGCCCTGTCCGTCCAGACGCCGACTGATATACCTTATAAAGAGCCCTTGCTGGCCAACTTGCAATTCCGCTATCCGATGCGGCGTTATCAGGAAGAAATCCTCAGCCTGGTCAATACAAAACTGGCCAATGGCGAGCGCGAAATACACATCGTCGCGCCACCCGGGGCCGGCAAGACAATCATCGGCATACAGTTGATCTCGACGATCAAGTGCCCGGCCATCATTCTCTGTCCAAATACCACCATTCAATCGCAGTGGGGCGGCAAGCTCGACCTCTTCCTGCCACTTGTCGACGACGGCGTGCGCATCGAAGATTTGCTTGGCACCCACGAAGACGTGCCTCTCAAGCCAATAACAGTGCTCACCTATCAAGTGCTCTCGACGCCCGGCCACGAGCAGGACTATCTGGAGAAACTAGCCCACAAAGGCTGGGTGGAAGAACTGATGCGCGGCCGCGAGATCACCATGGGTGAAGCCGAGCTGCGCGTTCTGGAAATTTTGCAAAACAATCCCAAAGCGCACGCCAAAGAAATCAGCCGCCACGTCAGTCGCTTGCGTAAAAAACTGACCGAGGTGATGGACTTGAACGAAGTCCTCCATCCAAACGCCATGAAACTTTTGCAGGCGCTGCGCCGCCAGAAGTTTAAGATGGTGCTCTTTGACGAATGCCACCACTTGACCGACTACTGGGCGGCAATCATGATTCAGCTGGTCAAATTTCTTGACGATCCAATTGTTGTCGGCCTGACCGGCACGCCTCCCGAAAAGAAATCACAGAGCCAGGAAATGCGCTATTTGAGCCTGGTCGGAGATATCGACTATCAGGTGCCGACACCGGCCCTGGTGCGCGAGCGCGGTCTGGCACCATTTCAGGATCTGGCTTATTTTGTCGAGCCGACCGGCAAAGAGTTTGACTTCCTCACCGAACAACACGCCGAATTTCACAAGCTGATCGAGGAGCTCTGCGTGCCGCCGCCGTCGACGGCTCTGATCGCTGGCAACGCCATGCTGCCCCAGCTGCCACAGTCAAATCCGGCTCCGGCTCCGGCTCCAGCCAACGGATCTCAGCCGGCGCCAGTAGTGATTGCCAACCTGCCACCACTATCCCAATTTGTTTTTGACAAGGCGTTGGAAATAGAAGCAAACGGCGGAGGTTTCGCCGCTTTGATGAAGAGCGACCTGGCCTATGCCTCGGCACTCCTGAGAGCCCTCTGGCAATTGAAACTACCCAGGCCAAAAGACCTGGAATTTTCACCGGAACTGACCCAGGCACCGCTGCTCGAAGACTGGATGGTTTTGCTCGAAGATTTCGCCTCGCAAAAATTGAAACTGAGCTCGAAGACAAAAGATCACGCTCTTTTCGAGCGCATCAAGTCAGCGACACGCAAGCTCGGCTACGCCATCACCGAGCAAGGTCTGCGCAAACAAGCCTCACCGGTCGACCGGGTCTTAGCCTTTAGCGAAGCCAAACCAAGAGCGGTAGCCGATATCCTCGCCCTCGAATATCGAGTTTTGCAAGACCGGCTGCGCGCCGTCGTCGTCACCGATTTCGAAAAAACATCAGCGACCGCCGTCAAAAGTACGGGCGGCATCCTCAATGAAGAATCGGGCGGCGCCATAGCAGCGATGCGCATCTTACTCAAAGCGCCAGTCTCGACTTTTATCAACCCGGTCCTGGTCACCGGCTCCTTATTGCTGGTCGATAAGAGAATCGCCGACCAGTTTATCGAAGCGGCAAAACAATATATAAAAGATGCCGGTTTTAAATTTGCCCTGACAATCAAGGAACACAGCCCGAACGGCACGGTAAGGGAGATTACTCCGGAAGCTGGTCCTGAAATTGCGCCTGAAGTTGCTTCTGAACAAAATCATGCACTGCCTGCGCCTTACCAGGATGTAATCGATAATCTTGCCTCGTTCGATACTTTCAACCAGGAAGAAAATTCCGAAAACCTCCACCCAGTCGAGAGTCCCGGCCAAATCAAAATTCTTTTCGATAAAGAATTGCCGGAAGAGGATATTACCTCCGCCGCAAACTCCTTCGCCTCGGTCCTGGCTAAACGCGAAGCTCTCGTCGGCACGGGCGATTTCGTCGAGCTCAGCGCCGGCTCCTCGGCCTGGGAATCGAGACTTTATGTAGCCATGGCCACGGCCATCTTCGAACGTGGTATCACAAAATGTCTGATCGGCACCCGCGGCCTTTTCGGTGAAGGCTGGGACAGCCAGGCCCTGAACACCCTGATTGATTTAACAACGACAACATCGCCGGTCTCGGTCAAACAGCTGCGCGGCAGATCAATCCGCATCCAGACCAATGACGCCGTCGGTGCGCGCAAAGTGGCCAACAACTGGGACGTCGTCTGCATCGCTCCCGCTCTCGAAAAAGGTCTGAATGATTATCAGCGTTTCGTGCGCAAACACGACGGCTTTTTTGGCATCTGCGACGACGGCCAGATCGAATGCGGTGTTGGACACGTCCATCCGGCTTTTTCGGAGCTGACTCCAGCCGAGGTCTTCGCTTCGACTGCCGAATTTAATCGCGAGATGATGGACCGTGCCCTGGTACGCGATCAAATCTATGATTTATGGAAAGTCGGCCAGCCCTATAATAATCGTCTGGTCGAATGCGTCGAGGTTTCGCGCCTGCGCAAGTTGACCCTGACGCCGCCGCACCTCAGGCACAATATGGATTATCAGGCGCACGTCGCCGAGTTGCGCTCGCAACTGAACGGTGTCTGGTTTGAATATATGGGACTGGCATCGGTACTGTCGGCGGTGACGCTATTTTTCACCGCCTCCCTCGCTCCGCTCGCCTTTGCCTCGCTGGCCCCGCTCATTTTGGGCGGCGCCCTGGCCAGGGTGAAGCACCGCAAACTCTATCAGCGCATCGAAGCCGACATCCTCACCCCCGGCAGCCAGGAACAGGGTCTGCGCGATATGGCGACGGCCATGCTGGTCGCTCTGCAACAGACGAGATTTGTACCGCCGACCGTCAGCAAGGAAAGCATCAGGGCGACGGTGCGCTCGGACGGCAGCTACCGGGTCTTTTTGGATAATGTCGAAGCGCAGGTGTCCAAACATTTCAGCCAGTCGATGCGCGAGCTGCTTGCCCCAATCAGCAATCAGCCCTATCTGGTCGGCAAATACGAATATCCGCTCTTAGACAAGCTCGGCCCGAAAATCGAAGTGGAAAACAACAAACAACGCTTCGTGCGCAAATATCTGAGCGGCCGCTCCGAGCCTTACGTCGCCAGCTATCACGGCGTGCCGGGCCTTCTGGCGCGTTCCGAAAAGGGCAGAGTGGCCTTTCAAGATGCCTGGAATAAATATGTGAGCCCGGGTTTTGTCATCCAGACGGAGACAAAACCCGAGCTCTTGAACAAATATTTCGGTATAGGACCAAGCCTTGCCCAAAGACTACTGTGGGAATAGACCCTTGCGGATCTAATCTTTCATATTGGCTCTGAGCAGGAGATTGGAGAGAAGCGCATGAGCTTCTTCGTCGAATTCATTGTTATGAAGGGCTTTTTCGAGGGAGCTTCTTTCTTCTTCCGATACGACTCCATCGGCCATAATCAGCTCACGAATGACCTTTGCCTCGTACTTGGAGATCTTATTGTCATCTTCCAGTACTTCCTTAATAACGTCTGCTAGTGTTCTGGCCACGCTTGCGCCTCCTTGAGCGGAAAAATCAGCTAATAAAATGCTTTAGCCAATAGCCTGTGATTATACTTAAATGTGCCCAAAAGAGGACGAGCTAAAAAGTGGACGCTAAAACAACTAATCTGGAAATCACCCCCAAACAGCTGAAAGAGCGCATGGACCGTGGCGATACGCCTTTCTTGCTTGACATTCGAGAGCCTCGCGAAATCGCCATATGCGCCCTCAAATACGACAGTCACATACCGATGGGACAACTTCCCGAACGTTTTCAGGAGCTAGCCGACCAGAAAGAGAAAGAACTGGTCGTCTATTGCCGCTCGGGCGGACGCTCGGCCAGTTGCTGCGATTTCCTCCGTCAGCAGGGCTTCAAGCACGTCGTCAACCTGACCGGCGGCACGCTTGCCTGGGCCGATCAAGTCGACCCGGCCATGACCAAATATTAAATCGGCTATTGCCTCTAATCGCGGCTCAGGGCATGCTGACGACGCCGCCGCCATCGACATCCACCGATAAACTGCGGTTATCGGTATGGATTTCGAAGGTGGCCGGTGATTTTGGATGACCGTCGGGGTGGAAGGTGACTTCACCGATCATCGACACGCCTTTGGCCAGGACAATTTCTTCCATGACATGGTCGCCGTTGCGCAGCACATAGCAGGCCGGCTTGCCGTTCAGTCCTTTACGAGCCTCGACGGTAACGTCAAAGTTAAACTTACCAGCCATCAGCTTCACCCGTCGTATGTCTTTGACCAGATCATGGGCAGTATTTTGCAGGGCCAACTGCCGGGCGGTGTAGTCGATCACCCGAAAGGCAAAGAGCGGCACGGCCAGAAACATGGCCAGGAAAACCAAGCTCTCCAGCTTGCGGACCAGGGGCCAGTTAAGAAGTACGGCAAACTGTGACTTGCTCTTCTTGCCCGGAATAGGCTTATCTTGTTGCATGGGGGGTTTGTCGCACAGTTGCTTCTGCCAAAATAAATTCAGGCCGTTTCGATCGCTTCAGCGCTCTCGAGCCCGAGTTCTTTTATCATAGCCGCGCGCATGGCAAATTTCTGGATTTTTCCGGTGACGGTCATCGGAAATTCACTGACGAAACGCATATGACGCGGCACTTTGAAATGGGCGATACGCTCGGCTAAGAAAGCGGACAACTCTTCGGCGGTGACATTTTCAGCGGCGCCGGCATTTTGCTTAATGGCCACCCACATCGCCACTTCCTCGCCCAGTCTGGCATCGGGTATGCCAAATACCTGAGCCTGGGCAACAGCGCCATGACCGAGCATCACTTCTTCTATTTCGCGCGGATAGATATTTTCGCCGCCACGGATGATCATGTCTTTTTTGCGACCGGTGATATGCAAATAGCCCTGGGCATTCATCACCCCAAGATCGCCCGAATGCAACCAACCGGCACTATCGATGCAATCAGCGGTTGCTTCCGGATTTTGCCAGTAGCCAAGCATGATGCCGTGACCGCGGCAGCATATTTCACCCTGGGAGCCACGCGGCAACAGCTCACCGCTGGTGGTATCGATGATTTTTACTTCCACACCGGGTATGGCCCGACCGACCGTGGTGGCACGCGCTTCCATAGTGTCACCGTTATTGGTGGCCGTCATCAGAGGCGAGACTTCGGTCAGGCCATAAAGAATGACTACTTCGCCAACGTGCATTTCGCTGGCGACGCGGCGCATAAGCTGCACCGGGCACGGTGCCCCGGCCATGAAGCCTCCCTTGAGAGAGGTGTAATCGTAATTTTTAAAAGACTTGTGTTCGAGTTGCGAGATAAACATCGTCGGCACACCGGAGATGTGACTGGCACGCTCGCCCTGCACGGCTTGCATGACGGTGAGCTCTTCAAAGTAAGGAGCAGGGATGATGATCGTGCCGCCCACCGATAGTGTGGCCAGGGCCGAGCTGACCATACCGCCGCAGTGGTAAAAAGGCATTGGTATACAAAAACGCGAGCTGCGATCTAAGTCCATGGCCCGGGCCGCAAAAAAACCATTATTTAAAAGGTTGTGATGCGAAAGGGTGACACCTTTGGGAAAGCCGGTGGTGCCTGAGGTATATTGGATATTGACCGGATCGTCGAATTGCACGGCGGCAGAACGTGCCTCTAGTGCAGCAAAGTCGAGATCATTGCGGGCGACGAAATGGCCAAAATCAACAACAGACCCCACAGCCTTCTGCTCGATTTTCTTACCGCTGACATCGACCGACGGTATCAAAACGATCTGCTCGAGGCCCGGCAGGTCATTTATTGCACTACCACCACTTCGAGCCAGCGGAGTCAGTTCGGCCAGAGTACCTAGATAACTGACGCCGCGATTACCGGCGATCGTAAAGAGCAATTTGACGCCCGATTGGTTGAGGACGTACGAAAGCTCGTGACCACGGTAGCCGGGATTGATATTGACGAGCATGGCGCCGACGCGGGCAGCGGCGTAGAGCACGACGAGCCAGCGAAAATTATTGGTCGACCAGATACCGACACGATCACCACGCTCGATACCACGGGCAATCATGGCCGCGGCCAGGATCTCGGTTTCTTTTTTGAAATCGGCATAACTCAGGCGCACGCCTTCGAGGCAACTGATCAAGCACTCGCGTTCCGGATCGCCGGCGCACAGCATATCTAAATGGCCGCTCAAGGTATAGCCCAGGAGCGGCTCGGTCAGAAGCCCGACGTCATAACTAAACTGGCAGCCTTGCGACAAATTACGCTCAGACGATTACATGGGTATGATTTCAGAGCCGCCCAGGATGAGGACCTTGTCCAGATCTTTCCTGTGCTTGACGACGGTGCTGTCGTTGGCCGGCTGAGAATTGAAGATTGTGCCGCGCTTGGTCTGCCCAGCTCTGAGACTCGGATGCTTGGAAAGCAGGTCGACGGCGTCGGACATGGCCGGGTCGGAGACTGTGTGCACAGGTGCGTTGAGAGCGATAAGCTGATTGTCGGAGGCCAGGGCACCGGCTACGCTAAAAAGACCGGCAACAGCCAGACTGAGAGCAACGGTGACTTGTCTTAAAACCATAATATGGAAGGACCTCTCGGAGCTACCAGTCGAGTATAAGTGCGACCCGACCAATTGCAAAGCATTATGCAGATCTATTAACAATTGAATGAACGACTTTTAATGTCAAGTGGCGCCGTCCGGCATTTTAGTTCGTAGAACTACTAATTATGAAAGACCGCTAAATTAGCCAGTTGGCGACTTTTTGGATATATTGACAAAATGGTCATTTTTGAATGTCGGCAAATTAGCCGCCACCACCGGCAGTACTATGAATAGTCCTACTGAAAGCGTTGACCGTTGAAGTCGATATAACCCCCTTCGTGACGCGGCGTGTCGCTGTGATGCGTCCAGTGGATATATCCGCCCTTCGGATTCCAACCGTATTCACCATGGATGGTGACCAGATCACCTTCGGCAATCGGCACGCGCGGTGCTTCATTTGTATTGTGGGCAACGAGCACTGTGCTGCCGTTGGCCAGTTGCAGCAAGAAGCGCTGATGGGGTAAACCCTCGGTGTCGTCCGGCAAGATGCGCTTTACCGGAGCGGTGATCGTCACTTCCACGGCACGCTGACGCTGATCCTGGGCGGTGATCACCTGCGCTTGCTGGGGCGGGGCGAAACTGTTGCCGCTTCTTTGTGCCGTCTTGTCGCAGGAGCTGAGAACTAGGGCGGTCAGAAGCAGCAGGCCGGCCACCGACGGGATCGAACGCTTAAGAGCCAGGTTGGACAAGAAACTTCGCCTCGCTAGATTCGTCACTAAAAACACTGCACCAAATATACAGCACGTCGATATGCGTTGTCGGTACAGCCGCAATGCCACTGAACATGGCTCTCCGGGCATAGACGATAAGGCATCGGCTCAGGCTAGCGTTAGGGAAAATGCCCGATAACGTGGTATATAGGGTGTTGTAGGGAAAAAGTCGACCCGTTCGCCGAGGCGAAGCCCGGACCGGCTGTCAAAAGGGAACACAAATTGTCGATGCTTTCGTCAATTTATCTAACCGGCGGGGCGATCGACCCGGGTCAACTGGCCCAGCCGGCGCGCTCCGGACAAAACGTCGGTGCCTCTTTTGCCGATTGGCGCACTTTTGCCCTGACCCGATTGCAAAACTACGGACTGCGCGTGGTCAACCCCCTCGAGCTGGCCTGGTCCGACCTCGATATCGCCGATGCCATCGACATCGCCGACCCGGCCTCCGATAAGGTGCGCCGCTCCCTCGACCTGATCGATCAGTGTGACGGCCTGCTGGCCAATCTCGAGCGCCCGAGCTATGGCACGGCGATGGAGATTTTTTATGCGCACAGACGCGGCAAAATGGTGACGGTGGTCGGTCCCGGCCCCTTCAACCCCTGGGTACTGAGCCATTCGCAGGCACGCTTTTCGGACATCGACCGCGCCTTGCAATACATCATCGGCCAGCAGCCGCACAGCGCGCCGGCCTCCTGGGCGATTCAAGCGGAAGCACAGCTCTCCGAACGCTACGAAGAAATGCCCCCGGCCGGCGAGCCGGACTATAAATTTAGCGGCGGCGAAATGCCGGTCCTCGTTGTCGCGCCGCACGCCACAGCTTTCTGGCGCGAAGGCGAGTTTCACGGTCAAGAATCCTTTACCGGCTCGATGGCCGCCCTGCTCAATCGCATGACCGGCTGCCACACCCTGACCAGCAACTACTGTCTGGTCGCCGACCCCTGCTGGTACCTGGACACCCCCTTCCGGCGCATCCTCACCGACATCGTCCAGGCAGGCCAAATTGGCCTGGTGCTGATGCTTATGGGCTCGTCCTGGCAAGAGGCGCCCGGACTGCAAATTTCCGCCTTTGGCGACGGGCCGGCCACCTATCAAGATTACGAAAACCGGCTCAAACTGCGCATGTGCGAGCTCGAACCCATAGGCGCCAGGAGCTTCGATCATTATGTTCGGCCGATTGCCTCTTATCTGGCCGATGAGCTGAAAGTGCCGTCTATCGTCATGCGTTTGCACAAGCGCTACCGCATGCCGCGCCTGCAGCCCAGTCTCTTTATGCAGGCCAGTGAAGCGACGGCAGCATTTTTGCTCGAAGCCGGCGGCGAACTCGCTAGAGCCCGCGCCTGATGAGGACAAGTAGCCCGGAGGCTATCGTCGTCATGGTCAGCTGCCCCGGTGACAGAGCCGAGGCAATCGCCTCAGCCCTGGTCGATGAGTCGCTGTGCGCCTGCGTCAATATCGTCGGCAATATGCGCTCGGTATACAGATGGGAGGGTAAGGTGCTAGCCGAGGAAGAAAGCCTGCTTGTCATGAAAACGATGGGCAAAATGTACGATAAACTCGAAGCACGCATTAAAGAGATTCATCCTTACGAACTGCCCGAAATCATCGCCCTTAAAATCGAGAACGGCTCCCAATCGTATCTAAACTGGATAAATGACAGCATCAGCAAAGCCTGAAGAAGCCAAAAGCGCTCCCGCCGAAACAACCATGGTCGACGTCTTCTGGCGGCGCGTGGAAAAATCGGCAGCCAAGCCGGCGATCATGTATAAAATCGACGGCGTCTATCAGCCGGTAATCTGGCGCGAACACGGCCGTGTCGTCGAGCTGACCATGGGCGGTCTGGCCAAACTGGGCGTCAAAAAAGGCGAACATCTGAGTATCCTCTCGCAGCCGTGTCCGAAATGGACCTGGTCGGATCTGGCCATCCTCTCGCTCGGCGCAGTCACCGTGCCGGTTTATCCCACCCTTACTCCGGCTGAAGTCGAATACCTGGTCAAACACTCGGACTCGGTCGGCATCTTTTGCGAAAACGAAACCCAGCTGAACAAAATTTTGGAACGTCCGACTCTCCCCGAGAAGCTGCGTTTTGCCGTCTTGTTTAACGGTGCGCCGCCGGTCACCGACCGCCTGAAAGTAATTTCCTGGGACGACTTGCTCAAAGACGGCGAAGTCTATGTGCCGCTGCACCAGGAGCAGTTGACCGCCGACCGCCGCGCCGTGCGTGCCTCGGATCTGGCCTCGATCGTCTACACATCGGGCACGACCGGGGTGCCCAAAGGTGTGATGATTACCCATGGCAATATCTACAAGGTCTGCGAAGCAGTGATCGAGCGCCAACCGGTGAAAGAGCACGACCTTTCGCTCTCCTTTTTGCCTCTTTCGCATGTCTACGAGCGTATCGGCGGCCAGTTTCTCGCGATCTTCGCCGGCATGCCGACAGCCTTTGCCGAATCGATCGAGACAGTGCCAAAAAACATGGTGGAAGTGCGTCCGACGATTGTAAACGGCGTGCCGCGCTTTTATGAAAAGGCCTACCAGCGGATCATCACCGAGGTCAAACATCTACCGAAAGCACAGCAGATTTTGATCAAATGGGCTCTCAGTCTTGGTAAGCGCGCACCGCTGCAACCGAAAGACAGCGTGCTCAGCAAGCAGCTCTACAGAGCTGAATTGCGCGCCGCCGACAGACTGGTCTACATGAAAATCAGAAGACGTTTCGGGGGTCGGCTGCGCATGCTGGTTTCCGGCGCGGCGCCACTGCCTTCCGACGTGCAGCGATTTTTTGAAACACTCGGCTTGACCATAGTCGAAGGCTATGGCCTGACCGAGACCTGTGCGCCAATCGCCTGTAATACCCCTGAAGACAACCGTCTCGGCACTGTCGGTCGAGCTCTCAAAGGGATAGAAGTAAAAATAGCCGAAGACGGCGAATTGCTCGTCAAAGGACCTTCGGTGTTTAGCGGCTACTACAAAAACGACGAAGCGACCCGCGAAGCCTTCGAGGACGGTTGGTTCAAAACCGGTGATATAGCCGAGATCGATGCCGATGGCTTTATCAAAATCAAAGACCGCAAAAAAGACATCATCATCACCGCCGGTGGCAAACATATCGCCCCGCAGTACATCGAAAACCTCTTCAAAGGCGAACCGATGATCAGTCACTGTCTGGTTTATGGAGACAGACGCAAATATATCGTCTGTCTTTTGACCTTGAACAAAGATGTGGCTCGCGCTTTTGCCGAGGAGCTCAAAAACGTTGAAGAGCTCAATACTCACCCTCTGATCAAAGCGGAAGTGGAGCGCATCGTCGAGAGTATCAACGGCGGTCTGGCCAGCTTCGAAAAAATCAAACGCTTTGCCCTTCTGGAGAGCGATTTCAGCATCGAGTCCGACGAGCTCACACCAACATTCAAGGTCAAGCGCAAGTTTGTCACAGACAAATATCGCAGTCTGCTGGACGGGCTCTATGATGCCGAAGACGTCGAAATCGGCAAAGAACTGAAGAAATCCTGACAAGAAAGTATAAAAAGTACTTTACTTTCGCTTGGCAACTAATTACAATACTGGCGAGCATCCAGATTTATGGGTGTGTCAGTTTCCTTTTACTATTAATCTATCGACCGCCGGTTGGAGACGAAAGTCATGTTTGAATCATTTGGCAGAGGCCTGAAGCTTATTCTGGCCAGCATAAAGATGGGCTTTCAGGACAAGCGCCTGCTCATTCCAGGCATTTTGACCGTGTTCAGCAACTTCTTCTTTGCCATTTTGCTCTTTTTGGAAGGCAAGTCCCGGGTCGGCGCCACCGACGTTCAGGGAGCAGTCGGCGGAGCCGTCGCCGGCGCTAAAGCACTCGGCCCCCACGCCGCCGCCGCCATCCATCATGCCGCCCACGGCAAGCACGGCTTCGACCTGACCAAACCGGATGCCATCCAAAATTTCATCGGCCAGACAGCCCTGAACGGCCCCTGGGATCAGAGCGGTATGGGCGCTCTCCAGCAAGCCGCTACCCCTGACGCCATCCTCGCCGTTGTCGCCATCCTCGTCGTCTGGTGGCTGACCAACCGTTTCCTCGAAGGCGTAACCACAGCCCTCGTATACAGCCATCTCACGGAAGGAGCTGGGACCGGCAAATTTTCAACCGCCTGCGCCGCCGTCTTCACATCGCTGCCGGCCATTGTCGCCCTCGGTTTCACTACATTAATCGCCAAGAGAGTGGCCCGCTTCATGCGCGATAAGCGCGGCTCGGGCATTTTCGGTATGGGTGTCAATTTCCTGGCCAGCATCGTCGAAGTTTTCTGGACCCTGGCCGGCCATTTAATCTTGCCCGCCATCGTTATAGAAGGTACGTCTTTCTGGGGCGCTCTCAAGCGCGCCGATCGCATCGCCCAGGGCAACCTGATCGCGATTGGTGTCGGCGAGATCGGCATCGACACGATCAACCGTGTCGTCCTCCTGGCCGTATGCTTCGCCGGTGTCTCCGGCTATTCCTACGCTTTCTACTACCACCTCGGCCTTTCGCCCATGGTGGTCGGTCTCGGTCTGCTCTGGGCCTCCACCGTGATTGTCGTCACCGCCATGTCCATCTATATAAGAGCGGCCTTTTTTACCTGCCTCTATGTCTGGGCCATCGAGGCCGAAGCACTGAGCGAAGCCGAGCGCGTCAATCACCGCGCCCCCGGTCCGCTGGCTGCCGCTCTAGCTTAAGCGGCCGACTGTGAGCGCTGGCGACAAGGATAAAAAAAACAGGGGCCCAAAAGGCTCCTACGGCTCTGGCCTGCGCGCTCAGGTCTTTGAAGTAATCGTGCGCCAGGGCCTGGCCGGCGCTCCCTGGCGCGAAATCTGCGCCGCCCCAATGAGCAAAAACGCCATCGATCCAGAAGAAGTGCAAGCCGAAATAGACAAGCGCCGCGGTGACACCAGTAGCGAGGCAGGCGCGTCCGATCCGAAAAAACCAAAGCCATCTCCGAGTGATTTCTTTAGCAACTTGCTGAAGAAGTTGCGCCACTAAATACGGTGTGCTCAGGAAAGCAGCGAAGTGGCGATTTTGGGCGGCATATACCATTTCAATATACCGGGTCCGGTCGGAGGCATATCGCCGACGTCAACGCGGGCGATGGCGCCTTTTTTAAAAGGTAGTTCGCACTCCGGGCCGGCCCAGATCAGTTTGTTTAAAAGCATGCCCATGTCCGGTTCGTGACCGACGAGAAAAATTTGATTGGCATTGCCGTGGCTGGCGGCATGCTTGGCGATCGTCTTAAAAACAAGACTGGCAGACCCTGCCGGCGCAAGGGCATCGGCAAGGATGATTTCCTTGCCGAAGGCATCGGCAATGATCTGCGCTGTCTGTCTTGTGCGCACGAGCGGACTGGCCAGAATCAAATCCGGCTTGATGTTCATTTTGCCCAGCGCTTTGGCCACGAGTTTCATTTCGGCGGTACCGTCCTCAGTCAGAGGCCGCTCGCTGTCCCGTGTCACGCCTCCGCCAAGATGGTCCTGAGCGACACCATGTCTGACAAGATAAAGTCTCATACCAACTCCCTCGGGCAGGCGAAAATCAACTACGATAGAAGCATGTGGTTGCATTATATTTTACAAGCGCAGCTGCATCTAAATACTGATATCTAGTAGTAATATTTAGTCGATGAGCAACGCAAAACCACGCATTCTGGGACTTGACATTGGTGACCGCCGCATCGGTGTCGCCCTTTCAGATCCGCTTGCGATCACGGCAGCCGGCCTGGAAACTGTGACACGCTCAAATACTGCTAATGATGTCGAGGCGATCAAACAAATCGCGCAGCGTCACGGCGTAGTGCAAATCGTCGTCGGCCTGCCGCAAAACATGGACGGCAGCATCGGCGAACAGGCCGAAAAGGTGCGCTCCTTCACCAAGAAGTTGGCACGCTCGACCGGCCTGCCGATAGTCTACGAAGACGAGAGAATGACCAGTATCTCCGCCATCCGCACTTTAACCGTGCAGGGTGTCAAAACCGGTCACAACAAAGCTCTTATTGACAAGCAGGCGGCCGCCATCATCCTGCAAAAATTTCTTGATCGCAACGAGCCACCGCCCAGCGCCTGATTCTGAGCTCTATTTTATATTGCCCAGCATTCAATCAAATAAATGTGTACTCCGGCGCCTTGTCGGGGGGAGATGACGCCAAGTGGGCTATAATCTGGCCTGTAATCTCCAGCCCTCGGGCTATTAGAAGTGATTTAACGACATGAGTCCCACCTATATCGCCCTTCTTGTAATCGAAGCCCTGCTCGGGGTTTTGATGATTATCCTCGTCCTGGTGCACGCGCCTAAGGGCGATGGCATGGCAGGCATCGGTACATCGGCCACTCTTTTTTCCGGTAAGCGCGGCGCCGAAGCCGGCCTCGATCGCCTTACCTGGACGATTTTCGGCCTGTTTATGCTGGTCTGCACCATTCTTGGATTTGGCTTCGTCAAATAATCGACGCTGCCCCTACCAAAGCTAAAACGGTCACCTGATGTCATTCCAACTGCCCACCAAAGAAGAAAAACACGATTACGTCCTCGAGCAATTCGAGCGCATCGCTAAAGGCTATGACCTGAGCAACGACGTAATCAGCATGGGTATGCACCGCGCCTGGAAGCTGCGCGCCGTTCTCGAGCTGATTGGCGAAAGAGGCGCAGGCAAATATCTTGATGTCTGCTGCGGCACAGGCGATCTCGCTTTAATCATCGCCAAACATCTCAAGCCGGGCAGCTCGGTGACCGGCTTCGACTTTGCTCAGAATATGCTCGATCTGGCCGCCGTCCGTCAAGAAAAAGCAGTGCGCAGACAGGAGCGCCTCGCCGGTAGTGGCAAGGAAGACAAGCTCAAAAACGTGCAAATCAACTGGGTGCGCGGCGACGCTCAAAACCTGCCTTTTGCCGATAACAGCTTCGACGGGGCGATCAACAGCTTCGGCCTGCGCAATCTCACCGACCTGCAAAAAGGTGTGAGCGAAATGGCACGGGTAGTCAAACCGGGCGGCTATGTAATCAACCTCGATCTGGGTCACTGCGAAATGCCGCTCTTCGCCCCAATTTTTGCCTTCTATTTCAGCCGCGTCGTGCCGGTTATTGGCGGCATATTGCAAAACGACAAAACCGCCTACACCTACCTGCCCGAATCTCTGACCACCTATCCCAAGCCCGATGGTATCACCGCCATCTTTCAAAAGGCCGGACTCAAGGATGTTGTGCACATCCCTCTGGCCTTTGGCACAGTGGCCATGCATAGAGGTCTGAAACTTTGACCACGGCGGTCGGCCGAGTCGGCAACGCCACGCGATCCCTGCTGATCGTCGTGGGCGATCATTCCGCCGATCGCTATACCGCAAAAATCATCGAAAGGCTGCTCGACCTCGACCCGGAGCTGCAAATATACGGCGTCGGCGGCCACAACATGAAAGCCGCCGGCATGGAGCTGATGCTCGACAGCACCGAGCATAGTGTCGTCGGTTTTTTTGAAGTCATCCCCAAAGTCAATTATTTTTTGCGTCTCTCAAAGATGCTCCAGGACTCGATAAAGGAGCGCAAACCGCGGGCGATCTTCCTCGTCGACAATGGCGGCTTCAACACCAAGCTCGCCCCGGCCATTCGCAAATTCGACACGACCACACCGATCTATTACTTCATATCGCCTCAGATCTGGGGCTCGCGGCCCTGGCGCATCATCCGCATGCGCAAGTCGCTGACCAAGATGCTCACTATTTTCCCCTTCGAAGAAGGCCTCTACAACTCGCAAAATCTACCGGCTCGCTTTGTCGGCCACCCGCTCACCACAGTCGTGCCCCAGCTATCCGAAGTGGAAGACAGGGAAAGCTTTTGCAAGAGGCACGGCATCGACGCAGCGCATTGCCTGATAGCAATCATGCCCGGCTCGCGCAAGGGGGAAATCAGAGAACACATGCCGGTGGCCATAGACGCCATCAAGATGCTGCTCAAGCACAGACCCAAGACCAGTTTTGTCATATCGGTGGCCAGCCACAAAACCAGGCAGATGATCGCCGACAGCCTGGAGAAAGGCTTCAGCAAAGACGAGCTCTGCGAGCTGCTGAACAAAAAACTCTTCGTCCTCGACGCCGTCGAAAATTATCCGCTGATGAAAAACGCCGACCTGGCCTGGGCCAAGTCAGGCACGACAACGCTGGAAGTAACGCTCTTCGGCACACCGATGATCATCTTTTACCGGGCCAACTGGTTATCCTACTTCATATTTCTCTTCGCCAAAACAATCAAACACGTCGGCTGGCCCAACCTTCTTGCCGGTAAATACCTCGTACCTGAACTACTTCAACTGGATTGTCGCGGCGAAATGCTCGTAAAATACAGCCTGGACATGCTCGATGTGCCGGCGCTGCGAAACGACATCAAAGCCGAGCTGCTCAACCTGCGCAAGGAGCTTGGCAGCGGCGATTTCATCGAAAACTGTGCACAAGAACTCCTGGCGGCAATAAACGCAAATGACCCAAACCCCGATACAGACACCTGCAGATAACAAACGTTATTTGAAAAGCTTAATGAACGAATCGCAGCTGCACACCTACATGCGTTTGCTGCGTTACGTCAAGCCGTACTGGCTCTTCTTCACCTTCGGCCTGCTCGCCGCCATCCCTTCCGGTGGCATGGATGCCCTCCAGGCCTGGCTCGCTGGCACCGGTCTGCAAAAAATCTTTGTCGAAAAGCACGAGCACATGATTTTCTACGTGCCGGTTGCCGTCATCGCCATCGTCACGCTGTCCGGACTCTTTCGCTTTATCGAAAGCTACAACATCCGCCACGTCGGTGCAGCCGCCATCCGCGACATGCGCAATGAACTCTTCTCCCACCTGCAACAACAACCGCTTCTCTACTATCAAAATCAAAGCTCGGGTATTTTGATCGGTCGTTTGATCAACGACGTCGCCATCATCGAAGCGGCCATCACTCAGGCTTTCCAATCTTTGATCAGCCGTACCATTACGGTCGTCAGCCTGGTGGCCGTAATCTTTATGCAAAGCTGGTCGCTCACGCTAATAGCCGTTTCGATCCTGTCGCTGATTGTGGTGCCGGTTTCTATTTTTGGCAAGAAAATCCGCAAGTCATCCCGCGGCGGCCAGGAGGCTATAGGCAATCTGGTGTCGGTGATATCGGAATCGATTCAAGGCGCCAAGGTCGTCCAGTCCTTCAATCTCGAAAACTACCAGGTCAATCGCTTCAAAGAGACCAATCAGACCTTCTTCTACAACACAATCAAGGCGATCAAATCGGAGTCGGTGCTCTCTCCCATCCTCGCCTTCATCTCATCGCTCGGTATCGCCGCTGTCATCTACGTGGCCGGCACCATGGTCGTCAAACATCAGATGACCCTGGGCTCACTCACCACTTTCGTCATTTCGCTGCTCCTCCTTTATAGCCCGATCAAAAACATCGGCCGCATCAACGGTATAGTGCAACCGGCCCTCGCTGCCGCCACTCGCGTCTTCGAAGTCCTGGATAAAAAATCCGACCTGACCAATTGCGCCAACCCTATCGAGCTCAAAGCCGGCACCCATCGCATCAAATTTGACCATGTCTATTTCCAATATCCGAACAACGACAACATGGTCCTGCGCGATATCAGCCTCGACGTCGAGCCAGGCAAGATGATCGCCTTAGTTGGACTTTCCGGTTCGGGCAAGTCGACGATGGCCAATCTCGTACCAAGATTTTTCGATGTCACCGCCGGCAGTATCTATATCGACGGTATCAATATCAAAGAGCTCGAGCTCACATCTCTGCGCGAGCAGATCGCCGTCGTCACCCAGGACAACTTCCTCTTCAACACCACCGTCGCCGAAAACATCCGCCTCGGCAATCTCAAAGCAACAAAGGAAGAAGTGGAAGAGGCAGCTAAAGCAGCTTTTTGTCATGACTTTATCATGGAGCTGCCCGAGAAATACGAGACCATGATCGGTGAGCGCGGTGTACGCCTCTCAGGCGGCCAACAACAGCGCCTCGCCATCGCCCGCGCCTTCCTCAAAAACGCGCCGCTGATTATCATGGACGAAGCGACCAGCTCCCTCGACAACGAATCGGAAGCGATGGTGCAGGAAGCGCTGAACAAACTCATGGAAGGGCGCACCGTAATTGTCATCGCGCACCGCCTCTCGACGGTGCGCCACGCCGATCAAATCTACGTACTCGACCACGGTCAGGTCCTCGAAACAGGCACTCACACCGAGCTGATCAGCCAGGACGCCACTTACGCAAGACTGATTCGCGCCCAGTTCGAGCGTCCGGTATCTTAAATGTGCCGCCTGCTCCCGGCAGTCGTCGGCGTCTGCGCACAAATTACAATGCTGCTTGCAATCGGCATCGGGGCAGCCATTGCGGACGAGACAACGGCCGCATCGCCCGATAAGCTCACCGGTCAGTCGATAGAAAATATCGCCATCGCAGGCGCTAAGCAGGCACTCGCCTCCAAGCAATACGCAAAGGCCTTTAGCATACTGAACGATGCAATCGATCGTCTGCCGATGAGTGCACGCCTGCACCTCTGGCTGGGCAACACCTACTGGTCGGTGAATGACTATCGCAGCGCCGTCAAAGAATTTGACACGGCCATCGGCCAAAACGACCCGACCTTCGATGCCGCCGACGCCAGCGCCCACAAAGGCGTCTGCCTGGCCAGACTGGGCATGTACGATCAGGCTGTGCGGACCTTTCGCCAGGCCGCTAGAGAAAAGACATCAGATCCAACCGTAACGCTGCTCATAGGCAGAGCACTTTTTGAAGACAACGACTACAAAGCCTCGGTCGATTATCTAAAAAATTTCGAGACAACGCTCGACCCAAATATCCAGACGGAAGTACGCACGACGCTCCTCCTTACCCGCGCCGAAGCGCAGGCGGGGGCGGGACACAGTGAAAGCGCCCTGGCCAATCTCGAAGCCATGCTCGCCGCCGATCCAAAACTTCAATCGGCTCTGATCGCCCGCGCCCGCATTTATCAAAAACTCGGTCTCTATGATAAAGCCGTTGCCGACGCTCAAAAGGCCGTCGAATTGCGCAGGGGAAGGCTGCCACTTGCCCATATGATTATCGGCGAATGTCAGCTCGCCCTGAAGAAAATCGGTGAGGCCGAGCTTGAGCTCAATATTGCCCTGCAAGAATATGGCCGCACCCCCTCGGGTGAGATCCAGTATTACAAAGCTCTTGTCCTAGAGCGCAAGGGTGATTTTTTAGGCAGCTTGCCGGGGAAAGCAGCCGCCTTGCAACTTGGCTATATGGAACCACCAGCGGTGACGACCCTGAACCGCGAAGTTTTGAGCGTAGACAAAATATTCAATCTTTTTTCTTCAGTACTAGTCGGTGATCATTTCCTCTGCTACGGTACCTTCGAAAAATCGAAACTGACCGAATACTCGCGCCTGGCTGAAGCCTTCGCCGGCTACGCAAATAGCGAAGTCTGCCCGATTCAGGGCGATTATCCGGCTTTTCTTTTTATGCTGCAAGACAAAGCGGCCACACAAAGTTTTCTGCGCGAGCGTATGGATTTTCACACCCGCGTGCACGGTGTTTTCATGACCAATCGCAATGCCGTTATTACGTACAACAATGTGGCCGTGGGTACTTTTTTGCATGAGCTGATGCACAAATTTATCTATATCGAAAAACCTCACGATTTCTGGGCGGACGAAGGCATTCCCAGCTTTTTCGAAAAAGCCTATGGTTATCTGAGCGAAGGCAAATTGCATCTGCAAACCGGCTATGCCGCTCCGACACACGAAGTCTGGGGGCAAATATCGCGCAAGCCCTACAAACTGAGTGAGATCGTCACGCAGGCGAAGTACGCCGATCCCGAGCACGAGGATACGCAGAGGCTGGTCGCTCTCTTTTTGAACGAACAGGCAAAGCTAAAGGCTTTTCTCGATCTGACCTTAAAAGGGCAACGCGGCAAATACGAGTATTTTATTGAAGCAGTCTTCGACAAGCCGCTCAACGAGCTAGATCCACTCTTCGATAATTTCCAGAGACAACTTCTAAAAAATCGCGAGACCACAGGCAAACTGCCGGGCAGCGAAATTTTCGCCAGCAAAGATTTACTGGACAAATTTTTGAAGAAGCACAACCTCGTCGATCAATGAAAGTAATGCTACGCGGCATCAAAAGACAAAAATAGCGAAATTGAGGAATGGACGAGTCAATGAAAGAGCAATCGCAATCACAATCTCTGGCGCTATCGCGCCTGGCCCTTACCCTCACTTTCGGCCTGGCTCTTCTGGCCGCTGACCTTCTTCCCTGCAGTCCGATTGGCAACACCAGCGCCTGGCCCTTATGGTCAGGGCATTGCGCCATGGCCCAGGATCAAGATCCGGTCGTTATTGATTACCACGGCTACAACATTAAGGGGCAGCGAGGCCAGGCAATATCCAACGACGTGATCGAAAAGGTCAAAGCGCAAATTGAAATCTGCGACAGGGCACCGGTGCCGGAACGCGTCCATGCTTTTTTCAAAGCTCTACCGGTGACCCTGGTCGTATCGACGACGAAACCGGCGCCCACGAGCGTCTACGGAGGCGTCAGCCGCCAGGATCCGCTCGGCAAAATCACTTTGCAGTCCGGGCAACTGGAGGGCAAACCACGCCCGATCTTATTGCATGAATATTTGCACGGGGTCAATGCCAAATTGATCACAGACGGAGTCAACAGCGCCGAAATCGAGCAATTTTACAATCGCGCCAAACAGCGCTTAGCCAATATCGGCCAGGACGGCAACGAATATTTTCTCAAAAATAAAGGCGAATTTTTTGCCGTTACTGCCTCTATCTACCTCTTTGGAGATATACCGAGACCACCCTACTCGATGAAAAACATCGCCGAAGCGATGCCTGCTTACACTCAGTATCTGAAAAAGCTGTTTGCGGTAGACTTGCAAGATGTGATGCCGCGGAGCGTGGCCGGGGCGTCGTTT
>JAGXAB010000026.1 GCA_018971775.1 Cyanobacteria bacterium REEB67 | reverse complement strand
CCTACGCCTACGGCGTCTTCGTCGCGGTCGCGCCGAACGTCAACGGCCTGCTCCACGTCAAGCAGATCGAAGGCGGTCATCGCGCCCTCGAGAGCATCGTCGCGGCCGGCACGGTCACCGTCGAGATCTTGGAAGCGAGCATCGAAAACGGTGTGCCGCGCGTCCAGCTCTCGCAGAAGTCGGTCGCTTCCAAGGCCTTCTTCGACCAGTATCCGGAAGGCGCCAAGGTCAAGGGCACGGTCGTGCGCGTCGGCGAAGTCGCAGACAACCTGCACGGCCGCATCGTCGAGCTCGGCTCGGGCGATAAGGTCTTCCTCGCCGATGACGACACCTTCGTCAAGAGCGAGAGCGCCCTGGCCCGCGGCAACTCGACCCGCGTCGTGATCACCGGCGAAATCGTCGGCGGTTTCGTCCGCGTCACCCGCAAGGGCCTGTAAGCGGCTGCACCAACCGGGGTGATTGAGGTGGGATGCCCTCCGGGGCATCCTGCCTTCCTTTGCCGCATAACGCCTTAACCCCTACTCGAGAGGGCTTTGCTATGCAATTCTCAACTCACCCGTCCACTCGCTCTATCCGTGAGGCCGGAGAACCCGTTCCCACTTCGCATGCGGCGATCAATTCCATCGTCCATCGCACGGCCATGCACTCGCAATTCATGGTCGGCGCCATCTACGACTGGGTCGTCCTCGACAACCAGCGTCAGGAGAACGGCGTCCCCGACGACCTCGCCTATCTGACCGGGGTCTTCAGCTTCGTCATGAAGGTGATTCAACTCCAGCTCGACTTCGCCGGCATCTGCGCGAAGGAAAAAGAAAACAAGGAGAAAATCTGCCAGGGCATGGAAACGGTGCTCGCAACGCTCAAGCAATACCGCCTCGATACCAGCCGCATGGAGGGCAACATCAAGATGATGCGCCTGCAAGATGCGCAGCTGGCCGCCACGGTCGCTGTGCACCAGGGCACCACCGAGCAGATCAGCGACATCCTCGCCCGCCTCCAGGCGCGCGTCGATGCGGTATTGATGCCGGCCGGCAGCGTCGCCGCCCGGACTCAATTGCACTAAAACGAGACCTCGACGGAGGGCTCGCCGCTACTGACCACGAATTTTAAGGCAGCCCAGGGCTGCTGGTTCGTGCTCAGCACATATGGAGTACGCACATGACGACTTCGTCTCTCACCGCTCTGGTTCACGCTTACGCCACCGCTTGCGGTGCAGCACTGACCACGCTCGAGAGCGAAATGTCCGCCGCAGGCGCGGACGGCAAGCTGCGCATCCGACCGATGTTCGACTCGCGCAGTGGCGGCGTCGACCCGGTCAAGCTGGCAATGGACAAAGCGGCGAAAACGATTTTCGCCGCCGAGTCCGCCTTCGGTGCCGGCGCCCTCAAAGCGCTCGCCGAAGCGCCGTTCACCGCCGGGCAGGTGGTCGAACTGCACGCCGCCGGCAATAGCATCCTGATGTTTGCCGCCGTCGCTTTCCGGACCGCCGTCGGTTCGGAATTTCTTACGGACCACACCCCGGCCACTAAGCTGAAAGACCTGGCCGAACGCAATGACCGAGTCCACATCGGTCATGACGCGGCTCTCCTTAGCGGGCCCCTGACTGCGCGACTGACCGCCCCCCTGGCACCGTCGCCGGCCTATCAGAGCACACCGCGCCGCAGCGGCCCGATGGGCTAAGCGGCTCTCTCGACTGGTCTCAACAACCGGTCGCCGACCAGTCACAGGAAAAGAGCAATCTTTTCCTGTGGCTGACTTTCTTTCTAATCCGATTTAGTTATCAAAGTCCGCAATCGATTTTTTGAGCAAAGGCCTACGGTGCGTTACAGTATAAACACAGCGATTTCTGCTTAACAACAGCCAACAAAGTTACACTTCTGCTTCACTATCCATGCCAAGTTTGAGCCAATAATTGCCGACGCCGCCAACGGTCATGGTTTTGATCTCCACCCCATACTAGCGCAGCTGCCAGGCCATTGCTTCATGTGCCGTCTTATTGATAAGACGAGGGCATCTTTCCAATCTATTCACCTGACACCAGATATTTTTTTTGTGCAGTAACGCCGCATAACCTCCAAGCAAAGCCGCACCAATTCAATAGCTTTTACTGCGGCTGCGCCTGTCGACTCGTTCTGCCACGTTCATTTTTGCAAGTTCAATTTCTGCCCGATTTTTCAAAGAGACTCTTATGCCTCCAAGTACTTTCTGGGACAAAAACAGCGGTGCTGTTTTTTTAGCCCTGCTCACATTTGCCATCGGTGTCTACGGCATCTTCCATGCCTTCGCTGGTTTTGCATCGACGGCCGCTTGCCCTTCAGCTACCGGTCAATCTTTGCCCGAATTTTGCAACGCCGCCGCACCGATCGTCCTGTTCACGGGCAGCATCGTCCCGTTCATGATTGGCTTATTCCTTTCTGTTGTAACCATCGATGCCGCCGTCTACAAAGAGGGTGAAGGTTACAAGCTCGTCGGCATCACCTGGACCGGCATCAACAATATGCTGGCCGGTGTGCTCAGCGGCTATGGCCTCCTGTATCTCGGCCTTTCCTCGGCCTTTGCCGGCAGTGCAAGCAGCATCTGCGCTGGCGGAGTGATCGCGGGAATTGGCGCGACGGCGATGTTCGCCTCGCTGATCAAATGGCCATAGCCTGTCAACACACACCAACCAAGGAGAGCTATGAATCAACAAACGCAGAGCAACAACGGCGCTGTCGATGACGACACCCACCTCTGGGAAACCGGTCAACTCGGCTGCAGCGAAGAGCATTGCGTCGCCGCATCAAGCGAAGTAGAAGCCCAGGTCGACGCCGCCCTCGGTCTCGAGCCGACCACCCTGCGCCTGCAGGTCGAGCTGGTCGCCGCCTTCAAGCAAATCGCAGCCGGTATGGGCATCGGCTACAAGCCGCTGATGCGCCAGGCCCTGGCCGAATTTGCCGAGAGCCGCGGTCTGCCGATGCGAGACAAGGGCGACACGGACGCAACGTCAGAGCGCTAAGAATGACCGACAGATAGCTTTTAAAAAGCCACCCCGGCCAAGATCGACAGATCTCCGGGGTGGCTTTTTTATTTCTACTCACAGAGTAGACCAGTCTACTAAAACCGTCAAAAAAAAATTTTTCAGTCCTCAGACTAGAAAGAACAGAGCATGATTTGCAATAAAAGCTCGAACAAAAGCATGCAAGAAACATGAAAAGTGCAGCAGACAGGAGCTTTTCGCAGGAAAATCAGTTATTGCAGTTGCGCCAACAGTGGCACCATATCTGGTGCCAGACAAAACAAGTCGATCGAGCAAGACTCGACCGACCGTTTTTTATTTCTTATAGACTGCTCGAAGAATCAGTCGGCGAGCAATAAGTCTTGCCGCCCAATAACCAGCGAATTTCAAAAACAAAAATAGCTGCCGGAGCGCTAAGTTTGCGTTAAGGTCGCTTGTTACCGTCAGGAAAATATCAGAGCTGTCAAGAAGCACAAGTGGTGCGGCTTTCGCGAGCAGCCGGGTTGAGGTCAGACGGTCGACAAGGAAGACATAGAAATTCATGAAGCGAAAATTCTAGAACCAGTGCGGGCAATTTGGGCATCTTTAAGTAACGTATGTAAAGCGCACCGGAAGCTCCTATGCATGTTGTTAGGGTCATGGCCCATTTTTCTTTTTCTCCGCGAGTCACAAAAACAAATCTAAAACCAGCCGGCCCCCGACACCAACCCGTCTCATCCGTTGCCTTCCAGCAGCGATGTCGTGGACCGGTCTCAGCTATTTAGAGTGACTTCCCCAAAACAGACTTCCCTTCAAAGGAAACCTGATGGCCTCATCCTCCCACGAACACAAAGCCGCCCACTCCGATTGCAACTGCACCTGCGGAAGCGACGCCCAGTCTCATGAGCCCGAGCTTGCCGCCACACCGAGCAAAAACAGCGCCCTCAATGCCTGGGTGGAGAAAATCACGGACCTCTGCAAACCGGCTCGGATTCAGTGGTGCGACGGTTCGCAAGCCGAATATGATCGCCTCTGCGCCGAAATGGTCGCCGCCGGTACACTGACCCCGCTCAACCCGGCCCTCCGTCCCGGCTCCTTCCTGGCTCGCTCTACCGAAAACGACGTGGCCCGCGTCGAAGAACGCACTTTCATCTGCTCTGCCAGGAAAGAAGACGCCGGTCCGACCAACAACTGGCTCGCCCCGGACCAGGCCAGAGAGACGCTGTCCAAGCTCTTCGACGGCTGCATGGCCGGTCGCACGATGTACGTCATCCCCTTCAGCATGGGCCCGCTCGGCTCCGACATATCGCACATCGGCGTCGAAATCACCGACTCTCCCTACGTCGTCGTCAGCATGCGCACCATGACCCGCATGGGCAATGCTGTTCTCGACGTGCTCGGCGAAAAGGGCGAATTCGTCCCCTGCCTGCATTCGGTCGGCGCCCCGCTGGTCGAAGGTCAGAAGGACACCGCCTGGCCGTGCAACGACACCAAGTACATCTGCCACTTCCCCGAAACCAGCGAAATCTGGTCCTTCGGCTCCGGCTACGGCGGCAACGCCCTGCTCGGCAAGAAGTGCTTCGCTCTGCGCATCGCCTCCAACATGGCACGCCGCGAAAAATGGCTGGCCGAGCACATGCTCATCGTCGGATTGGAATCGCCGGCCGGCAAGAAGATCTATGTCGCCGCCGCTTTCCCGAGCGCCTGCGGCAAAACCAATCTGGCCATGGCTGTCGCTCCGGCGGCCCTGAGCGGCTGGAAGGTGACCACCATCGGTGATGACATCGCCTGGATCAAGCCCAAGGCCGACGGCAAGTTTTATGCCATCAACCCGGAAGCCGGCCTCTTCGGCGTCGCTCCCGGCACGTCGGAGAAGACCAATCCGAATGCCATGGCCGCGCTCACCCGCGATTGCATCTTCACCAATGTCGCCCTGACCGAAGACGGCGATGTCTGGTGGGAGGGCATGACCGACACGCCGCCGGCCAGAGCGACCGACTGGAAAGGTCAGCCCTGGACGCCAGAATCAGGACGAGTGGCGGCGCATCCGAATGCGCGCTTCACTGCACCGGCCACCAACTGCCCCTCCCTCGACGCAGCCTGGGACGACCCGGCCGGCGTACCGATTTCGGCTTTCCTCTTCGGCGGCCGCCGTCCGACCACCGTGCCGCTGGTAACGCAGGCCGCGAGCTGGGATGATGGCGTGTATATGGCTGCCACCCTGGGCTCCGAGACGACTCCAGCCGCCGCCGGCGCCGTCGGTGTCGTCCGTCGCGATCCCTTCGCCATGAAGCCCTTCTGCGGTTACAACATCGGCGATTACTTCGCGCACTGGATCGAGACCGGCAGCAAGGTCGCCGCACCGCCGGCCATCTTCGCCGTCAACTGGTTCCGCCTCGACGCCCAGAAGAAATTCCTCTGGCCCGGCTACAGCGACAACCTGCGCGTGCTCAAGTGGGTCTTCGAACGGGTCACCAACCCGACCGGCGACAACCATGGCAAGGTGGCCCTCGGTCTCGCCCCGCGCAAGCAGGACATCGACCTTACCGGCCTCGCCTTGAGCGACGAGCGCTTCGCCGAGCTGATGAAGCTCGATAGCAGCGAATGGCAGACCGAAATCAACTCGCAGAGCGAGTTTTTCGATAGCCTGGGCAGCCACCTGCCGACCCAACTGCGCGCCACGCAGCAGGCTGTACTGAAGGCTTTCGAGACAAAGTAAGTCAGCATGACGTTTATGATTGAGCACCATCACCGGTGCCAATCAGATAGACGGAAACGCTGAGCAAAATTGGAGCGGTGATGATCGATAACGATCATCACCGCTTTCTTTCTTCCACCAACCATGAAAAATTTTGCCACCGCGCCACTACACAAGATAATAGCAACCGCGCAAAAACAACGCGGGAAGAGCGTTGTTTCTGAAGGAAACGGGGAGGACCGACGATTGTCGATCCTCCTCGTTTTTCCTCAAAGCTGAGCCGCGCTCAGATCCAGCCCGCCATGCGGAAGAGCTTGATCCAGAGCGGAAACTGTTCTGCGTAGGTGGCGCGTGCATTGCGCAGCTGCTCGCGACTGACCGTAAAGACCCGGTCGTTACCAAGGGCAGCGGGCACGTCTTTCGGGTTTGCCACCGTTAGATTCGGCACCGGTGTGCCGATATAGCGAGCGGCGATGACGACAGTCGAGATTCTGTCATACTCGTCGTTGTCGAGACGGCGAGCCTGGACCGAGGTTTGAGCGGCATCGACGGCGGCATTCAGCACCCCCTGCTCCAGGCTGGACAGGTCACTGAGCGTGCCGACATCATCTTTGACGCGGCGCAGACGAGCGACGTCGTCGCGCAGCTTGTTCTGTTTCTCGACCACGACGGCGAGGTCATCGGTGCGCACCGTATCGCCGAACAGTTTTGCGTAGGTAACGAAATCATCGTCGGCAAAACGCGTCAGCGAAGGCGTCTCGCTGTACAGGTTGTAGACCGGCTGGCCGCACATCATTGCTCCTAACATGCAGAGCATGAAGGGGAAGAAGAAGGCCGGGAAAAGCGCCATCAGTCCCTTGCGGAAAGAGCGCCGCAGCAGGCCCGAAATCGTCGCCGGAATGATCGCGGCGGCGACGAAGAGTGGTGCCACCCAGAAGTAGCTGTTGGCGTCGAGCGTCGCGTATCGGAAGACGCAGAAGAGCGTCAGCGCACAGAGGGCGAACGAGCCCACGAAGCAGTTGTTGCGACTGCGCATGTCCTGAAGCGATGTCGCTCGCAGACCCTGTTTGGCCAGCTCGGCCTTCATTTTCTCGTCGAGGTCGTTTTCATTGGGCATCGGCATCTCTTTCCTAATTTCTGGTCATAAGTTCAGGTCGTAGGTCAGGAGAAAAGCAGCTTCTGCGCTTCCAGCACGAGGCTGCGCACCAACTCCTTGCGCAGACCACGATGTCGGGCGAAAAATTCGTCCGGCGTCATGATGTGCTTGGTCATTCCCTCGGGCACGGGACCATGCTCGGCCACGAGGGCAGCCATGATCACCATTTAGGTAAGCTCTCCCGGAGCACTGCCGTAGCGATCCGACTGGATAGCGCGCAGGAAATGAACGACACCGAGGGTGGTGCCAGTCTCCGCTTTCGTCTCACGACGCTTGTCAGCGGCTTCGGGATTGTCAATGTTGAAACCTTTCAGCTTTGCCTGAAAATAAAACGCGCCGTCACCGCCGGGATGACGACGCGCTCCTGAGACTTCCTACGCCACGTGAATGAAGGGCCGCCTGCTGCTGTCCTTCTCGGCCTGACGAATCACCTCACGCGCCACCGCAGCCGTTTCGCCCTGACCGAGGAAGAGATAGCGCAAGGCATTCATCAACGGCGAGCGCTCCGACCAGGAGAAGTACATGTGCGACTCGTCGTGCTCGACGTCACGCAGATAAAGCGCCATCGCCGCAATCGCGTTGGGCACGGCGATGCACTGGCAGCGCAGGACGCGGTGATTGCCGACCACCGAGCCCTTGACGTAGACGACTTCGTCTTTGAAGTCGGACGAATCACCGAGCTCGACCTCGAAGAAGATGGCCGGCTCGTTGATGTTGTGGATGACTCGCATCTCCCGGGCCTTTTCGTTGTAAGCCTTGGATTTGCAACCGTCCACCGGCTTGTGCGCGAAGATGCGCAGTTTGCCGTTGTGCGCCGAGGTATGGATGATTTCGAGCGCCGTCTCGTCCAACTCCACTTTGCCTACGCGCACCTCGAAGGAACGAATAATGCGCGATACCAGCGAAATCAGCACGATAGCGCCGATAAAGAAGCTGGCAATCTTCAGACCGTCGGGACGGTCATAGACATTGGCCACGGTGAAGTAGGCGAAGAGCAACGTGATCAGGGCAAAGTAGGCCTTGCCGAAAAGGGTCGGACGGCTGACCAGCACGGCCATGCAAGCAGAGGTGATCAAGACGAGCACGCCGGTAGCGTACGCACCGCTCTCGGCGTCGACGTTGGCGTGGAACATGAAGGTGACACCAAAGGAAACCGCCGTGAAGAAAATCACGAGCGGGCGAGTCGCCTTGGCCCAATCGGGGGCCATGCCGAAGCGCGGCAGGTAGCGCGGCACGAGGCTGATCAGACCGGCCATACCGGAAGCGCCGGCAAACCAGAGAATGGCTGCGGTGCTCAGGTCGTAAACCGTGCCGAAGCCTGCCCCGAGGTAGAGGTGAGCCATGTAGGCAAGAGCGCGACCGTCGGCTTCTCCACCGGATTTGAAGGCCTCTGCCGGAATGAGCAGCGAGGTAATCACGCTCGTCGTCATCAGGAAGCAAGCCATGATCACCGCGGCGGCGAGCAAGAGCTTGCGGGTGTTTTTGATGCGGCCGACCGGATTTTCATCAGTGTCGGACGCGCAACCGCGCACGGTCGGCTCGACAGCCACACCGGTTTCGAAACCGCTCAGACCGAGGGCCAGGGCAGGAGAAGCCAGAGCGGCAGCCTTGGCGACTTGCAGCCAGCTTGGATATTGGCTGGTGAGCAAATGATGCCAGTGCGAAAACGCCTCCTGATGCAAGTAGAGCTGATAAAAGCCCTCGGCGACGACGACGGCGTTGAGCGTCAGGTAGACGCCAACGAGGAAGACCGCGATGCCGACGACTTCTTTGAAGCCCTTGAGAAAGACCAGCGAAAGCAGCGTGATCAAGATCAAAGTTGTGATCAGCTGACCGGGCAGGTAGGCGTGCAGCAGCGGGTTTTGCACCAGATGAGCGGCACCGTCTGCGTCGGAGAGTGTGATTGTCACCTGGAAATCCGTGGCGGCGAAGCCAAGCAAAACCAGGACCATACCTTTCGACCACCAGCTCTTCATCAGCTTTTCGAGCATGGCAACACTGCCCAGACCACGGAAGCTCGACTGAGCAACGCAGCGGTAGATGGGCAGAGCACCGAAGATCGTCAACAAGACGAGGAGCAGAGTAGCCTGCGGGGCAACGACGCCGGCGGCGACGATGGCGATGCCGGGAGCATATCCGAGCGAGGAAAAGTAATCGACGCCGGTCACGCACATGACTTGCCACCAGGGATGCTGGTGCGATTTCTGTTCCTGTTCGGTTGCCGGCTTATCGACCGCACCATCCAGGAACCATTCTCGTATCGAGGTTTCGGTTAACGTAAGCATAGTAGCCTCCATCAAATAAGGTCTGACCTCGTTAGAGGGATTCGACAACACTTCCGTCAGCAACCGAGCACGCGCCAAACAGAGTCAGTCCTCACCATCCGGGTCGCAAGACGAGGAGGTTATGTGGTGAGGGATGACTCTGGAATAATTTTGGGCGTTTGCTCGGGATAAAACTGAAATGGAAGATGTACTTGTTGATAACAATTACAGAAGAGTGGTCAGAAGGAAGGGAAGAAGCACTGTTAACATCTCTCAATAGATTAAACTCATGAGCTCTCAGCATGATTTAAGGCAAAATGCCGCAACCTGCGCGGTGTTTGGAGACTGCTCGCAGCCTTCCTCCGGAGCTAAAGGCGATCGTAGAACCCCCCATCTCAGTGCCCGCCATTTTTCTGCCGCGAGCTGCACAAGCTAGCAGAGCCCATGTGGACATAAAGGTGCAAATTTGAGGCCAGCAAACCGAATACATGAAGGCTCGACCGGGAATGACATTGATGCCGTTGATCTAAATCGACCCGATCGGAGCCTGAAGCGCTATGGACAAAAAACTCATGCCCACGCTGGGGCTACTACTGCTCGCTATTATTAGCGCGCCCCAGTGCCTGGCAGAGCAGGCGAAGGCAACGTACATTCTCACGCAGCATGAAGACGCAGTCGGCAAATGTGTTATCTATGTCTGCCCGGACGGAGTAAAAATCAGCATCGCCACATTTGGCTGTGAGATATTGGCCAAGGCTCCTGATTGGAGAGTGCACTGCTTCAACCCTAAAGATAAAATCGAATGGATTGGCGATATAAGTCAATTTGGCGGCATGGTCATGACCAATCCGTTTGCCGTGCCCGAAGCAATCGCCGATTCAAAATTAAAAGCCGTCGCTTCAGGCCATCTCAAAGGCTTGAGCTATATAAAATACATCTCCCCTACGTCGGCACTGAACGCCGTTTACGGCACTACCGACATCCACTCTTCGCCGCAAGTGGCGCTCGTTATAGCAAGGCTTTATGCAATGCCAAATTCTAATCATGTGCCGCTTTATCGAAGCGTCGACAAGGGGCAACCCAGGGCGCTAAAAAAAATGGATGACATGCAAATCAGCATGGATGCCTCTGACGACATGAGAGGTGGCCTGTGTGTACAACTTAGAACAGAATCCTGGAAAAAGACGCCTTTCAATAGCGCCGATTTTGAAGTGCCGCACGGCTACAAGCGTGTCAAAGACCTTGTCCAGGTCACCTATTCGTCCGGCAAAAAAGAAGACCTGACCGAAATATTCACCGAAGTCGGCTTTAAAACAAACAAGCGTCAGAGCAAATAGCAATCAATTTACTTGCCATCAAATTTGCTTCGCGCCTCTTTGACTCGCGGCCAATTGCCCGTCACCCAATCGACCAGGACCTGCATAGGCTCAAGCAGACTGTGCCCGAGAGCGGTCAACTCGTACTCCACCCGCAAAGGCATTTCGGCAAAGACCTCCCGCGTCAGCAAACCGTCTCGCTCCAGATTGCGAAGCGTCAAAGTCAGCATCCTTTGCGAAATCCCCGGAATTACTCTTTCCAATTCAGAAAATCGAGCCCGCTGCCCGGGCAATTTTGCCAGAGAGAGAATCAGGAATATGCTCCATTTATCCCCTACGCGAGTGAGCAATTCGCGAACAGCAAGCGGGTCGTCATGGCCGCAGACGGAAGCAGATGAGAGTACCGTCTTGGCGCTGTCTTTTTTCATACTTACTCCTGTGTAAGCTGCTTATTTCAAAGTGCCTTCTTGTTGATTATAAGCTCTCCAAATAGAATCAACGAACAAAACGCAAGTAGCATTTAAGAGGCCTCCATGAAACAAATTTTGATCGTCGAATCGAGCCCTCGCGGCGAGGAATCGACCAGTCGCAAATTGACGAGAATGGTCGAGAAACGACTGCTCGAACAGTATCCAGAAGCAAAAATCATTGCCCGCGACCTGACCGCGGATGCTTTACCACACCTGAACCGAGTCGTCGTAAATGCGATCAACAGGTCGGATCATGCCGAAACCGCAGCCCTTACCAATGCCGTTCATAGATCAGACCAGCTTACCAGCGAATTGCTGGAGGCGGATATAGTGGTCATTGCCTGCCCTGTATGGAATTTCGGCATTCCTTCTTCACTGAAGGCCTGGATAGATCACGTCGTACGCGCAGGCAAGACTTTCAAATATACCGACTCCGGAGCGGAGGGATTGGCCAACAATAAAAAAGCAATCCTTGTGATTGCCTCAGGGGCCGTTTTCAGCGAAGGACCTTGGAGAAGCTGGGATTACGCAGAACCTTACTTACGCCAGATTATGAATTTTATCGGCATCGAAGACATCCAGACAATTCGAGCAGAAGGACTGAATGTACCGCACCTAGCCGAGGAAGCCTTTGGCAAAGGCGAAAAGGCAGTTAAGGCAGTGATTATCGAGAGGCAAGAAAAATGCTCGACCATCTAATTATCACCGTCAGCGACGTTGAAAGATCTCTGGCCTTTTATCAAGCCGCTCTCAAACCTCTAAACATCAAATTCTTCCTACCGTACCAAGGCGCAGGCGATCATCCAGACCTCTGGGGATTCGGCGACGGCAAAAAAGCGTTCTTCTGGATCAAGCAAGGGACGCCACAAACAGCGTCGCTCCACTGGGGGTTTATGGCGCTGAGTAATGACGCAGTCGATGAATTCTATCGGGCGGCCATATCGGCCGGGGCCTCGGACAATATTTCACCCCGAGCGCGCCTGGAATATTATCCCGGATACTATGCCGCAGCCGTTTTTGACCCTGACGGCTATTCATTCGAAGTTGTTCACAAAAGCTAAAAAGGCAGGCCGGGCCCGATCCACTGGAAGCAAGATTGGGCCGGTCCGACCTGGCAAAAGTGATGCCGAATGCCACCAGAGGCAATGGCAACAAAGCGCATTATACTATACAACCAAGTATAATAGTATAAGAAGAAAAAGCAGAAAAGCGACGGAGGGGGAAACTCCCCCTCCGCGCTCTCAGCCTTACTCTTGCCGCCCGACGGACAGCGGAATTATTTCGCCGACAACGAAACCAGCTTCAGGAGAAGCCCGACATCGTTGTAGACTTCGCTGTCCCGACGCATGCGCTGCGTATTGTCGACCGCGATGCGGTAGAAGGTGATGCCGGCGACGTGACCCTTGCCACCAAAGCCGACACCACCGACGACATAGGCATTGGCACCGATCGGCGCAATCGCCTCCACTTCCTTGATGCCGTATTTGAAGAAGCCCTCGAAGCCGCCGATAGTCGTCGTGAAGGTACGCGGACCGTCCTTGACCTCGACGATTTCAGTGACGGCAAACTCAGGCTCACCGTTGTCCATGCAGTCACCCTGCTTGGGATATTGCGTGAACCACTTGTCCTTCACTTTCACCAGCGCCCGGAAACCGACCGCCGAAGGTTCCTTCACCGGCTTCATGAAGAGCTCGGGATGTTTCGCCTTCAGACGATCAAGGTCATTCAACCCATCGACGATTGCCGCCGGGGCGACACTGCCGCTCACGCCGGCGACGCGTGTACCGTCACTCCAGTCGTGCAGACCGATGTCGCAGGTCAGACTCTCGTACCGCTCACGGCCGTCGTCGCTGTGAGAAGAATGCACCAGGCTGCCGATGCTGAGCAGGTGCGCGAAAGCTTCGCCTTCCTTGAGCCGGTCGAAGCCATAGCTGTATCTGGACGAGTCACAGAGCTCGACGATGAAGGGGTCCACCTGCGGTTCGGTGCGGCCCGAAATCTGCCGACCGTATTCGACCATGTAGCGGATGCCCTCGGCGGCGTGGCGTTCGGCGTAGGCCTTATAGACGCTTCCGAGACGCGCGGCCATGACCGGATCCTGCAGAGTTTCGCTCAGGCGCAACTTCTGCATGAAGGGATATTTGTAGCGCGTCAGATATTCTTCGACGTCCACAATGGCAACTTCGCCATAGAAGCCGCTCTCCAGCTTGAGAAATTCCTCGCGGGAGATGCGTCCGCCGCGGTTGTTGCGCTCTTTGTCCTTGAACTCGTGACTGTAGGCCTTGAGCACACCGTCGATGGTGGCCATCGGACCGACGCCGTGGGCGACGATCAGAAGGTGGCGACCCTTGGCTCCGATGCCGACATATTCGGCGGAGGAGGTGGTGAAATATCGCTCCCAGGCCGGGGCGCGACTGTTGCACTCGCTACCGAGACGAGCGGCGATGATGTCGGGAAGCGTCGCGACGCGACCGCCCTCACCGGCGAAGGCAAGAGCGCTGCGCCAGGCGGGAACAAGGCCTTCCGGGTTGTAGAAGGCCATGGCTGGCGAAGCGCCTTCGCTGGCAACGAGGGCGATGGCGGGGGACTTGTGGGATTTCGTCATGTATTATTCCTTCTCTGTTCAGGAGTTCTGGAATGTTCAGTTGACCCGGCCCAGGCAAGAAGCCGCGAGGCTTCAAACCTGATCCGGGAAGAGGGGCAGCTGATCTTTGTCAGCCGCCTGGCTGCGCCGACGACGCTTGCGAGCGGCGAGGTGCTGCGTTTCGGTTGTGGTGCGCACGACCGGCTGGCCGTCAACCTGGACCTTGACCTTGACGGTCACCGAAACGGCGACCGAGGCAGTCGACGGCACCGGCGGTGTAGCCGGAGTGGTCGGGGCGGAAGCTACCGTCGACAGCGGGGCGGGCTCTTCAGCCTTAACCGAAGCGACGACCGGGGCGACGTCGGCAGCCGGGGCAGAGCTCGTCGTCACGACGGTGCGCGTCACCTCGTAGCCGCTGTCCTCGGCGAACCACACTGCCTGCCGGCGCACCAGCGTCGACAGATAGCGCAGTACGACCATGGAGCGCTCGCGCCGGGCGACCGGACCGACATAAGTCGATTCGACAGCGCCCAGCTTGCGCAGCAAAAGGCGACGGAATTTCTTACCGTCCCAGATGCCGGCGACGATAAAGCCGGAGAAGGTAACCTTCTCGCCGAAGCGAGGGCGTTCACCAGGCTTGTTGACGTTGTGCAGGCGGATGTCGCCCACGTTGAGTCTGGCCGGCATGCGGGCGCGTGGGATGTCCTCGGCCAGAATGCCGTCCAGGAAAACCGAACCCGAGAGCACAATCGGCTCGTTCTTCGGTTGGGCTGCTTTTCTTTGCGTCATAAAATCTCCTGGTTAGATGTTTGGCAGACCAAAAGAAAGCGGCGAAAAAAGCACCTCGAAGGTGCTGTCTCACCGCATGTGTAAATGCCGCTTAGACTTGCGACGGATACCGGGGAAGCTGCAAGCGGGCCGTGCTGGTATCAGCAGTGGTGACGTCTGCCGAGCATGGCGCCGCGGGCGAAGGGCTCGCGGATGTTGGCCAGAACCGGATTGAAGCGACCTTCCGGGCCTTCGGCGAAACCGGCGTTAGCGAGCATGGTCGGGACCATCAGCAGACGGTCCGTGACAGTGATGCCGTTCCTCTTGTCGAAGTCGAGGCGCATGGCGGTGAGGGTGGTATCCTCACGCTCGGGCGCGAAATTCTTCACTTCGGCGGTACAGAAGGCGCTGCCATCCTCGCGCACGCGAGCACTGCCGCTGCAATGCGGGCAGGTGATGTTCAGGCCTTCGACAAAAGCGGGCTGGGCGATGATCGCCACGTGATGTACTTGTTTCATGGTCAGTCTCCGTAAATATTTTGGTTAAACGAAAAAGACAAAGCCCTCCCGGACACTGTCCAGGAGGGCTGCTGCAAATCAACGCGCCGAAAAGGGCGCGCCTTAAGGTACTAGTCGGCTCAGAGCGCTTTGTAGCTGCGCTTGAACTGAGCGATGAGCTTGCGCTTGACGCTCGCAGAGAAGCTGGAGGCTTCGACGGCGATGATGTTCACCGCCAGGAAGTCGGCAGCAGTCCAGCCGAAAGTGTCAGCAACGCGCTGATACTCGAGGCTAAGGGTGGTCTGGGTAAACAGCGTTCCATCGGTATTGAGCGTGACGCGCACGCCGGACCGATAGTGGCTGTCGACCGGGTGGTCGGCGTAAGTGGCGTACTGGCCGGTGACGACATTCGAAGTCAGACAGACCTCGATGACGCGACCGCCCTGACGCAAACCACGCACACCATGACCGACGTTCTTGATGCCGATGGCATCGAGCTCGAGGATGTCCTCGTCGGTCGGTTCATTGGTTTCCCAGAGGTGAATGGTCAGATCGAGGCCGGCGGCCTTGACCTTGCGGGCGGCGGGAATCCACCACTGCAGAACGCCGGGGAAGGTCGTCTCGCTCGCGGCGAGATCAAACTTGCCGACGTAGCGGTGGTACTTGATCGCCAGGTCGGCAAGCTTGTCGGCGACTTCGCCATTTTCATGACGCAGAGCGCAGACAATCAGCTTGACCGGAATCGGCGAACCCTTGAGACCGGCGATCGTCGCCTTCATGACGTCATCGAGAGAGTTTTCGCTGCCTGTCGGTCCGGTGTGGAGCTGGGGAGCGAAACGCAATTCGATGGCGATATGACCGTCCTTGACCGCGTCTTCGATGCGCTCGCGCACGATACGGGTGAGGTTGTCCATGTCATGCATGAGGGGCAGGACGTGGAAGCCGATGGCGGCGAGATAGTTGTTGAGCGACTCCTTGGCGTAGGACGACACCCAGTCGGAGTAGAGCTGAGCGGCCTTGCGGCGGGAATGGGCGATGAAGGCTCCGCGCTTTTCGGCGCTGAGATTTTCCTTGCCCTGGCCCTGCCAGAGAGCAACGATTTCGGCCGGGAAGGTCAACTTGGACGTTTCGAAACCGACCTTGGACCACATGTCGAGCATGGAGTAAGGGCGGAGCGAACAGTCGATGTGTTCGTGGATCTGGGCCTTCGCGAGTCGGCGCCAAAAAGAGAGGGGTTTGTTCTTCAGATTCATTGTCATAGGCAACCTTTTCGTTTTAGGTTCGCTTCCATAGCAACATTCAACGGGGCGCTTCTCACGCTCAACAAGCCGGTATGTACATTAGACCAGTTAGGGTTTGATGAAGTGGAATAGACCTCGGAGAAAAATTAGTGTGGAAGATAGTTGACGCTACCAAAATCTTCTTGACAAACACAATCTAAAAGTCGGGCCCGACGTAAAACTATAGGGTTTTAGGGCTTTTCTAAACCCGTAGTTCTGCCTCCCGAAGCAGATCGTGACCTAGCGTAACTGGCGCTACGGAGGGGTGCGCGGAGCTGTGCCAACCTCCTCCGGCTTTCAAGACCAGCGGCTGCCAAGGCATGGACGGACCTTCTCGGCGACCGCCTTGTAACATAAAGGGCAGCCTGAGGCAAAACCCGGGTTATTGTGGTGGTCGATTTGGCCCTGCAGGCGGTAATATACTCTTCCAGTACTCGCTCTCGTTGAGGGGAAGCTTTCTACTATGGCCATGGGCGGCAAAGCCGGTGAGGTTTTCACCGAGATTAACGTAACTCCCCTGACGGACGTTTTCCTCGTCCTTCTGGTGATCATGATTTTGATTGCTCCCCTGGTCAACCAAGCCGTGCTCAAGGTCGATCCGCCGCAGGTCAATAGCAAAAACCCGCCGCCTCCGCCCGACCCCAAAGAAGTTAAGGTCAACGTCGATGTTACCAAGGACGGCGAGATAAAAATCGACGGCACGGCCATCAATCCACCCGATACCGCCGGTGTGATGAAAGTAATCAAAGCGGCCCAGGCTAAAGCCGGCAAGGAAGACATTCCGGTCATTTTGAACAGCGACGAAGATGCTCTGCAAAAATTCGTTGTCGCCGTCATGGATGCCTCCGCTGGATGCAACATCAAAAAACTGTCGATTTTGCCGCCGCGCAAGTAGTCGTCAAGGGCTTAACAGCCGCCTGGGCGTGGAAGGGAATATTTAGCTCTCCCCTTCCGCCTTAGTTAGATAGATAAGCATGCTCGGCCGCCTGTTCCACCCGCCCCGATTCAATGCCAGCCAGCGCCGACTGGCGCTGCTTTGCCTTTTATCAAGCGGGGCCGGCAGCCTGATACCATTTGCGATGGCACCAACTTCCGCTGAGGCGCAAAATTCGCCCAGAAGCGGACCTTCCGTCATACCGGCCAACCTCACGCCTCAACAGAAATTGGTGCGCGACAAATTTATCTACAAAAAACTCGAGCAAGTCGACGCACTGATCAAACAAGGACATGCCGTGCAGGCACGCCAGATCATGAAAGAGCTAATACTCCTCGATCCCAACCCCTATTCGAGCAACGTCCACTTCACCCTTGCCGAATCCTGCTATCAGCTCGGCAACAATCAAGAAGCAATCAAGCATTATCAACTGGCACTCAGATACAGCACCGGCAACAATACCAGCATCTACTGGAACATTGCCCTGGCTTATATGAATATGAGCGATTACGAGCAGGCATCGGTCTGGGCGAGACGATTATTGAGCAAAAATCCCAATGCCGAAATGCGCAGGCGCGCTGAACGCTTCCTCGCCGACATCGGCGAACAGCAAAATATTCAAAAAGATGTCAGCCAACATCTTGATTCAAGCAGCACCACAGGCAGTGGCGATTATTTAGCTTACCTGCAAGCCAACAAGGATATCAACCGCTGGCCGCGCGAAAAGCTACCGATTAAAGTTTTTATCGAGGACGACCGTCGCGTTCCCGGTTTCAAAACGGCCTATGTTTCAATCTTTCTTGAATGCCTGGAAGCCTGGACCAAAGCCTCGAAAAATCATCTCTCCTTCCAGATCGTCAACAGCCTCGAGCAGGCCGACCTCAATTTGATTTTCACGGCCAACGTCAACGACATTGCCCAAAAACCAGGCATGGCGCCAACCGAGCTCGGCCTCGCCACGACTACGGCCTACCAGGGAGAAGGACCATATGGCACGATCGAAAAATCCAAAATTCAAATTCTCACTCACGAATCTGCTTCCAATAAGCAACTGAGCGATGATCAAGTAAAGCGCGTTTGCCTCCACGAAATCGGCCATGCCCTTGGATTGAGCGGCCATTCTCCCAATGATTCCGACATCATGCATTTTGCCATGTCTTACCGCCAGCTGCCGGCCCTGACCAAACAGGACAAACAGACGATCGCCAGGCTCTATCAAGATTATCCCAGCTCCAGTCAGCTGGCCGCTTCCCAATATCAGCCGGCCAGAGATACGACCAGCCCATTCCAGAGTCCATCTCAACCACAATTTCAACCGACGCAACAAACACAAAAACTGGAAGAACAACTGCAACAATTGGAAGGACAGCATTAAATGAGCAGCCAAGCCGGAGAAACGACAAAGCCTGCAGAAAAAGGCAAGGCGCATAGCGCTAATATTGATCGCTCAAAGCTGGCAAAACTTCTGGCCGAAGAAGACGCCCTCTTCGAGCAAACTCACAAGCGCTCAAGACAACTTTTCGAACGGGCCAAAAAGAGCCTGCATGGCGGCGTGCCGATGAACTGGATGATCAAGTGGGCCTCTCCGTATCCAGTCTTTGTCAAAGAAGGAAGTGGCGCTCATTTCACCTGCGTCGATGGTCATAAATATCTCGACCTCTGCCTGGGCGATACCGGCGCCATGACCGGGCATGCGCCGCCGGCGGCGGTCGAAGCAATTGTCGATCGGGTAAGACGTGGCACCACATTTATGCTGCCGAGCGAAGACTCCATAGTGGTGGCAGAAGAATTGAGCAAGAGATTTGGCCTGCCCTACTGGCAAACAGCGCTCACCGCCACTGACGCCAATCGCTTCGCCATCCGCCTTTGCCGTCAGATCACGGGCAGACAATATGTGCTTGTCCACAACTGGTGCTACCACGGCTCAGTCGACGAAAGTTTCGCCACCCTGCTGGATAACGGTGAAGTCGGACCGCGACGCGGCAATATCGGTCCGCCGGTCAATCCGCGCGAGACCACTCGCGTTGTCGAATTTAACGACATCGCCGCTCTGGAAAGAGCTCTCGCCGACGGCCAGGTCGCCTGCGTCTTGATCGAGCCGGTGATGACCAATATCGGCATCATTCACCCCGATCCAGGCTACCACAAAGCAGTGCGAGAGCTCAGCGAAAAGTACGGCACGCTTCTCATTATCGATGAAACGCACACAATCTGCACCGGCCCAGGTGGCTACACAAAAGCGCACGGCTTGACCCCTGATTTGCTCACTATCGGCAAACCGATCGCCAGTGGACTACCCGCATCGGCCTATGGCTTTACCGAAAAAGTCGCCGATCTGATCGCCAAAAATACTCGTGTTTCGGACTGCGACACCGGCGGCATCGGCGGCACTCTGGCCGGCAATGCCCTGGCCATGGCGGCCATGCGAGCCACTCTCCAGAGCGTCCTCACCCAGGAGGCTTATGACAAAACGATTCCTCTGACGACAAAATTTTGCCAGGGCGTCCAGGAAATAATCGATCAATACAAGTTGCCCTGGATCATCAAACAACTGGGGTGCCGAGCCGAATACTGGTTCCGGCCGGAAGCGCCGCGTAACGGTTCGGAAGCGGCCGCCGTGGAAGACCACGAACTTGATCGCTACATGCATCTCTATGCACTTAACCGCGGCATTTTGATGACGCCCTTCCACAATATGGCGCTCATTTCTCCCGCCACGACAGAAGCTGACATTGATTTGCACACACAGCTTTTCCGCGAGGCTGTAGAAAAACTGCTCTAGAAAAGCTACTCAGGTTAGCGCGAGCGCAGCTTCTTTTCTTCGACGAAGAAGTTGATGATCAGCCCCAGCAGAGCGACAAGCGCACCGAGCATAAAGACACCATTAAGGGCAAAAACCAGAGATGTCTTGATATGCTCGATTAAATAGACGACGGTCTCGCGACCCGTCGCCGATTCGCCGTAGGCTGCGGCCAAGATCAATTTGATTTCGCTCAAACGAGCCGGATTTGAGAGAGCCGAGGCGATTTCGGCGGGCACGGACCGCTCGAGAATGACGCCCTTTAAACTTTCCATATAGCGCAATTGCAAGATCGCGCCCATGATCGCCGCCCCGAGTGTCGCCCCAATTGAGCGGCAAAACTGCGATAGCGCCGTAGCGGCACCAATCATATTCTGGGGTGCGGCATTTTGAATCGTCAGTGTAAAAACAGGCATAACCAGACCAAGACCAAGGCCGGTCAGGGCCAGCAAAGCGACAAGAGCGAGCGCATTACTCGTCGTGTCCAACTGCGAGAGGAAAAAGAGTCCGGCGGCGATACCGGACAAACCGACCGAAGCGATTAGCTTGTAGTGCCCGAAACGACTTATCAACTGACCGCTCGAGGCACTGGCGATGGACATGGTCAAAGTAAGCGACGCAAAAAGCACACCAGCTTCGGTGGCACCGACGCCAAGTACGGATTGCAGGAAAAGCGGCGCAAAGAGAATGACGTCAAACATGCTGATCGAGGCGCAAAAAAGTATGGCTATAGCCAGACGGATGTCGCGAATGGCCAGCAATCGAGGCGGAATGATCGGCTCGGCGACACGTCTTTCGATAATCGCAAAAGCGACAAAAATCGTCGCCGAAGCAAAAAGCAGGCCGATTACCCGCGCCGAAGTCCAACCTTCGCTATTGCCGAAAGTGAGACCGAGCAAGAGTGGCACTAAAAAACCGACAAGGGTGAGAGCGCCCCAATAGTCTATTTTGCGCTGCACGCCGTGCGGCTTAATATAGAGAAAAGCGAAATAGAGAACAGCGATCGCCACCAGACCGACCGGCAGGTTGACATAAAAAATCCAGCGCCAGGACCAGTGATCGGTGAGCCAGCCACCGAGAGTCGGACCGATCATCGAGGCCAGACCCCAGACACCGGCAAAGAGGCCCATATATTTGCCACGCTCGGCCGGCGGAAAAATATCACCGATCGCGCTGAATACTATGGCCATAATCACACCGCCGCCGATACCTTGCATGCCTCGAAAAATGATCAGCTGGCTCATGCCGTCGACATTGCAACCAGGTATTTCTAAGGGCATCTGCCCGGAGGCGCCGCAAAGGAAGGAGGCGAAAAGAAAGAAAATCGCCGCGCCCAGGAGCACCCACTTGCGTCCGTAAATGTCTGAAATACGAGCGAAGATTGGACCGGAAGCGGTAGAAGTGAGCAGATAGGCCGTCGTCACCCAGGCATAGCGATCGAAGCCATTGAGCTGCGCAATGATGCGCGGCATGGCCGTGGCAACGATGGTCTGATCGAGAGCGGCCAGCAGCAAGGCTAATTGCAAGCCGACAATCGTGCCGATCAACTGACCGCGACTGAGATTGCTAAAACTTTTCTTCTCAACTATCGACACTTGATCATTGCCGCCGGCCGCAGCGGCCGAAACAGTCGGCAAGACAGGCTCGGAACGGTCAGATTCGCCCACAATTGCAACCTTTTGGTACCCAGGCACATTGTAGTGCCAAATCGACTGAACCAACCCTATATGAGATCTTTAGCGGGAAGAGATAAATCTCCTATGCTAATATCACTTGGCTTCCCCGAAAAGGCCGCAAACGCTCACCTGAATGCTGTTTAATAGTTTTTCTTACCTGCTGTTTTTGCCACTGGTTTTAGGCCTTTACTGGTGCCTGCCGGTCCGTTTTCGCAAAGCCTTTTTGCTTGCCGCCAGCTATTTCTTTTACATGAGCTGGAAACCGGCCTACGGCCTGCTTATCCTCGGCCTGACAGTGATCAATTATGCCTTTGGACTGCTCATTGCTCGCTGCCGCGAAACCAAGGCCACCCTCGAGCCGGCTGCAAAGAACGCAGATGGCACTGCGCTCCAGATTACGCCACCGTCAAAAAAAGCCAGAGCAATACTGATCGCCGGCTTGACCTTCAATCTCGGCGCGCTCTGCTATTTTAAATACACAAACTTTGTCTTCGAGTCGATTTTTGCCGGACTGGGTCTTTTCGCTTCGATGACTCATAGTGCCCTGCCCTTCAACTGGCAGCAACCGGTACTTCATATTCTGCTACCGCTTGGGATTTCTTTTTTCACCTTTGAGTTTATCCACTACATCGTCGATGTTTACCGCGGTAGCAAACCGGTAAAAAATTTCGTCGACTTCGCCCTCTTCGCGTCCTTCTTCCCCTCGCAAATCGCCGGGCCGATCAAACGCTTCCAGGACTTCATGCAGCAAATGGATACCTGCCCGCCTTTCAAAGGTGAACAATTTCGGGCCGGCACCTATCTGATCCTGCAGGGTCTTTTCAAAAAAGTTGTACTGGGGGACAACCTCGCCCCGATCGTCGCCACTGGTTTTACAAACACCGCCGGCCTGAGCATGATCGATGCCTGGATCACCATAATTGGCTTCAGCTATCAGCTCTATTTCGACTTTTCCGGTTATACCGATATCGGTCGGGGCTCGGCACTGCTGCTCGGCTACAAAGTGCCGGAAAACTTCAATTTACCTTTTCTCGCAGCCAATCTTTCCGACTTCTGGCGGCGCTGGCACATATCACTGTCGAGCTGGTTGCGTGACTATCTCTTCATTCCTCTGGGCGGTTCGCGTGGAAGCGGTACAAAAACGAAACGCAATCTGCTTATTACTATGCTCCTTGGTGGCCTCTGGCACGGCGCCGCCTGGCATTTTGTCGTCTGGGGCGCCTTACATGGAGCCGGCCTCACCCTGCTGCGCGACTGGCAGGCGCTGGTCGCCCGCCTGCCGCTTGTGAGCGCCTGGCAAAAGCACAGAGCCTGGCATATCGCCGGAGTAATCTGGACCAATTTTTTTGTCTATCTTGCCTTTGCCGTGTTCCGCGCCGCCAATCTCACCCAGGCCGGCCAGGTGGTTAGCCGCTTTTTCGGACTGGCCTGCGCAAACATGGGGCCAAGCTGGAACGCGCAATGGTCGCATGCCTGGACGGCATCCGGCTCCGGCTTGGTTTCGACAGCCCTCGACCAGTCACCACTAACGGTGGCACTGCCCGCTTATTTCCTCTTCTTCCTTTGCCGCAATCGCCTTGATCGTATTACCCAGACAAACCCGTCGCAACAGTCGCTACTGCGCTCCTGGCTGGCGTTCTGGGACAGCAATCTAGCGGCTCGCATTGTCATCTATGCCACTGTTTTCGTCGGCATCATCGGTTTCGCGCCAAGTCAGTTCAGTCCCTTTATCTACTTCCAGTTTTAGGAGCCGATTCTGGTGTTAATGAAGCCGGCAGGCGTAGACATTATCAAAACGGAATCGGCAGCGACACGATCAGTGCCGCCGCCGGCCAAACACCACTCCCGGTGGCGCACCGGCATACGTATTTTGCAGGGTTCCCTGCTCATACCGCTGGCGGTAGTAGCCCTGGAGAGCTGCTTCAATCTAGCCGGCATCGGTCAGGGAGAAATAGTCAAACCGGACACAAAACTTGGCTGTCGCCATATCAATGACAAATTCGTCACCTGGAGACTGGAGGGTTTCTCCCGCGGCCGCTTGAATAAAAGCGGCATGCGGGACGTCAATCACACCCTCCATAAAAGTGCCGGAGTGACTCGTCTGGCCTTTCTTGGCGATTCATACACCGAAGGCCTCCAGGTGCCCCAAGAAGACATTTTCGCCAAGCGTATCGAGACCACCTTGAACGACAACGGGACAAGAAGTGGCAAACAATTCGAAAGTCTCAATTTCGGCTGTTCAAGCTATTCGACCGGCCAGGAATTATTGCAATTTGAAAGTGAAATCAAGCCTTATAATCCGGACATCGTCATTTTGCTGTTCACTCCAGGCGATACGCTGGAAAACTCTGTCGCACCGGCTAAACGAGCCAGCGCCGAAGCCAGGCCGTACTTTTACTTCGACAACAAAAAGCAGCTGCAGGAGGACGACGGCCTGCTTCGCTACAACAAAGAGAAATTGAAGGAACGTCCCCTACGCGAATTTCTGCGTGCCAATAGCACCATATTTGGTGTCTACGAAGAAACCAAGTTGTCCCTTTCCATGTCCGACAAAGTATTCTTTCGCACCACCCGCCTGATCGAGCAGACAGCCACCCGTATCGGTGCCTGGCTGGCCCGCCTGAGGGGCGCTCAAGCGGCCACTGCCGGTAACGCTGCCTCGACACCAGGCCTGCTGCCGCCAACCTGGCAAGAACCGGATCAAGTTGCCATATCAACTGCTCTGATTAAACGCCTCGACGATGAGGTAAAGGCGGCTGGAGGCAAGCTCGTCGTAGTAGCTTTTCCTGATGTGAGCGGCGGCAATCTCGCCTATGGCGACCAGAGAGTACAGATTTCAAAACTCGCCCAGAAGCAGGGTTTTGGCTATCTAGACCTGAGCATCCCCTTTAAGCAAGACAAAAATCCAAACAATCTTTTCATACAGGTGCATTTTTCAAAATTGGGTCATAAGCTTACGGCACAAGCACTTTGCGCCTATTTGAAAGAGTCTGGCCTGGTGACGATCGACTAAAACTGACCTTGCCTTAAGCGAAGGAAAGCTGACGATTGTGATTGGGGTCGAAACTCAGTTGCTGATTATTTCCGAACATTTTTGCCGCTGCGCCATCGTTGTTTTTAGACATGCCGGAGTGACTGCTGTTATCGCCACTCTTACTGTCGAATAGCGCGGCAAAAGCTTCACGGCGGTGATGCTGAGCAATGTTAGCGGCATTAGAATCGGCATTTTCGCCATTTTTACCGGCCAGTTCACCATAACCGAGCATGGCCATCGCTTTCTGGTCCGTCTGGGCTTTGGCGTCCTTTTCCGGATCCGTTTTGGCATGGGCCAATTCGGCATTTAGGGGCTTGTTCCAGAGCTCATTCAAAGCACCGAGCATAGCTCCCTGTGCTTCCTTGTGAAAGGTATCTTTGCCGCCGTCTTTGGGTAAAGCATTACCGGCGTCGGGCTTGCCCATCGCTCCATAAACATCATTTTGCAGAGCAGCGGTAGCGCCCGAATGCGTATCGGCGACCGGCGTCGGCGTGTCATTGTGTTTGACTTGATCGTTATGCTCTAGGGCCATGGTAATAGTTCCTGCTCGGATTTCCCAACGAACGAATGGCAGATGACTGACAGGCTGGCTCGATGTGTTCCTATTAGAACACGAGCGGAAGGATTGTCAAGCACATTTTAACTTTGCCGCTAAAACAAACTACACCAGCATATTTTGCGGTAAAAGCGCTGACAGGACGATGGTACGCAGGCCAGTCGGGCCTTCTCGGGTGATAATCGTCAAGTCGCTATTAAATTCGTTGAGAAATTGGCGACAGATACCGCAGGGGCAGCAACTGACGTCGGTTGGGCAGGCTACGGCACAGGCGATGAATTCCAGACAGCCCGCGGAAACGGCTTTGACGGCAGCGGTACGCTCGGCACAAATCGTCCCGCCAATATCGGCATTTTCGACATTGCAACCACTGAAAATGCGACCATCCGCGGCTAAAATCGCCGCCCCGACCCTATACCCGGAGTATGGCGAATAAGAATTTTCGGCGGCGCGCAGGGCCTCCGCCATGAGCTCCTTATATTGGTCGCTCGAATTGTTTTGCCACTGACTCTTCATTTTCAAAACTCCGATCGAAAACTAGCGAACCTGGTCGCCTTTTTGGGAAACGATCATAGTGGATACTGCCTGATCGGGCGCCAGACCAAATCGTCGCAATCCCTTTATAGCCTTTTTTTGCATCGGCAAGTCGCTGGAGCCCTGAGCCAGGGCAAGGGCTCGCCGATACTCGGCGATCGCCCCATTGACGTCGGAGCGCCGCTGGAGTGTATCGGCCAGGAGCAAATGAGCCTCGATATCCTCTGGATTATCGTCTATATGTTCTTGCAAAAAGGCGAGGCCACGCTCACGATTGCCTCTGTCCAGATGATGATCGATCTGCTCCTGGCGAAAAAGTGAGGCCTGAAACAAATCCTGCTGTCCAACCGGCGGCAATACCGGACCCGTGTAGGAAACGATAATCCGCTCGATGTCAAAACTATTGATTGGCTCGCTGGCGCTCAGAGTCGTCGTCGGAGAAATCTGATAGAGCTCGACCGGCTGAGCGCGGTCGTTAAAGTAGCATCGAGTTGGCTTACCGAGCCGGCTTTGAAGATCCTTCAAGCGTATCTTCGACTGGCCGTAAGCGACAATAAATTGCCGACATTCAAAACCGTTCGCACCACCGGAGCTGCCACCACCCATAGTGCGGCTCAGACTATAGCGCACCTTCCACAGGTCCGACTGAGACCAGGAAAAGCTGTTGGCCGGGAAGCTATGAGCCCGAGCCTGATCGGGAGAGCCGAGCACCATGCGTAGATATTGCGGATGCATCAATTCGGGACGTCGGGCCAGGCTGACCATGAAAGACAGAGTCGACTTCCCGTGCGGCGGTTTTTTATTGGTGGCTGCAATCAAATCTGGGAAATTGGTCGGCTTATCGTCGCGGACAGTCTCGGCGAAACCGGCAAGGGGCGAGAAAACCAGCGGAAATAGTATCGACACCAGAGCGATCAGAGCAACCGGCAAGGCCTGCGCAAATAAATCAGTGGAGGCGGACCGCATCATTTTCCCGACCGAAAAAATTAGAGACAAAGGGGATTTTATAGCATTTCCAGACTGCGTTTTCAAGCGTCGCTTTGCCCAAGGAAGCCCGGTCGATCCAATCGGGCAAAGGGCTGGCACCACCGCCGGTGTCAAGTTCACTGGCCGGACACGAAAAATCCGAGGTCGATTGCCACTTTCGACCGGAATTTTTTTGTCGAGCGACAGGGACGAGGGGCCCCAGACCCCCGTCCGATCGGGCCCTTACGATAACTGCGCGAGCCGTGAATGGGCGTGAAGAAAGACTGATTGCCAAGAAGTGGCGCCATCAATTGGCCCATCCAGCCTTTCCAGATTGTCGGCGCAAAACCGCAAGACATTGCCAAGGGGAGCTTTCGAGACGTCATAAAACATAGATTTTAGATGTTATTTCATCCCTCTCACCCCCTTTCTTCGCAAGCTACCGAATAAAACAAACGCCATCTCTCCCTGTCAAAGCTCTCTCAATACTCATTTTTATAAATGAGAGTACGAGGCCGGGCGCGTAGAGATCCTGAACCTCAGGGCTAATGCTATGGATACCAACACCAAAGTCTCGCGACTTAATGTCGTCGAGCAAAGTCAAGAAGAGCTGGGTTTTTTGAAGGTCCTCGATTCGCGCATAGTCGGCCAACAAGCCGCCAAAGCTGCTGCAGCCAGGGCAAAACGTCGAGCCGGCAATCCTCTGCGCAACAAGCGCGGGCCGGTCTACAAAGCACTACTGATCGGCAAATCACGCACCGGCAAAACCCTTACCGCCGAAACCACGGCGCTTTCTCTGCACGGCGACCTGGACGCCCTAGTCCGCGTTGACTGCTCTGAATATCAACACGGTCACGAGGTGTCACGACTCCTCGGTGCTCCTCCTTCCTATATCGGCTATGACGCACCGGACGGTGGAGATGATGGCGACAAGGGAGACAAAGGGGACAAGGGCGATAAGAAAGCAAAGCCAGGCAAGGCACCGACCGCACTGCTGGCCAGGCAAAACCTGATCGCTTCACGCAAGGGCTCGAAAACGCCGATCACGGTTATCCTGCTCGACGAAATCGAAAAAGCCCACACCTCACTCAAAGACGTGCTGCTGGCCATTTTCGATAAAGGCAAAATTCGCCTCGCCAACAATAGCGAGACCGATTTCACTGACTGCATCTTCTTCCTGACCAGCAACCTCGGCATGGACCAGCTTGAAAAGTTCGGCCAGTCGATCGGTTTCACGGTCCAGCAAACGAAGGAACCCAACGAACAAGACGTCGGCGAAGTCGTCGGTAAAGAGCTCAAGCGGCACTTCCGCCCGGAATTTCTCAAGCGCCTGGACGAAACGGTCATCTTCGCACCGCTCACCCAGGGTCAGCTTGCTGAGCTGGTGACGATGGAGCTTGGATTCGTGCAGGGACGGATCAATCGCGCTCTCGCCAGCGCCAATCGCTTCACCATCGAATTTGGCGAAGGCGTGCAGAAATATGTGCTCGACCTGACAGCCAGGACCGAAGGTGGCGTCGCCGAAGTAAAGCAAATCCTCGAGCGCGAAATCATCGACATCCTCGGTGGCGAGCTCGAGAAAAAGACCATACGCGGTGGCGACCTGCTCGCGGTCGGCGTCGAGACAGACGCAAAGGGTAAACCAGCGCTGGTCTTCGACATCGCTCGCGATGGAAATGGAAGTGGGGCGACGCCACAACCCAGCACCGGCAAGGACGGCGCCACCACGCGCGACACCAGCCCTGTCGTCCTCCGTCCGGTGCCCGATGACCTGAAGCAGCTGCGCGACTTGATCGCCATCAAGATCATGCAGACTACGGGTGAGCGCACGGTGCAACAGAAAACAATCAATCTCGGAACCGAACTCGGCGCCCTCGCCGAGAAACTTGGCGGCAAGTCGAGTACGGAGGTGGACGTTCTGCAGCGCAACTTCGTCACCGACGAGGCCCAGCGCCTGCTCTGGTCAAAAGTCTCGAATGCGCACTGGTTCTGGAGAATCTACGGCGAAGCGGCAAAAGCTTCGCGTTCCCTGCCGATCGACGCCAGTGACGTGCAGGTCGCCATAAACGCCGTGCGCGACGCCATCGGCATCCGCAAAGTCAGCCCCAACTACAACCCCTACACCGACACGCGCGTCAACGTCATGCGTTACATGCAAGCCGGCGTCCTTCTCCTGGAAAAGCCGGAAGGGGATGGGGAGTGGAAAATCCGCATCAACTCGCTGTTCGTTTAAGAACAAAAATCTAAGTTTCAGGAGCACTTATGTCTGCGACCTATGCAATCCCCTCGCAGGTGATTGTCTGGATAGCGATGGGCGGTCTGCTGGGAAGCTTCTTTTGCTTCCTGGTGGCCTCCGCCTATCAGCTCTCCGTCATCTTCCCCAACCGCTTCCCGAGCCAGGCTTCAGCCGGCAAAGGAAAGCACAATGGCAAAATCTACTGCTTGAAGCGTGCCCTCATCCTTTCCGGTGCGGGCAATCTCTTGCTCAGCAGCACGGCCGCATTCACGGCCATCGCCGTCGATGGTGGCATCGCCGCCCTTTCCTACATTTGCGCCTGCGGCCTCTTTGCCTTCGGTGCCTTTCTGCTGCACCGCGGCCTCAGTCTCAAGGGCGAATGAGCGAAGCACCCAAGTGAAGCTTCTGAGCAAGCTCTTAGCAGCGGCAGCTCACTTTGCCAGCAATTTTTCCGGAACGGCGCAAGAGGCCCGTTCCGACCACTAACTCTTAAGAGAGGAAATTTAATATGACTACTCCCTGTCACAGCGCTGACCGTAACATGTGCTGCCCGGGCGGCAAAATCGCCGCTCTGTTCGTCGACATCGACGGCACGGCCATGATCTGTCAGCCTTATTTCGACGGCGCATTCGAAGAATTCGCCACGGTGATGGAATTGCTCGGCGTGCCGCGCGATGCCTCGAAAAAGGCGCTCGGCGACATCTACTACGGCAGCATGCCGCATCGCGGCTTCGAGCGTGAGCGCTTCCCCGAAGGCATCATCGAAACCTATCACCACCTCTGCACCGAACACAAGCTGACGCCCCGCGTCGACATCCTGCCTGTGCTCGAGCGCATTGGCAACGCGCCATTCTTTCGCAAGCCCGAGCTTTTCGCCAACGCTCTGCAGGTGCTTACCCGCGCCCAGCACAACTTCAAACTGATTGCCGTCACTGTCGGCGATCGTGAAGTGCAGAAGTACAAGATCCGTCAGGGCGGCCTCGACGCCATCTTCGACGAAACGATCATCACTCTGCGCGAAGGCAAGGAAGAGCTGGTCCGCGAAGCGATCGAAGACTACAACATCGATCCGGCCTTCTCGGCCTTCATCGGCAACAGCGTGCGGTCGGATGGCGTCTGCCTCTCGCAGACCAACTTCATCTATCTGCCCCTCGAATCGTCGCTCAGCAAGAACGGCGATAAGCTGCCCGCAGACACCGGCTTCAAGACTTTTGAAGTCGTCGACTGGCGGGATGCCGAAGAGCGCGCCATCAAGCGTCTGCTGCGCCAGCGCAAGATGGCAATGGGCGACGACGAGGGCAAAAGCGCACTGCATGCACCTCAGCCCGGCGCTTGCGCGGCCTGCCAGAAGCGCCGCAAGCGCTGATTGCTCCGGTCCATTAATGCTGATCAAGTAATGCTGATCAAGTAAAAACCACAAGGTAAAACCATGTCTCACTTCGTCAAAGTGGCACTCTACTTCTTCGCCTCGGCCCTGGTCACCCTGGGCTTTGGCATCGGCGCCGGCTTCGCTTCCGGTGCGCTTTTCGGCGGCATCCTGGTATCGGCACTGGTATCAGCCGCGGCCGTCGCCGGCGGTGTCTTCCTCACTGTCCAGGCGCGTTCCCTATTCAACCTGATGCAAACCGGGCGTTTCATTCAATACGGTTCCTTCTGGCTCTCCGGCCTGGTCGCCTTGAAGGTCGCCGCTCTGCTCTTTAGCTCAGTGCTCGTCGTCACAAACGGTGCACTCGCCTCGCTCGTGGCGACGGCTATCTGCTTCACCGCCGCCACCGCCAGCGGTCGCATTCCCTGGAAGGGCCGGACCTGGCTGCCCGTGCGCATGAAGAGCCGCAAGTAAGCAGCTGGAAAAAGAACAATCGAGATTGAGGCCTGAGGAGCTACGCCCGTTGACGACATATTTCCCCAGGGAATTTTTGTCGACGGGCGTAGCCTTTTCTTTCTAAAAGTTCGATTTTTCGCCGCAGCTACTTGGCTGAATAGTACAACCTAACGGACGGCGAGACGGGCCGCCCTTGGCCAAAGAACGAGCCGCAAGGCTCGGTTCGGACTAAAAGCACGAATACGATCCGGAGCATCGTCAGGCGATTGTCGAGACAATGGAAAACGATTGCCAAAGAAATCAGTCGTGAAGAGAACTGGTTTCGCGATTACAAAAGCGTCCTCGACCGCGAAGGCATTACCAAACTCGAGATCAAGCGCGAAGCAGAACGGCGCAAAAATCAACTAAAAAGTCCCTCCCGCGAGCTCAGCTAGGAGCGGAAAATCTGCCGTTCAGAACCGAGGCACCATTAAGAGCAACTAACAATAGCGACCGGCCGGAGCTTCGGGCGGATCTTCTACTGGCTAGCTTTAAGACTTATTGGCTTAGATTGGAGCATTCATATCTCTTTTTAGTTAGCAATCGGCAAAACCTCTTGAGATCCAAACTGCTCCATCACTAGCCTCAAAGGCATAACAAACACCTCCCTTTTCTCCAGTGAAGAAATAAACCGCCTAGCCAAACCACCTTTCACCATCGGACGCTCGTCAGACATTCATTCCTGAATGCAGCGCCCGACTGTCGTTCAATGCCTTATCTCTCCAGTCACAGATCCAACGGTTTAAGAAACCCACGGAGCCGACATATGACACAGAACGCATCTCCGGAAAATCCAGGTTCAAGCGCCCCATTCAAAGCCGCTCCCGGCGCCTTGGCCGCCATGATCCTGCTTGTCTCGATAAACCTCTTCAACTACATCGACCGTCAAGTTCTCTCGGCAGTTGTTCCCCAGATCAAAGAGAGCCTGCTCATCCACCCGGACCATTCGGGCGTGGTCGGCTTTTTGCTAAACGTCCTGACGCGCCTGCTCGGATCCAATCCGGACAATGCCATGGTTGGACTGCTGGGCATGGCCTTCATGGTCAGCTACATGCTCTTCTCGCCCTTCCTCAGTGCCCTGCCGATCAAACGCTGGTGGTTGATTGCCGGCGGCATCACAATCTGGAGCCTGGCTAGCGGCGCCTCTGGACTCGCCACCACCTTTGGTGCACTGCTGCTGACGCGCTGTTTCGTCGGTTTCGGCGAAGCGGCGTACGGACCTCTTGCACCGACCATCCTCTCCGATTATTTCCCGGTCGAGAAACGCGGTCAGGCGATGTCCTGGTTTTATCTGGCCATACCGGTCGGCAGCGCCCTCGGCTTCGTCATGGGCGGCCTGGTGATCAGCGCCGGCTTGAGCTGGAACTGGGCCTTCTATCTTGTCCTGCCACCGGGAATACTGCTGGCCGTCTTCTGCCTTTTCAGGCGCGACCCGAGTGCTGCCTTGAAGACGCAGAAGACAGTGACGGAGCCGACCCCGGCAGAGAAGAAAAATATCTGGCAGGCCTACAAGCAATTCTGGGCCAACAAGGCTTTCCGCGCCAACACAATCGCCATGACGGCGATGACCTTTGCCATCGGCGGGATCGGCTTCTGGATGCCGACCTACTTCCAGGAATATCGACACGCCGGCAGCCTCGGGCAGGTGAACATGATTTTTGGCGCCATCCTCGTCGTGGCCGGGCTCTCGGCGACACTGATCGGTGGTTATGTCGCCGACAAATTGCGCCTCAAGCTCAAGGGGTCTTACTTCAAAGTCTCGGGCTGGGCCATGCTTCTCGCCTTTCCCTGCACGCTGGGCATGCTCTATGCACCCTTCCCCTTCGCCTGGGTCTTCGTCTTCCTCACCTGCTTCTGCCTCTTCTTCAACACCGGTCCGGCCAACACCGCCCTGGCCAACGTCATCGCCCCGCAGCAGAGAGCGAGCGCCTTCGCCCTCAACCTGCTGATCATCCATGCCTTCGGCGATGTCCTCTCGCCGCTCGCTATCGGCGCCATGGCCGACGCCGCCGGCAACAACATGAATGCCGCCTTCCTGGCCGTCTCCGGCCTGGTGCTCGTCGGCGGTTTTGTCTGGATTTTCGGAGCCAAACACCTGGATGAAGACACTCGTCGCGTTGCCACAGCGCACGAGTAATTTCCTCAAAATCCAGCCTGCTAAAAATCCAGTTTTTCAAATCCAACCAGGGATAACGACATATGCAAACAGCAAACACGCAACGTGACAACGTTTCGGGTCTGGCAGCGCACTTCGAGTGCCGCCCGGAGTTTTTGTTCGGGAACGAGAATGTTCCTCATGTGATCGACGCGTCCACTGTCCGCGAACGGACGATCGCCGACCTCAAGGTTTTCCACATCCCCGATGTCTTCGCCGGTCGCGACGAAGTCTTCATCGGCTTCGGCATCCCCAACGCTTATCTGGTCTGTCCGGATGGCCAGGGCGGCTATCAGAAGTTCGCCGGCAAATCCCTGCGCCGTGCGCCCTCGGTGATCGAGGCAACGCGAGACTTTGTGCAATCAGGCATCCTGCTGCGCTTCAAAAATCTGCCGCCGCACGCCGCCGAGAAACTGCGCGCCGCGATGAAGGTCCATCACGGCAACAAGTACTGGACCTGCGTCAACGCCAATCTGCGCGTCATGGAAGACGCTGGTTTCAGCGCCGGCAAGCGCAAGCTCAGCTCAATCTATTTCCCGGAAGCGATGCTCGCCTATCTGCTCGAAAACGAACTCAAATTCGAAGGGCAGAGGATCGAGCTGCAATGGATCCGCACCACACCGATGTCGGTCGAGCGCCATGCCGCCAAAATCATGAAGGCCGAGCTCTGGACTTTCTGCCGCCATGCCGAGCGCTCGCTCCAACCGGCGGCCAAGAAGCACAAGCTGCTCGGTCGCGTCCTCGCCTTCACATCGGGCAAGATGGACGCCCGCGAAGCGAAAAACAAAACGGTCAAACGCGAGGTGGCACCGGCGTTGCCGCTCGACCTGCCCTATGAAACCGACATCGCCATCAAGGTGTCACGCACTTCGGCGGCCGGTACGCTGCTGCGCCAGGTCTGGGCCGGTTCGCACGCCTTCTTCGAGGGCACGCAGGAACGCATCAAGTCGGAAGATTATCTGACTGAAACGCTGCAACCTTTCCCCCAGGCCAATCCCAGCTTCGTGACCAGGCTGAAGAAAGGCGTGCTTTTCAGCCGCCCGGTCGTTTACGCGATCCGACATTTCCTGGCACACCGCTACACCGACGTTGGCGTCCACAGCGAGCGCGATGTGCACAACATGGTGCGCACGCACAGCGAGGCAGCGCCCAACAAATACAATGTCGTGCTGACGACACGTCGGATCATTCTGGCACGCATCTCGGTCGGCGCCAAGCTGATCGACTGGATCTTGAGCAAGCACGTTCTGATGAGCGGCTATGCCAAGGACGTCATCTTCGCCGGCGAGCTCTGGAAGGATGCCGAAGGCACCTTCTGGCTCTCCCCCAACTCCGGCACCTATCAACCGACGGTGGCACAGCTAGAAGCGGCCGCCGCCTACCTGCGCAAAGTCTTCCCGCATCTGCGCGTGGAGATCCTGCGCGAAATCGCCGCCTGATCAAGATCCTGCCTTTCAGCCAGGAAGGGAGAGAGGCGCCTGCTTCTCGACCTTCCTTTTTGATTCGTCAGGGCGGCGAGGTTTTTGTCGCAAGACAAAAATCGCCAATTTCAACGAGGTCCAAAGTGTCCATTAACACTCTTGCGGCAGCCCATCCGATTGCAGTCTGCCTGGGTTCAGGCGTGAATGCGGATGGTACCGCCAGCGAAACCACTTTCTTGAGAGTATCCCTGACCCTGGAGTTGGCTAGAGCCGACCCGCAATTGACCATCATCCTATCCGGAGACGGCCGCAAGGAAAAAGATCCGGACCGGCGCGCCAGGTGCAAAACCGAAGCAGCGGTTATGGCGGAGTATCTGACGGCAAATGGTATTGCCTCGGATCGCCTGCGCATCGAAGACGAATCGGTCGACACGATCGGCAATGCCGTACTTTCCACAGTCAGATATTTGAGTCAGGAGACGCCCGCGCGTCTTCAAATCATCAGCTCGCCCTTTCATGAAAAGCGAGCAATGCTTTCCTTTGCCGGCACCCTCGGTCCAGGCTGGGATCTGGTCTACGTACCCTGCGCGGTGGCTTCTGATGACGCCGTTCGCGGCGCCAACGAGCAGGGTGGTATCGCCTGGACTGACAACTTCTTCCAGGGCATCAGCGCAGGCGATTTGCCGGCAGTCGTGGCACGCCTCCTCGAAAAAGGCAAGACACATTACGCCGGTCTGGAGCGCTTGCGCACATTCAGCAAACCAGTTGCCACCCCGACAAAGAGCTGAGCGAAATGAAAAAAATCAGAGAGTCGGTTGGATTGAAAAATCCTTCCGACTCTCACTTTTTCTTTTTTGGGGCAATTTTGAACCAATTAGTTCAAAACACATTGTCACCGCCGGCAGTCGGCAGTGGGCAGTCGGCAGTGGGCAGTCGGCAGTGGGCACAGAACAAGAGAAACAAGTCGGAAGTAAAAGAGAAATATTTATTGGACACTGCCATCCAATCAGACCGAAGCGCATCCTTCACTTATTGCCCACAGAACTATGCTAACTTCAAAATATCGTCGAGAGGGGAAGACAATGTTTCGCTTCAGATTTTTGTCCTCTATTTTACTAACCCTGCTTATTGCCGGAACAACACTCGCTTCGGCCGATAAAGCCTTTGCTCAAACCGAATACGACACGCAGGCACAGGAAGCAGCGCAACAAGCTGACACTTATCGACTGCAAGTGGAAGCACAAGAAAAGCAAGCCGAGCCTTACAAAGAGGCCTACGAAAAAAAATTGGCGGCACTGGAAAAACTGAGTCAGTCCTCAAAACTTGCCCACGGCCAGAACGACAGGCTGAACACTCAGATCAGCTCTTTATCCTACTGGTTGAAAGCCGAGGATCAACGCGAGCGAGTCGAAGAAGCAGAATTGCACAACCTTGACGGTTGGCGCTCCTACTGGCAGTCGAAAAAGGACAGCGTCCTGCGCAGCGCCGCCTGGAATCAAGAACAGATTGAGCAGGACGCTGTCGCCGCTCAAAGACGCGCCGCCGAGGAACAGGCAAATGCCGCTCGCAAAACTTATTTCCAGTCCCTGACCGAAGCCGAAAATAGCAGCAATGGCGGCTATGGCAGCGGATATGGCAGCGGATATGGCAACGGTTATGGCAACGGTTATGGCGGATACGGTCGCTATGGTCGCGGCTACGGGCACTCGTATGGACACAGCAGCGGCCACTCAAGTTCTTCAGGCGGCGGTCACTTCTCGACGAGCGGCCACAGATAGGGAGCTTGCACAGACTTCAGCCTAGCGGTGTTGCCGATTAACGCTCGCGCACAGTCATACCGCTGAGCATGTCGGAGATGGTCTGCCTTCTTTTTTCCGGGCCGATGATGATGTGCATGGCCAGGAAGGTGACAAAGCAGGCCAGCCCCGAGACAACCAGGACCGATGTGGACACGGCATCGAGATGTATGCCGTAGCGCATTCGACTGAAAAAGAAATAGGCATAGACGCTGATAAATCCAAGCACCGGCAACGAAGAGAGAAATGTCTTGAAGACGACAGGCTCGAAGCGAGCTTGCTTACCTTCCACATCGACCACAAAGAGCCCGAGCAGAAGTTTACCGAGGGACGCCTGCACAGGAGAACTCTCAAAGGCGGCCTGATAACCAAGCACCGTGATCAAGATCAAAATCGGCATGGCATAGGTAAAAAGACCGAGCATGATGGCGGCCAGTTGCGGCACGCCGCCGAAAGAACGAGCCAGGGAGAAGAATGTAAGCATCTCCATCGTGATAAGCGATCCGACGATAACGATGTCGATAATCTTCGCTGCTATACGCTTGACCATATAACTTTTAAGCGCAACCACCTGCGCCTCTTCATCGCTGAGACCAACATTTTTGCCGGACTGGCGATTTTCGACTCGGTCCCAAACGGTCTCTTCCACGCCGCGCTCGAAATAATTGCCGCACATTTCGCAGGTCAGGCGCGCCTGCCTTGCCACAGCACCACAGGAAGGACAGGTGCGCTGCATCGCCTGGCGTTTTTCCAACGCTTCGATTTTGGCGGCCAGATCCGGATCGAAACTGCCGGTCTGTTTAGCCTTATGGGGCTGACCATTCGGCTCAAAATTTTGACCGGAAGAATTTTGGCTCGATGGGTTCATAGTGAGACTCGGCGTCACGTCAGGGACAGGATAATGAGGTGAACTGTATTTGTTCATATCGGACTCTTCTATTTATAGCTTGTCATAGCTGGCTGCTTTTCAGGTAGCTCGGCGTAAATTGCGGGGAAAAGCATCCCGACCGGGACTTGCGGAGCTTTCGACTAGGACGCCAAGATATTAACGCGAGATCATATATTTGCGACAGAATTTTAACATCCTTTAACGTTGCTGCAAAGCGCGCTGTCATCAGCCTTTTAGCCCTTATAATGCATCAACTTTCAAAATTTACCTGGAGCAGCTATCAAGATGGCCGATGTTCTTTGTCTTGGAGAAATTCTCGTCGATTGGGTGAGCACCACCGTTGGGGCCGAACTCGACCAGGCGCAGCAGTTTACAAAAGCAGCCGGCGGCGCCCCCGCCAACACCGCTGTCGGCCTTGCCAGACAGGGTGTGCCGACCGCTTTTATCGGCCGCATTTCGGATGACGCGTTTGGCCGCTGGCTGCGCTCGATCCTGGAAGTTGAAGGTATCAACGTCGACGGCGCAATTCTCGACCCGTCCGCCCAAACGCGCATGGCCTATGTAGTCACCACGGCCACAGGTGATCGTAAACTTGCCGAATTTTCTCGCATTGCTTGCGCGGACACCAAGCTGCAGCCGAACGATTTGAAACAGCATCTCTTTGCCCTGGGCTCGGTGCTGCATTTCGGCTCGATCTCGCTAATCGAAAGTCCGGCGGCCGAAGCGACCAAAAAAGCGGTCGAATTGGCCCGCTCCAATAAGATGCTCGTCTCCTATGACCCGAACGTGCGCATCAGCCTCTGGCCCTCGCGCGAAACCTGCAAGCAGACCATCCTCAACACTTTGAGCTGGGCAGATATTGTCAAAATCAACGAAGACGAGCTGGAATTTCTCACCGGCTCAAGAGAGCACAGGGCCGCAGAACAATTGCGCGAAGAGCACAATCTGCCGGTGCTAGTCATCACCCTCGACAGCCGGGGCGCCTATGTCGTCACCAAAGAGGGCGGCCGCACAGTCACAGGCTTCCAGGTGGACCTTGTCGAAGCGACCGGCGCCGGAGATGGTTTCAATTCAGGAGTGATTAGCGGCCTTCTGCCATTGATCAAAAATACGGCCGATAAGCGCGAAGCGTTGATCGGGCTGGATCAGGAAACGCTGTGCGAAATCATTCGCACAGCTAACGCTATCGGCGCTATCACCTGCACCAAGCCCGGAGCGATCCCAGCGTTGCCCAGTCGCGATGAAGTGATTGCCTTTTTGAAAAAAATGGATGCCAATCAACCGGCGATGAGCTGATTTTCGCCGGCCAGATCGGATCGCGAAGCGTCGAAAATGCCGCCGCTCAGAAAGCTGAAGCCGCCTATATTAGTGCAGCTTTAGTAAAGTGCCTGCGCCCATCGCTTGATAACGAAACATGCCTGGCCGTAGTTTAGATTTATCCACCTGTCATCCCTTTCAAAATAATCCGACTCTTATCGCTTACCGCATTCTCCACTATCTCGAGCATTCTCCTTATTGAAAGCCTCAAAACCGGCTGCTCGGTCTTGGCCTACCAATTTGAAGAAGCCCGCGTTAGCTCGTCGAACCGAATATGTCTGCTGGTGACATGTCACTTCAAAGTACTTTTACGACAGCCCCCTGAATAAAGATCAAACAGCACCTTCTCGATCGAGCTGAGGACCGGCCCCTGGTTTCACGACCACGAGCCTCGACATCAGTCGCTTCCGGCCGGTGTTTTTTTGTCACCCCCAGGCTCGCAACTCACTGTGCTTTAGCGCCTTTCACGCGTGAAGCGCAGATCCGATCTCGGGCTAGGACCGAGTTGCGCAACAGCCCCAATCGACCAAAGGAGAACACACATGCGTTGCGATCAGTACATTGGATTGAATGAGTGGGCCCGACAGAAGGTCTCGCTCTCACACGTCGTTCGTGAAGTCGGCGCTCGAATCCTTCCCAGCGGAAGAGCGGTGCCTTTCGACCGGACGATGTCGGTACCCCTGGCCACCAAAGAAGTGGTCGGCAAAATCACGGGAGCCTGGACGGACCACGTCGCCAATCTGCACCGGTACACATTTCCGGACGGACGGGTGTATGAGGAGTTCATTCAGGCCGAGCCCTGGTCGGGTGGACCTTGCTATTACATCGCCCTGAAAAATCTGAAGGGTAATGTGATCAGACAGTCGTTGTGGACATCCGAAGAACTTTGTTGAGCGAACTTTGTTGAACGAACTCTGTTGAACGAGTTCTGTTGAACGAGTTCGGCTGAGCTTTTCCCTGTCCCCTGAGGGATTGGCCTGGCATCCGACTTGATTGAGCGAGCCCCGTTGGGGGCTCGCTCAATCTTTTTCCCCAACTTTGTACCGTAACCTCGCGCCCAAGCCATTTTAGGTCATCTTTTTAAATCGCAAAACATACTAATGCGAATAGTAAAAACAATCGGACGACAAAGCGATATCGCTTCGCCCTTCGGCCCTCAACTTGACTTCGGCAGGCGATCAGGCCCGCCGAGATTAATGGGACCGGCTTTCAAGAGGCTACAATATGAAAGGCCCGAGTAAAAACCGACATTGGAGCGAAGACAGTGAATTCAAAAGTGACGAATCTCAATTTGCGGGCTGCCTGCATTCTTGCGGCACTGAGCCTTAATCTCACCGCATCAGCCTCACTGGCTCAGTCCAATGCCGCCACCGAACGAACCAGCGAAAGCGGTGCCAAGGCCGGCGCTCCGGTCTCCACAACCAAAACCGTCAACTGGTCCAACGGTCACGGTGTGCAAACAGCCGCCGCCGGCTCCCCGGCAACCGGGACCGCTGGTACAGCAAAGAGCGCCGCTCCGGCTGGCAGTGCCGCCACCACCGTCGCCACTAAAACAACCGACCTAGTCGCCTTGCAAGGTCCGACGACCGTTACTCAAAAAGGTACCGGCTGGAAAACCACCAGTACATTCATCGAATTGAAAGAAGGACAACAAGCCCTTCCGCTCACGTTCACCGTAACCAACGGTCCAAATGGCGCCGCTAAGATGCAGGGTATAGACGTAAAATTAAACGGTAGAGAAATCATCAATCCGAAGACTTTCGCCGGCAAAGATACAATCGCCGTCAATCTGTCGGATCTCGTCTCCTCTGGTCAATCACAGCTTATATTCCAGACCTACGGTCCGAACGGTGCTTCCTGCAGCTGGGTTTTAACCACACTCAAGATCAAAGTCACCGACATCAAACCCGTCAACTGCGCCATCGGTGACATCGTCAGAATCACCGGAAAAAACTTCCCCACCGACAAAACCGCTTATAAAGTCACCGTCGATCAAAAGCCGGCGATTGTCAAAACGGCCTCGGCGACCGGCATCGACTTTATCGTACCGAGCGGTTTGACCGGCGGCAAAAAGACCGTCACCCTCTTCATCGCCGGCGTCAAATGCGATCCCCTGTATATCAAAGTGGCAGCCGCACCCGAAGTCACCGGTTGCAACATGCTCGGCGTAGCCCCAGGCGGCGATTTGACGATCATGGGCACAGGCTTCTCCCCTAGCGCCGCCGATAATATCGTCTGCTTCAAGCAATTGGACGGCACGCTGGTTTCAACGGCCACCGCCAAGGCCGCTAGCGAGACCACCGTCACCGTTACTCTGCCTGAAAGTTATCCTTGCCCATCCGACGTTTTGATCACGGTAAAAACCAAAAATCAGGAATCGGCCAAAGGTGTGACGATCTTTTGCTCGCAACGCGTAATCGACAAAAACGTCCTCAATTAGGACGTCTTGAATCAAGACGTCCGCAATTATCACTTGAAGCTTCAATCCGACTCCGATCAAGGGCCTTCTTCGGCCAGCGCCAGCATGCCCGCCGTGATTTCAATCTCACCGGTTCTGGGCCTGAGCTGTGCGCCCGCTGATTTACGAGCGGCATCAAAAACCCCAGCGGCCGCTTCCCCTTGCGAAACGACTGCGGTAAGTCGACCGAGATTGAGCCCGTAACCAAGTCCATGGCCATTGCAACCGGCGGCGAAGAAAACACCGGGCAGATGCGGCAGCTCGCCGACAAGCGGCAGACCATCAGCGGTGAAAGCCATTACTCCGGACCAGCGGTATTCGATCGGAGTACCGGCCAGCTCGGGAAAGTGATCTTTCATGTAATGCTCCAAAGCAGACTGCAGGCCACGAGTGACCATATCGGCATAGCCAACTTCTTCATCCGGAAAAAACTGTCTGCAACCACCGACAACCAGACGGCGATCCGGAAGCTGACGAAAATATTCCCAGCCATAATTGGCGTAGCAAATTTTATCGATCAATCGTTTTTTCAACGGAGCCGTCGCAAACATCTGACCGCGCAGCGGACTGATTCGATCGATGAAAGTCGGCTCGAGGAGCGGCAAATAGGCATTGGTAGCCAGGATTACCTTTTTAGCCATGACGGTATAATCAGTGGCGCTGATTTTGGTGCACGCGGCTGAGCGACCGCTAGTGCGCGTGGCATCCAGAGCGAATGCGCTGTTGGCGTCGCCGGCCTGGACGCTTGCGCCGGCACTCGGGGAGGCGCTGGTATAAACCTCGAGACGGCGCACCGGCTGCTCGGCCAAAACGCGCGCCCCGCTCAAATCGATGAGAGCGCGCACCAGTTTGACGGGATTGATGCCGAAATCAGCACTGTTATAGAGAGCGCCATAAAAGCCTCGATCGACGGGATCCTCCCCGCAGAGTCGGACCTGAAAGCCGTCTTCGAGCATCAACTTAGCCGATCGTGAAAGTTCGTCGAGTTCCTCGAGCGAAGAAGCGAGCAGATAGGATCCGCAGGGATCGTAGTCGATGTCTACTTTATGCTCTTCGATGAAGGCACGAATCAGACGCTGATTTTCTTCACCAAATTTGTAGACGTGGGCGGCGGCCTCTCGCCCGTACTGACTGACGCAGGCGTCATAGTAAGTATGGATGCCGCGCAGGACGAAGCCGCCGTTACGACCGGAAGCGCCTGCGGCGATTTTGCCGGCCTCGAGCAGGACGATGTTTTTTATGCCGAGACGATTGGCATAATAAGCGGCGGCGGCACCGATGATGCCACCACCGATAATGGCAAGGTCGGCTTCAACCGTTTGCACTCTGGCATTCTCGTCACCCGAGCGTTCGTCTAACCATACCGAAATTGTCATGATGCTTTATACGACTATAATATGGACTTACTGAAGAATTCCTACCCAACGGCAGCAGCGGCGTATCAAATATTATGATGTTATCTGAACTGAAAAGAGATGTAGAAGCGATAGAGGAGCGCCTGACGAAAGTCGGCGAATATCTTTGACCTGGACGCGCTACGCGAAGATTTACAAGGTCTGGAACATGAAACCCTGGAACCCAATTTTTGGAACGATAATGCCCGCGCCCAGACGGCAACGCAAAAAATCAGCCGCCTGAAAGCCTCGATCGAACAGCAAGAAAACTGGCAACGTCAGATTTCCGACCTGCGCGTACTAATGGAAGTCGGCCTGGAAATGGACGACGAATCGGTGACGGCTGAGGTGGAAAGCGGCCTGAAGAAGCTGGCCAGCGAACTCGAGAGCTTCGAGCTCACCAAACTTTTGAGCGGCGAGTACGACGATGCCTCGGCAATCGTTTCGATTTCAGCCGGAGCCGGGGGCACCGATGCCCAGGATTGGACCGAAATGATGCTGCGCATGTACCTGCGCTGGTGTCAGGCTCGCGGCTTCAAAACCGAAATACTCGATCAATCTCCAGGCGAAGAGGCCGGTTTGAAGAGCGTCACCTTCAGAGCCGATGGTCCGTTTGCTTACGGTTATCTGAGCTGCGAGAAGGGCGTGCACAGACTGGTGCGCAAATCGCCTTTCAAACAGGGCAGCGATTCCAGACAAACGAGCTTTGCCGCCCTTGACGTCTCTCCGATGATGGATGACATAGACAAGGTAATTGAAATCAAAGACGACGACATCGAAATCGACACGATGCGATCAGGTGGCGCCGGCGGTCAAAACGTCAACAAAGTGGAATCCGCCGTTCGAGTCGTCCACAAACCGACCGGCATAGCCGTTAAGTGCCAGCAAGAACGCAGTCAACTGCAAAACAAAGCCCTGGCCATGGAGCTCCTGCGCTCCAAGTTACTGGCTATCAAACAGGCGGAAAGAGAAGAAGAACTGGCCCGCGTCAAAGGGGTAGTGTTGAACGCCACTTTCGGCAATGCCATCCGCTCCTATGTCCTCGACGATCGCATGGTCAAGGATAATCGCACCAAATACGAAACGCCCCAGGTCGAAGCCGTCCTCAATGGTGACCTCGATCATTTGATCGAATCCTACCTGCGTTTCAGGGCGGGCGAGGGGCGCTAACGACGGCGAGTCGCCCCGCTCTCATGATAACCACCTGGCGCCATTTTGGCTTTTATAAGGGTACCCCTAAGGGAAACCCCTAGCGCACCCGCAATAGCACATGACAACAAGGATTGCAGGCTTCAATTTTAGTTATCAAGCGCTCCATTCGATGACAGGGCGCCCTCTTCCGCTCAGGCAAAAACAGCGAGATGCCAAGCGGGGCAATGATTAGCAGCACCGCCCGCGCCACCCGCGCTAATGTTACGCGAACGCATTAACGAAACAAAATCCTTGAAACGCCCACTATTAGCCCGTTTTCACGCTTCCCGGGGCACTCTTAATATACCCCATAAATCATGTCAAAAAAGACCAGGCTCGCCCCCTCTTGATAACACCACGTAACGCAGCAGTAAAGCCAATTTGAGCATACTTGACATACACGTCTTGGCAAGAGGTTTCCAGTAGCGATTAGCCTTTTCTTTAGCTTCGCCAAAGCCCTCCTATATGAGGTTGGGCACATGTTTTGAGCTTCCGGCTGCGTCTGATACGTTGAGCATATTCATCGGTATATCACTTTTCTCCCCGGACCTTTCCCTCAAACCATAGCTATTGCGCACAAACCACCTCTCGCTCCAACCACCCGACCTTCGGGGGATTTTCACGGACTTGAGTTCATCCCTTATAAGTGGGCTGATGACTGGTTGAAACGCACTTCTCGGCTTTGTGTTTGATGCTGGATTTTCCCTGGGAGAGCTAGCGCGGTACCGCTGTTCTTTCACTTCCGTAGCGCCATCGACCGACCGCACTCAGCACCCGCTCAGAGCGAACGGTCGAAGCTGGAGGACATTCGTCTATCGCTACTCGGCATGACTCGGCAGGTCGTTTGCAATCCCTAAATAGGAACGCGAGCGCCCTTCCCCGTTGCTGCTGCCTAGTTCTAATTCCCGGTGAGACTGGTTGACCGACGTCATCTAAGCCGCTCCGGACGCAACTTCTTTATGAAGGAGGCAAACATGGCTTATAACGAGCAAGATCTTCGTAACTTGCTCGGGCTTGAGTCGACTGTGGTGGAAACGATTACTTTCGGAGAATTCCTCAAGCGATTGAAGGATTCACCGGAAATCGCCGACACCGCGGCCGCAACACTGGTCCGAGCTATCGAGTCCAAGGGAGAGGTCGACATCAAGACCGCCCCCGAGGCTCTCCGCCCGCACTTGAGCATGCTCAAGAAGATGGGCGTCACTTCGTGGAAGGCATTTAAGAAGGTTCGTGGTTCGCAGCGCACTGTCGCTCGCATCATGAAAGACCTTCGCGCTGCCGCCGCTAATGGTTACCAGCTTCGGCTGGCCTACCTGCTCAAGGGTGGTCCCGGTTCCGGCAAGAGCTATCTTGCCGACGCCTTCAAGGACTGCCTCGAGGGCGAAATCGTCTACGCGATCGAAGGTTGCCCGGTGCACGAAAACCCGCTCAACCTTTTCAATCTGATTCCCAGCGATCGCAGTGACCGCGTCATCGACGCCATCGCGGAAATGCTGGAGTTGACCCATGAGCATCGTCTGAAGCAGGCCGAAGCAAGCAAAGGCGCCAAGCCCAAGCCCTCGCTGCGCGACCTCCTGGCCACTGCCGGCGACCCCTGCCAGGCCTGCTGGTCCGGACTGATGGAAGGACTGCCATCCGCCGGCAGCGACAAGAGCAGCGAAGAGCCCAACATCCTCAATATGAAGGTGCAGGCTCTGCGTCTCTCCAGCCGCAAGTTCGGCATCGCCACCTGGTCCAAGGACTGCTCGCTGGCGACGGCTCTTCGCAAGGGCAGCCGCGGCGTCGTCGACATGCCGGAAATCTTCGGATCTTCGGCCGCCAACGGCAATGCCAGCGGCTCCGCCGACGAACTCGACCTCCTGCTCGAGGCGACCAACGACCGCCGTATCCCGGCCGGTTGCAGCTCGGCCGACGAGGGTCACAGCCACGTGCATGGCGCGGGCTGCAGTCACGGTTCGCATGAAGGGTCGAAGCTCACGGTGTCGCGCAGCGGCATGGAGCCCCTCGACTGCGTCATGATCGGTCAGACCAATGATGGCGCCTACGACCGCTTCATCAAGGAACAGGCTGACCCCAACAAGTTCACCCGTCGCCTGCAGATCATCAACGTGCCTTACATCACGTCGGTGTCGGAGGAAGAAGCCGCTTATCACGAGTTCATCGAGAACATGCGTGACAAGCCCCACTTCGACCCGATGACGCTGAAGATCGCGGCCCTTCTCGCGGTGATCAGCCGCATGAAGAAGGATCACGCCGAGGTGGACATCGTCAGTCGTGCTCGCATGTACGACGGCGAACAGCTGGTCGTGGAGATGAAGAATCCCACGGCTCTGCAGCAGCAGCAGTCGTCCGGCGGTTTCGGCGGCGGTGCTCTCAGCACCGGCGGCAACTCCGGCGGCAAGACGGACGAGAAGCGCGAAGTGCGCTACTGGTCGGTCGGTCAGTTCTGGGCGGAAGCCGGCGAAGACGAAGGGATGTATGGGCTGAACATGCCCTCCATGCTCAAGTTGATGTCGGAAGCCGTCGAGCTGTCCCTGCGCGCTCCCACGTCCCTGGACGACCCGGGCCGCTGCGTCAGCACCTTCGAAATGCTGCAGTTCCTGCGCTCTCGCATTGCCCAGTTGCAGAAGACTCCGGGTCTGACCAAGAAGGAAGAGGAAGTTCTGAAGAACTGCCTCGAATACCTGAAGGGTCCGAGCTCGATCACCGGTCCGGCCGGTCTGATCGAAGAGGAATATCGTCGCGTCCTGCGTCGTCAGTTCCTCGCCGTCATGGCTCCCGATTTCGATCGGCGTGCCACCGAGATCTTCGAGCGCTATCGTGTCCACGCACGCGCCGTCTCCTCCGGGGACAAGAAGTGCAAGGAAACGGTGGAACACGCCGGCAAGAAGGTCGAACGTCTGGTCGACGTCGACATCGCTTTCTTGAACGACATCGAAACCTGGATGAAGATCACGTCGCAGAGCGACAAAGATGTCTTCCGGCGCTCGGTGGAAACGCAGATCACCCCCTACCTTCTCGCTCAGGTCGAACTGAACGAGCGGCAGAAAGTGGGTGACGACTCCGAAGACGAAAAGGTCGAACTGACCTGGCGGAGTCTGCCCAAGCTGGCCGGTGGCATCTCAGCGAAGCTGAACGATGAAACGTCCAAGAAGCTGGGGCGCCTGCTCAAATCCGAGATCGACCTGAATGACGAAGACAAAGAGCTTCGCCGCGCGGCTCTCGATCGCTTCTCCAAGCTTGGTTACTGTGAGCACTGCCGTCAGGTAGCCCTCACGTACTTCAACGACTACCAGTTGTGGAAGCTCTCCTGAGCTCCATTCTGAAACTTAAGTGAGGTTTTAAATCATGGAAAACACGTCCAACACCACTTCTTTCAAGGGTTCTTTCAAGGACTGGCTGCATGCAAAGGGTCGCGACCCGAAGCAGACCGAGTCCAGCAAGAGCCGTCTGCTCCGTCTCATCCGCGCTGCCGGCGAAAACGCCGCCAACACCATCCGCGTCCGCCGCATCCAGGGCGACGACTCGCTGCAGGCGTACAACGCCTTCAGCATGTTCTATGGTGTCGAGCGCTCCATCTTCACCGTGACGAACTCCTTCCTCGTGCCCGCCACCATGGGTGGTGAGACCGACAAGCAGGCGCTCGTTCTGATCGGGCCTCCGGGCGCCGGCAAGTCCGACTACGTCACCCGGATCAAGGCCCTGTACCGCACCGCCGATCCGATCCCCTACCTCAAGCACAGCCGCGTGCACGACAACCCGCTGAACCTGTTCTTCATGGTGCAGCTCGTTGCCGAGAAGCAGGCCGACGCCGAGAGCGAGAACGATCAGTCGATCGACTTCGCCGCCCGCGTCGACGCCATCAAGCTCGAAATCCTCGAGTCGCTGGGCCTGGCTTCGCTGCTGGACTTCAACGATGCGTCGCTGAAGAGCATCCTGACCAACGCCGGTCAGGCGCACACGCTCGCCGGTGTCGCCAAGCTCGACCCGAACGACCTGGTGTCGGCCGTGGTCGCCGGTCTCGGCCTGCCGCGCAGCACCCGCAACGCGGTCGGTACCCCCGAGCCGCTGGTGCAGGACCTGGTGCTCGGCGTCTATCAGCGCCCGGGCAAGCCGGTTGCCATCGGTGACTATCCGATCGACTCCATGCGTTTCACCGACGACTTCTCCGGCTCGAACGGTATCGTCGACGTGGCCGAGGTTCAGCCCCTGAACTTCGACATCAACGAATGGATCGGCTCCGAGAACATGGCCAACATGAGCCGGTTCCAGGAAGGCGACCCGCGTCTGGTCAACCTGAACGGCGCCTTCAACAAGGGCAACCGCGGTCTGGTCATCCTCACCGAGGGCCTGAAGAACCCGCCGGAAGCTCAGCGCGTTCTGCTCGAGGCGCTTCAGGGCCGCCGCGTCAAGCTGCCGACCCCGCTCGCGGGTTCGTGCTTCTTCGACGGCCTGATCATCATTCACTCCAACGAGGGTGAATACGACAAGTTCATGAAGGTGCGTGAGAACGAGCCGTACGCGGACCGTTTCTACCGCATCTGGTTCCCCTATCCGCTGGAAATGAGCCAGGCGGAGAAGGTGATCCGCAAGTTCTGGAACAGCTCGGAGTTCGCCAAGCCGGTGGCCCAGGGCGGTGTGCACGTCGACCCCGACGTCTTCCCGTATCTGGCCCGCATGGAAGTGCTGACCCGCGTCGACAAGAACTCGCCCGTGCCGCTGAACATCAAGGTCGATGCCTATGATGGTCGCAGCATGCGTGACCGCGGCATGGGCATGAAGGTGTCCGTGCAGGATCTGCGTGAGCGCGCTTCCACCCGCGAGGGCCTGGAAGGTCAGTCTCCACGTGAGACCAACAAGGTCATGCAGTCCCTGGCCGCTCGCGTTCAGGGTCGTGGCGACACCGTCACCACGGCGCTGCTGCGCGACGCGTTCCGCGACTGGTTCAAGCAGACGATCACGGACGAGAAGAAGCTCGAGTTCATGATGAAGATCATCGGCAACGAGCTCGACGAGGTCCGCAAGAAGAACCTGCAGCAGCTCGTTCTGGCCTCGCTGGTCGACGGCTTCAAGGACGAGTGCCAGCAGACCTGGGACAAGTACCTGGACAACGTGCGTGCCTGGGCGTCCAACTCCTCCGTCAAGAGCTCGGCTGGTTACAGCAAGAGCCAGGTCGGTGGTGACGAGTCGTTCATGCGCGAAATCGAGTCCGACCCGGATTGGGGCGTGACCTCGGCCGAAGCGCCGAAGTTCCGCGCTGAGATCCAGGCCGCGGTCAACCAGTTCATCACCGAGCATGGCGCCAAGAACATCCCCTACACCTGCCACCAGGCGGTGCAGAAGTGCTTGGAGCGGTTCGTGCTGAAGAAGGTCCGCACCGGTGCGCGCCTGTTCTCGTCTTCGTCCGCTCGTTCGGACGAGGATCGTCGCAAGCTGTCCGCCGCCAAGTTCCGTCTCGTCGAGGCGGGCTTCAGCGAGTGGTCGGCCGAAGAGCTTCTGCGTGAAGCGGAAGAGAACTCGGACTTCCTGGTCGAACGGTAAGCCCTGACTGAGTCTGACTGAAATGGAAGTCGGAGGTGAGTGGTGGTGAATAACCGCCCTTGCCTCCGGCTTTTCCATGCAGGTGAGCGCTTGGTCAACCAGGTAACCAGGCAACTGGTAAGGGAAATTTTTGTCGAGGCAGTGCAAAGCCCTCATATAAGGAACCAAAAGTTCTTTGCCTGGGGGCCTGTACTGTCTCTTCTTTTTATCTAAACCTTGACAAGCTCATTACTTGCAAGTCGTTCTCAAATTCGGAGTAAACCTCCAGGAGGTATGTCATGACCAAACGTAAGGCAAACAAAGGTGAAGAGGCTCTGCCGCAGAGCACCTTCACCGTCGTCCCTCGTGACGACAACTCTCTGATACCTATTCTGGCAGCCGGTTCCGGTCGAGGCACCATCACGCCCCCAAGTCGTGGCGGTGACAAGACCGAGAAGGACCGGGAGCGCTACAAGGAGCGCCAGAAGGGCAAGCTCAAGGGCAAGATGGGTGACATCATCGGCGACAATCCGATCATCACCCGCCCGGGCAAAATCAACGTTCCCGTTCCACCGGAAAGCGAGCCGATTTGGCGTCCGGGCCGAGATTCCTCGGGCCAGGGCAAGGGCGGCAAGAAGGCTGGGCAGGGCGCCGGCGACTACGTGGAGATGGACTTCGAGGAATTCCTCGAGATGTTCTTCGAGTCGATCGGCCTGCCGAACATGCTCAAGAAGATGTTCGCCCAGACCATGGTCAAGACGTTCAAGCGTCGTGGCCTGACCAACAACGGTCCGAAGGCGCGCATGAACAAGCGTGCCACCGCCGTCGCCCGCCTGCGTCGGGCTTCCGCTCTGAAGAACGCGCGTCCTGAAGACTTCGTTGAAGATTTCGCCCAGAAGTGCCAGTCGGTCTTCGAGGCGTATGCGTTCTGGGCTTACAGCAAGTCCGGCGCCACCGTTGTCTTCCCCGAACCGGTGATGGTGCTGTTCGACAGCGAAGTGGAGGAATTCCTCACCGCCGTGCAAAACGGCAACGAGGCCAATCCGCTCCATCCCGAAGACGTCGCCGACTTCCGCAAGAGCGTCCTCGAGACGATCGTCGCCTATCTCGGCGAAAACCCGGAAGCGAGCGTCGCACCGTATTCGGTGCACGACAACCTGATGGAGCGTATCGAAAGCTACGTCTTCAATAAGGAACGTGCCGGCGAAGTGATCCCGACCACGATGGAAGTGCCGTTCCACAAGAGCGACTTCCGTTTCAACCGCATCGAGGAGAAGGACGATCCCGACTCCAAGGCGATGGTTGAGCTCATCCTCGACCGTTCCGGCTCGATGGGCGGCGATCCGATCATCATTGCCAAGGCCTACTTCTTCCTCTGCGTCTTGTTCCTCAAGACGAAGTACAAGGAAGTGGCCATCGTGATGATTTCGCACGACGGGCAGGAATACCTCTGGAAGACGGAGGAAGAGTTCTTTAAGATCGGCGCCAGCGGTGGTACCGTGGCCGTTCCCGCCTGGGAGCTGGCTTACAACATCGCCGAATTCGGTGCCAAGTCCAAGACCACCGGCAACTCCGCGGGTCCGTTCCCGGCTTCGGCCTGGAACCGCTACATGTTCCATGCCACCGACGGTGACCTTTTCGATGGCGAAGAAGCCATTCGCGAATGGTTTTCGAAGATCGTGCGCGCGCCGTTCAACTACGTCGGCTACCTGGAGTGCGGAACTTCCTGGGGCGGTGGTCGGGGCGGCTCCTGGTCGCTCGGCGGTCAGGCCTTGAAGGGCCTCCCGGCCGACGTCAAGGCGCACGTTGGTATGGCTCGTGCCAGCTCCCTCGCGGACATTCCCGAGGCCTTTAAACAGATCCTGGATAAGGATCGGCAGAAAGGAGCCTAAATATGTCTAACGACCACTTCAATTTCGCTCGTGAGATGGAGCTGATTATGATGTGGGATCGGCGTATGACCAAAGCCGGACTCCGGCTTGGCCTTTCGCCTTTCCCCATCGACTATCGGCTTACCACCGACGACGGCGTCACCCAGACCCTGCCCTACGTTGGCATGCCCAACGATTACGTGCACTGGTCCAAGGGCAAGGAAGCGGAGAAGAATCGTCGCGACGGCTACGGCGGCCACATCTATGAGATGGTGCTGAACACGAATCCGTCCATCGAGTATCTCTCCACGACCAACTCGCTGCCGATGCAGCTCCACGTGATGGCTCACGCCACCTGGGGCCACGTCGACTTCTTCGCCAACAACAAGACCTTCAAGGGCACCGGCCCGGAGTCGATCATTGCCAGGCTGACCCAGTATCGCAACAAGATCCAGGCTCTGGTCAACAACCCGGAGTGGGGCTGGGAGGCCGTCGAGTACTACCTCGACGCCTGTCACGCCATCTCCAACCACGTCGGATGGGGCGCCGAGGACAACCCGGACAAGCTCACCGACAAGCAGCTGCGCGAGTCGCTGCGTAACGAGCTGGCTCAGCTCAAGCGTCGCATCATCACCGAGGGCGAAGTCTCTCAGTCGATGAAGGTGCAGCTTGAGCGTCAGGCGGCGGTGATCGAAGCCCAGCTTCGCCGCTACCCGATCCAGCCCGCCGACAACCTGCTGCACTTCTTGATGCAGCCGGAGAACACCCCCAACCTGTCCGACGAAGCGCGCATGATGATCTCCATCGTGCACGACCGTCAGCGCTACTTCCAGCCCCAGGGCCGGACGAAGTTCATGAACGAAGGTTGGGCCTCCTACTGGCAGCGCACCCTGCTGCTGGAACCGGAGATCGACCTGCCGCTCGAATTCCGTTTCGACCTGGCCAAGTCCTGGAACATGCACTTCAAGACGCCGGTCAACTCGTACTTCGACCCGTACGCGATGGGCATGAACATCTGGACCTTCATCGACGAGGAGTACGGCTCAGACGCCGGCACCACCAAGGTGAAGTTCAAGAAGATCGTCAAGAAAACGGGCGAAGACGGCTTCGACGAATACGTCGAAAGCAACAAGACCGTGACGATGGACGTACCGGTGCGCAACCGCGACAAGATGATGGAAGTGCGTCGTCACTACGACGACAATCGCTTCGTCAACGAGTTCATGGGCGAGAAGCTCTTCGAGCAGATCAACCAGCGCAACCTGGAATGGATCCGTCGCGTCATTCGCCTGATCAACGGCGCCCTCAAGAAGAACGGCTGGAATCCGAAGTTCGTCTTCGAGAATCCGGAGCCGATGACGCTCGAGGAGATGATGGAAGTCGTGCAGACCTGGTCGCAGTTGCAGGAGACTTCCGAGGCCTATCACGAGCAGGGCGGTTTCCCCGTCTTCCCGGCGCCGGCGGCAACGCTGCAGCAGATGGGCACGGTCATCCAGATCGTGGCGGCCTTCGATGCGAACAAGCACAAGGCCCGTCGCATGCTCGTCATGCGCACGGCGTACCACTCGCTGCCCAACATCACCATCCAGGACACTGGTAAATACGGTGATGGCAGCTGGACGCTGAAGCACGAGTTCGACGAGACGTTCGGCCCGCTGCTGCCGTCGGAGTGCCGTGATACGCTCAAGTTCTTCCGTCGCCTGTGCGGCATGCCCGTGCGCTTGCTGACCAAGGAACAGGCGGTCGATCAGCGTGGCAATCCGGTCGGTGCGCCCTACGCGTACGAGTACTTCACCGAGGATGGAGAGACCGTCAAAGAAACCCGGATGTAAATTCGGGTGGCTCGGACGAAATCATCTAGAGCAATCTAGTGGGGAAATCCAGTGGAGCAATCCAGTGGACAATCCAGAAATCCGAGTTCAGTTCTAAGACAGTTTTTCCCGAGAGCGAGTCGGTTGGCTGCTGCCGGTCCGGTCAGAAATGACTGGCTCGAGCAGCGGCAGCCGGCTCATCTCTTTGTCCGCAACTTTAAAAGGAGTCTACACATGAAGATTTCAGATAACCTCGGACGCTCTGTGGATGTCGCGCTTGTCGCCAAACCGCCTTTGTCGGCGAAGTTTAGCGGCGGCCTCGACTGGACGCGTCCTCTCTTCCACGAAATCGCCAACAGCAACAAGCTGTTCGTTCGCATGCCCGCAGGTCAGTTTGCCCTGCGCGTCATGTCCGCCCAGAAGGTCGAGCTGATGCTCCACATCGACGGCAAGCTGGCCATCCGCACCGAGGTGCCGAGCGGCCTGCAATACGTCGACAAGGACGCGGCCGGCAACTACCTGATCTTCGCCAAGCCCGGCGAGGAGAAGCCCTTCATCCCCGCTTCCGACTATGCCCTCCAGGCACCGGCGGCAGTGGCGGAAGTAAACCCGGTCACGGACCAGTCCGGCCTCGACCTCTTCAACGAGGACGAAGGCCATGTCCAGGTGCCGATGATGCCCATCTCGGACCCCGGTTCGGTGTTCGTCGTGCTGCGCTTCGTCGATGAACCCGGCCCGGGCCTCAAGCCCCCGGCGCAGGAGTTCGAGGTGGCGTTCCAGATGAACGCACCTGCCGACCACGATTTGCTTGTCGCCTCGAAACATCTCCTGACGATGGTGAAGCCGGCGGAGCTGATCAACAGCGACGACGAGATGAGCTTCGAGCCTCCGCAGGGCCACCTTCCCACCTTCACGTGCACGTGCACGGGTTGCGTGAGGAACGGCAAATAAGGAGGAACAAACATGTCACTTTGCACAACCTGCTCCAGCAAGCATACCCTGAGCGTCCCTGGCCAGTGCCAGAAATGCTCGGGCCTGACGTCGCATTTCGCGCATGCGCTCTGCGACGCGTGCAGCGTCCTACTCGATGAATGCGAATGGTGCCGCGTCCCGCTTTCCGCCGGCGCCGCATCCTCGATTTCGAGCAAGACCGGCATCGCCTTCATCACCTGCCGTCATGTCGACGCCGGCAAGACCTTCAAGAACCTGCGCATCGGCGAGGAGATTCACATCTTCCTCAACGAAGACCAGTACAAGTGGCGCGAGTGGAACGTCAAGCGTCCGCTGCCCTCCAACTTCAAGCTGAAGAGTCGCGGCACCTTCGTTCCCGACCCGGGTAATCCGCAGTTCGGCCAGCGCGAATTCGTTTTCGAAATCCTCTCGGCCGGCCAGAACGATATCGAGTTCGAAGAGGTGCAGCGCACCTGGTCCTGGTTCGCCGGACAATCGTCCTCGATCGGCCAGGCCGTTCAGGGTGGTCAGTCCTGGAAGGCGACTTTCGACATCAAGTAAAAAGCTGATCTGCAAAACAGACTGGCTTTCGAGAAACCAGGAGGATTTACCTCCTTCTGGTTTCTTTTTTTTTCGCAACGTACTACACGCACTAAGTGTTTTTCACAGGAGGCTGTCATGCAAGGCACCATTCTTCTCATCGTAATCATGGTCGTGCTTTTTGGCGCGGCTTACTTGGCCCCAGACGCTGCCGGAATCTTCGTTCTCTGCGGGCTGGGTGTCGGTTTTCTTGCCGTTCTCTCGGCAATGAGCCTGGTCGGCAAGAAGTAGCGAGAACGCCTACTTCTTGTTAAAAGGCGGAGTGCGGCAGCCAAGCCAATCTCCGTCATTTTCCTTTTTTTTGCGCTGTACTACTTTAATTAGTATAAATCCACTCAAAACGGCTTGTGGTCAATGATGCGCCGGTTTTAGGTCGGGGTCACTTCGGTGGTGATCCGATATCGATTCACCACCGAAGCGCACAATCCTAAATCGGTATCCGGCCAGCATTTCTCTTAGAAAAAAGCGATTTTCTTTGAACTAATTTGCCGATTCGACGTTTCTTCTAGAAAGGAGATTACGCCTATGAAACGAGAAGATAGTAATAGTAAGAAAGACGATCCATTTATATTTGGAATCAAACTATCCAGAAAAGATAAGGCAAAATGGCTGGCCCACTTTAAACGCGAAGCCAAGACAGCTAAGGCCTTATATAAAGGCGAAGCCAGGTCCGTAGAAAGCCTTGATGCGATGTTCGAGGAAACGGGCAAAAACGTCTGCCAATGCGGCGGCACAAAGTTCAGCCGAAAGTACGGCAAAAGAAAAGCTAAATGCCTGTCCTGCAAAAGAGTGGCCAGCATCACTGCAAGGATGCCGTTTTTCCACGGAGTTAATTTGTTGGATATTCATTTATGCATGCTGCATTTAATTGACGCCGGTTGCATATTTAACGCCCATCAATTTTCGATTGAGATGAAGGTTTCTTATGACACAGCCTGGAATTTGATGCGGAAAGTAGAACTCGCAATGCTAATCGCACAAAGATCAGACGAAAATTGCCTGAGCATCGATTCACGACTATTAATCGAGCTCTACACGAGAAGAAGCATAGCTACTCCGGCTTTTAAGGAGCCTTCAGCCGAACAGCAAGCGATGGAGGACCTACATACATCTTCTAAAAAACAAGAACAGGAAAAAGAAAGGGCGCACGGAGCGCATCGGCAACAGGGCCAAGAAAAAGAAGCAGCTGAAGCAAACGGCAATGAGGCAAATCAATCCGAAGAAAGCTTAGCGGAAGAAGACGAAGAAAAAGGAGACGAGACAGAAGGCTCTCCGCAAGAGGGCGCGCAAGCAACATCCGAGATGAAATTTCTGAAGCCTGAAAATACCATCGAAAGCCGGCAACCTGGAGCTGACATTGTGACCGACTTGGTGACCGACTTGGTGACCGACCCTGAAAATAGTCCATACGGGTTGACCGAATTTCAAAAGAAGGTTTACGAAGCCAATAGTGGCGAGCCTACGACTTTTGATGCATTAGTTAGCAACCTAGACGCCAATGCCAACGAACTTAATGCCGCACTAACCATTCTGGAGCTAGAGAGCCTTATTAACAGGCTGCCTGGCAATCGATACGTTCGCGCCAATATAACACCCCCAGCGAGCATCCAGCCTGCTCAAAATACATACGATGAAAGAATGATTGAACAAATCAACGCTTTTAGGAATATTATCCAGATTAACAATCAAGGTGTTTCACGCAAATACGCTAATCTTCATCTCGCCAACGTTAACCGCTTATATAAGCAAAGTTTCGACCCCAAGTCATTCTCAATCTTCCAAATATGCTCACAATTCAGTGACGTTGGGCGGACCGAAGTGAAAAATTTCATTTCCGATCTTTCGGTTGAGATAATGATGCCAATGGCGGCATAGGATTACAAAGGGGCACAACCATCGACTAGTTGCACACCGTTCTGTCTCTTCTTTCAAAACATGCCGGTTCAAATAGTTTATTCCAGAATTTTTGCCAGCTCACCCCGCTATTTACGGAACCGCTCCTGGAGCGGGACTTTGTCCTACCAGCAATTACCAAACATAGCCAAGTTTTCATCGCCATGAATAGAATCCGGGGCTCGGGAAGGTAAAGGTGCGAGAGCCGAATGGTCTTCCGATATCGGAAGACCATTCGGGGAAGACTCAAAAAGCAAAAAGGAATGCCAGGCACGACCAGAACCACCATAATCGCACCACATACAACACCATAATTCCAAGCAAAAAAAGAAAGCGGGATATGCCTACCATCCCCCCGTCGCCTTTCGAAAATGGGGAGAAATAGCCCCTTTCTGAAGAAAATCTCAGCAAAACCACATCAAACTACAGCGTGAGCACATCTCCGGCACAACCTCATGACAACCCGGGTTTAGGGACTTTTTTACCTACTTGTGATAGCCGCGCAAATTGTCGTCACCCCCTTGGCAGCCGCGTCTTTTGCCCGATTTGGGCCATCTTTTCACAGCTTCGATAAGCGCCACGGCTTCCAAGAGGTTGCTAACTACTAAGCCACCCGTCGGCGAGACAAAGCCAGACGGGCGATCTCGCATGTATAGGACCGCAATATCAGGAAGGCTTCAATTGGCATCCGGTTGTAAAAGGGCGGCTCAATAAGGGTTCGCCTGTTCTTTGCTAAGAGATTTCTTGTTTTTATCTGCCTTCACCATTGCCTTATCGTTGAGTTCTATCTCTTTTCTCTTAAGAAAAAACAAAGCGCTCTCCAGAACATCAAAACAGCATCTATCGAGCAGATTCGTCTCAGACCTTAGCGGGTTCCGCATGGTCCATCGACAAGTCTCCCGTATCCGGCCAGACCTTTCGCCTGAACGCGCAGACCTCTCCGGATATTTCAGCTCATCCAGGCCCTGGGATCAGTGTCTTTGTGAAGTCCCTGTCGAAGTCTCTTTTGAAGTCCCCGTCGAAGTCCTTGAAAAAAACTTCGCAGCTCTCTACGAGTTGCGAACCTTCCGAGACTTCCAATTGACTAACAGTTTCTACCTGACTCTAACCAACCATCAGCCACAAGCTGGCAGGAGGCATTATGAATTTTCTCGCCCCACTACTGTTGGCCCTGATACCTGTTGCCCTGGTTCTGCTCTACCTCCATGAGAGGCGCAGCAGAGCGTTCGGACATTCGCAAGTTTCTACTCAAAAGAACCTGCGATCGCTCCCGTTCATCGGCAAACTTCCCGTTCTTGCTTTTGGTGCCGTTCTTGCTCTGCTCATTGTCGGTCTCGCCCGTCCGGTCGTGCCCGAACTCAAGCAGTTCCAGACTCTGGAGACCCGCGACATCTTCATCGCTGTCGATATCTCCGGCTCCATGACCTCGGAAGTCACCGATCCCAGCCAGACCGCATACGCAGGATCTCCCAACACCACTTCACCGTCCTCACCCGCCGACAGCTCGAGCACAGGCACCGACGCGGCCGCGCCCAAGCCCAAGTTGACTCGCCTGGTAGTCGCCCAGAAAGCAATTTCGACCTTCGTTCCTCTGCGCAAAGGCGATCGCATCGGTCTGATGTACTTCGATGATGAAGCCTACATGGCCTGGCCGCTCACCACCGACACCAACATCATCCTCAAATATAACAGTCGCACCTCTGGCTACAGCGGCGGCGGCACCAACTTCCAGGGACCCTGGAAAGGCGAGACGAAATACGGTCCAATCCAGACCGCCATCGACAACTTCGATGATATGGGTCAAGCCAAGTCCAAGGTGCTCGTCATGGTCACCGACGGTGACGACAACATCGACCCGGATCGCATCCAGGACTTCATCCAGCAGTGTAAGCAGCGCAATATCCGCATCTACGCCCTCGGCGTTGGTGAGAGCTGGGCTGCGGCACAGGCCACCGGTGGTCCCGATCTGCGCAAGCTGGTCGAAGGCACTGGCGGCAAAGTGATGATTGTCGGCGACGTCGCCGACATGATCAAGGGCATCAACGAAATCAACGACCTGGAGAAATCCCGCGTCGAGATTGCCCAGACGACTTCCTTCAAAGACATCTTTGCCATCGCGATTCTACTCGCGATCATCTTCGGTGCGATCTACCACTTCTCCGAGCTGTTCGTTCGGAAGAGCGTGTAGGTCTAACAACCCTTCATAGAGGTGTAAAATGCACAAACAGACCTCGACGCGAAAGCGTGTGATGACGGTTGTTGCGACGGTTATCGTCGGAGCAATCATCTTCGCTTTCGGCATCACCCAGCGTCACTGGTTCGATGCTCAGTACGTCTATCTCGACAACGGCAATGCCGCTTACCAGACCGATGACCTGCAGCAGGCCATCAAGTTCTACGACAAGAGCCTCGGCGCCTACAAGGCACGTCTGCGCTCGGAGACCTGGATCGACAAGTTCCTCTATCCGAAGCCGGATCGCCGCATCGCAGCCCAGGCCGCATTCCATAAGGGCATGGCTTTACTCAAGGCCAAGCAGGCCGAAGCAGCTGTCGCCGCCTGGCAGGAATCGCTGCAACTCAACCCCGGCAACATGTACGAAGGCACGCTTAGCGCCAAAGACGCAGAGGCCGCCCAAGAGGAGGCCTATGTCGTCAAATACGATTTGATGATGCTCTTCAAGAGCCAGCCCCAGCTCCAACAAGGACAGGGCAAAGGCAAGGGCCAACCCGGCCAAGGCAAGCCTGGCGAAGGCAAGCCGGTACCCTCCGACGACCCTTCCAACAAGCCTGGCAAGGGCGATAAGGACGCAATCTAAAGGAGCGCTACCGCTATGTCCTCACTACATTTCCTCGACCTGGATAGGTTGTACTGGGCACTGGCTATCTTGCCGATGTTCGCAGCAGCTATCTATTTTTCTTACCGTCAGCGGTTAAAGGCGCGGAGTGATTGGGGCGAAGAGAAGCTCATCGAGCGTTTCTCCAAACCGATCAATCCTACCTTCGAAGCGATTCGCGGCACGGCGATCGTGATCGCCTGGGCCCTTGTTTTCCTAGCCTGGGCCGACCCGGTCGCCCAGAATGCACCACAGACGGTGCGACAGGGTTCGATGAACCTCGTCGCCGTCGTCGACGTCTCCAAGAGCATGGCGGCGGAGGACTACCGCCCCGTCATGCCGCCCCAGGAGATTACCAATGCCAAGGGCGTCGTGATCAAATCGACACCGGCCGACCAGGTAATCGGGCCATATGGCTCGCGCCTCGACATGGCCAAGTGGGTGATTTCCAATCAGATTATGCCCTCCCTTGAGCACAACAAAGTCGGCATCGTCAACTATTCGGGCGAGGCCTTCGTTCAGGCTTATCCGACCGACGACTACGACGCTCTGCGCTACGTGATGGCCCATTTCATGAAGATCGGCAAGGCTCCCGGCGGTGGTTCCGACTACGCGGCCGGTTTGCGCACCGCTCTCGAGCTCATCCTCGCCGAGCCGCAAGCGGGCAAGCAGAATGTCATTATGCTTTTCACCGACGGCGGCTTCGACGGCAAAGGCGAAGACCTGAGCAAGGTGATCGCCGACATCCAGAAAGCTGGTGTCAAGATCATCGTCATGGGTCTGGGCTCGCCAGCACCCGGTGTGCCGATTCCGGTCTATAGCGCCGGTGGCCAGATGACCGGTTACTTCAAGAAAGATGGCAAAGTGGTCAACACCGCCATCGACGAAGCGGCACTGCAGAGCTTGATCACCCTCACCGGTGGCGAGCTCGTCCGCATCGACCCGGCCCATCCCCAGGTAAATATGCACTGGGAAAGAACGGTCGGGGGCACCAAGATGGAGAAGCACGAAGCGCATGTCTACCAGTATCCGCTGGCCGGCGCGCTCGCCATCTTCGCTCTGCTACTGGTATCGGGATTGGTGCGCAAAGACAAGCGGATCGTCTGACACTGCGTCTGAAGATTTGAACGGCGCCGGCGTCAACCGATATCGGTTGACGCTCGCGCCGCGCGCCAAAACCGGTCGCTTTACGGAGCGCTCGCTCCCTTCTTTCTAACCTGTCGCCGCGGCCGCCGCCATTTACTAGCGGCACCGCCGACGACTAATCAGCATTCTTATCCCCTGCTGGCACTAGCCAGAGGGAAGCCATTGGAGAACAGTTATGAACCCGATTCATGAGATCAAGCATCCCCGTTACAAGGCGATGTACGACAACACCAACAATGTGGTTTACGGCTATGAGGACATCGTCGCCCTGCTGATGCGGGCCATGCTCACCAACAACCACGTTCTGCTCGAGTCCGTTCCCGGTCTCGCCAAGACGACGCTGGCCAACGCCATCGTCAAGAACATCGCCAACGCCGTCTTCGGCCGCATCCAGATGCTGCCGGACACCCAGCCCTCCGACATCGTCGGCGGCCTGGTCTTCAACATGAAGGAAGGCCGTTACGAGCCCGCCCTCGGACCGATCATCGGTTCGAACGTCTTCCTCGCCGACGAAGTGAACCGTACCGGCCCGAAGACCAACGCCGGCATGCTGCAGGCGATGCAGGAAAAGAAGGTCACCATCGGTGACAAGACTTACCTGCTGCCCAAGGTCTTCATGGTGATCGCCACCATGAACCCGATCGAGCAGGAAGGCACTTTCGAGCTGCCCGAAGCGATGATGGACCGTTTCCAGTCCAAGTCGATCATGGGCTACGTCTCGGAAGAAGCCGAGATCAAGATGGCGATGAACCTCTCGGTGCACTCCGGCGAGCTCGATATCGAGCCGGCCATGACCACCGAGGATATCCTCGCCGACCGCACCATCATCCAGCAGATGGTCCGCGACATGTCCCCCGAGCTGGTCAAGTACATCGTCCGCCTCGTGCGCGCCACCCGTCCGGAGGAGCCCTCCTTCAAGAAGGTCAAGGGCAAAATCAAGGGCGTCGAGCAGAGCTTCGAGTCCAAGATCGCCCTCGGCGCTTCGCCGCGTGCCATCATCAACATCGAGCACGCCGCCGCTGCGGCAGCGTTCTTGAACGGCCGCACCAAGGTCGAGACCGATGACGTCAAGTATGTCGCCCGCGACATCCTGCGTCACCGCATCACCAAGAAGGACATCGTGCGTGACTCGTTCAGCACGGACGAATTCGTCAACGCCCTTCTGAACAGCGTCGACATCATCTCCAAGTAAGAGCGGTTCGCCATTGGGTAGCACTGCCGACTGATCGCTAGAGCAGCACCTCGCTGCTTATGTCGGTCTTTCGGCCGCTGCCCAGGCGCGCCTTGCTCAACTTTATTTCGCGAAAGCTCTAACCCAAACCGAGAGGTATTTTTATGAGCGACAACAAAACGATTGAAGAGTTGATCGAGGCCGTTGAGGCGAGGGCCATCCAGTGCCCGATTCCGATTCGCTTCCGCTCCAGCCAAAATCTTGGCGGAGCGGGCGAACGGAATAGCCGCAGTCGAGGATTCAACGGTTTCGACCTGGTCACCCAGCGCGAGTATCAACACGGCGATGACGTGAAGAAAATCGACTGGGCTGCCACTGCACGCACAGGCGGGCAGAAAATCTTTGTAAGCCAATTCTACGAGCCCCGAGAGGTGAAATTCTTCATCCTCGTCGACTCCAAGTTGACGATGGACTTCGGCTCGCAGCGCACCACCAAGCGCCTGTTGGCAGCGGAATTGGCCGCCTCCATCCTGAAATCCGCACGCAAAACCAATGACAAGGTGGGTTACATCACCTACTCAGAAGAGCGGATCGAATCCATGAGCAAGCGGGCGAAGTTCGTCGGCGCCATGAAGAGTGAGGCACTGCGCAACATCATCGCACCGGGCATTCGCCCGATCAGCTATGAGCTGCCCGCCAATCAAGTCGGCGCCCAGCCCGATCTCGTCGATGTGCAGGGTCTGACCGATCAGCCCGGCGAGAAACTTTCCGGCTTGCAGCAGGCCCTGCGTTTCGTGCGTCGGCAGAGCAAATCGCTCGTCTTCGTCATCTCCGACTTCATCGATTTGAGCGAAGCGGAGCTCGACGACCTGGCCGGCACATCGGCTCGTCACGACATGGTCTGCATGCATGTGCAAGATCGTCGCGAACGCGAGCTGCCCGACACCTGGGGCGTTTTCGATCTGGAAGACATCCGCAAGGGGTCGCGCAAAACGATCTGGCTGTGGCCCAAGTGGTGGCCATTTCAGCGTCAAGGCAAGGGAGTGAGGGAACAGTTCTCCGAAAACTTCCAGACCAGGCGCAACCTGATGGTGGAATTCTTCAAGGACAACAATATCAAATGGGAGGAGTTTTCCACCGAGGAAGGCGCCGCCGCTACACCTAAGCTGACCAGGCTGTTCGCCGATCACTAGGCAGTAGAAACCTAAGGAGCTAACTAAAATGCGTACTAGCAAGTATGTCTGGGTTGCCCTTCTGGCGTCGCTGACCTTCGCGTCGGCGAGCGCCTTTGCGCAAACCCCTTCTTCAGACGGCAACGGCGTCAGCGCTCTTGCCACTCCCTGCGCCATCATCGACGGAAAGATTTCCGGCGATGGGGCCAGCGTTTCGACGTCCAGCACCCAGACCGCCGCCGGTTATGGTGATGAGGGCGACGGCACCACCTCTCAGCCCACCCAGGAGGTCAAGCCGCAAAATCCGGTCTCCAAGGTCTGCGCCGGCGGCAAGGTGCACATCATCGTCGGCATCACACCGTCGGACCCGGATGGCTATCGCGATTCGCATCGCCACTTCGGCCATTTCATCATGGACCGCGTGCCACTGACCGTGGTGCTCGACCTGGACAAGTCGGTGCAGATCGACTTTAACTCGCTGGTCAATCAGAAGGTGATCGCCTTCAACGGGTCCGACTTCGACCTGGCCAAGCAAGGCGCCGGCGAACCGCCCGCAGTCAAGGTGAGCGGCCCGGTATTCAAAGGCGATCGCAAGATCTATCGTATCGAGCTGATCGTTCAGACGATGGTAATCAAACCGACGCCGTTCAACCTCGACCTGCGCTACGCAGTCGATATGACGCCCGACGGCAAGCTGCCCAACTGGACGACCTTGACCACGCCCGACTTCCTGGTCACAACCAGCGATATCGGGGACAACGGAGACACGCCTGCGGAAGGCAGCCTGGACATGGTCGCACCGCGCCTGCCCTGGATGACGGTCACCGCCCTGGCCTTCGGTACCTTCCTGATGCTGCTCTTCCCGGGCCTTGCCCTGGTTAAGTGGCATAACCGTGTGCGTCCGCGCAAGGTCGTACCGGCCAATCGTCTGGCCTGGAACATCTTCGAAGCTCAGTACAACGACGCATCCGCGGGCGGTGGTTACAAGCGCAAGCACATCCGCGCGATCGCCCATGCGCTACGGCGTTATCTCGGCACCCTGCCTCAGTATCCGAGCATCGAAGCTCTGACTGTGCTGGAAATCGAGAACCGCTTCCCCGAAGATGCACACTTCGCCTCGATCAAAGCCGCCCTGCAGATGTGCGAGAAGGACCTCTTCTCCGACGCTAGCCTGCAAGTGGAAAATCCCTACGAATCGGCCACTGCGCTAAGCGCTGGTGAGATCGAGCAGCTCTACAGAGAGCTGGACGTGTTGGTACCACGTCCCTGGGACATGAAGTGACCTCCTTCTGGAGTCACCTCTGAATTTCTTTATTCACCCTGCGCGTGCTGGATAGACCATGTTCAGCCCGCGAAGACTTCACGCATGCAACCGACCGGCGCCGACGCCAGTTCGCTCTCTCGAGCTCGGGAAAAAACAGCGCTTGTATCAGGCGCTGCCCGGCTCTGGGAGAGCGACCGCCGTCGGTCTCAGGTCAATTTCTGAAGAATAGGAAAATGCCATGAACATCATGACCATGATCGGCTCGGGGCTGAAGGGCACGCGCGCGCGCCTGCTCTCTGCTCTTTTCGCCACGACGCTGCTGCTGCCGTTGGGCGCTCAGCTTACTTATGCCCAGTCGGCTCCCGCGCCGCAGGCAACCACACAGTCGGCGGCTCCGGCTGCCACTCCCGCGCCAGTGCCCTTCGACGGCAAGGCTGTCTATGACGCCGCCTTCAAGGACCTGATGGACAACCACTACACCCTCGTCACCCCGGCCGCCCGTGCTGCTTTCGCCGCTAAGTGGGAGCATAAGCACGATAATGACGGCGCCCTCTCCACCGAGAAGGGCACGGACATCGCCGTTTACGAGATGATGTGGAGCCTCGGCCAGCGCTTCGACTACTACTTCCCGCCCGTGCAGACGCAGCACGAGCACGAGCAGATGAATGCCACTATGGCTGGGATCGGCTTGTCGCTCAAGGAAGACGGCCTGGTCAAGGCGATCAAGGCCCTCGGTGACAAGCCGACCAATGCGCAGGTCGAGCCGCTGCTCAAACTGAGCGACGAGCGCCCGCTCGTGGCCGGCGATACGCCTGACAGCGACACGCCCGCCGGCAGGGCGCACATCGCCCGGGGCGACCGTATTGTCGCCGTCGATGGCGTCAGCGTCAATGGCGAAACGATCGACCAAGTGGTCAGCAAGGTGCGCGGCACGGTCGGCTCCAAGGTGACCCTGACGATCTCCCACACCGATAAAAACGGCAAGGTGACGACCGCGCCAGTCGTTCTCACCCGCGCCAAGATCATCCTGCACGTCGTCAAGACGGACTATGAAGGTCGTATCGCTCACATCCGCATGAGCAACTTCGAGTCCCAGTTCGGCACGAACGAAATGGGCCAAGCCCTCGAGACTGCTGGCCAGAAAGCTGCCGGCGTGGTCCTCGATCTGCGCGGCAACCCGGGTGGAAGCCTTAGCCAGGTGATTCAGATCGCCCAGATGTTCATCGACGAAGGCGTGATCATGAAGCAGGTGGAGCGCGATGGCGACCACATGGTGACGATCACCTACAGCCTCACTCATGACAAATTCATCATCAGCGCCCAGTCCGACGACGGCAGCCCGGCGCAAGTCCAGGAAGGCAAGCGCATTCCGATGCTCCTGCCCGCTACCACGCCGGTGATCGTCCTGATCGACGAAGGCTCGGCTTCCGCTTCGGAGATTCTCTCCGGTACGCTGCAGGCCAACCATCGTGCCCGCATCATGGGACAGCCGTCCTATGGTAAGGGTGTCGGCCAGGTTGTGGTACAGCTCCCGAGCGGTCGCAGCATGCACGTCACCTCGTTCGAGTTCCTTCCCGGCGGCGTGAAGATGGACTGGGTCGGCATCGTCCCGGACATCGAAGTGAAGCAGCCGGCTGACGCCGATCCGCTCGACGACCCGAGCACGGACGCCCAGCTCAATGCCGCCAAGCTCGAGCTGATCGAAACCGCGATCGGCAACCCCAGCCCGGAACGGCCCGCAGCTGAAATGGCCGCCCGTCGCGCTGAGCTGGAGAAGGCCCACCACGACGCTTTCGCCAAGGAAGTGCTCGACCGTCAAGAGATGCTGAAGAAGGCCGCCGATGAGGCAGCCAAGGGCATCGCGCCGGTAATCGCGCCGCCGACAGCGCCGACGGCACCGAAAAAGTAAGCGAACTCGCACTGAAGGTGCTTTCTCAGTCTCTGTCAAAACACCGGATGGGAGGTGCTGTAAAAAGCGCTTCCCATCTGGATATTCCTGAAAATCTGCAAACGTAGAAGGGACTTCCAACATGACTATTCGCAAGAATAAAAGTGTTCTGTTCGCTGCGGCACTTTCCCTGGCCCTCTCCCTGACATGCGCTCAAGCCGCCACGGCTCCCACCGGGAACCAGGCTCTGAAGACCATGGACAATGGCATCGAAAAGCTCGATATGACCGGCGCTCCCAAGCTCCAGTTTTTCAAGCCCTTGCCCCTCGTCAAGCCAGCCGACGTCGCGCCCAGCAACGCTCCGAACACAAGCCCTACCGTCAACCCTGCCACCACCCCCAGCACCACCGGCTCGCCGTCCGACACGACCAAAACGGTCGTGCCGACAATCACGCCCGGCACAAGCCCTGATATCACACCCCAGCAAGTCGAAAAGTTCCTGGCCGATCGCGGCTTCGACGCCGACAAGGCGAAGCAGGCCGCCAATCCCACTCCCGAAATGCTGGATCAGGAATTCGTCGGCATCTGGTCGTTCATCGCCCAGAAGTACTACAACGGAGACAAGCTCAGCAACTGGCAGGTCTGGCCGACCAGGTATGCAGGCAAGCTGAAAACTCGCGACGACTTGAATGCGGCAGTGGCCACGATGCTCTCGAGCCTCGGCGATCGCTGGACGGTCTTCACCTCGATCGAGTCGATGTTGCGCGGCCAAACCCAGGCGAGCCCCGACATCGAGTATGTCGGCATCGGCCTGGCTCAAAACAGCAACGGCAGCTTCCGCGTCGAAGCCCTCGAATACAACTCGCCGGTTTGGACGACCAATATGGTGCGCCCCGGCGACATCGTCGAACAGGTGAATACCGTCGACGCCAAGGGTGCCGTCACCACCCATGTCCTCAAGGGCATGAGCAAGGAAGACGCTTCCAAGCTGATGATCGGACACAAAGGCGACAAGATTACGCTCGTGATCGGACATGACGGCAAGGACGACAAAGTCGACGTCGCGCTGACCGACACACCGCCCGAACAGATCGAAGTGGGCATGTTGCCCAATCGTATCGGCTACGTGCGGCTGCCCAGCTTCGGCACCAGTGAAGACGAAGCAAACACTCTCGGCAACAACTTCCTGCGTGCCCTCGGCATGCTCGACGCCAAGGCCAACGGTCACCTGACCGGCATCGTCCTCGACCTGCGCGCCAATCACGGCGGTGCAGTCGATCTGGCCAAGAAGATTGCTCGCATTTTCATCGACCACGGCACCTTCTTGCAGACGCAGGAGCGCGATGGTGGCACGGATAAGTTCGAAAAAGACGTCTTCCGCGCCCCGATGGCGTATGAGTATGTCGGAATGCCGAAGGAAATCGTCGCCCTCTTCGCCCGCCTCAAGACCGTCCCGATGACGATCCTGGTGGACGGCAGCTCGGCTTCTTCGGCGGAAATTCTCACCGGCACGATGAAGGACAATGGTCGCGCACTCGTGATCGGCACCCAGACCTTCGGCAAGGCCGTCGCATTCGTGCGCATTCCGACTCCGGCCGGCATGCTCCAGGTGACGACCATGCACTACCTGACGCCCAACGGCTATGACCTGGCCAACAAAGGCATCACGCCGGACATCGTTATCGACCGCACGCGCGGCGCCGACGGTGTCGACGAGCAGCTGGTGACAGCCGCTCAAGTGCTGCTCGCCGCCAACAATTCGCTCAGCACCAAGGCCGATCCGAACGCTGTCCAGACTCAAGGCAGCGACGCGGCCTTCGGCGGCGAGTCGCTGCTGATGATGGGCCTGGGACTGGGAGGCATGCTCCTGGTGATCGTGCTCACCGTTTACAACGGCAAGAAGCGCAAAGAGCGCGACGAACAAGAGAAGAAGGACCGCAAGTAAGCGACCCTTTTTCTTTTCAGCAAACGACTGCAACCCTCACCTTCAACAAAGGAGAAAACCATGACTGCAATCCTAAGGATGTAGGTCCTGGTGGGCACTTCGCCATTCCGGTGAAGTAGAAAGAGCAGCGACAAAACGGTTCACGGCCGTGTCGCTGGCTCCGCCTTTGCTTGCACCAGGGCCTCCTCCAGGAGGTTCTTCATGGGCAAGTCTTTCCGTGACCGTCGCAAGGCGGATTTCGACGATCGCAGCAGCCTGCGCCATACCAGCTCTGCTGGCAGCGATTGTCACAACCAATACGAAAGCACCGTCTTCGTGGCGCTCGATGATATCTTCATCACCGATGCCACCATTGCCAAACTCCTGCTCCGCGACGGTGCTCAAATCGAGCACTACCGCCGGGCTTACGAGGATGGCCATGACATGGTGCGTGTCGTGCTCCGTCCCCGCTTCGGTGGTGGTTACAACATCGAGGATGGGCGTCACCGCGTCATCGCGGCCAAACAGGCCGGCATCGGCTTCATCGAAGCCAAACTGATCGGCGCCATCGAGTAAGCGATCAAATTAGATCAATCGACGGCGATGCGCGGTAAGTAAAAAGGCATCACCCCTCTCTTTTGCAAAGCAAGTCACGGTGGCCCTTCAAAAGGCGCTCTGGCTTGCTTTGTTTTTTCACTGTTCTACGACAACATATCATACATAAATCAAGGTAAGTTCGGTGGTCTTAAGGCAGAAACATAGCCTGAGAGAGCCTTTTGCATTGACATGGCTTTTTTTCGGAAAAATTGTAGAGGCGCCAACCGGAGCGCGAACCGATATCGGAAGGCCATCAGTCCGCCTATCGTCAACCGATATCGGAAGGCCATCGCACAGCCATAAATTAAACAGGCGAAAGTCCCACCAGGCGGCCACTTCACCCCCCCTTGGCTAGCGATAACTCCTGATCACCATACGCCCGGCACGGCGGACTTCCGGTTTACGGCGACCTTCTGGTCTAGGGCCAGCCACAGGAGTCGGAATAGCACGACGATCTGGTTTTTCAATCGCTGCCGGAAGTCCACATTCATGCCTGATTGCCGCCGCTTTGGAAATGTTACCGCTTAGCTCCAAAGCTTGAATATAGTCAAAGTTGAGTTGGCGATAAGCACGACTATCTGTTGGTTCTTGCCAGGATTTACGACAGAGTTCATAAAATACGGCAGCCCATTTATAGAGACTCACATCATCGCCCTGCTTGCCATTAAGCATGCAAGCTCGTGCCAGGGAGCGCCAGATATTTAACGCGCCCTTTCTTGCCTCCACCGTATTCAAGACCTCATTTTTTTGTCGGTCAAAGATGTGAAGGGCAAGCATTAGATTGGCGTTTGTTTTCACACCCTTATTTTGCAAAAGCTGCGTTTCAATAATCAAAGAAAGAGTCGGGAAGACGTGATAGTCGGCACCACCATGCAATTTCTTCTGCATATTCAAACACTGACCGTAAGTGCTCTCGGCAAGGGCCCAATGTTTTTGCAGCATCAGATCATGAGCAGCCGCTTGAGTTTGAGCAAGCTGTTTTATAAGCAAAGCTCGCTCGTCCACAACAGCATGCACAGGTTTCTTGATTTCAGATTGACGAGCAACAGGCTTTACCGGCTCGACTATACGAGGCTCTTTTCGTTGCACGACCGGCGAATTCACAGCAGTAAACACTCTTTTTTCCGGCTGGACTGCGACCCTTGCGACTGAAATCACCGGCGCTGAAGATGCAGGCTTAATCGGCTGTGACGGCATGACAGGAGACGTTGGAGAAAGGTGATCAGCGGGAGCGGAAATAGCCTGAGGCTCTTTCCTGGAAAGAATAGGCAGGCTGGCAATGGCCAACCCAATCAGGACTACAACCCCAGCAACCGCAGAGAAAAGCAAGAAGCGTCGCTGCTGATTATGCGGAGCGGAAAACGGAGAAGAGAGAGCGGTGGCTGCGGTGGCTGCGTTGGCTGCGTTGGCTGCTGTGGCTGCGGTGGCTGCGGTGGCTGCGTTGGCTGCGGTGGCTGCGGTGGCTGCGCCTGGAGCGGTTACTGCGTTGGCAATGCTGGAATTTGTGATTTTTTCCACTGGTCCGCCGTGCAGATCGACCGTTTTCGATTGGTCGTCCGATTGCACTGGAGGCAGGACAGCAGCGAGGCTATGTGCAAGATTTGCACTAGCGGAAATTTTCAGGTCGGAATCGCCGTTACTCCGGTCAAAAATGGCGTCAGATATGGCATTGCGCAATTCGAGCATAGTCTGCTGACGGTCATCGGGATTTTTTTCCAACGCCTTGAAAATAACCTGTTCAAGTCGCGCCGGAAAAGTGATACCAGGACAAACGACTGCAAAGGCCTGCGGCTTGACGACAGTATGCTGATAAAGGGTATCAAGAGCAGTCGCACCGCGGATCGGAACGGCTCCGGTCAGGGCCGTATAGAACACGCAGGCGAGCGAATAAATATCGGAACGACTATCGAGTGCAAGACCGCGACATTGTTCAGGGCTCATATAAAGAGGCGTACCGAGAATCGCTCCGGTTTTAGTCAGATTTTGAGCGCTTTCAATAGCGGTTAACTTAGCCAGACCAAAATCAACGACTTTGACGATGTTTTCACCGTCTCGATTTTTGGTCAACATAATATTGCTGGGTTTGATATCGCGATGGACAATGCCATTTTTGTGAGCATGCTGAAGCGCTTCACAGGTCTGGACCGCAAGGCGTAAAAAGCGTTCAAGATCCAGTCTCTCTTCGGCAATTAGAAGACCTTCGAGAGTCAGATCACCGAGATATTCCATGACCAGATAAACGAGACCGCTGGCGGTTTTACCAAAATCGAAAATCGTAATCACATTGACGTGATCGAGCGAACTCGCCGTTCGCGCTTCATGCTGGAAGCGTTGAAAACTTTCCGGATCATTCGAAACAACAGTGGGCAAAAGGGTTTTTATTGCCACCAATTTGTCCATGTGCAAATGCCGCGCTTTATAAACAACGCCGACTCCACCTCGCCCGAGCACAGAGATGATCTGGTAACGCCCTTCGAAAGTCTGACCTTCGATCAGGGTATTGCTCTGTTCTCGATCTTCCGGAGTAGTAGACAACGGTGCGCACCAGACGTCGAATTCAAGCTAAAAACAAGGAATATCTTCAGCAGAATTTTCTCACAAAGTTGCGCTCAGGAATAGATCAGCAGGAATAGATCAACAGGAATAGAGAAGAAAATGAGCTTCGCCAGCTAGCGCACTCCACAGCGCGGGCAATCTCCGCGATCGTTCAAACTTTCGCCGCATCGTTTGCAGAGTTCCGGTTGAATGGTCAGCTTATCCTCGGTGCTGATCGAAACAGCCTTCCAACTTCCGGACATAAAGCCGGTCGCAAGAGCTTGCAAATGATTGGCTTCTTCGTCGCGCTTCAGGTCGCGCAAAAGATTGGCATAGTTTTGAATCAGCTTGAGCGTTTCAGGATGATTTGCACCCTGTCTTTTGGTGCGGATAGCGACACCGCGCTTGTAGGCCTTTTCCGCGTCGGGCAGCCGACCTTGCAGGTGATAGAGCATACCAATATTGCCCAGACTGGTGGCTACGGAAAGATGTTCGGGGCCGTACAACTTTTCGTAGATTTGCGTACATTCAAATGCAGCGGCCTCGGCCGCGTCATAACTGCCGGCATAATAATGAGAGCGGGCTAGATTATTGTTAGCTTCGGCCACATCAGGATTGAGTCTCCCCAGATTGGCGATCTTTATGTCGCGAATATTTTCCAGGACCGGTTGCGCCTGGTGATGTTTGTCCTGTTTCTGCAACATATCGGCCAGACCCTCGAGGGTCATGAGCAGCCGCTCGTCATTTTCACCGAAATAGAGGGCCAGCTTAGCCCCTTGAGAAAGATAGGATTCTGCCTGCTGCCAGTCACCACTGATCGACGCCTCTTTGGCTTGCTCGAAGAGCGGCAGCCAGATATTGTAGGCATCTTCGGCAGTAATGTAGCTGACCGGAGCTTCACTCTCAGCCACTTCGACAGGTTCGAAACGGCCGGTCTTCGACCACTGCTTGGCGCTGACGATACCGGCCGGAGATTCGTCGCTTTTCAGCCGACCGACGACATCGCGATAGGTGTCCTCGAGGCGACGCAAAGCCGGATGATTGGCTCCGAGTACGAGCCTTTTCACCTCCAGTGCATCGCAGAGCAAGGGCTCAGCCACGATCAGATTGCGCAGTACGACATGGAGAAGGCCAAGATTGGCCTGCATTGAAGCAGTTTCGATATTTTTTTCACCAAAAACTTCAGTGTAGATGGAAACGAGTTCCTCGGCCAGAGGCAGCGCTTCGTAAAATTTCTCCTGGTACCAAAGACATTCGCCGAGACGCTCGAGAGCTAGAGCGCGCCGCCGGTCTGTCGCTTCCATGCCGACGCTTTCCTGGAGCAACTCGTACCAGAGCCTCTCAGCCGCCTCATATTCGCCTTCCGCCTGAGCCTTTTCAGCGGCGTTCTTCAATTCCTGCCATCTGCTGTTCATATGCTTATCTATTATTGGTTACCGCGATCGCTTTTTTCATTTTTTTGTCGATTATCAACACCAGGGCTGCACAAAATGTACCCAGTGCAATACCGGCTAACCAACCGGCTATAACATCACTGGGATAGTGTACGCCGAGAAAAACACGAGTCATGCCGATCACGAGCGAAAGTACGGCAAAAATCGAAAGCAAATACAACTTTACAGTACGACGTGGCTCGATGCGAGCAAGAATCGCCCCGATTGTCAAATAAACTACCGCTGACATCATCGCATGCCCGCTGGGGAAGCTTGTCAGCGTAGCAGTCACAAGATGAGGCACGACATCGGGACGCTGACGATGAAAAAAGTATTTGAGCAAAATCATGACCAGATTGCTGCTGTTCACCGAAATGAAGATCATAAAAAAAGCGGCGTAATATCGGGTGAGCAAGCAGTAGCCAAGCGTCATCACTGTGATCATCGTCAACACCGTAGCATCCCCGAGGGCCGTCACATCGCGAGCCATTGTGAGCAGTTGTTGCGGCCCAACCGTGACGTTCAAGTCGGCGTGGGTGCGCAGATGGGTTAAAACAGCAATGTCCAGATGCCTGGTCAGGCCGGCCGTGACGAGCGCACACATACAGAGGAAAAGGACGGCGGAAATCGACGCCGCCCCGAGCAGCAAAACAACGGTCCGATCGAGGCTGAGCCGATTGAGCAGTCTCTGCAATACAACACCTTTTGGAAATCCTGACGCTTAGTATAACCCTCTTAAAAACGCAGCGCCTACTATAGCAAATAAAACGCAGCGAGAACAAAAAAAAACGTGTTGGGCGACATTTAAAGAGGCTGCATATGGGCGAAATATGCGACAGGCAGTCTTGCCAAAAAGGGGTATCCGGCTTTGAAATGTAGTTGCTTAGTCAACAAACCAAAACCGGATGTTCTGATTTTAGTATTTGCCAGAGAG
>JAGXAB010000088.1 GCA_018971775.1 Cyanobacteria bacterium REEB67 | reverse complement strand
AGATTGCTCGAAGATAGCTTTGCAGTGATGACCAGGCCCCCGGCCGCTGAAGCGGTGCAGACCAGCTGCCAGAATCTTGCCTTCGACAGCGATATCAAAAGGCTCGATTTCGGGACCAGGACAGGCGATAGCCTGAACGGTGGCAAGCACGATCTTGGCAACTTGCGGTTCGACACTAAGTTTTCCGCGACATTACTCTTCGATGTTAACGTGAAGTTCTGACGAATCGGCCATAATAAAGAAACTGCCCAAAGGTTTCATTTGTATGCACGATTCAAGCGCCACACCCAAACCAACCCCTGAAGCGCCAAAGCCGCTCACACCAAGCGCCGAAATGGAGCAGGGTATCAAGGCACTGAAAGAGCGCCATTATCATGTGGCAGCCAGACATTTCGAACTGGCGGCCCTGGCCGGCCTGGTCGAAGCGCAATACGAGCTCGGCCAGCTCTTCGAAAAAGGTATGGGCGTACGCACCGACTCGGTAAGGGCACGCAACCTCTATAAAAAGGCCGCCACCCAAAATCATCTCGAGGCCACCGAAAAAATGGCCGAATATGTCGCCGAAGGCATCGGCGGACCGAAACATCTCGATGAAGCCCGCGAATGGCGAGAAAAGGCCCAGAGCATCAAAGAGCAGAAAGCAAAATAATAGTGACCGTGAGCGATCCAGGCCCGCCAGTCAAAGGCATCATCAAAGACCTCGATCTCAGAGATGCTTCTGGATCTAGTGCTGGAACGGCAACCGGGCTCACTTTTGCCGTCAAAGACATGTTCGATCTGGCCGGACACACTGCCTCTTTTGGCTGCCCCGACTGGTTAAAATCGCACCGACCGGCAGCTGCACACGCGCCCTGCGTCCAGACTCTGCTCGAGGCCGGCGCCCACCTCACCGCCACCACCATCTGCGATGAACTCGCCTTCAGCCTGGACGGCATAAATGTGCACTACGGCACCCCTCTCAACCCAACCGATCCAGCGCGCATACCGGGCGGATCATCGAGTGGACCGGCCTCGGTCGTCGCTCAGGGTCTGGTTGATTTTGCCCTGGGCACGGATACCGCCGGATCGACTCGAGTACCGGCGAGCTATCTGGGCATCTGGGGATTGCGGCCATCGGCAGGGGCAATAGCGAGCACAGGCATACTGCCGCTCGGTCCGACCTTCGACACGGTCGGCCTGCTGACGGCGACACTACCGGTGATGCACACTCTGCTGGATATATTTTTCCCCCCAGAGCAGCAACGAGATAATAAAGAGCCTGAGAAACCGCACCGTTTAATAATAATGAGCGATTGCTTCGCCCTTCTGCAAAACGATATGCAACCAGCGGTGATGGCAGCAGCAAAGCAGCTGTCCGGACAATTTAAACTGGTCGAAGAAAGAATCGTCGCCCCGGCGGGCCTGGCTGACCTCGTCCGACATTTTGGCCGCATCCGCTCTTTTGAGGCCTGGCAATGCCACGGTCGCTGGTACGAAGAAGTGAAACCGCAGCTAGCCGACTTCACCGAACAACGACTGCTCGCCTGTCGGGGCGCCGGAGCCGAAGAAGCCGAGCAATCACGCCAAATAAGAAGGCAGCTCCAGGCGCAATACGACGAGCTGCTCGCCGAAACAATTTTGTGCCTGCCCACGACAGCCGCCGCCGCCCCGCTCAAGGGGAGCACGGCTGCAGCACTCGAAGCCAACCGCAATCTCAATTTGCAGCTCAATGCCACAGCCTCCTTCCTTGGTCTGCCGCAGTTGACCGTGCCGCTCACAGCCATTGCCGGTATCAATGCCCCACCGCTCTGCAGCGGCCTATCGCTGATCGGCCGTGTCGGCAGTGAGCGACAACTACTCACACTGGCCTCACACTTGACTGAAATGCTCTGATCTAGAGGCAGAGGCTCGAAATTGGGCCGGTTTAAATGGGCGATTAGACGACAGTTTATTCAGGTATATTGGTAAAGGGAGTTAGAGATTAAACTGGATGAAAAGTCGACTGAGCAAGGCACTGGATGCCGTGAAAGCGATGCTGGACTGGTTAAAGGCCGGTCTGGCCGGCGGACAGCCGGCACTGACTCCGGTGCCGGTGCAAGTGAAAGCAAATGGCTCTTCGAGCGCCGACGAGCCTTGCAAACGCTCATCGGGCAGCCTGCGGCAATCAAGCCTGAGCGGCCGGCGCGGCCGAGCCGGGCGAAGCGGCAGGGGTTCTGCCATGAGCGAGTTTGGGCCGGCCCTCTTTTTTCTTTTTATCTTTGCCGTTTTTCCGGTTCTCGACATCATCGCTCTTTGCTTCGGCTATATTTCCTGCGTGACGATGAACGACCTGCAATTGCGCGAAGCGGCCAAACTGCCGAAATCTTTAGCTACGGCGCAGGCCGGTCCTGTGCAACAGACGATCCCGCAGCAATATATGAACACGGTCATGGGCGCCTTCTCCGGGCTCACAGCTCTACCGGCCACCAATGTCTCATATAGCGTCGGCACGACAACAATTTATGTCACCGTCGACACGACGGTAACAGTGCGACCCTTTTTGACCATTCCCTTTTTCGTCAAAGTGCCTGGACTAGGTGAGCCAGCCTCCTTCACCATTTCAAACAGTCGCATCCTGGAAAATCCACGCTTCGCCATCGAATAACCGGAGTACTGAGATGGCCAAGGAAAAACATCTGCAACTGCATAAAGAGACCAGGCGTCGCCCAGGCGCCAGAGAAATCGGGCGTAGCAGAATCGCACCCAGCAAGATTGGACCTGGCAAAAACAGACGCAACAGTCGCGCCTCCGCCCTTGTCGAAGCCATCGTCGGTATTGTAGTCATTATCCCGATCGGACTTGCCGCTGTCGATGTCGTCGCTTTGATCAGTACCAGCCAAACCAATGAGCAAATAGCAGAGCAAGCGGCCCGCGCCGCGGCCTGTCAACGCACGGCCCAGGACGCCCAAAAAGCGGCGGAGGAAACCTGCGCCAAGGCTCCCACTTCAGCGATCATCACTGCCGTGCAGGTGGAGAGCGTCAACTTCGATCCAGGCAAGGGCCAGGTAACAGTCATTACCGACATGAACATACATGTGCCGATACCGATGCCCTGGCTGGAAATCTTCAATCTACGCGCCGCCGCCATGCAGCCAATCGTCTCTTTCCCCGCCGCACTGTAAAAATAAAAATGTAGAATAAAAATGCAAAATCATCAGCAGAGTAAATTCAAATCGAGACAGAAAGGACGCGGCGCACGCACCGCCGGTGGAGCGTCGCTCATACTCGTCATTTTTTGCGCGCTCGGCCTGATCGCCCTTGTCTGGGGTGTTTTCCAGCTTTATCTGGTACTGGGAGGATCGCGAGAAGTCCGCAATGCAGTCGATGCCGGCGCTCTCAACCTCTCCAAGCGGGTCTTCGAATTGCGCGTCCCTGCTGACGGTGTCTATGGCGATGTCGCAGACAGCAATGGCCAAATCGGTATGAGTAATATCAACCGCGTTTGGGGCAAAGCTTATTTGATCAACGCCAATGTCCAGCAGATGCAAGCCGACGGACAACTGGGCGACGCCGCTCAAGGCAATGCCGAAGCCGCTTATCAGAGCGCCGAAAATATCAACAATACCCTTTTTGCCGCCGTCACCTGCCGCAATTCTCAAGGAGCCCTCTTCAATCAAGTAGCAGGCTTCAAGCAAGCAAAGCTGCTCTCAGGGGACACCACGGTCACAAAAGATGCAAATGCCACCACTCAGGAAAGTCCGCTAGCATCAATCGCTATGGTAGACCGCGGTGCCGAAAGCAACCTTTCCTTTTCGCCTGTGCAGATACCAAAGGCGGTGCAGGCTCAGGGTGTGCAACAGGGCGGCAAGTCCTATCTGACTGGCTTTGTACCGATGGAAGCGAACAACAAGCAATTTAGCTTTACCGCCTTTCGCAATGGCGAAATGCCGCATTTAATATCGCAAAATATTTTTGATCAGTGCCGCGCCGACAAGGCGCCGATTGGCAATGCCAATGTCATCCCCAATGCCTTCAAAATAGACGGCTCGGTGCAGGCTACTCAGGGCTCATTGGGTGCCGTTGCCTGTGCCGTAGCCAATCCACAGCGCCAGTATCGTCTGGCCATCCCGCACAGTTATATCCGCATCTTTTTCACCAATCAGGCGATGTGGTTCGTCGAAGGAGTAAAAGTCAATCAGACTCCTTACGGCAATAAGCCTGATCAGCAAACCGGCGTCAAGAAAAAAAAGCTCTCCAATGGCGGATTCCTGACAGGCTTCGCCAAGCTCGGCAATGAATATCAACCGGGCGGCAGCCTCTGGCAGATGTATACCGCCCTCCCCGGCGACCATATGACGCCAATGCAAAAAGTCCTGCAGCGCGTCCAGGAAATAGACCCCGACTACACCCTGGCCAGGTTGCAAGCGCAGATGGAAGCCTGCAATTCCAATCCTGCCGCCCAGAGCTACCTGATTTTTGCCACCTATACCACGCCCGATTGCAGCGATCCGACCATCCACATCCAGCCCGATAACGGCAGCCTGCCTCCCTGGCTGCAAAATCTGCCAATCGACGGCACAGCGCTTGCCGTCGGCGCCGAGACAATGACCAAAGACGCGCCCAATACCTGCACCGACTACATCGAAGGACCCATCCCCACCGACAAACATTACACCGAATGTTCCGGATCGATCATCTGGACGCCCGGCTCGGGTTATACTCAATGTCTGGGCACCATGCACGTCTCGAGAGTGACAGCGATTTACTTCACGGGCAAACCATAGGAAGAGGACGCAAGTCGTGATACCGCCCCGCAGCACAATCAAAAAACGAACGGTCGGACAGATTTTGTCCGGCTCGGTGGCAGTTCTATTCACCATGACGCTCTCTATCGACGGCGCCCAGCAGGCCCTGGCCGATGAAGCCAATATGGCCACTGGCATCGGTCAATTTCAAGCGGCAAAATACGACGACGCCCTGGTAAGCTTCCAGGCAGCCCTGGCCACGGATTTCAACAATCCCAAACTGCACTATTATCTGGCCACCACTTTCAGCCATTTGAAGCGCCGCGACCAGGCCATCAAGGAATATCGCATCGCTTACGCCCTCGACCCGGACAGAGAGGTCGGTAAACTCTCCAAGCAAGCCCTGGAAATGCTCGGCGCCTCGGGTGAAAGCGCAAAGCCGGCCGATAAAGACGCCGTGGCTGCCGATAAGAAGCCGCCCAGCGACCCGATTCTGGACAAAGTGACGGCAGCCTTGCAGAAGGCGGCGATGGAAAATCGCTTGAACAGCCAGGGCCAATCCAACCAACTCAACGACGATTTGCAAAGACGAGCTCAGGAGCAGCTCGACCGGGCGAAACAAGACATCCAACGCGACAACAGTTACTACCGTCGAGGACGCCTGATCCAGCTGCCCTTGCCGCCGGAGGCCCTCAGACAGCTCGATAGCCTCAAGCAAATGTACGACAATCAAAGATCTTCCACACTCGATATGAATAATCGCCGCAGCGATGAATTGCAAAAAAGCGCCGACAATCTCCAGGAGCTCCTCACCGAAAAAGGCAAGGCAGGCAATGGTCCCAAGCTAGTCCCGGCCGGCACGAGCCTGTGGGTGCGCAACTATCAAAACGACAGTAAGTCTGCGGAAAAGGCAACCGAAAAAAAAACCGGCGTAAAAACAATTGGCGAAAAAACTACAACTAAGTAATGTGCCGGTGGCGCATATAGTGCAGGCTCGCGATCTGTTTTTGCGTGGCGATTTGAGCGCGGGTCTGGCAATGATCGAGTCAGCGGCCGCCGCCGACAATGGCGCCGCCTTGATGCTGGCCCAGATACGCGCCTTCCAGGGACAGTGGCAGGAAGTACGCGCGCTCTGCCTGCAACTGCTCAAGCAACCTTTTTCTCTTTGCCAGTACAGAGACGCTCAGGATGTGATGAAGCTCTTTGTCCTCACAGTGATCGAAGAAGCGAAAGAAAAAAATGAGACCGGGGCCGCGGCCTGGACCGAAGCGAAAGATGAACTTGCCGCAGTCAGAGCACATCTCGACTCTCTAATCGATATGGCGGCCGAAAATAATAGCTATGCAGAATCGTTCAATCGCTTCGAGGCTTTTATCTGGTCTGCCGGCAAAGGGCGCGTACCTTTCAAGATAAACAGCCCGCTGACATTTGCCTCGATGGGCGAAGAACAATATGCGCGCCTGATCAATATCAACTCAACAAAACGGCAACCGGTGCCGACCTTCGCCGATCTGGATGAAAGCAGCAAGCACGATTTTTATCTCTGGAAAGCGCTTTATGACGAAGATCTGGAAAGAGCTCTGACTCTCTATGATGAGGAAGGCGGCAGTTTTGTACGCAGCTTGATGCAGGCGACTCTAATCGCACAACTGCTCATGACTTTTGACCAGAATGACCGTGCCTGGTCAATATTGAAAGCTCAAATTGCTCGATGGACACCACAGCATACCTTCGAGATCGTGCCCATCGATCTGCTCTGGGATGAAAAAATGCGACCGCTGATGAGCGAAGCACGTTGCCTCGAGCTTTTGCAATCGCCCCGCGCCAAAGAATGGCTCGAACAACCAGCTGTCGCTACTTACGAGCGCGAAAGACTGACTCACATTGCCAGCCTGGCCCGCTGCCTGACAGAAGAAACAGTGGCAGACCTCGAACAGCAAATCCTGGATGATCCGGACAATCTCGAGCTGCATATCATGCTGATCGGTGCCTATTCAAAATACGTCGCCAGAAACATCGATTTAAAAAAACCGCATATCTCCTGGCTAATAGCCAAGTTACCAGACAGTCAAATCATCGAAGATCTGATCTCGTATCTATTTCTCGATAAGGAAACCAACGCTCAGGATTTTGAAGACTTCAAAGAACAATGGCTCGAAGTGATCGAATCTCATCCGGGCAATACGCGGATCCTCTTCAATGCTTCGCTTTTACTGGGCGCGGACGACGGCGCCCTGGCCGAAGAACTTCTGACAAGAGCGCAGAGCATCGATGGCGACAATCCAAAATTTGCCGAGCGGCTTTATGAAATGAACGCCTTCCATGTCCATCAAACACGTGGTCAACAGCGGATCTTGTGCGCTCGCGAAGCGCTCAACCAAATCAGCATCATGGAGTCGATTGCCGGAGCCTCTGAAAAAGATCCTTTTTTCAGCAAACTGCGCGATCTGCGCAGGCGCGCCTGGTTCAGCCTCGAAAGTGGCGAACTCGATACCAGCGCCAGACTGGCCAGAGAAATGGTCGAACTCGCCAGAGCTGAAAAAATCGAAGATAAATATCTCTATTTGCAAGAAGTATTGAACGGCAGACTGGCCCTGAGAGTGGGCGAGAAAGGGCTGGCTATAAATCATTTAAACAATCTGCTCACTATGGAGCCCTTCCGGCATTTCCGCCCGGACTATCCGCATTTGACCCTTGCCTCGGAAATTTTTAATGAAGGTGAGAAAGCAGCGGTTATAAACTTCCTCTCGGTGCTCAGCGCTCAAACGTTGCCGGCGGAAGATAAAGCACTTCTGGAGCGGTTTATAGAGGCCGTCGATAGCGGTGATAAACCCTGGTGTCCGGCGGTGAGGCTATAGAAGGGATAGAGCGATAACGAGATAGAGATAGAGCGATAACGAGATCAAGCGAGACCAGCAAGTGAGTGAGAGTCCCCCAGGCATCGCCCAGAAGATAATTAAGCTCCTGGCCCTGGCCGAAGGTAACAAAAACGAACACGAAAGGGCGACGGCGATGAAGCTCGCCCTCGACCTGCTAGCCAAACACAACCTCGATCTCGACGCACTGAGTGACAACACAGCCGATCCCAATTTGACTACGGTCAGCGTAAACCTGCGCCCTGAGCCCTGGATCAGGAGTATCCTCTTTGCCGTATGCAAACTCTATTACACGCGCTATTACATCCGCACTTATTATTCGCAGACCAGCTATACGAAAAAACAGGAACCGATATTTGTCGGCACAGAAGCAAACATCAACGTGTCTATCGAAATGTCCGGCTTTCTGATTCGATCGATACGCCAGGAAAGCAACCAGCTGTTTGCCACGCCATATGAGCGCCGCAGCTTCCGCCTTGGGGCAGCGGAAGCGATCTATATGCGTGCCTGCGCCATGGTGGCGGCAGAAAAAGCTGAAGCGGCAAACACTCCTCTGAGCGGTCAAGGGAGAAATAGTCTGATTATCCTGCGCAACAAACTGGAAAAAGCGAACGACGACTATATGCATGGCCTGAACCTGGGCCGGTTCAAAAGTCGCGGCACCTATTACGATGGCGGCGCCTACGGCATGGGCGAATCATACGGACAGAGCGTCGATCTCGGCCGCAGCAGCAAGCCAAAAGCGATTACGATGCGGGATTAAGTGGCTTCGCCCAGTCGGCCTGGCTAGATAAAAAGATTGCCCCAAAGTAGAATTTGGCACATATAATCGAAAAATCACCGATTTCGGAGCGGATACTATATGGCCGCCACGGCGCTTTTATCGGCTAAGTTCAGTCACGCTCAATTGGGCGCGATTGTTATGGTGATGGCCTTACTTATAGCCGGTCTAACCGATTTTAGAGAGAAGCAAGAAAATTCAAAAAAAGTTCGCCTATTGCTGTCGCGCATGAACGCCGAATTCAAAGACTTATCTTCGGCTTCCGCGCTTCGCGGTGCTTTCTCGCCGCACTGATAAAATCGTTGAATAGCGCCTGGTTGCGATCGTAAGAACGCTCCGGGTGAAATTGCACACCGACGACAAAAGGTCGGTCGGGCATTTCAATCCCTTCGATAAGCCCATCCTGGGTGGTGGCAGTTACTTTCAAATCCTGGCCGGGAGTTTCAACACACTGATGGTGGGATGTAGGTTCGGAAACCGGCACAAGGCCAAGAGCCTGGCCGAGATGGCTGTCCTTGACGAAAGTGACGTCATGCTTATTGAAACCTTTTTGCCATCCCTGGGGACTGGCGTGCATAATTTTTGATTTTTTCTGACTGGGAATGTCCTGGGTGAGCGTGCCACCAGAAGCGATGTTCAGAGCTTGAGAGCCTGCGCAAATACCGAGAAAGGCCAGATTTTTCTCGGCCAGGGCGTTACGCACCAGGCTGAGGTCAAAATCGGAGCGCTCATGGGCCATGACCGAGACAGACTGATGGGGCTTTTGACCGTAGCTGGCCGGAGGATAATCGGCGCCGCCAATCATGCACACACCATCGATAGTCGGCAAGATAGCCTTCAAATCATCTTCACTCATCGGTGGCAGCAAAACCGGTATGCCACCGGCCATGGTGATGGCATCAACATAAGTCGACTGGACAGTGAGCTCGCGGGGCTTGTCGCCGGAGACGTCGCAATTTAGACCGATAACAGGTTTGAGCTCATCACCGGCTGCGAAAACGCTCGTTGTACCAGGTGCTGCGAGCGCAGAGAGCAAGGTAAAACTCAAACCGATTTTTGCCAGTAATCTCACAGTTAGCTCCTTATTCATATCCGATTCACCAATTGTACGCGAATCTTTTTTACGCCTATTCTAACGCAAGATATTAACATCGTTTTCCGCAAAGGTCTTCTGTCATTTGGAGAGCGGCACCATCTCAAGGGGTGACAAGGCTGCATAGTCTGCGCGTGCGGGGGGAAATAAAACACTGACGCGCCGGATCTGCGATTGCGAGGTACTGTCAGGCACAACAAGGCACAATTTATTCATATCGCTGCTTTTATTTTGCGGCGCCGGTATCACAATCGGTGCCTAAGAAATATGCGTCTGCCGGTGAAAGCAGCGACACAGTCAATTTTTTATCACCGATCGACAGAAAGGCTTGCCCCCTCCCAAGAATCTCGATGTGTGCGGGCGTATTGACCTGCCAGGCGCCATTTGACTGGGCGGACGACAAATCTTTGGACCGATGATTCATCGCCTCCTCTTCCAGGTACTCATCCTGGACAAGCAGCGCGCCACTTTTCTTGAACAAGCAGAGACCTCGTTGCATTTCAAGAAGATGAGAAGAACGGTAACCGGACGAAAGATCCATAATTACAAAATTTGCATTTTTGGCATTGGCAAGTTGAGATTCAAGAACGACACCGCGGCCCTGGTAATCCTGATCGAGGCCGGCAAACATCATTACATTTTGCCCCTGGCTGTTATTGCGGTAGTACCGCCAGCGGGGACTTTCGTTGCCCTGTTCGACGTCAAAATAACCGGGCAAATCGTAATTGTCCGGTCCCAAGAGCGAGGCCCAGCGCACGCCGCCCCAGTCGTAGACGAAATTACCCAGGCCGAGGTGACTGTGATGGGAGGCATTACAACCAGCCATGACACCGACGAAGGCAGCGAGCGGATCGATCCAACTGGAGCGCATCGAAACAAAAGGAGCGCTGCTGTCGAATTTCCGAGCAAGGGGCATACTGGCCAGGCTTGCCTCAGTCCCTAGATTGTTCCACCAGATCAGGTCGAAAACACTGACATTGGTGCGATCCTGATTGAGTAGATCGCGCTTTCCAGGCAGGAAATGGTGCGTATGGCATAGGCCGTTGCATAGTGCCAGTAGGTCGGGCCCTCGTCTATGGCGCCGTCCGGTGCGTAATGAGCGAGGCCTTCCTTGAGGTGGGCAAAAGACTTCTCGGCCATTGAACGAGCCAGGGCATATATAGCAGTCACTTCTGAATCATCGTTTTCAGTCGCCTCAGCCAGGGCCAGAGACGCCATCAGGACCGATCCGTTGCAGACGGTGTTCCAGTTGCTTGTATTATCGTGCGACCAGAAATAGCGGTCATGGTCGTAGGCATCGCCGGCAACGCGCAAGCCCTTCTCCGCAATGGCAGAAGCAATGGTCTGCCTTTCATCGGGCGTCAGAGAATCATATAACCAGTCATAACCAATAGCCAGGGCATCCATCATTTCGGCGGTATCGAGAAAGTGCTCCGGATGCCAATCGGGGAAAGCAGCAACGGCCAACATCTCGGCCCTGGCACGCCGAAGATAACGGACGTCCGCTTCGGCCCGGTACAGGAAGGAGAGGACAAGTACGCGCTTCAAAACCGTGCCACTAACCTCTAGCAGTTCGCCTGGGCGATATTGCACCACCGGTAGTGCCACAATTGCTTTGCCTTTATCTTCGAGCGCTTCGAAGGCTTTTTTCTTTGCCGCATCATTTTTCAAGTCGGCCTTGATTTCGGCCGCTTTCTCTGCGGTCAAAAGCAGACGAGGATGCTCGGATTTTAAATGGCCTAAAAGAGTTGAGTTGCTTGCCGAGGCCGAAGCTCTACAAAAAAAGAAAAGTAATCCGGCCAGAGCTAAAAGTCGAAGCGCTTTAACGGCCATCAGCCGACTTTGACGGCGAGGCTGTCGACAAACTTCTTCATCCGTGTCAGTGCTATATCGATTTTTTCGATTGCTGTCGCATAGCTGCAGCGGATGTGTCCCTGGCCGCCGGCACCAAAGGCAGTACCGGGCACGACCGCGACGCGCTCCTGGAAGAGCAGGCGTTCGGCAAAATCTTCGCAGGACAGCCCGGTACTTTCGATACTGGGGAAGGCGTAAAAAGCTCCGGCCGGCATGTGACATTTGAGGCCGATTTCATTCAGACCATCGACGATCAAGCGACGTCTCTGGCCGTATTGCGCCACCATCTCGAGCACTTCCGGCTCACCGGAGCGGAGCGCCTCGAGAGCGGCCTTTTGACTGAGTATTGGCGCGCAGAGCATGGTGTACGAGTGGATGCGCGTCATCACCGAGACGATTTCGCGGGGAGCACAAACATAGCCCACTCGCCAGCCGGTCATGGCATAAGCTTTGGAAAAGCCGTTTAAGAGAATCGTCCGTGCTCTGGCACCTTTGACCGAAGCAACGCAAGTATGCACTTCATCATATGTGAGGCGGTCGTAGATTTCGTCACTGACGATATAGAGTCCGCGCCGGGCAGCAAATTCTACGATTTCAGCCAGGGCCGCCGCTGGCATGGTGGCACCGGTCGGATTGGACGGGTAGCCGAGCAAAATAGCTTTAGTGCGCGGAGTTGTGTGTTTTTCCAGATTGGCGACGGTAACGCGAAATCTCTCCGCCGCTGTCGTCTCCACTCCAACCGGGACGCCGCCGGCCAGCGTCACGCAGGGCTTGTAAGAGACATACGAGGGTTCGGGCACGAGCACTTCATCGCCCGGATCGAGCAAGGTACGCATGGCCAGATCGAGGCCCTCGGATACGCCTACGGTGATAAGCACTTCGTCTTCCGGAGCGTAGGAAACGCCATAACGCTCCTGCAAATGGGAGGCGATTTCGCGGCGCAACTCAATCAAACCATGATTGGACGTATAAGTAGTCTGACCGCGCTCGAGAGAATAGATAGCTGCTTCGCGGATGTGCCAGGGCGTGAAAAAATCGGGCTCACCTACACCGAGTGAGATCACGTCCTGCATCTGTGCGGCCACATCAAAGAAGCGCCTGATCCCTGATACGGGTAGTTCGCTGGCCGCACGGGCAAGAGTTTTCAAATCAGTCGCCATAAATTTCCCTTGAATATTACGGCGTCACAACGAGGCGTTCATCAACGCCTTCATCCAGATACAGCGTGTGGTCTTCTTTGTAGCGTCGCAAAATAAAATGAGTGACTGTGCCATTGACACCATCAATAGTGGCCAGCTTTTCAGCGATGAAATTAGCCAGCTCTTTCAAGTTGGTCGATTGCACGGCGACCCGCAGATCACTGCCTCCGGATACCAGCCAGACGCTCTGGACTTCAGGATAACGAGCGATGCGCGCCGCCAGGCCGTCAAATCCGACATCACGAGCCGGTACGACACGTACGTCGATAAAGGCGGTTACTTCTTCGACACCGGCTTTTTCCCAGTCGATGACGGTAGCGTAACGCTTGATCACGCCATCGCGCTCGTATTTTTCTATCGAGGCGCGCACCTCTTGCACCGATTTACCGGTTTGGACGGCAATCGTCTCTGGCGTCGAGCGAGCGTCGCGCGAAAGAATCTGTAAAATCTCGCAAGTTAATGGTTTCATGGGCAGAGAGTATAGCACGTAATGCGCTCCCAGCCGCGCTCGCAGCGCCTCTTGCCAACCAGGCTGCTTAATGGACTGCGTCGAGCAGCGCTAGAGCCAGACCTGATTTGTTTACCTGGTCGAAAGTCTTAGTGGTGACGATGTCGTAACGAGCTTCGTTAAGAGCGGCGATAGTATTGCCGCTCTTATGGGCGACACTATCGCTGGCAGTGCCTGTATTGCCGGCGCCGACCAGATCATTGTCCAATTCACGCAGATACTTGCTTGCTTTGGCATCGACGCCGACCTGCAGGAAAGTAATTGTGATTTCAGCGGAATTGTGCATTTTCTTGGTGGCATCAATAATTGTTTGCCTCAAAGACATCGGGTCATCGGGACTGCCATCAGTGATGATCGCCACTAAAAGCGGTCGCACATCAGACTTTTTCTGGTCTCTGGCGGCAAAGTAACCACGTAGTTGACTTCTCAATGCGGCGGTGGCATTGGTCACGCCACCGGGTCTGGTGCCGGAAAAAAATGTCGGCACGCTGCTCAAGTCGACATTTTTGTATTCTTTGTAACTCTCAGAAAAAACAACGACTTTCAACTGATCCTTGAGGGTATTTTGCAGTTGCTTGCCCAAAAGATCGGTCTGTTCGGAGCACCACTGCCAGCGCGACTCGCCTTCGGAGCTGAGGGCGTAGCTCGGTACTTTCGTCTCCGCGCAATAGCGTGCATCGGGCCCAATACTGCGCGCCATGGACTTGGACGAATCGATAAAGACGATAACATCGCGCTTGGCGATTTCATTGAGCTTGTCCTGCGGCAAGTCCGCCCCGGGAGGCGCGAAAATTGTCACAGCCAGCGCGTTGACCGGGGAAACAGCCACGGTACCGGCAGTGGCAAAGGCCGAGAATAAAGACAGCGCAAGCACAACACCGGTGACCGCCGGCTTGAAAAGATTTTTCATAGCTGATACTCCGACAGGCACTCGCCTGACATCTAAAGGTCTCGACGGGACCTCAGAACAATTGTTCCTATCGAGCTACAACCCCTATAATCAGTTTGTTCACGGTGCTCAGGACCTATCGATGGTCGCATTAGGTGTCAGATTGCAATTGCCAGGTAGCCGTTTCCTCTCACTAAAGACCTTAAAAGCGCTGAGCATGAGCCTTCTGCTTACTCACGCAGCCACAGGAATGGTGCCCGCCGCTGTCGCCAGGAGTCATCAACAAACGAAAGCGGAGGACGCCGAAGCTCTAGCCAACAAACACTCGATCGGCGACGACGTACCGATAGAAGTATGGCGTGATGTGTCGGTAACGCCCTGGGCGGTTCTCCTGTGCATCCATGGACTTAGCCTGCATGCCAAAAGTTACGAGAGTTTCGGCCGGGCGATGAGCCATCTCGGCCTACCCACTTATGCCATGGATGTGCGGGGATTTGGCTCCTGGCAAAATGCTCAGGGCGTCGGCAGGCTTGATTTCGCCGACACTTTTTCCGATATCAAAAACTCACTGCTGGCCATAAGAAGGGTTAATCCCGGCCTACCACTGGTGATTGTCGGAGAATCGATGGGCGGCGCGATAGCTCTGCAGGCGACTGCCGCCAATCCGGACCTGATCGACGGATTAATCTGCAGTGTGCCGTCAAGGCGCAATAACGGCCAGAAGACTACAAATCTAAAAGCCGCGCTTGGACTGCTCTATTCTCCAAATGGTGAAATTTCGGTCAGTGACAAAGTGATCAAAAAAGCAACCCAGGACAGCACAGTTGCCGACGAATGGGAGCGCGATCCGATGACGCGCAAAAGTTTCACCCCCAGAGAACTCTTGCAGTTTCGTAACCTGATGAATACCAGCCGCGCTAAAGCGGAGTTGATTAACAAAACGCCGGTGTTGTTCTTGCAGGGCGGCAGCGATAAGCTGATCAAACCGACCGGCACAGTGGAGCTATTCAATCATTTGAAGACGCCGGACAAAGACCTCGTGATGGTCGGCACAGCCCAGCATCTGATCCTCGAACGTGGACAATTCGGCGAAGAAAAGATCATCAAAGACGATGTCATCTCACTGGTTACAAACTGGATCGACAAACACGTTGCCAATCCCGAAAATGTCGCTGAAGATAAAGAAAATGCAGAAAATTCAGGCAATGCAGGTAATGCCAGGGTCTCGGCAAACAGCATGGAAACAAATGCCGACATCACACGCCAGGCGCGCGGTCACTACAAAATCGCCGAGGGCAGTATGCTCCTCAACGATCCAGAAATGGCCAAGGATCATCTCCTCACTGTAATCAGAATGGCGAGGGGAACAGCCATCGCCCAGAAAGCAGATCAAATGCTGCTGACCCTTCCCGAACCCCTGATCGCGCCACCGATCAACGAAACGAAACACGGCAATGCTCAGCTTGTCTCGATCAGCGCAGCCAAAGCCAACGACAAACCATCGGTCTTGATCTTTTGCGCCCCCTGGATCGAATCTTGCAAAACTATCCTCGATGAACTACGCACCGCCCTTGGTGAAAACGAAGACAAAGTCAATGTCGTCTATATTGATGCCGATAAAAGAGAGAACGAGGCGCTGCTGGAAGAATATGGCGTAAAACCGCTTCCCGCAGTTCTCTATCTGAACTCAAAAAACCAGGTCCTGTTGTACACCCTTGCCTCTCCGAGCCTTGCGGTGTGGCAATCGCGCGTTCGGCAGCTTCTCGATGCCGAGGCAAAATTGAAAGCGCAGGAAAAGTAGATATTTATTTGATGTATTCGTAAGCAGGAATCGTCAAAAACTCTATGAATGTGTCATTTAAAACAAGCTCGTCCAAAATCGCAGCCGCATCCTTGTAACGTCCCTCACCACCGGCGGTGAGCCTGGCCATCTCTTCAGCGGCGACCTGACTGTATAGTGCTCTGGTGATCGGCCTGCCGTCATCCAATTTTTCGTCGTTCTTAATCCACTGCCAGAGCTGCGCGCGCGAGATCTCGGCAGTGGCGGCGTCTTCCATCAAATTGTGGATAGCGGCGGCTCCGGTGCCGCGTAGCCAGGACTCGATGTATTGCAAAGCGACGTCGATATTGTTGCGGAAACCAGCCTCACTGATTTTGCCACCATCAATTTTCAAATCAATCAACTGCGCGGCAGTCGTTTTCACATCGGCGTGCAAGTTTTCTTTTTGATTGGGCTTTTCTCCCAGATATTTATCAAAGACCTGCTTGGCGAGCGGCACCAGATCCGGGTGTGCCACCCAGGTGCCGTCGAAGCCCTGCTTGCACTCGCGCTCCTTATCCTCGGTCACCTTTGCCATCGCCACTTTGTTTATCTCGGCATCGCGACGACTGGGAATAAAGGCAGCCATGCCACCCATGGCGTGAGCACCGCGGCGGTGGCAAGTGTTGACGAGCAGATCGCAGTAAGCGCGCATAAAAGGCACGTTCATCGTCACTTGAGCGCGCTCGGGCAGGACATAACCATCGAGACTGCCAAATTTTTTGATGATGCTGAAAATATAGTCCCAGCGTCCGGCATTCAATCCGGAAGCGTGGTCTTTGAGCTCATAGAGAATCTCTTCCATTTCGAAAGCCGCAAGAATCGTCTCGAGCAAAGCCGTCGCTTTAATCGTCCCGTGAGGCACGCCGAGAGCTTCTTGAGCGTAAGTAAAGACATCGTTCCAGAGCCTGGCTTCGAGATGATTTTCCATCTTCGGCAGATAGAAATATGGACCGCTGCCGCGGGCAATAGATTCTTTGGCATTATGGAAGAAATAGAGACCGAAGTCGAAGAGCGAAGCCGAAACCGGCTTGCCGTCCATCAAGACATGTGCCTCATCAAGGTGCCAGCCGCGCGGGCGCACCAGCAAAACGGCGATTTGATCATTTAATTTGTAGGCCTTGCCTTCCGGACTGGTGAAAGTGAGTTTTCGGCGCACCGCTTCATGCAGGCAAATCTGACCCTCGATGACATTAGCCCAGGTCGGTGACAGGGAATCTTCAAGATCGGCCATGAAAACTTTCGCGCCCGAATTCAAAGCGTTGATCATCATCTTGCGCTCGACCGGACCGGTAATTTCGACGCGTCGGTCGAGCAGGTCAGAGGGGCACTCGCCGACCTTCCAGTCAGCCGAGCGAATAGAAGCCGTCTCGGCCAGGAATGTGGGCACTTTGCCGGCATTAATCTCGGCCTGTCTTTCTTTACGACGGGCCAGTAACTCCAGGCGAGTCCGGTTAAACTTGCCATTTAAGGAAGCGACAAAGCTCAAGGCCTCGGGAGTGAGGATTTGGGCGTAGTCAGGCTTGATAGCGGCGGTTATTTCCAGGTCGGAGATCTTGGTAGTCATGAGAGGCCTCGCAACGGGTTTCACCTAGTTTTAGCACGACTGGCGCCCAAACCCGGCCAGCTACAGCAAGAATTAGTTAGAGTGTAAAATGGTAGACAAGGGGGACTTGCAAGGGCAGTCCCTCCAGGGCCAAAAACCGAGGCTCACGAAAAGTGAAACTAACGAACGGCATCTGCGCTTTTTTCGCCCTTTATCTTCTGTCGAATCAGGGTGTGATTTTCGGCGTCGGCGCCTGGCAGACATTCTGGTACGCTCTATTCGCAACAGGCGAGCGAGGCAGGAAAATAATCACTTTAATGGCCTACTGTCGCAATATAGTCATGGCGACTGCAATAAATTTGTTCGGAGCGGTCCTGATTTCCGATTTACTACACACTCCAGAGCTGCATATAATCGGTGAAAGCTTGAGAACAGCTGACGCTTTATTTTGCATGGTGACAATTTGCTTATCGCTGCCCGCGCCTTTCAATCTCAAATTAAAAAAATTGCTCTGGTATTCTTTTGCCGGCGAACCAAATAGTTTGCAAGCAAAGAGAAGCTAATGGCGATGCAATCAGAATCATCGACAGCACTAAAACTCACTAATGGCTTCTTCGCGTTTTCGGCGCTTGGCCTGGTATCAGAGTGGCAGGCGCAAGTTTTGCCGTATCTAGCCTGGTGGTATTTGCTCTGGTTCGTGCTGACCAGAACTAATAATGGCCATTTGAACGACGCTTTCGGCAGATTCTTGGCGACGCTCGGTGTTTTCGGCGCCGCGCCGGTGATAATAGTCACCATCGGCCTGATCATGAGACCCATGAACAGCGCTCAAGCTTTGATATTCGCCAGCCCTTTTTTGCTCTTATCGAGCATTTATGCCGCTTACAAAATTATTATGGCAGTCCCCAGTTCCATCCTCACTGTCGATAGACCAGACACCATACGCCTCTCAGACGACACGGGCGAATAACATGCACATTTTGACCGGAAAATATAGGTCTTACCATTTTTACTGAAGTTTAGGCAATTCAAAAAAGGCAAGTCCCTCTGAAAAATCAGTGACGCTCGCGTATTTTGGAGGAATGATCACACTGCCTGTGGTGTCAATAAAGCCCCACAATCCTTTGACATTTATCGCGGCCATGCCATCACTATACTGTCGCATGTCATCAAATCCAGGCTGAACAACAATTTTTCCATCACAACTCACGACACCCCACTTCCGACTTGCTGGCGATTGAAAAGCTGACAAACCGCCCCTAAATTGGAGGACGCCAGAAAAGTTTTTGAAGATTTCCCTACCGCTTTTGTCGATGCAGCATTCACCACTTTTTGTGTCATAAACATAGGCTGCACCATCTTCAAATGATCGAGCTTCGCTAAATCGAGGATTGATTACCATTTCTCCATGGTCGTCGATATATCCCCAAAGCTTTCCGATTTTAACGGCTGCTAACCCCTCCGAAAATTCTCGGGCTGCATCATATTTAGGACTTATCTCCACGAGGCCTTCGGGGTCTTTGTAGCCCCATTTACGATGCTCACGCTCGCCCTCAAAAAATAAATTCAGACCATCTAAATGAATCTGCAAGTTTGAGACACCAGCGTGCAAATCAGAAGAACAGGAATCAATTACTTTCAAATTGACTTTGTACACTTCAGACTCCGTCCCATCCGTGTTGGAGGTAACCTCGTCCACAGCCACTTCACCCCGGGCGACGTTATTGGCAAAAATTACAGGTGCGTGCAGCTTCGGTCCATCAATTTTGCGCCCCTGGGTGTCAGAATAACCGAAATTATTGGCACCATCCCTTTTACCAATAAGCGTTAGACCGCAAGTAAATGGGTGCCTGTAACTATAAAGATAGCCATCTTGCGGAGCGGGCAGAACAATTTTGCCTGCTCTATCTATGTAGACAAAATTATCGGTGCCAACCTGATACTGACGAGGCGGAAACTCAAGGAATTTGCACCTCACCGGCGCGAGAGAACAGCCAAACGGTCCAGCGTCTTCATAAATAGGCTCAATTATCCAATCGCCATTTTTGTCGATGAAGCCCCACCTGCCTAAAACGGAAGCCGCGGCCAGACCTTCCGAAAACGGTTGAGTTTCGCCAAAACTAGGTGGCTTTACGACCGCTCCGCTGAGATCGATAAGTCCCAACCGTCGGTAATTTCCGAATTTGGGCTCGATAGCAGCCAGATATTTGCTGTACCTGGAAGGGTCTTTTAACTTGAGCAAGTTTAAGTACGTCTGAAAGTTATCCCAACCGGTCCACACCGAGTAAGACATGTTAGGAAATGAATCGACTTTTGCCAGCACACGATCAAATTGTTTTTCGGAATCCGCAATCCGATCAGTCATCGCAAGAAAACAAGCCCAGTGGTAAATTCCGGCATGTCCATATTGATTGTTGGCGATACAATTATCGGCAGCCAAACTTGGACCGTCAGGTTGAGAGGCGGCTTCTTTAAAGAAATCACCGGCCTTGGCCAACTCGCCTTCATTATAATAAAAATTCCCAAGGGCAATTAGAGCGTCTACGATATCCGCCGGATGTTTATCTACGTTTTGACACCGACGAGCTTTCAAAATATCAAGTTTCTGCCGCAGTACACCTTGCTCTGTGCAAGGCGGTATCTTATGGTCGGCCAAAGTGGCTATCAACAAATGATAGGTGGCGATGTCGGTCGTGAATTCCATTTTTTGGGCAAGAGAAGCAAGTGCCCAGTCTTTGTCCTGACAGGCCAGGTAGAAAATTCGGTTAATTTCGGAGCGCTCAGTATCAGCAGGATCATTGACCTGATTCTGTCCCACCAGAAGACGACACAATAGGGTCAGTTCAACACTATTTTCGCCTTTCACCAATGCGTTTTGGCAAGCAGAAGCCGTATCAGCGAGATTCTTCTGCAGATCACGGAAAGGGTCGCTAGCCGATCCACAACCAACAATTTTCTCCGCATCGACAACATAAGACAAGTTCAGCACGCTGCCTTGCAAGACACCGGGAATAGCTGGTACCCGCAAAGCAGACAGCTCTTTTTTAATAAAAGCGTCATTAGCAGCGCTACCAGTTCCCTTAATCAGATCGACGGATACTCTGGCGCCGCTCTCAATATTTACACGTAGACAGATACGCGTATTTAGATATCCTTGACCCAGACAATCCCTTATCGCCTTACGCAATGCTTGATCAAATTGCCCGACAGTCATCTCCGGCTTCGGAGCCATTGCCGATTCGGAGGGTAATGGAAGAGCGGCAGTGGAATACCCCTGATAAAAATCATTGGCAACAGAAAATTTAAACGGTACAACCTGGCTACCATCGCGGTCAACGTAACCATAGCGAAAAATGCCACCACTATTTGTTGCCGCTAGATAAGGTCCATCCCCGGATGGGGGTGACAGTGAAAAGAATTTTTCTTCGCTGACAATACGGCCGCTCTTGTCCATAAGAGCAGAATAGTATGTATCACGGCATGGCATAGACGAAGGCATATCAGCATAGCTATCGGCTTCCTTAATACAAACAATTGCCCGCTCATTTAGAAATGCAGACGCCGTGACGATATTATTCGGAATATCAAGCCTTTTCTTTCCGGACGCATCTATGTAGAAAAGCTTGCCGTCGCGTTTAACTTGGGCCAAACCGTCGCTAAACTCATCGGCTTCATCGAATATTGCGTCGATAACCATCTTGCCCTGACGATTTATATAGCCAAATTTATTCGCTTTACTTAGTGATGCAATCGGACTTAAATCCTGCAACAACCATTTCTCGAAGACGATCGCCTCGTCGCTGTTAGCAGTACTCAATAGAAACGAGCGACCATTGACGTTTGCCACGCAACGCTGTTCATCAGATTGCACAAGTTTTCCTGCAGGCGCTTCCCAAAGGATTTTACCGGTGACATCGATAAGCTTAGATTTGCCGCCGATCATTACAGGTGCATAGCCACTTTCGAATTGCCCGGCCCAGGCAAACCTGGGTCCAATCGCTATGCGACCGGCCTTGTCAATGTATTGCCAGAGACTATCGTTCGAGTCCTCATTCACCTTAATCGGCATCAGTCCGCACGAGTACGCCTGCGGTGACTTCAAGGCCCAAGCTGACAGCAGATGACCATGCAGATTGTAAGGTCGATATTTCAAGAACTCTTTGTATGGCTGGCCATCCCGGTGAGGTATAGCCCAGAAGACTCCGTCCGATAGCCGGCCTACCTCTTCGAAGCATGGCCCGACAAGAAAATTGCCTTTAACATCGATAATGCCCCACGTAGGACGTTCCTTGGCCAATCGCGTGCAACTTGGTGCCATCGCATTCTGGGCAAACATCGGAACAGACAGGCTAGAGGAGTAAAAATAAAATAGAGAAATCAGACCCAGGAGAAAGAGTCGCCGCAACTTCAGAGTGTACTCGGGGAGAGACGTTATAGACAAAATCACATACTCGAATAGGTGGAGACAACAATCAGCCTGGATTGTTTATTTTCCCCAATAAAAAGATACTCAAGCGAAGCGAACGCGCTTGCAGTGGGGATATTCCCACGCCAAATTTTACTTTAAAGCGACAAAGCTGCGCTTACTTCCCGGCTTTCGCTTTTTCCTTGGCGATCATCTTAGCTTTTTTCTCGGCATCTTTAGCCGCTTTTTCAGCCGCTTCTTTGTCAGCCAGATTTTTCAGCTTCTGCTTTTCTTTGAGCTCGAGATAGTAGTTGTAGTTGCCGTGATAAAGCACCAGCTGTCCGTCCTGGATCTCGACTATTTTGGTGGCAACTTGAGAGATGAAATAGCGGTCGTGCGATACGACGATGACAGTGCCGTCGAAGTGTTTGAGCGCGTCTTCGAGGGTCTCCTTGGCCGGTATGTCGAGGTGGTTAGTGGGCTCATCTAAAATCAAAAAGTTATTGGCACCAAG
>JAGXAB010000189.1 GCA_018971775.1 Cyanobacteria bacterium REEB67 | reverse complement strand
GGTGCCGGTGCTTTCCAGGCGGCGGCGCGCTTGGCGAGCGTTTCTTTGTCGACTTCCAGATCGATGATGCGATTTTCGACATCGATGGTTATTGTGTCGCCATTTTGAGCAAGCGCTATCGGTCCGCCGACGCAGGCTTCCGGTGCGACGTGGCCGACTACCAGGCCGTGTGATGCACCGCTGAAGCGACCGTCGGTGATCAAAGCCACTTTGTCGGCCAGGCCGGCTCCGACGAGGGCGCCGGTTACTTGCAGCATCTCGGGCATGCCCGGGGCGCCTTTTGGCCCGACATAACGAATGACGATCACGTCGCCGGCGGCAAGAGTGCCTTCTTTTAAGGCTTCGAAGACTTCGTCTTCGCAGTCGAATACTTTGGCCGTGCCCTGGAAATATTTGCGCTCGTGGCCGGAGAGTTTTATGACGCAGCCTTCCGGTGAAAGCGAACCTTTCAAGATGGCGATGCCGCCGGTCTTTTTGAGGGGCTTATCTATAGGAGTGACGACTTGCTGGCCGGGAGTGGCGACAGCGTCGGCTGCTTCTTCGAATAATCTGCGGCCACTGACTGTAGTGGCATCGGTTATGAGCCCTGCGTCCATGAGCTCTTTGGCGACGAGGCGCATGCCGCCGGCGGTCTCGAGATCTGGGGCGACGAAGCGGCCACCAGGTACGAGGTCGACTATTGTCGGGGTGCGCTTGGAGATGCGATCGAAATCATCGATGCTCAGATCGATGCCGGCTTCGCGGGCGATGGCGAGCAGGTGAAGGACGGCGTTGGTCGAGCCGCCCGAGGCCATGACAGAGGCGATGGCATTCTCGAGCGAAGCGCGGGTGATCAGTTGGCTCGGGCGCACATCGGCCTTGAGCAGCTCCATTACAAGAGAGCCGCAGCGTTCCGCTGCGGCTAACTTACGGGGATCTGTTGCGGGGATGTCGTTTGCGCCCATCGGGGAGATGCCTAAAAAGGCGGCTGCTGTCGACATGGTATTGGCCGTAAACTGGCCGCCACAGGCGCCGGCGCCCGGACAGGCCTGGTTTTCCAATTTATTCAAATCTTCCTGACTCATCAAGCCGGCGACGCAGGCGCCGACGCCTTCGAAGACCTGCTGGATGGTGACGTCCTTGCCCTGATACTGGCCGGGCATGATAGACCCGCCGTAGAGCATGAGCGAGGGCAGGTCGAGGCGGGCCAGGGCCATGATTGCGCCCGGTATGGTCTTGTCGCAGCCGGTTAAAGAAACGACGGCGTCGAACATGTGGCCGCGCACGCAGCACTCGATAGAATCCGCGATTACTTCGCGGGAAACAAGCGACGCTTTCATCGCCTCAGTACCCATGGAGATACCGTCGGAGACGACGATGGTGTTAAATTCGAGGGGCGTGCCGCCGGCCGCTCTGACGCCCTTCTTGACCGCTTCGGCCAGGGTGCGCAGGTGAAAGTTGCAGGGACCGACTTCGATCCAGGTGTTGGCGATGGCTACGAGCGGCTTGCTCAGGTCTTCGTCGGTGAGGCCGGTGGCCTTGAGCATGGCGCGAGCCGGTGCTCTGTGTACGCCTTTTTTGATGGTATCGCTGTGCATTATTAAATCGCTTTCCTGAAGTGCATTCTTGATTTGCTTGTTTTGCTTGAAAAAAAGCCCCGCGCCTTGTGAGTAAGGTGCGGGGCTTCAGAGTCTTTAGTTCTCTATCTAGACAGCCAGTCCGCACCTCATGCTCAGCAGCACCAGGACGATAATAATAATGCTGACCAGGACGAGGCTGAGGTTCATGTATTGCTCGGAGATAGCTCGGATAGAGTGTGAAATAGTGCCTTTTTACGGGCCGCCAGACTATATCTGGATGACGCGTTGGGTCGCGTCTCTGTATACCCAGGATAGCTCAAGAAAAAAATGCGTCAAGGGTTTGTTTCTTTTGTATCATTTTATCGACTGCGTGATCTCCCCATTACGCGACCGAAAGCCTCGGCTTGGCGGCCTTTTCGCGACTTTCTTGAGTGGTTGCATAAGTGCGGCAAACGTAAGCCTTGTTAACAGCATCTATAAATGCCTTGATCGCCGAGATCTCGATATCGTGGTCGCTGGCCTTACCCATATATTGATTATTTTCGCTGTCGGCGATCATAATTTCCGAAATACTGCGGGCGTCGATGCCGACGCTATCCGAGTGGCTTCTGTGATTGAGGATCTGAATAGCGCCAAAACGCTTCTCTAGAGCGCTTTTCACCGCTGCCAGAGCGGAATCTTTGCCGGCACTTTCTTCTTCGATCGTGCCTGCTTCACCAAATATGGTGCCGATTAGTTTAACGGTCGCTTTGCCTGATTGTTTCGAATATTCGACTGCATCGATGGCAATAGGCGAGCGGAAAATCATGTAAGAGTCCATCAGCTCGCTATCGGTGATGCCTTTGCGGCGTTGCGGATACTGATTTTTGATGTACTGGGCGATCTCGGCTTTTTCGCTGTCGTCGCATTTGTAGCCGGCGGCCTCGATGATCGATTTGGCGTGGTTGCCGCCGCTTAGCGGTCCGAAGAGGAAGGTGATTTCCTTGCCGATATCCGATGGGTCGAAGGGCTGGTAGGCCATGGGGTTTTTCAAAATGGCATTGGTGTGGCCGCCCGATGAATGCTTGGCGGCATTGTCGCCGCTCACCGGCCAGTGCGGCTGGCGCGGCAACATGTTGTGGCCGACGAAGTCGGAGATTTCCTGGAGCTTATCGGTGACGATTGTCGTGAAATAAGGGTCGTCTTTGTCGACGCTCTGGCTGAAATGCTTGAGGATCATGATGCATTGCTCGAGGGCGGCGTTGCCGGCGCGCTCGCCGATGCCGTTGATGCAGCCTTCTATTTGAGTGCAGGGGCCGTCCACGACGGCGTTGATGCTGTTTTGTACGGCCAGGCCAAAGTCATTGTGGCAATGCACCGACCAGGTGATCTCGCGCTCGGGAAATTCCGCCTTCATGATCGCCGCGTGTTTGGACATCTTGCGCACGAAATATTCTTCGCCTTCCCATATAGCCGCACCGCCGATAGTGTCCGGGCAATTGATGACGACGGCACCGCCTTCGATGGCGGCGCGAATAAGCTCGGTGACAAAGTCGAAATTGCCACCGACGCGCGAATAGCCCTCGGGGCTGAACTGCACTTCCATACCGTTATCCACAGCCATTTTCGTCAGACGATAGAGGTCTTCTACAATACGGCCCTTGTCGTCGGCGAGCTTCCCGAGCGAGGCATGCATGAGCTCTGGGTCGACCGGCACATATGTATGGAGGCGAGCCTTTTTGTACTGGACCAGGGGCTGGAGCGATTCTACCGTGCGGATGATTTGCTCTTCGCGCAACTGGCAAAGCCCGGCCACGGTCGGTTTGTAGTCATAGCCGGCGATATCTTCACAGATGGTGCGGACGATTTGAAAATCAAGATCGCTGGCCGAGGGGAAACCGGCCTCGAGCACATCGACGCGCAGGTCGCAGGCGAGCCTGGCATACTGCAAATTTTGCTCGATGCTCATGCCCGCGCCCGGGCACTGCTGGCCGTCTCTGAGAGTGGTGTCGAAAATTTTGACGTGCCGGCTGTTGTTTACGGTTTCATTAGCGCTTTTCATGACGCTGTCGTTTTTATCGCCGTTGGTATTCATACTGGTCCTTTATATGGATGAAACAACTGTCGGATCAAACAAAAAAGGCTCTGTGTGATACAGAGCCTTGGAAGAAGCGTGTCTTGCAGGTAACTCTGTCTATCGTTTGCTGTCCAGCAGCAGTCCGCCCAGGAGCAGTAGGCCCAGCAGATTGGTGGCGGCGATAGACTTGAGTGAATTTGACATGACTCCAACATAAGCGAGCTAAATGCGCGTGTCAATCGGAAGTAAATTTAACGATACACGGGAAGTAGGGCCTTCTACTTATATGCGTCGATTGTGCCCTGCGATCAATTACTTCTTTTTAGCCGCGTTTTTTTGACCCAAAGTGGCGTTTCGCTGCTAACTTTTGTCCGCTGCTTTCAAGGCTGCGAGCACTTTTACAATGGAGCGCCAAATGCACAATCTCAAAGAACAGCTACAAAATCAATCCAAGAACTGGCTCATCGATCACATCATCGAGCTCAATCGCGATGACGATAATCAGATTCGCAATGAATTGGCTTTGCTCAAAACTGCCCGAGATCAAAATCCCTTTTGGGAGAAAGTCCAGCATCATTTTCAGGAAGCAATCAACTGGACGCAGGAATCTGAATCGATGAAAGAAGAACACGGCGAATGGGATGCCGGTCCAAAGCAGTTTATCGTCATGATCAATATAGTCTGGGCCCTCGAATTTGAGATCTATGCCGCCAAAATTAAAGAGACGACCGAATATGCCCTGCGTCTGATTGCCGAGACAAAGCAGGAATTTCCCAATTGTACTTGCCTTGATGATCCGGCCGGCATGCTCGTCGACATACGCAAAGAGGCTTGTGCTCAGCTCAGGCAGTCGAATAAGTTGCCGACAGACCTAGCGCACCTGGCCAAATACGGTCTGCAGATGTTCTGTCCTGTTTAGCTTGTCACTGGTGTGGCCGTGTCTGGAATTCTTCGGATTGCTGAACCAGATGCGGCCA
>JAGXAB010000188.1 GCA_018971775.1 Cyanobacteria bacterium REEB67 | reverse complement strand
GTCCTTATGAAAAATCCGGGATATGCGCAAAATTCTTTGAATACGCAAGGCTATTTGCACGTGCTCGAAGACTGCACCCGATATCCCAAGCGTCCATAAACTGGGCGGCGCTCAGCGGGAACTTTTGGCCTTTGTGCCTGTCGTGCTACTGGGCGGGGCTCTGGATGAATTAGATCCGCTCGCACCTGTAACCTGGGTCGTCCGACCACGCCTCGGGACTGCATGCTCAGCTAATTGGAAACCTTATCCGGCGAGTTGAGAGTTGCGTCATTGCGACGCCTTCAGTTTCGCTGTTCCCCACCCGGCAGGAGCCTGACTTCGACTATGAATACCCTTCTCATTTGGCCGCTGATTCCATTGACATATTGGGGCGGACAGTATTCAGTCAAATTGATTGGTCGGCGTGCATTTATGCCCCCACTTGGCTTGTTGACGGTGGCGGCGTTGTGCCCGCAGGAATGGAACCTACGCCTGGTCGATCTCAATATAACTGGAGCAGTCAGTGATGAAGATCTTGAATGGGCAGACCTTGCTTTCATAAGCGGCATGGTGATTCAGCATTCATCAATGAAAGAGGTGATCCGCCGTTGCAATAAGGCCGGTGTGCCGACCGTAGTCGGCGGTCCTCATGCAACTTCAAGTCCGGAAAAATTTGATGATGCCGATCACCTGATTTTGGATGAAGGTGAAATTACGCTGCCGCCATTTTTTAAAGACTATGCAGCTGGATGCGCCCAACGCGTTTATAATGCCGGCGGTGAAAAGCCTGATATCACCCTGACGCCTCTGCCTCGATTTGACCTTTTGGACATTCATGCCTATACGCATATGTGCGTGCAATTTTCACGAGGCTGCCCTTTTGCCTGTGAATTTTGCGATATTACCTATTTATACGGTAAAAGGCCACGCACGAAAGAGGCTCACCAGATCTTGAGCGAATTGCAGATCCTCTACGACCTGGACTTTCGCGGTGAAGTTTTCCTTGTAGACGATAACTTTATCGGCAACAAAAAAAACGTTAAGCTGATGTTGCCTGAGTTGATTACGTGGATGAAAGAGCATGAATATCCCTTTTGGCTATACACCGAAGCTAGCCTCAATTTGGCTGACGACGACGAGCTTTTAGAGCTGATGAGCCAGGCTGGTTTTCATTCGGTCTTTATTGGCATTGAGAGTCCGTCAGTAGAAAGTCTGCGAGAAACGCAAAAGTATCAAAATATCAAAGGTGACATGCTTGGCAAGGTACATAAAATCCAGTCGCACGGTATGGAAGTGATGGCAGGATTTATTGTCGGCTTCGACAGCGACACCGAAGACATCTTCGAGCGCCAGATCGAATTCATCACTGCAGCTAATATTCCCATGGCTCACGTTGCTCCTTTAAACGCCATGCCAAATACGCAGTTATTTAATCGCCTGCGATTAGAAGGCCGTATCGAGGGCGAATGGGAAGGAGACACATTTGATTTTTGTAACTTTGCCACCAAGCTGCCGGCACTGACACTGGTGCGTGGTTATCGCCATATTTTATCGACTCTTTATACTCCCGAAAATTTCTTCGGTCGTCTGCGTGATCTTATGGGTGCATTAAAAGGCAGCTCAGCGCGCACTCTTGGTCGCCTGAACATGACTACAAAAATCAAATATCTATTTCCTCTGATTGGTGCACTCGTTAAGCTTGGCATGCTCGACAAGGACCGTAAGCACTATTGGAAGTTTATGTTTTGGGTTTTGAGAAATCATCCGGACAAATGGCTGTTTGCCTTATGTCGCGCCATCACGGGCCATCATTTTATCCGTTATACAGAAGAGGTCGTCGTGCCCCGCCTGGGGCTTTTGGAAAAAGAGTTACAGGAAAAGGAGCAGCTTTTACTGGTTGCTGCCGCTTCCTGATGTGTTCGGCCTCTTGCATGCTCTTGGACTGATAGCAAAGCCTTGCTGAAAATAATAGCTGATGGCATTTTCGCCAATATCCTCACACAATGCTCACAAAAATATTGCAAACTAACTGACTTTGTGGCAGCCATATAGTTGGCTTTTAGTAACTTTCTTCAGTGTGCGAGAGCACGCTGAGGTTGTAAGTGAGATGTCGTTTTTGAGGTCTTAGTAGATGTATCGTCGCTTGATGTGTGTTTGTGCTGCCTTCCTTTTCGTGTTCTCTGATTTGTCTCTAGGACGGCTCTGTGCCAGCGAGTTGACGAAGCATTCGGGAAAGTCCGCCAAAGCGGTCAAGGCGGATAAACCAGATAAACCTACTAAGACAGATCAAGTTGTAAAAGGGACAACGGCAGCTCTAGGCGGTCCCGAGCGATATCAGACTTTTGTCAGTACTGACAGGCCGATATATCGTGGCACTGAGACTGTCTATGTCCGCGGCGTGCTTCTAAACGCTGCCAATCACAAACCTTTGCCTGAGACAAAGCAAGCGCAAGCTCTTATCCAGGTAAAAGGATTTAGCGGTGAAACTGTTGCTACCGGCATGGCGCAGACGGAAAACGGTGTCTGGGGATTTGCCTGGACTGTCCCTGCCGCTCAGGCCGGCGGCCAGTATACAGTGACTGCCAGCTACCCGGAAAGCGGCTATGCTCCGGCCGAGCGAAAGTTTGACATCAGGACATTTCGTGCACCGAGGCTGAAATCTCAGATTGTCTTTTTGCGCGATGGTTATGGTCCTGGCGATAAAGTCACAGCCAGCCTTGACGTTAAGCGCGCCGAGGGTGGCGCTCCCGTTGGAGCAAAAGTGACTGTCCAGGCTGTAGTCGACGGTACTGAAATAGATGGTGGCACGACCACTGTAGACAGTCTGGGGAATTGTTCCGTAAGTTTTGATTTGCCCAAACTCATTGCCCGCGGTGAAGGGACATTGGCGCTTACCATTGCTGATGGTGGCGTAATTGAAACCGCGTCTAAAACTATTCCGATTTTGCTGCAGACTGTTGACCTGAAAATCTATCCGGAAGGTGGGGATTTGGTTTCAGGATACAAAAATCGTGTCTATATCCAGGCTCACCAACCAAATGGCAAGCCAGCCGATCTGGTAGGCAAAGTGATGCAGGACAACGGCGCTTCGTCTTCGGTAGTCTGTGACTTTCGCACCGAACACGAAGGTCGCGGCCGATTTGAATTTACACCCCAAACTGGTAAAAACTATTATTTGACTGTCTCAGAGCCGACAGGCATCAAGACAAAATATCCACTACCTGAGAGTAAAGTGCACGGTGCAGTCGTCCGCACCGACAAAGACATTTTCAAAAAAGGTGACCTCATCTCTGTAAAAGTAGGCTCTACTCACAAGCATTTCAAAGTAACTCTCGCCAAGCGTGAAGCCGAGTGTGCAGTCGGAACAGTGGAGAAAGCTAAACAGTCGAAGACCGACAGCTTTGCGCTACAGACCGTTTCATTTGATACGCCTGCTGATGTCGACGGTGTTTTGACTGTGACCGTCTGGGACGATAAGGGCGTGCCTTTAGCTGAGCGTTTGATTTTTCGCCAGCCGGCAAAACCAATTAACGTATCGATCATACCCGGCCGCAAAACTTACGTGCCTGGCGATTGCGCCAAAGTAACTGTCCGCACCACCGATGCTGACGGTCAGCCGGTATCTGCTGTTGTTGGATTGACTGTTACGGACGATAGCGTGCTGGAGTTGATCGAAAAGCGTGAGATGGCACCGAGATTGCCGGTTATGGTTTTCCTCGAACCGGAGGTGAAAGACCTTGCCGATGCGCAGATTTATCTCGACTCCGCCAATCCGAAAGCTGCAGCCGATACCGATCTGTTGTTGGGTACCCAGGGATGGCGCCGCTTTGCTTTTGTGGACGCGGCCAAATTTCTTCGAGAAAATGGTGATGCCGCCAAGCGCGTCTTGGCACTCGCAATAGCGCCACCGGTCGCGGGCAGTGATGTCCTGGTATTGCCGACTGCCAGGGCGGTACATCTAAAGCCTGCTGGCATGGTCCCACAACAATCATTTGAATTTGGTCAAGGTTTCAGGAGAAGCGGAACGGCTGCTAAACAATGGGAGTTGAGAGGTCGAAATTCAGAAGCTATCGGCGCAGGAATTGGCAATCAGAATGGAGCAGCGTGCCTGCTTGGAAATATTGCCGCCCCGCGAGATGCCAATTTTTTTCAGGTTGAGCCGACCGTCATTGACGAACGTCATTACACTTCCAGTCGCGCCGAGCGTCATCAAAAAACATTGCCGACATTGCCTGAAGGAGCGCCGATACCGGATAACGACGGTGATGGTGGGTTGGACCGTTATATTTCTTTCTCGCAGAGTAATGTGCCGGCTCGTAGACGGTCATCGCGATCGAGAATGGGCGGGATAAGCGTCTTTCCTTCTATTGCCGTCGTGCGCGAGTTTGCCAACCCCGTGCGGGTCGGTCGTTCATCGCCGGACCGTGTTGACTTTACCGAAACACTCTTCTGGAATGCCGGCGTCAAAACCGATGAGCAGACGGGCGAGGCAACAGTTAGCTTTGGCTTGAATGACAGCGTTACCGCTTTTAAGGTCTTTGCCGATGCCTACACTGCAGGTGGTGCGGTCGGTACCGGTAGTGCTTCGCTGCAATCTGTGCAACCTTTTTATGCCGAGGCAA
>JAGXAB010000187.1 GCA_018971775.1 Cyanobacteria bacterium REEB67 | reverse complement strand
CTCAGCGCTCTAGCTCCGTATCGAACTTTTGCAAGACGAGATCAGAACCATAGATGGTCAGGCGAGCAATACCGATCATTGGCACAATGAGGCCAAAGAAGGCAATAAGGCCGTTGCTGTAGGCGGAGTCGTAGTTGCTATTTTTCCAGAGCGCAAACAGGACGCTGCAGAGGGCGAAGTTGACCAGGGTGCCGACGAGCAGCATCGTTGTGCGTGTGGAGGCGTTGAAGGCTCGCAGGAAGACGGTCGGCACGGAGAAGAACAGTGCGGCCAGGGCGGTGGCGCCGAGGAAGCTGATCAGGGTGGCACCGTCCTCTTGAGTCGCGTAAGGCCCACAAAGGAGAGCGAGCGTGACGGTATTGGCTGCGAATTGGGCGCCGGCAAAGGAGGCGGCGAGACGGATGAGGGGTGACGTTTTGTTGGACATTGGTTTCAGCTCCGGTTGGCCTCGAATGTTCCGAGGCTGAGCGTGGATGCGGTTGTCGCGAAGCAAGGAAAGAAGAAAAGAAGCAAGGACGGAAGCAGTGAAAGAAGGAAGTGCGACATGCGCGCTCCCTTCTTCCGGAAAAATCAGTTATTCCGGCTATGGCGCAGGATTTGCAACAGGTGCTCCATTGCGCTCATTGCCGAGTTTACCCGTGCTGTTAGCGTTGGTTCGTCGACTGAGTGCTGCGGATCGTCGTGAAGATGTTGACTACCATCAGCAGCAAGCCGGCGAGGATAGCGCTGCCCCAGCTGTCGAAGGCGAGATTCTGGGGGAAGAAATGCGCCAGAATTTGCAGTTCGATGGCCGGAATCAGCCAGAAGCCGAAGAGCACGAAGATGGCTCCGATACCGAGAGTAGCGACGATGAAGAGGCCGACGACGTAGGTGAAGAGGTAAGCGACTGCGGCCATCAGGAGGCCATAGGCGATACCCTGGGGCCAGAACTCACCGGTGAAATGGACGCCGCTGATCATCGGAAAAATGAAGGTGAAGATGAGGGCGGTGAGGGCGATGCGGAATGCGATTTTGATCATGATAATGAGGGCTTTAAGGCGAAGTATTCGAGCAGCTTCAGGCACGGTGCTCTGAAGCTATGACGCGCCTCTTTAATAAGAGCACTGCGTCAAAACGTGGGAACTTCTTTGAGGGTGTTCAGAAAAAATGGGTCTGCTGAGCGGCAGTCCTTTCAAAGTCAGGCAAAGTCAAGCAAAGTCAAGTTCGGCGAATTCTGTCTGCCAGTCGCTTTTTCAGCTGGTCGCGATCGCTTTCGACTGCGGACTGATCCGCCTCGAGCCAGAGCAAAATTAGTGCTGCGGCTGCTTTTCTATAACAGTCGAATTTTTTTGAATCGATCGACGAGGCGCCTTCCCAAGTGGCTTCCGATTGATAGCCGCGCAGTAGCGCGTCGCTTCGCTTGTCTCCGAACATGAGGGTGGCATAGGCCAGGTCGTAGAGCGGATTTTCGATGTGCGCGTAATCGAGGTCGATAGCGTATTGAGCCTCGGCCCCGATAAAGAGCACATTGCCCGGATGGAAATCGCCGTGCACGATTGTCCGGTCATTTCCCTCGCTCTCATCGGTTTCTTTGCTCAGAGTGGCGATTGCTTCATTGAGGGCTTGCACCATCGCCGCCCGCCGCTCGGTGGGCCAGTTATCGCTCAGTTGAGCGGCGAATTGCTCCGGCAGCGAAGGCAGAATCGAGCCGAGGAGGGTTCGTTCATCCGCCCCTAATTCGGCGCAGGCGAGGCGTCCTGCCCGGTGCAAGGAAGCCAGTAAGCGGCCGGCGCCGAAGCTCTGAGAATCGCTCCAGGCGGCCGTACTCTGTTGCCAATCGTAGACGGCTGCGTCAGCGATATACTCGCTTGCTGAAATGCAGTAGGTCTGACCATCGCTGATGGAGACTATTGCGGTACTGCCGGTAGTGGCGCGGCGGCGTTGCGGAAAAAGCTTGCGGTCAGCGTGAGCGTCAAGCAAATTTTCCAGGCCTGCGGTCAGCTCGGCCGGGTAGGCTAGAGCTTCAACCGGACGACGTTTAAGCACGAATGCCTTACTGCCGGTGGCGAAAGTGCAATAGACCCTGATCACTTCGGAGGCTTGATCCGCTTTCAAAAAGTGCGGCTCAAAGCGGCGGTCGAGTACCAGGCCGAATGCGTCGAGCATTGAGGTGCAGTCTGCGGAAAGGTCCTTTTTTTGCGTTTTGCCGTCAGCGCTCAAAGCGATTTTCCTCTGTCCGCTGCTCCTGCTAATGAGAGCCGCGCCCGCGAAGAGCGGCGACGATCTCACTGGGCAAGTCTACACCGAATCCCCATTTGACGAGGCCGAAGATGACAAAGGGCACGTGCACGAGGAAGCAGAGCAGCGTCAGCAGCAGGCTGGCGCGCAGGGAGAGGACGAGACCATAGACCCAGCAGATGATGACGAGAATCGCCAGGAAGAGGGCAATCATGCCGACCAGTGTGGCACCGAAGAATGCGAACATTGCGAAGTCCTTTTAGAAGAGGTTGTTAACGGGGCGAGCGCTCGTCGATCTCGGCGAGGGTGCGCGTGATCAGAGTAGTGAAATTGGGCTTTTCGCTCTCCCATGCCTGGATTCGGCCTTCATGATCAGGTCATCGGCGCGAGCGAAAGAAGAGCGCGAGCCCATCGACGCACGCGGCGAAGTCAGGGAGAAGAGGAAGAGAACGACCGCGACGGCAATGATCAGGTAGACGATTTCCATGGATATCCTTTCTTCGTTCCTGCGCCGCAAGGCAAGCACCCACAGCACGGCCAGGCCGGACTGCTATGGATTGGAATGGTGCTCTGGGGCTCGGGACGGTTTTAGAAAATTGCTTTGAGAGAAAAAGTTGTAAGAAAGGCAGCTCACTCTATGAATTCTTACGGGCTCTTCTCAAGGAGATTGATTAGATCTCAGCTTCTTCAAATCTCAGTCTTGACGATTAGCGCTCGCTGCGCGAGAGAGAAACGATAGGATGGTGGTTGTAAAGTGGTGCTGGCCTGTCGAGCAGGCATCGATTTGCCTGCTGTAAAGTGGTCCGTCCAGTCGATATTTATCGCCGGAGTGTTTGTGGCTGGCCACGGTCTCTTGACTTTATTTAAAGCAAAGCGCTGTCAGAGATAGATGCTTCTGCCCCTGCCCACCTGCTAGGTTACAATTAATAACCACTTCTTTCAAATCTCAAGAGTTTTTTCAAACCATAAGCAACTAAATCTAATCTTGAACCCAGGGCTCGCTCCATCTTCAGAACATACCTGTAGGTATCGTCGGTGGTGCTGTGTCCTGGCTTCCGGTTTGGTTTAACTGCTCGTTCTTTGCCCATGCGGCAGAGGAGAACAAATGGCTCAGCAAACCCTGACCGTGCAGAAAGCTTTTTTGCCGGCCTCCGCTCAAAAAAGCTTCCACGTCTATTGCAATGTCGGCGATGTCCTCGTTGTCGAAAAGGAACATGAACACGGCGTCACCACCAGGTTGAACGGCGTGCTCTGCTTCCTGCTTGACGAAGAAGTCTACAAGTACTGCCATCCCAAGTCACTACCTCAGTCTTAACCAGTATCAACTCCAGCGAAAGGAGTCTTGCTATGAAAACGGACGTAAGCGCCGGCTCTGCCGCGCGCGCTCTGTACCACGAAATCTGGCGCACCGTCAGCGCCAATTTCTTTGCTGTCGAGCGTCTGGCTGACTGGCCGAAGTGGGAGCATTGCTTCGATGAAGAAATCATCGATCAAGCTTCCGCCCTGGCCTGCGCCCGCCGCATGCTCACTTCTCTGAAAGACTCTTACACCGAGATTGTCGAGGCCGCTTCCACGACTGCCGTTGGCGAATTGCCTGGCGCTACTGCTGCCGCGGCTGCTGTCGAAGCCTCTCCCGCTGCCGTGACCAGCTTTTTGACCCCGAGCGGTATCGGCTATCTGCGCGTTCTCAGCTTCGACCATGATTCGGTCGCTGAAGAAATCGCCGCAGCCGCTGCCAAAATTGCCGATTGCCGCGGTGTGTTGCTGGACCTTCGTCACAACAGCGGCGGCCGTATGCACCGTGCTATCGAGGCCTGCGGCCTGTTTCTCGAGAATGGTCTGGTGGCAACCGTTGATCGGCGTGGGGAAGACGTCCCGGTCGGTGTGATTCGGCGTGAATATTATCTCAATGATCAGCAGTTTTTTTGCGTTGAGACGAGCCCGTCAGGCCCGCAACCCGCTGAAATGTACGAGCGCCGCCCGGCCTTGCTTGCCGGCAAGCCGCTGGTTATTTTGATCGGTCGCCGTACCGCCAGTGCCGCCGAACTTTTCGTCGCCGCTCTGGTCCAGAATGGCATCCCCGGTCAGGTTTCTCTAGTTGGTTCTGATACCGCCGGTAAAGGCATCGGTCAGGCTATTTTTGAGCTGTCCGGTACGACCGCCACTTTGAGCATCACCCGTTCGCACTGGTTTGCTCCCGGTGGAGACTGGCTCGGGGACTGTGGTCAAACCGTGCGCGAGCCGATATCTCCTGATGTCGTCGTTGCTAACGACAGCGGTCCGGAGGGTTTGAAAATTGCTTCCGACCTGCTCAAAGAGCTGATAGGAGCCGTAGTTTAAGGTGGTTTATTTCTGGGAGCCGGTCGCTGATACCTCGTGTATCGCCGACCGGCTCTTTTTTCTTTTTTACCAGTTTAATAGTAGACCGGTCGGTAAAAGCCTGAAT
>JAGXAB010000025.1 GCA_018971775.1 Cyanobacteria bacterium REEB67 | reverse complement strand
TTTGTTGAAAATGTCCCACTGAAAAGGTAAGCGCTTATCGCCGTTGGTGCGATGTACGTTTTGTAAAACCTGCGTGTCCGGCATAAAGGCTTTCGCTTCGTCATAGAGTAATTTGGCGCCGACTACACCGTAGCCAATCATGCGGGTGCGTGGAATCAGCGACATGACGCCACCTGCTACGCCTGCTACATCGGTCAGCCCTGCTGTTATGTAGTGACTGCGCGGCGCAAACAAATCTGATCTGGTCGCGTTACTCAATTGTCTACAAGCATCGGGCGCATCTCCAATTCTTAAAATTGGAGCGGCGTATTTGCGCAGGAAATATGCGCCGGCAGTTATCGTGGCGGTGGTCAGCGAGACTGCAATTGGGTCGCGGTCAAAGGCGCTTTCACCTTTATATGTGAAATTAAAAACTTTCTCTTTGCGATTGAGCAGGTCGGAAACTCTGGTCGCCGGTACTGCATAGCCGAGAAAAGTTGAGGTCGGGTCGATGGCTTCGCCGACGCCAATCACTTTGTTTTTGTCATTGACGATCGCTTCGCCCGAACCACCATGGAGTGTCCATCAGGATTTTTTCGGCAAGAAGGGCGGCGATTGCATCTTTCTTGTGTTCTGGATGGAGAGCCGCATATTGCGCGGACTCCTTACTCATTTCCGCTTGACCTCTTTTGTCGTAAAGGAGCACCCAGGGACCCTGAGCGACCGCTTCGCCGTCGGCGACAATAGCGCCATGATAGCCACCGGGGTGGCCGACGCCGAGCATGGGAGTGCCGCTTTTGATTTCTCTTTCGTCGCTTATTGTCACCGAGCGACTGGGATCTTTAGTGATGCCCAAAAGTTTCAGATGAGCCAGGTCGTTTATTTCGTCTTCATCAATCACTTTAGCGTTGAAGACTTCACCGGAGCTCGTCTCGACTGTAGTGCTGGACGATCCGTTAATCACGTGGGCGTTCGTGATAATCCGGAATCTCGCAGACTTTGGATTCGGACCGATTTCGGACCCATTTCTTCAAAGGCCTGGCGGGCTAGAGTGTGGCCGCACTCCTGCTTCTCGCTAAACATAAGACCAAGGCCGCTTTCGGCTTTTGCCACGTCGGCATTATCTATAGTGCGCAGATTTACACAGCGGTTATCGGGAGCCATATGCAGTTTTCTATCACAAGGGGGTGAAATCATATTAAGTCCATGCCCCACAGGCGTCTTTGGGGAAAATACGCATGAAATTAGCGCCACCCCAGGGCCCTTTCACCTTTCAGCGTGGGGTATCATAGCGGCCCGTAGTTTCGAGGTTACAGAGATGCGCAGCTCAGAGCCGTCAGCGCCAAAGCTGAGAGCCGAAAAATTAGCCATCGCCGCCCCCTGCGCCTCCGAATGGGAAAAAATGTCCGGCAATGAGAGCAAGCGCTTTTGCGGCGGCTGTGCGAAGTATGTCTACAATCTGTCGGCGATGAGTAAGAGCGAGGCCGAAGACTTTTTGAGTGCGGTCAGGGAAGTGCCTTGCTTGAAGTTTTATAGAAGAGCCGACGGCACAATTATGTTTGAGAATTGTCCGAAAGGTCTGAGGCGCCTGCGCGATGCGGCGAAAGTTGCCTGGAAAGCAGCTTCACTGGCCCTAGCATTTTTATGCTCCTGGGGCGGCGTCGCGGCCAAAGGTGAAGATGAGGGGCGGGAGGAGCCGCCGTCTAATCTCAATATTGACTGGACATTGTCGGAGAGCGGTCCCTCTGACAGCACAGAGCCCTTTCCCCGCCTGCGGGAAATGGCTGAGGAGAAACTGTATCTGAGAAGTGCACCTGGCCAACTGGCGCAACTTGGAAGCGTTGACCGATACTCTCTCTTTTCGCAATTACCTCAAACCAAGGGATTAGGAGCGGACTGGTCAGGCTCTGAATTGTTTACTCAGGCTCTCCAGCTAACCGCTCAAAAGAAATACAGCAAAGCCGATCCTCTGTTTCGCGAGGCTCTGGCCACCGCTACTAAGCCAGGCTACGATCCGATGTACCGTGAATTTATTGGCATCGAATACGCCAAGTTGCTCAAGAAAGCCGGCAAGGAAAAGAAGGCGAGAGCGATTTTGGCTGAGACGAAATATTCTCCGCCTAAGTACAGTTATCGTTAGACACCTCTGGGCTAATTCCTGCGCTCAGCTTTTGGGGACGTATTTGCCGTCTTTGAAAATGACATTGCTGGAATATGTCTCGAGTGTATTGTCCTCGGTTCTTGATGTATCTGTCGGGGCCAGGGCTGTAAACGACCAGGAAATTGTTTTATCATTCAAAAGATTGATGTCGAATGAAATGCCGCCGCGTGTGCAGGTGCGGTGACCATAACGGTAACGAAGCCTGTCTTTTGTGGATTCTTCAACACCAAGGAGGGCCTCCACCTCAAGACGGGGCATGCCAATCAGGTTGTATTGTCTGAGCAGCTTTCGCAGTTGGCCAGTTCGATCTTGTTGGGATTGCCATTCGGCTGTTTCAAACTTTAGTGATTCTCCTGTTGCGATCCAGCGGCCATCGGCTAATTGATAGAGTTTGTGAAATTGTTTTTCTGTAAGCCAATTTCTACCGTCAAAAAGACCGGCCCAGTAAACATCATTTTCATCTTTTTCGTAAACTGGTGCCACTACTCCTGGTACTGGCCAGCTGTCCATTTTGAAGACATGGCCTTCTAAATCTACGAAGCCGGCGGTTCCAGCCGGTTTCTCCTGGGTGGAAATAGAGGATGGAATCTCTTTATCCAGCGCAAGTAAGTTGCCTTCCGATGGTGTTAAATAGCCATCGACTGTAAACAGCATTGCGCCTTTTTGATTTAAAAGGCTGCTTTTGCCACCCTTGATGCCAATCCAATTGTTTCTGCCAGCATGAATTATTCTCCAGTAATCGGGTTTAATCACAAATTTGAAGGAGAGATCAATTGCTCCGCATGATGGGTTTTCCTGGGTGCTGGAATCTTTAGCGACAACAGCAATTCCGTCGACAAAGTTTTCGCAATGCAAGAATTTTTGATTTGGGACTAATTTCCCCGATGTATCGACGAAGCCATAGCCCACGCCTTCGTGATTTAGTCCAACCAGTTCCACTGCTGCGTATCCTTGTGAAAATCCTGAGGTTTTGCTTATCCTGGGAAAGTTCGCTTCAGAGCCATTCTTCTTATAAAAATGCACTTCATCAAAATTGTCGGCCCCGCTCTCTCGTCCCTGTAAAATCAGGAATCCGTTTTGGTACGGACCTTCACTTGTAGTCCATCTTCCGGGCATTTTTGCAATGATGTGACCCTGCCGGTCTACAAGGGCGTTTTCTAATGTGTTTTTCAGTCGGCCGTTAAACAGTCCTTCGTTATATCTAATGCCGCCCATAAATTGCGGCTGGATAATTATTTTTCCTGCCTTGTCGCAAATTCCGGCGTTTCCATCTTTCTCGATTTCGGCAAAATAATCAGGTGCATTGTCCGTACCCTTTGTCTCTGCAAGCAAGATATTGGTAAGGTTGTAGCCATCAGGAATAATAATTCGAACGGGGTTACCGTCGCGGTCAAAGAGCGAAGCCTGTGACGGCCTCTGAACCATTGCGGCTGAGAAATCGACCTTCATTGCCAGGTAATAGTCTTTGCCCAGCGGCGCAATCGAGGTGTACTCCGGCTTGATTATCCATTTGCCCTGGCTGTTGAGCAACCCGCAGAGGTCTAAGGCCTGCGAAGGCTGCGCTAATACGACCGGCGTCAACGTGGCCAGCGCACACCCAAAAAACTTCAGCGTCAGCTTCTTGAGTCGTTTTTTGGCAGGCAATTTCAATTCTGAACTCCGATTGCACTGATAATAAAAGCCGATTTAAAAGTGATTGTCAGCTTCTCAAAGCGTCTGTGCAAGTAAATGTTGATTATTCATGTAGAACGATGGGTAGGCTTTTAGCAGCCGATATTATCGACTTATAGAGATATCGAAGCAAACGCGAAAGGCGAATAGACAAAATGAATAGATTGACTGCGGCTGATTCACAGATTTTAAATAGCGAATTGTCTAGCGGTGAAAAGCTCCTCTGGAATGGACATCCGGATGCCGGACGCGCTTGTCGCGCTGCCTTGCCAATCTTTTTGTTTGCCATTCCCTGGACGGCCTTTGCCGTATTCTGGGTAGTCATGGCCGCGGGCGGGATTTGGCATGGAGGCAAGGCCTCAGGTCCGTTGTTCGTATTTCCACTCTTTGGCTTACCGTTTATCCTTGTCGGGCTGGGCCTTCTATCCACTCCCTTTTTCGCCTATCAAAAAGCGAAAAATACACATTATGGTGTGACCAATCGCCGCATTCTTGTAGTCACTTCCGGCAAAATAAAATCCGTACAGCAGTACGAATATTCGACGCTCTCCAATTTGACTCGCACCGAATATGGTACCAGAGGCGATCTGGTCTGGACTGTACCGACCACCATGCCGGTTGCCGTGGGTAACACAGCCTATTCCAGAAGCGCCGCTATAAACAGTTCTGTGTCTTTCATCGGCATCGAAAGACCCAAGGATGTAGAGCGCCTTGTCGAAGATCAAATCAAGAAAGACGAGCAGGCAAGGAAAAATCCTAACGGAGATGCAAATGTCCAGCACTAGTTTGCCTGCTTTTGTACGAGAGGAGTTGCAGCGGGGCGAGTCTATCGTCTGGCAGGGGCAGCCCGATAGCAAGTTCGCTTTTCGCGTCAGCCTGCCAGTGTTGCTTATTGCTCTGGTGATTGCGCTCGTTCTGCGGCATCACGTTTCGCTGGAGTTTGGAAGTGTCTTCGATTTCGTCGGTTTTTTCTTTGGCCTTTTGCAATTTATTCCAGTCGCAGTTTTTGGCATGGTGCCGCTTTTTCTGGCCAGGATGGCGGCCAACACTTATTACGTACTTACCAATGAGCGTGTTTTGATCATGCGTACTGGACGCAACAGAGTAGTGCAGGCCTATGTGCGTTCTTCTTTGACGCCAATGTTCAAGCTGGACTTCGCCGGCAGGTCGATGCTGTGCTGGCGTGCACCCGGCATGTCCCAGGACAGAAATGGACGCCTGACAGCAAACACAGTAGTTTTCTACGCTGTCGATCCGACGACGCCGGCTAAGATGGGGATAGAGTTTCCTAAAATCAGCGACGCTAAAAATCTAACTTCTGGACCTTGATTTATCCGTCGGCCGGGTGCATGGCCTGGGCGATGTCTCGGATCTCATCCGCTTCGGCTTTATGGCCATATTCTTCCAGTGTGCTTGCGCTCTTGATCATCGTTTGTTTGATGATCTCGATGATGCGCGCTTTTTCTTTGGAGGTGCAGAGCGCCGGCAGTGTACGGGCTGTACTCAAGGCTGGTGGCCATTCTTCCGTGAGCAATTGAGCCTGCAAGAGATAGAATGAGGCGAGCAGATCCATTTTCATTTTTTCCGCTTGCATCGTCTCTGTGGCTGTGGCCAGGATTTTAACCGCTTCTTCCTTTTTGCCGGTTTTAATCTGTATGGTCAAGACACTGCTGATCAAGTCTTTGAGAAATTCAGTGCCGTTCGGCGCGTATTCACGGCCGCGGCGATGGGTGTAGGCTTCGAGATTACGCGCTGCCGATTCGTCATCTCCGTGCTGCTGCTGGATGAGCGCCATCTCTCGATGCTTGTCCGTGACTGATGGGTGGTCCGCGCCTACACGGCTTTTGAGCGACTCGAATTCTCGGCGCATTACGACGAGGGCATAGTCTTCCATCCCGTGCCTTTGTTCGATGGCGCGGGCCCGGTTGCGCAGGGACTCGAACATAGGCTTGTCGCCCTGTTTAAGCCTTGTCGCAGCCAGCATCCGCAACGGCAGGGCTAGTTCAAGGCAGCCTTCCGGCAGATGCGTCTCCATGATGGCGATTTCCTGAATGTAGCAATCCTCGGCTGCGGCCCAGTCCTTGGTATTGAAATATACAGCCGCCTTCGAGTGCATCACTTCGCCGACTTTGAGGCTTTTTTCGCCGTGCTGTTTGCCGGCCACTGCCTCGGCTCGCTCCAGCATCTCGAGAGCTTCTTTGTATTCTGTTTGCAGGGAGAGCTTATCGGCAAGCAGGACGAGCGCCTGCAGGCTGCTGCCCTCGGTTCTTGCCAGGCGCATCCTCAAGAGGGCTTTGGCGCGTTCATTTGCTGCATCGCAGTCTTTTTCGCGGTGAAGGGAGCGGTACAGCACCGCCAGGTTATTAACGAGGGCGGCGAGCATGATGTGTTCCGGGCCAAAAATCTTCTCGGCGATTTTGAGGGCGCGCTCGGCGTAGACGACAGCTTCGTTCAGCTGGCCCTGGCGGACATGGTACATGGCGAGGGTGTTCATCGTGCCGGCGTAAGCATTGGTTTCCTCGCCGACTCGCTCTTCGATGATGCGGCAGGCGCGCTGGAGCAGTGCCTCGACCCGCGAATATTTTTTGCGATGGTGCAAAATTTCGGCCAGACTGTCGAGACACGATGCCGTGACCGGATGATCTTTGCCGAGATTGCGCTCTTGAATCTCCAGTGATTTAAATAGGGTCTCCTCCGCCTGGTCCAGTTTGCCGGCGTTTTTGAGAAGAAAGCCCAGCACTTCGAGGGATTCGCCGGTGTCGCTGTGTCCTTCACCAAGAGTATGGCGTCTGATTGTCAGTGCCTTCTCGGTCAACTGCATGGCCCGGCGCGGATCACCCTGCAGATAAGCCAGTTTGGCCAGGTTATGCACGGTTAAGGCAAAGTCGGCGTCGTTTTCAGCCAGATGCTCTGCCTGGATCGTCGTGGCCCGGTTTAAGAGTGTTTCGGCCGCTGGAAACTGGAATAGCAGCAAATAGAGTTGGGCACATTCGTTGAGGGCGCGGCAGATTTCAGGTTTGTCGCCCAGCGCCAGCGTTTCATAAATGCTGATCGAGCGGGTAAAGCATTGCTCGGAGTCGGCGAAGTGACCGGTGCGTTTTTGCATGCGCCCGAGGCGCCAGAGTGTTTCGGCCATCTCCAGGTCTTTTGTGCGACCGTTGATCGGCGAAAAGTCTTTGCCGGCGCTGATTTCACTATCCAGCGTCGCGACCACGTCGATATAAGCGCTCAGGGAGTCTTTCCAAAAGCCGCGATCGTCTAATTCTCTCGCCTCTTGCAGGTCGATCAGTCGATCCTCTTGCGCTCCGGTGTCTCAACTTAACCATGCCATTATTGCTCGCTTTGTAATCGGCTTACGTTCGTTAATAAATGCCAGGCAAGTATCTTTCTTCGCGATTGCCGGGGAGGTTGCCTCCGTTGATTTCGTTCCAGCTGGCGAATACGCTCTGTTCTTTACGAGCTTGTGCTTTGGCGTAAGAGTTGTCATCGGACAAGATGTTCGTGCCGACCATGCCGCCGGCAAACACGCCAACGGCTGCTGCCCCGAGCGCGAAGCTTAGAGGTGGGATTTCGACAGTCAGGGCGGTGGCTGCAGCCAGACCTACTGTTGCCAGATCCGTGCCGATTTCTGCGGTCAGGGCTTTTCGATTGAAACGATTGCCGTAAGGGCTGGTATTGCCGGCCTCCAAATTGAGGGCGGCGTTAAGGTCCTGGGCCGTGATCCCTTTTACTTCCCGGCCGTTCACCAGGTGCGTGTCTTTGCCTTTATGGGTGGCATCCGGCACCTTCGCCAGGTGATTGAGCTCGTCGAAGTGAGCGACGGCGATGCGAGCAGCATTGCGACTGATATGGTCGTCGGCGGTATTTATGTACTTGAGCAGGTCTTCCCTGGTGATCAGGCCCGTATCTTTGCCGGCAATCTGGCTGAAGTGGTCAGATAGAGTACCGAGAAATTGAGCGGGATTTTTGAGAAAGCTGGCCGGCTCGATCGGTTTGACTGTGGCATCCGGCCTGTCGTAAGTAGAATGTAGTAAGTTGTTTGAGGTGACGTCGGTAGGATGGTTGCCTGGTGCTCTGTGGCTTTCACTCTGGAGCTCATGATGCGCTTCTGACATGTGGCGTTTCCTCATATTAAATAGAAAAGGCAGCAACTTTTTTAAGAGGCTCGGGTAATCAGTGGTGCGACCGTTCCGGTTGCTTGTGTGACCAATATAAGGTCAGCGCGTGCTGAAGGTGTGATTGAGCTGTGACTGATCCGTGACGAAATAAAAAAAAGCAAAAATCTTGCTAAGCTGTCCTCGGAGGCAGTGCTTACCGCCTCAAATGTTGGTATCCCATAACCTCGAGTCAGCCGTGAAACAATCTCAGTCGGTCGCAAAAAAGTCAGCCCTTGCCCGTCCTGTCGACGGATTTGTGCGGGTGCGTGGTGCTCGGCAGCATAATCTGAAAAATGTCGACCTGGATATCCCGCGTGACGCCCTCGTCGTTTTTACCGGTGTGTCCGGCTCGGGCAAATCCTCGCTGGCATTTGGCACGCTTTACGCCGAAGCGCAGAGGCGCTATCTGGAATCAGTCTCGCCTTATGCTCGCAGGCTTTTCCATCAGATGACCGTACCAGAGGTAGACGAAATCGATGGTCTGCCTCCGGCGGTGGCGCTGCAGCAGCAACGCGGCACTCCCACGACGCGCTCATCCGTCGGAAGCGTGACTACTTTGTCCAATTTGCTGCGCATGCTATATTCTCGCGCCGGCGATTATCCGGCCGGGCAAGCAATGTTGCATGCCGAGGATTTTTCTACCAATACTCCATCGGGAGCCTGTCCGGAATGCCACGGTCTCGGGCGGATGTATGAAGTGACCGAGCAATCAATGGTGCCCGACGATACGCTCACTATCCGCGAGCGCGCCGTGGCCGCCTGGCCGCCGGCCTGGCACGGGCAAAATCTGCGGGACATGCTCGTCACCCTTGGCTACGATATCGATAAGCCCTGGCGCGAATTGCCAAAGCAAGACCGCGACTGGATTTTATTTACTGATGATCAGCCTGTCGTGCCGGTTTACGCTGGATTTGATGCTAAAGAAGTGAAGCGTGCACTGAAGAGCAAAATGGAACCAAGCTATCACGGCAATTTTTCCAGCGCCAAACGGCATGTGCTCTATAATTTTGCCAATACGCAAAGTGCGGCGATGAAAAAGCGCGTCGCTCGGTACATGGTCAGCACTGAATGTCGCTCTTGCCACGGCAAGCGTTTGCGCAAAGAGTCACTCTCAGTGCGCTTCGCCGGCCTCGACATCGCCGAGATGAGCAATCAGCCTTTGAAAAAGCTCGGGGCGATCTTCGCCTCTTACGCAGACGGCAGTGCGTCAGGCCTTTTGAAAATGGCCAAGCAACAGCCTCAAAGTGCGATCGTCGCCAGGCGTATAGCCGAAGATTTGAGTGCCCGTATCGATGTCTTGCTCAATCTCGGCCTCGGCTATCTGGCCCTGGATCGCGGCACGCCGACGCTTTCTCCCGGTGAGTTGCAACGTCTGCGTCTGGCTACACAGGTGCATTCTAATTTGTTCGGTGTTGTCTACGTGCTCGACGAACCTTCGGCTGGTCTGCATCCTGCCGATACCGAGGCGCTGCTCGACGCCCTCGAGCAATTGAAAGGGGCGGGCAATTCGCTCTTTGTCGTCGAGCACGATCTGGATGTGATCAAGCACGCCGACTGGATTGTCGATGTCGGTCCGGCGGCCGGTGAGCAGGGCGGTTACATACTTTATAGCGGCAAACCCGAGGGCCTGGCCCAGGTGGAAGCATCGCACACGCGGCAGTATCTTTTTAGAGCGGGGCCTTTTGATGGTAGTAAAGGCGGCGGCAACGGCAATGGCAATGGCAATGGCAATGGCAATGGCAATGGTAATGGTAATGGCGCCAGATGTCGCCAGCCAAAAGGCTGGTTGAAATTGAGCGGTGTCACCCGCAACAATTTGCGCGGCCTTGATGTTTCTTTTCCCCTTGGATGTTTCACCACTGTCACCGGTGTCTCCGGTTCTGGCAAATCCAGTCTGGTCAGTCAGGCTCTCGTCGAGCTGGTCGGTGAAGCACTTGGCCATCCGGTTGCCGTCGAGGAAGAGGAGGGCGAAGAACTCGAGCGGGTTGCCCTCGCTCCGGTGGGTGGCACGGTCAGCGGTGGTATGGACGGCGTCAAGCGTCTGGTTGTCGTAGACCAGAAAGCGATTGGTCGTACGCCTCGATCCAACCTCGCTACCTATACCGGATTGTTCGATCATATCCGCAAGATTTTCGCCGCCACAAAAATGGCTCGTTCACGCAAGTACGATGCCGGGCGCTTTTCCTTTAACGTCGCCAAAGGGCGTTGTGAAAAGTGCGAAGGCGAAGGTTTTGTCATGGTCGAGCTTTTATTTTTGCCGAGTGTTTATGCTCCCTGCCCGACCTGCGAGGGTTCTCGCTACAATGCCAAAACCCTCGAGGTGAAGTATCGCGACAAAAATATCGCTCATGTGCTTGGCCTGACAGTTGATGACGCTTATGAATTTTTTGCCGATGAACCGGCTCTGCGTAGATCTTTCCATGTCCTGCGTGAAGTAGGCCTTGGCTATTTGCGCCTCGGTCAGCCAGCCACCGAGCTCTCCGGTGGAGAAGCCCAGCGAATTAAATTGGCCACCGAATTGCAGCGTATCCACCGGGGCGAGACGCTCTATGTGCTGGACGAGCCGACCACCGGTCTCCATCCTCACGATGTCGAAAAATTGATGTCACAGCTCGAAGGACTGGTGCAGTCCGGCAATACTGTTATCGTCGTCGAGCATGAGATGCGTGTCGTCGCTGGCAGCGATTGGGTGATCGATATCGGACCGGGTGCTGGAGACGAGGGTGGCAATATTGTCGCTGCCGAGATACCGACAAAAGTGGCCACCGTCAAAAGCAGCCGGACGGCGCCTTATCTGGCCCGTTTTTTGGGCTAATTCTCGACGAAGCTTCTAAACCCGTGCTTGTGCTGAGGGTTTAGAGACCGCCGCCTGCTGCTGTGGCACCGGGTGCGTATGGGGTAATCGGAATGACGCCGCCATTAGAGGTGAAAGCGTTCTGAAAGTTTTCCTGAGCGTACCAGTTGGCCATGCGTGAATGGTATTGCTGCACTTGCTGGTTACGGAGCGGACCGAAGACGATGGCCATCGGGATAAATTGGGCGATTTGAACGGCCGTCAGGGCAGTGCCGAGCAGTACAAGTTTTTTGTTGCTCATATCGCCATCGCCTGCCATGAGTGGATCGTGTTTGACGACCGAGAGCGTGATTACATCGGCGCTCGGTTTCATCGAAACCAGCGTCGTGTCACCAGAGATTGGCTCGCCCTGGGGTACTGAAAGATAATTTGTAACGGCCATACTGAAATTGTAAGCACGTGGAGAAACGACGGAGACAATCTGATCGGTCGGAATATTTTGTACTGTTCCGCCTGAGGTGATTTCGACGAAACCATTTTTGAGAGCCGTAATCTGGCCGCTATAAGTATTGTTGTAGGTGGTGATTTTGTCTGGGGCGCTGCCGTCGATATAGCGCAACCATTCGCCATCTTGAAAATAAGCGATGCCATTGACGACTGACTGCTTTCCGGTGTTAATGCAGGAGCATTTTATAATTGGACCGGTCAGCACAGTTTGTCTTTCAAATTGGTATTCGGCGACGGCACTGATTTCTACTGTATGAGACTTGAACGTTACCCGGCCGCGCGGCAGCTCGAGAGTGCCGAATTTACTCAGCGGTATGCGACCAAAAATAGCGCCGCCATTGATTGTCGGTTGAGGAGTGAAGCGTAGATTGGCTGCTTGCGCCGTGGTGATGCTGCTCGTGCCGGCAATCAGCATGGCGATGGCACCGGCCGCGGTGCGCAGGGCATATTGCTTTAGGAGGTGATTTTTGTTGAGTGCGGCTTTTATCATTCGAGTGGTTCTCCGATTGATTGTTCCAGGTCTGTCATGGCGCTCTGGTAATTGGATACAGCGTTGAGATAGTCGCTGCGCACCTGGAAGTTCGCTTGCTGAGCGAGCAAGGTGGCGTTGATGTCGGATTGGCCAACTTCATAACTGCGTCTGGCCAGACGCGCTACTTCGGCTGAGTCGGCAAGGACGTGATCTTGATATGTTTTCAATCGATTGCGGGCGGTCATCAATGTGTTGTAGGCGGCGGTGACATCGGCTGTGATTTGATTTTTGATTGCATCAGCCTGCAGTTTGAGTTGCTTGCCGTTTGCTTTTAAGCGCGCGATGTCGCCCTGTGAATAGGTGAAGACAGGCATCTCAATGTTGAGAGTCAAGAAGGGGCTGTTTAATTTTGGACCGGATGGCAAGTTTGTACTGGTCGAATGTCCGTAGGCCACCTGTGGATTGGGCAACATATTGCCGTAAGCACCATAGAGCTGAGCTTGATTGAGTTTAATCAGTTGAGTGTTCTGGCGCAGTTCTAATCTGTTCTCAAAAGCTTCGCTAATGAAATCGTTCACGGGAGCAAATGGCGTGCTGTAATCCGGAAGTAATTCGCTTTTTTCCGCCTTGGCTTCAAAAGTAGGTAGTCTGGTGGCTGAGATCGGATTGTTATAAGGACGGCCGAGGATGATATTTAGTTGTTGTCTGGCTCTGGTAACGCGCATGCGGCCCTGGGCAGTATCTATATCGGCCTGGGAAGCGGCAAGGCGAGCTTTCAAAACGTCGAGTTCGGGGACTGCACCACTCTGAAAGCGCTTCTGCGTGACGGCAAGGAGTTTGTGGGCCAGTTCCGAAAGGTCTTGCAATGTTTGCAAAGTTTCCTGTGCCACGACTACTTCAGTATAAGCCCGGCGTACGTTATTGCGGAAAGTCCAGAGAGTGCCCAAAATTTCAAGTTTGGTTTCCTGAACCTGGCGCTTGGCGGCAAGGAGGCGGAAGGCCAATTTCCACGGCGGCTCAAGGGTCTGTTGCGGACCGACACGACGAACACCTTCACCAAAAGACTCATCTCGGAAGAAAACCGGGTTGGGCATGGCTGTAGCCGCTGCATAAAGTGCTTTGGAGATGCCGAGCTGAGCGCGGGCGGCGGCTACACGGGGACTGTTGATCAGGCCGTCATTGAGGACCTGGTGAATGCGTGTCGGGGTAGCACCGGCCGCTACTTCATCCATGACGTCTTCGCCTTCGGAATTTGATGGCGAGCTAGGACCGCCGACGCCTCTCAGGCCCGGTATGAGATTTGGCGTGTCATCGAGCTCGATGCGCAGACTGCGAGCTGCGCTCTGTCTTTGCGGTAAGGAAATCGGGGGTAGTAAAGTGGGATTTGTTTGGTTCGGCGTCGTGCTGGTGCCGGCAGCGCTATTGCCGAACTGCGGCTGACTTTGAAAGCTTGGAGCCGGTTGCGATGTTTTGGTGAGCGGCAAGGAGGCGCTCGCCGGCAGTACAGGCACAGTTGCTGCTGTGAGCAGAGTCAAGCAGGCGGCCGCCGCTAACTTGCGAACAGCGCAGCCAGTCGGCTTTTTGCTGATTTGCTGTGGCGGTCGTACAGTTTCCAAGGGCACCAACGTCTCGGGTAATCAAGCTAAAATCGGTCGTTTTACACAACCGTGCTGATTTTAGCGCGCCGGGAGAGTCTCGGTAGTTATCAACAACTAAGGTTGTCTTCTAACTGAGCGCAAAATCGAGGTTGAGTGGAGGGCGATTATGGCAAAAAGCCGTGAGGGTAATGTGAGTATCAAGAGCTGGAATGGCTGCTGGCTGTCAAGGGTCTGCGCTTTTTTATTTATTCAACTGCGGCAAAATTACGTCCTGCCATACATATTCCGACACGTGCAATAGAAAAGAGACATTAGAGATGATCCCTTGCTTGGGGTCTGATTTGACATCTTGTGGCAGGAGCAATTGCAGATTAATTTCATCCTGAGCCGCTTTTGCCACGGCCATACTGTATTGCACGCCATGCACCGCGGCGATCGGGCCGAGCCCCTTGCGCAAAACGGTAATGCGACAGCCGGGCAGCCTCTCGAGGGCGGCCAGTAATGTGCCGACGTCATAGAGATTTGCGTCCACCGTATCGACGAGCACCACCCCTGGTGCTACTTCGCGGGCGTTCTGGGCCAGTCCTTCTGCCTCTTTTACGGCTCGATCATAGGCACCTTCACCCTCTTCCAGGCTGCGCAGGGCCTGTCCGTCACCCTGCACCGCTTTCACCCAGCGTTTGAAGAGATCTTCCAGTGCTTTTTCGCGCCGTTCCGGAAATTTGGAGTCGAAGGAGGGCAAAATTGTCACGCCCTTGGCCAGAAGGCTGGACATGCGCGTGCCTGTCACCTGAGAGGCGGGCTCGCCATCGAGTAAGGCAGCGTCTTCATCAAGACCAGGATAGTAGATGCCTACAGCTTTCATACTGGCGGTCAGGCCGTCCGGATCCGGGTCGGCGATAATTGCCGTTGCTCCGGCGAATTCTCCGATTTCCACCAGGGTGCTGCAGGCCGGGTGCAACCTTCTCACCGTGATCAGACAATCTTCTTGCAGGAGTTTGCGCAAGCGCTGGGTAGCGAGCTCGACCTGCTGATCGCGGTCGTTGACCGGTTTGCCGTCGATGCCGTGGTGATCGCGGAAGACGACGCGGAAACCCTCGTGCTTGAGGCGATGCACCGCCTCGACAGTCGGTGCCGTAATCGGTGTGTCGATGAAGAGTACGGTATCCGGTTCTGGACCGGAGCGCGCGCGTTTAGCGCTGGCGGCGCCGCGCACGAAGTTGAGCATGAGTTCCACGTCGGCGCTCGTGAACCCCTTGATAAAAAGGGTCGGAACACCGTTCAGATTGAAGGAAATCATCTCAAAGTCCAATCACTTGACTGAATCAAACTATTCTTACCGTATCACGGATTTGCACTTTGGGTGGTAACAAGCTCGGCTACAGGTTTACCGACTGCTTGTGGAGCGATCGGTGCCACAACGCGGCTGCCGAGCAGCAGGGCCTGATCGCTGCCGACCGGAGCGGCCCACTGCAGGTCGGTCAAATCTTTAAGTGGTGGGAGGCTGGTCAAGTCTCTTTTTACCGGATCGTGGAGGATTGGTCGTAGGGTCGGAGGCGAAATGCCCAGTTTTACGTCGACGTCGACCGCTGCTGCATCTGGGCGCGGCGCGCTACTCGGTCTGGCATTTTTATTTTCAGCCGGTACGGTAGCGGCACAGATCAGCAAGATAGTGCCGTTGCCCAGTGGGACTGCGGCAATTGTCTCGGCGGCTTCGGCAAAGATGCCTTCTTTGGATATGATCATCGTCTGCGGATTGAATAATTCAAGGGCCGGCGAGGTGCCGCTGCTGATCAATATTTTGCCGTCCGGCATGGCCGTCAGTGTCGGTGAAAGGCGAGCGTAATTGAGATCCGGGCCGCGGACAATTTTTTGAGCGGTAAGATTACAAATCCAGGTTTTGTCGGCAGCGAAGCGCACAATGTTAGGGCTTTCGTCGCCGCCGCAAATGAAAACTTTGTCCTTCTGGCCGGGGATTTCTATGGCGCTGTAGTGTCCTAGTCGCGCCAGGCCTTTGCCCCACGGTACGTAGACAAAGGCGCCGTGCAGGTCTGTTTTTAGTAGTTGATTCAATCTCGCCTGCGCAATGAGAGTATCGGCGCCGGCTGCCGCGCCTTTCAAATCTCGCTGTCGATAGCGCACTGAAATTTTTTCCCGCAACGGCCAGCTGAGGATCTCTAATTCGAGCTTCCTGCCGTTTGCGTCTTGCAGCTCTATTTCGTTGATAAGTCCCTCGCCGAAAAGACTCTTCCCGCCAGTTGTCGTGCAAGCGCAGAGTAAGCAAAGGGCGGCGAGCCCGCCGGTAAGCCGGACGAAGAGCCGGACAAAAAAACCGGATCGAAGACTCGACCGAAAGCGGGACGGAGAGCCTGGCTGAAAGGCCGATGTTATTCTGAAATCCGGGCGGCAGAGAAAATCGCATCAGTCGAATTTTGGTTTGAACTGCTCATCTACATCTATTTGATAGCCATTAGCGAGGCGATTTGTTTCATTGGCCAGACCAACAACAGCGAGAAGCTCGGCGTACATTTCTTCGCTCATGCCTTTGGCGCGCGCGGCAGCCGTATGCGAATGTATGCAATATTCGCAATTGTTGGTGACGCTGACGGCGACATAGACCATCTCTTTGGTGAGAGCGTCGAGCGCGCCCGGGGCCATGACCAGCTTGACGTTTGACCAGATGCGCTGCATCGTTGCTGGCGAGCTGGCCAGTACTTTCCAGAAATTATTCACCCAGTCGCTTTTGCGTGCGGTCTTGATTTCATCGAAGACTGCTTGCACTTCGACGGAAGCGTGGCCGTCTTCAATCATTTTTACCAGAGCCATCTTTTTCTCCACTTTCGTAATTACACCGATCGCTTTTGTATATAGATCCGGTAAGCGGCACGATCTTATACGTATTTCCCCCGTTTTATTTAACTATCTGCCACAAGTCTGCCCGTAGTTTCTGGTTATTATTGTTTTGTGCCACACCTTCGGGGGACAGTCAAATGACATTTGATAAAACTCTCCACGCCCGCTTTTTTAGCGTTGGTGCCCTCTCCCGTAGCTTGCCGGCCGGACTGTTGAAATTTGCGGCGGCCTCGGTGCCGGCGGTCATATCGGCTCAGGGTGCGGGCGCAAGCGAATTGCCGACGACCTGGACACCTGCTCACGAGCCGGAAGATCACTTCCTTAATTACAGCTCGACGATTCCGGATGAGTCTTTCGAAGCGATTTTTAGAGAAAGGCAAGCGAGCGAACTCTAAATACTGGCCGGCTATTTTTTCGCTAAAACTATTCCGCCTGGTCTCTTATGCTGTAAAATCAGCCAATGACCCAGCCGCAAAGTGATCTCGAGCTACTGGAGCCGCCTGTATTGTCAGGGGATGGTTTGCGTCAGGGTGTTTTGTCGCCGGTCGAGACGCTGGCCCAGTCAATCGCTGGTATCGCCCCCAGTGCCACTCCCGGCATGCTCATTCCGATCGTCTTTGGCTTCGCCGGTAACGGCACCTGGCTCTCCTACTTGCTTGCCACGGTCGGCATGTTGTTTACGGCTCAGTGTATAAATGAATTTGCCAGTCGCTCCGCCTGTCCCGGATCGCTCTACACTTTTGTCAGCAAAGGCTTCGGTCATCGGGCCGGGGTAATGACGGGTTGGGCTCTGATGTTTGCCTATGTCATTTGCGGGGCTGCTTGTATAGCCGAGTTTGCTGTATACGCGCTTTCGCTGGCTAAAAACTTTTTGCATCTGCAAATCACCAGCCAGGGTGCCATGTTTTTCTCGGCGGCTCTGATAGGATACATCGGCTATAAGAACGTTAAGTTATCAGCATCTTTGATGCTCTGGCTGGAATTGCTCTCCGTTGGATTGATACTGCTTGTGGTGGCGCTTACTTTCTTCTATCTGGGCGGTCATCCCGGCTTTTCTTTCGACTGGCGACAGCTCAGTCTGCAGGGCGTCTCCTTCGAAAATGTGCGTATGGGATTGGTCATGGCTATCTTTGGCTTTGCCGCTTTTGAAAGCTCCGCCTCGCTCGGTACGGAGGCCGCCAATCCATTGCAATCGATCCCGCGCGCTATCATGCGCAGCGTCATCTTCAGCGGCCTGTTTTTCGTGCTCTCGTCTTATGCGATGGTGATGAGCTTCCACGGGCCGCCCGCATCGCCAATTACCCTCGATAAATGTTCAACGCCGCTGCTTACGATGGCCGAGCATGTCGGTATGCCTGCCCTCGGCCATCTAATTGATGTCGGCATCATGATGAGCTTTTTTGCCGCCGGGTTGGCTAATCTCAATGCCGGCGCCAGAGCCATTTTTAAAATGAGTCAAGACGGCCTGCTCCACGTAAAATTTGGCGATGCCCATGCCATCAACGGCACACCGCACTTTGCCATGCTGGCTTCGTCTTTGATCAGCCTCACTATTGCCGTGGCGCTGGCCACTTTCAACTATCCGCTTTTAGATATAGTCGGCTGGCTTGGGACGCTGGCTACCTTCGGTTTCATCTACGCTTATCTGGCTACCTCACTTTCAGCCGCTCGCATGCTCAAGCGCGTCGCTCTTTTCACGCCGCTCAAAAGGTTTGTCGTCGCCGCCTCGATCATTGTCCTCTCGGCGGCGCTGGTCGGCTCGCTCTATCCTGTACCGGCGGCGCCTTATAACATTTTGCCCTTTATCTTTCTTGTCTACATGCTGACCGGGCTCTTCGCCTGCTGGAAAAATAAGGCGCTCACTCTGGACTAGTTGATTTTTAGCTGATTTTTAGCTGATTACAGCATTGCCATTGCGGTCGTAATCGATGTGGGTTTTGTGTCCGGTTTGTTTGTAATTTTCAACTGCGGCATAAAACTTGGCGTTCGGACGCAGGAAGGTGATGCCCTTAGCGTAGTAGCCCCCCGCGGCCGGTACCTGGAACATATGGTCATTGGCTGCCTGCCAGCCTTTGTTGCTGCAATTGGTGAGAATGAAGGAATCGCCGAGATCGCCTACGCCGCGGCGTTTAATCGTGTGAGCGCTCCAGTGTCTGTAACCGTAGTCACCTTCTTTGACCTGACTGGGGTCGTGGATGACGTCAAAGAAGCCGCTCTTCTCGAGCAGTTGACCCTGTAAAACAGCGGACAGCGGTTTGAGTTTGATGCCGAAAGTTTCGAGAGTCTGTCTCGGTCCCCTGGCACAGTCGCCGACGGTGCCGATATGACGGGCTTGATGAGCCGCTTCTTGTTTGAGTGCTTTGGCCAGGTGGGGATCGCCGCCGGCTATGGGTCCCGGCGACAGATCGTAACTGTCTCTGCCGTTGCCGCGATTGTCGCGGTTGTCGCGGTTGTATTGGTGACGGCCGTAATGGCGATGGTCCTGACGATAATCGTGATTTGCCGCACCGGAGGCCGGACGGTCTTGATAAAAATTGCGGGGGGCATCGGCGGCGCCGGGGATGGTCAGGTGGTCGCCTTTCTTGATGAAGAAAGGATTGCCTTTGATTTCCGGATGTTGGACACCGCTGGCCTGGATGATTTCGCGCATGCGATCCCAGATTTCTTCGCCCTGGAAGTGCATGTGGCGGTTGCCGTGGCTTAGTGAATCTTTGGCGATTTTCCAGAGGCTGTCGCCGCCCTTTACCGTGTAATCGTGGGTCTCGGGCTGCGCCAGTGCAGCTGATGCGACAGGTCCGATCGCTTCAGCGCCGCGCTGGTTGCCGTAGACCGGCGGGAAATTGACGTTGCCGGTCGAGTCGGTCACAGACGCCGGGGCATTGGTGCTGGCTATCTGCGTGCGCTCGGTAAGGTCTATGAGGTTGCTGTAAGTGGTATTTTTCTCAGACGAAGAGTCGGCTGCTCGCAAATGCGAGAAGGGATTTTCTATAGTCATACAGAGCTTCTTTGCAGTTCTGCGGGGATTAACGGGGGGACTTGTATATTAAGTCAATATTCGCCACGATGTTAATGGGGTTTCTACGAAAAAATCGAAAATCTCAGGAGTGGCAAGGTTTAGCGGCGCTTGACTGGTTGCAGTTCGGAGATGTCCCAAGTGCCATCGTCCCACCATCCCACCATGAATCGGACAGTATATTGATAATCTCCGGAGCGTCATCCCTGTCATCGTTTTCATTCGATAAATCTCTGAAAGTGCCGTAATTGCCCATATCCCCCAAGAGAAAGTATCGAATAAGGCCGAAATTTACCCCTCAAAACCCGGCAAATTATCGAATAAGAACAAATTGGGGCCTCAAAATCGCCGAAATTATCGAACAAGGCTACCCAGCCTGAAACTTGAGCGCTGACGCCTGATTTTTCTTATTCGATATTTTGCCCCTCAAAATGCACCTGTTTCTGCCGTTGTTCGATAATTTCGCCTTTTTTTGGGGGCTGTTTTTGGCCTCGTTCGATACTTCTTCAGCTCGAAAACTCCCAACTGCTGGGATTTCTGCAGTGTTATCGAATAAAAATCAACGGCTCAAGAGTCAAGGAGCAGGCTAAAAAACAATATCATGCCCGTGACAGATAACCTCAATCACCGGCTCCATCACTCACTTCCCCTTCGGCGGCAAATGCCTGTTCATCCATTCGACGACATTGTGCAAAACAATCGGATCGGTCTGCCCTTCCTCGAAGATCAAATGCTCGGCCCGGCCAAGAAAGATCATGTCCTTGTCTTTATTGGGAATGGCTTGATAGATAGCCAGCGTGCCCATCGGCTTGACCAGGTTGTCGCTGTAGCCCTGATAGATGATCACCGGAGTTTTTGTGATGTTGGCTGCCGCCTTGACGTTTTCCCCCATGAATTTCTGAAAGTTGAGAAGCTCAGCGGGGGAGAGTTTAAGACGAACATTCGGATCACCTTCCCACATATCGCGCAGGTCGGCATTATCCGTGGCCTGCGATACGATCGAGCTACCGATATCAAACTGCCTGTGTCGGTGTTTGAGGAAGTTGAAACCGACTCTGAAGGCGGTCTTCCTGCCTTTATAGCGCGAGCCTGAGGGCACCGAGCTGATCACGGCATCGACGAGTTCGGGATGTTCGGCGGCTACACGCAGGACAATCGCTCCGCCCATCGATTCACCGAGGAGGATGAGTGGACAATTATCGTAGTCGGCGCGTAAGGAGCTGAGGACGCGGCTGATGTCCTTGACCGAGGCTTGTAGATTGAGCTGCTGGTAGACTTCGTCGTTGCGATAACTGCCGAAGCCGCGCACATCAAATGAAACTATGCCGTAGCCTTCATGTTGCACTCTTTCGGCAAACGGTGCGAAGGCGCCACCATGCAGTCCGAGCCCGTGCACTGTGACAATGATTCCTTTAAGGGGCTTGGTTGGATCGAAAAAGGCCAGGCCCGGTGCGCGTTCACGACCGACCCGTTCTTTGAACCAGTTGTCGAAAGTTTTTTCGCGCACGATCGGTTTGTTATAAGCATCCGCTGGTATGCCTTCTTTGATTATGCTGAGGCCGACCTCGCGATCATTGTAGGCGCCCTTGTTGCCGTAGAGGTGCTGGCGCAGAGTGGCGATCAGTTTGTCCTGGTCGGGCAAATCTTTGTATTCGTCGATTATGCGCAATTCGTTCTGGTGGCGGAAATTCCAGAACACTTTTTTGTAGAGCTCAATATTTAGCTGTTCGTTTTTTAGATCCTTTGCCACCGAACCCAGACTGAGCAAGCTCCAGGCAAAGTGTGTATCGTCCGGACCGTATTTTAACAAGTCGAGTTGAGCAACTTTTTGATAGGCGGTCTCTGCTTTCGAATAGTTTTTCTCATAAACGAAACATCCGGCCAGGCCTTCGTAAAACGGTGCCAGATCGGTACTCCAGGGACCCTGTAGTCGGACGATGGTACTAATTGCTTTTTCATACATGGTCTTGGCCTGCTCTACTTTGTCGGCGAGGAGGAGACATCTCGCTTCGATCATGGCGGCGTCTGCGGCAGTGAGAGAGCCGCTGTCGGCGAGCTTCGCCGCCTCCGCCGCATCTTTTCTGGCCTGGGTCCAATCATCGAGCTGCGCTTCGCAAATAGAAAGGTTGACCAGGCAGCGGGCGCGATAAGCCGCAGGCAGGGACTTGTCCTGCAACAATACCTCGACAGAATTTTTGGCGCTGTTATAGTCGCGCTTCCAGAAAGCTTCATTGGCCGTGCTTTCTATTTTGATCCGAGGCGGCGGTTCTATGATCGAGATGGCCACGGTTGCGTGGTCAGTCAGCAGTGTTAATGCCACGGCCAGAAAAGTAGCGCCGCTTGCGCGAAAATCAGCCAATTTTGACATCTCTGAAATGATATTTTTGGATTACGGCCGCTGGTTTTGGATCGTCTCCGAAGAGTATTTCCAGCGACTCTTGCCTTTCGCTCTGATCGGCTGCGACATACTGGGCAAAAGCTTTGCTGGCGTCGGATGAGTAGTTGACCAGAGTGTAATTGTCTTTGTCGATGAGCATCTCTACTTCCGGATCGTTGTGGCCTTTATCGACTCTCTTGAGATGCCAGAGGGCGCGTCCGTCTAGCTTTTGTTCGTCCAGGGTCCATTCGTAGATAAAGTCTTCCAGCCAAAATTCAGCTTCGCCGAAAAAGATCAGTCGCTTGATCAAAAAGATGTCTTCTTCCGTTTCCATCGACAAGATGCCGTGCAGGAGGTTTGCTTTCAGGGTCTGCGTCTGCGATATGTCCAGGGTCTCTTCGTCGGCATCGAGGACGGCGCTAAAGCTGTTCGGAGTGTAGTCGAGGTGTTCGCTGGCCCCGGCTTTTCCCGGCTGCCATTCCCAGCGCATGTCAAAAATTTTGTCACGTTTGAATTCGTGCTTTAAAGTGCCCGTTTTGACAATCAAATCCGCCATGTCGGCGATGTCGGGCAAGGCCACAGTCAGAGCGCAGTCAGCAATGTCCTGGTAGCTGCGACACTGGGAGTAAGTGGCATGAATCTTTTTGATCAGTTCGGTAGCGTTCATCGGCTTGCCTTTCGGGTTTCCAGTTTGGTTTTTACTCGGGGCAAAATCATAGCACGGTGAGCTTTTTGACAATATTGCTTTAGTTAAAAATTGGCGCTTTCTTCAAAGGCGCTGAATCCGTGTTCGCTCATGATCAGCAGACCGGGTATTTGTTTTTTCAGTCTGGCTATCTGAAATGCCGGCCAACTCTGATCCGAGACGATCAGCACTTCGAGATCGCTGAAATTTTTTGGAGCGAGGAGTTGGTTAGGATCAACCTTTATCTTGCGTATTGAAAGCCGGCGCAGTCGGGTCAGCTGGTTCAGCGCTTCCAGTTGGCCGGTGACCAAACCAATTTGCTCGACATTGAGCTCAGTCAAGTTCGGACATTTTTTCAATTCGCTCAAAGCCTCTGTCGAAGGATTGCTGCGATCGATAACCAGTGACCTGAGGTATTTTGCGCTGCTCGGTGTAAATTTCACAGCAAGCGAATTGAGTGTGCTAATTTTATCGATTTTATCGAGGACGTTCTTGTCGATGGCAAAATCGCGGATTTCCAGCCGCAGCAAGTTTTTCAGGGCTCGAAATTATTTAAAACTGCCAATACTGTTTCGGCTGAAGCACCTTTGGGAGTGGCTTCGAGGTTGATGGCAGAGAGATAACTTTCGTGGTCGAGCATCAGTCCATTTACGGCTGTCGGATCGACTCGCTTTAAAATCCAGGGATAGTGGTAAGTGAATCGATGATTTGAACTTTTCCAATCAAGAGTGGTGTCGAAATTGTGGTATGGAATCACTACCATTTTTGTTGCGGCATGTTTGAATCCAAAGGGTGTGTTTAGAAAACCGATTGCCAGTGTTTTGCCTTCGGCCAGACGATTCAGATCGTGCAGCAGCTGAGACATCGATTGATAGCGATTTTCCGGAAGCTTAGCCAGCATCTTTTGCACGACCGCTTCCAAGTCTTCATCAAACTGGCTCCGGGCATCTGTCCTGCCTGAGTTTTTTTGTCAGTCAGTTTGGCTAGTCCGAAGTCCACGATCTTAATGCCGGCAAAATCTACATTGGATACTTGATTGCGCAAATTGAGCTCGGCATTCTCGCCATTATCGGCGAAAGTTTCGGGCAAGATGAAATTTGATGGCTTGATGTCTCTGTGGACGATGCTTTTGGCGTGGGCGTAGCTCAGGGCGGCGGTGAGGTGCTGGAATAGATCGAGAGCTTGAGCGCGGTTGAGCGGGCCATTGCTGTTCAGATAATCTTCCAGCGTCGGCCCGAAGAGAAGCTCTATCACATAAAAGGGACATTCGTTTTCATAGACGCCCAATTTATAGATTTTGACGATATTAGGATGGTCGAGCTTGGCGATTACTTTGCCTTCGACCTCAAAGCGTTGCCAGCTCGACGCATTGACCTGGTGAGGACTGAAAATCTTCAAGGCATAGTCGCGCCCGATAATAAGATGTCTGCAGTGATAGACCACGCCCATACCGCCGTGACCTAACAGAGCGGTTAGTTCGTAGTTGTCCCCGAGCACCTCGCCCGGCTTGATCGTCCGTCCGATCTTGCCTGGCACGGCCAGGAAAGACGTATTGTCGCTGATACTAATCTGGGAATCATCCACCGCGGGGCATCTCAACGAGAGAGGGCGACACTCAACAGTTTACCCTGCTGATGCCATTGCTAAAAATTAGATCTGTGGTTGTACGCCGTAGCGTTCAAATTTTCGGTGTCGGTAGGCTGCTCGTCGATTGACGAATAAGGTCGTGAGTCTGGGTAGTTTTAAGCAGGTATTTCTTTAAGCGTTCGTGCAGATCTTCAATGCTGACCAGTGCTTGCGAAGCTTCGAGCCAGTCTTCCATGACTGCCGCTCGCTGTAACCAGAGGCAAAGATTTTCGAGGGACCTGGCACCAATGGCGGCACTACTGATTTTCATCTCGTAAGCAAGACCGGCCACCACTGTTGCATCACGCTCTGCCATATAAGTTTTCAGCCGACGAGTTTTATTTTCAGCATTGCGGAAGAAGTTTGCCATCATTTCACCGACGGTCTCGCGGCCGTAAAATGCTTCGATCTCGTGCAAATCGAGCAGCTGTTCATCCCCGGAGACCTTCTGCCCGAGCGGGGACCATTGCTCGCGCGTCAGCATCTGGTGTCTGGATACCGCCTCCGGCTGCAGCCAGTGTTTGACTTTCAAATTAAACAGCTCTTTATCCAGGGGCTTGGAAATGTAATCGTCCATACCGGCCGCCAGGCAGCGCTCGCGATCTCCTTGCATGGCTAGAGCCGTGACTGCCAGGATCGGTGTATAGATTTGCGTCGGCTGCTGTAAGCGTCGGATCGCTCGCGTTGCTTCAAAGCCATCCATGTCCGGCATCAGGCAATCCATCAATATCAAGCCGTAACGGTTGTTTTTGACAGCCTCCACCGCTTCCTGGCCGTTCAGGGCAATATCTGCGCTCAATCCTAGTCTCTGTATCAGTACCAGGGCCACTTTCTGATTGGTGATGCTATCTTCCACCAGCAGCAGCGCCGTACTTTTTTTCAGACTGTCTCCTGACTGTCTTTGCTCCATGTTCATCGCCCTCGGGACTGGATTTCACCGCGTGAGATGCCTGATTTATTTGCTTGCCCGTTTTGAAGGATCGAGTACCAATTTTATTCTAGCCACTGCCGGCAACGGCAGCACGAATTCTCAGTGGTTGAAGGTGCTAGCGTTTATGATTTTTTGAAGTAGTCGTTCATGGCAAAGTAGCAAGCGCAGCAGGCTTCTTCCAGGCCTTTCCGGTCCAGGATAGTGATCTTGCCGCGCACGTAGTGGATAAATCCTGCTTTGGCTAAAACGCCGGCCGCTAAATTGGCCCCGGTTCGTGAGACACCGAGCCTCAGGGCAAGAAATTCCTGAGTAAGGACAAACTGATCAGCGTTGCAGCGATCGTGTGTAAGTAAGAGCCAGCGCGCACAGCGTTCTTCGATGGTGTGTGTGCGGATGCAACCTGCATTTTTCGCTACTTGATCAAAGAGTGTCATGGCGAAGAGTGGATCGTCTAGTCGCTTCTGGGAGGCTGCGCAGCAGCAGATTGCGAGGCTCGCTGGAGGACATCATACTACCGGAAATGAAAGGAGTAACGACCAGGCTGGCGTCACCTTCGCGTCTGCAACGCCTCTGATAGTCAACTATCGCAGACTATCGGCGAGTGTGGATATTGGCAACGAGATGACAGCTGCTTGTGCAAAGGAATTTATAGCGTATATGTGCAATTTGCGACAAAGCAAAAGGATAGACTTGTCCAATCTTGTTGGTCGGCAATATTTTTCTTTTGGAAAGATTAAACCAGTTTGGACCTTGCCGAGTGTTTTGAAACTATAATCGCAGTAAATTTGGGCTGACTACCTTGGCAGGCCCGGCAGACGCAATCTGCGCCCGAGCGATAGGGGAAGTATGGATCATCAACAACAAAAGGTTGCCGCCGCCCATGGTTGGTTTTTAGCGATAGCTGGATTTACCTTCGTCAATTTCGTTCTCTATGCGGCTGATGCCAAGATGAGCTTCCCGGTTGGAGCGATAGCGGCGGAACTGCCGCAAATCTTTGCCCCGCCGGCGGCCAAAATGGTCACTTATGGTGTCAGCTCGGCCCTGATTGCGCTTTATTATTTTCTGATCGCCCGCGGTACCAAGGTCTATTGGACCTGGGTACTGGTGATTGGCTTTTTGAGCTATGCCCTTGATTCTGTGTTTGTGGTGCTCAATGAAGACTGGATGGGAATGGCTCTGCATGCCTGGGCACTTTTTGTGATCGGCTCAGGCATCATCGCCTGTCATAAATTTAAAAAGTTTGGCCCGGGCGGTCTTTCGACAGCGACTGTTACAGCCACTTCGACCGTGGTCGACACTGAAGCTCCTTCGATGAAAGATGGACCGGCCACACCGCCAACCGACTAACGCTTGATTTTATGCCCGGCGGCCGGCCATTTTTGTTTGTACCAGCGTCGTCAAGCTGCCGGCGCCGAGCGCCAGGCCGGCTAAGCATTCAAGAGCGGAAACCCAGGGCGGGCAGCCATTGGCAGTGGCTAACATACCGGCCAGATTGAAGGCGCACCATAAAATCAAATAGGCGCAGGCCGCATAACTGTAACGAGCCGGGGCGAGAAATATGGAAAAAAGTGCCAGTGGGCAGGCCAGGATGCCGAGCAGCGCTATCAGCGCCCCGCACTCCGGGAAGCGCCCTGTAGCTGCTGTTGCCGCCCCGACATAAGTCATTGCCAGGCCGGTCATGATCGCGGCAAAGAGATAGATTTGAAAAATCGGCGAGATTTTTTCGCGCTTTTTCTTGCTGCGGAAAAAAATTACAATCAGGCTGAAGGCACACCAGGCAATGAGAATGTAAATGCCGATATTTTCCACGAACGCGTCCTGAATACTCGCTAGTCGGTAGCTAGATTAGTGGTGGTATCTCCGGCAGTGGCGCATCTCTTACTGTCAAAGATTTACACTTCCAATTTTACACCTTGCGCCGGTCGAGCGTTAGGCTCATCGCTGAGAATAATACGCGCATAGTATTCATTCATCAGGTCGTAGCAGCTGCAACTGGCTAATTTCAAGTTGGGGCGATCGACTATTGTCACTTTGCCTCGCACGTATTTGATCAGTCCGGCCTTTGACAGAGCGCCGGCGGCGGCGTTTACACCGGTGCGCGATACACCAAGCATGATCGATAGAAATTCCTGGGTCAGGCCAAAGGTGCTTTTGCCGCACCGATCTTCAGTCAGGAGCAGCCAGCGAGCGCAACGTTGCTCGGTCGAATGCGAACGAAAACAACCCGAATTTCGGGAAATCTGATTGAAGAGGACGATGATATAGCGCTGGCAGATCGCCTTCAACTCTGGAAATTGATCGACCAGGCCGATGAACGTTGATCGGTCAAGGCGGTGGGCTGTGCCGTTTACCTGGCAAAAGGTCTGTTCGGCATTGGTGTAGACGCCAAATACGGCCGATATTCCAAGCATACCTTCATTGCCGATCGTGGCAATTTCTACGCGTGGAGCATTGTCCATCACTGCAACCATAGACATGACGCCGGTTTCTGGGAAGTCTACGTATAAGATTTCTTGATCTGGTTCGTAGATCGGATCGCCTTGATCCAGATGGACAAGTTCGGCCGATTTTAGAACGGCATCGACAACCTTTAATGGAAGTCTGCGCAACAGCAAGTTGCGGGGGGATAAATTTGACATAACATACCGTTGGGCCTCTGGATGGCGCCAATCGGTAAGCTTCGCGTTTCAATACTTAGAGAGCCGACTGTGTTATGTCAGTATTGCACACATTGCCATTCGGGGCCATTCGGGGCTAGGTAATGAGCGCCTGTGGTCATCTGTGGACGTATACGGGCGTGACCGGTCTCGGCGAACCAGCCGGCTTCGACGGGCTTAATCAGGGCTTGTGCCCCGGTGGAAAGTTGTGTTTTTCTCGAATGCTCAAATTGCCGGCAGTAAGGCTCTTAAATCGGCTAAATGTTGGCCCTCCGGCGATCATGTACGCTTCTTGACCCGGCTTATCGATAAGCATTAATTGAAAGAAAACTTTTTTGCGCATCTGCTTAATTTCTCGCGAATATCCTCCGGACACAGGCTGGGGCGGCATCGGCGCCTACACCTTCCAGCATGCCCGCGCCTTGAAAGAGCAAGGGCATGACGTAGAAGTCATTTCTTTGACCGCCAAGGAGGCCCCCGCCGATTCTTTCCGTCCGGCCGACCCTTCTGATCCAGGCTCGGTGCCGGTGCATCGCGCCGTCTGGGGGCCGCTATTTCAAGAGCTGACGACTGTCTGGATATCTCTACCCTACACGCACCTTTCCTTGAAGTCTTCCTTTGCACTCTGGCGTAAGTTTATGGAAGTGCATTCGCTCAAACCCTTCGACGTCGTCGAAGCTCCCGAGCACCTGGGAGAAGCTCTCTTCCCGGCGCTCACCCACATCTGTCCGCTCGTCCTGCGCCTGCACACGCCCCACTCGAAGTTGATGCAGGAGCGCTATCACAATATAAATAGCGCTTTTGATCAGGAGCTCGTCGCTATCCTGGAGCGCATGACCATGCTCGAGGCCGATCTGCTCTCGTCGCCGAGTGAAGATCTGGCCGCCTATGTCGCTTCCGACACCGGCGTCAAGTCATCATCGATCGAGATCGTCCGCAATCCCGTCGACTGTCAAAATTTTACTCCCGATGGTCCGCAGGCAATTGCCCCGGATGGCCGCGTCACCGTCTTTTTTGCCGGCCGGCTGGAAGAGCGCAAAGGTATGCACTTCCTGGTCGAAGCGGTGCCGATTGTTTTAAAAAGTTGTCCCAAGACGCGCTTTCTCATTGTCGGGGCCGATACCAATACCGGTCCGGGCAAGACATCAGTATTGGCTGCTCTCAAGCAAAAGCTCAGCGCAAGCGGCGGTGACGCTGCCGTGCAGTTCATCAGTCACGTCGCTCTCGAGCGGATGGCGGCGCATTATCGTTCGGCCGATATGTGCGTGGTGCCCTCGCTCTATGAAAATGCACCATATACGGTGCTGGAGGCGCAGGCCTGCGGTAAGCCGGTAGTCGGCACTGCTGCCGGTGGCTCGAAAGAATATATCGCCGACGGCGAAACCGGCTATGTCGTGCCGCCCTCGGACGCCCAGTCACTGGCTGAGAGCATAATCAAACTGGTTGCTGATCAGGGCCTGCGGCGGAAGATGGGAGAGGCTGCCCGGCAGCGCTCGCTGGCAAAATTTGATCGCAAAATTATCGTCGGACAGGCCTTGGCCAGTTATGAATTGGCCGTAACGCGGTATCAGTCGCAGGTCGATACCGCCCTCTACAAGCGTAGTGTCGAACAGTCGCTCCGTGATTTTGTCTCGCTAATGTACGCTTATCATCTCAATCTCTGCGATCTCGTCTATCGGCATTCTCTCGAATATAGAGTCAAAACCTGGTTGCAGCTGGCCTTTAAACGTCCGCGTCTGTGCGGGGCAAAGATTGCTCTGGGTGTTCTAAAAGGACTGCGGGACAATTTCGGCCTGGCTTCACCGCCGGTCGAAAATTTGATCGCGAAAATCGCTACTCAGGTGTCGGAGCGCGAAGCTGAAAAAGAACGTCTGATTTTGCAGGCGTTGATGCAAGAATGTAAGATTTGAGAAGTGATTACTGGCGCTGATTGTTACTTCGATTTTTTAAGCAAATCTCAAACAAATCTCGCCGGGAAGGGCGCTGAGGTCGTTTCTTTGAGAAGGCCTACGTGCGCCAGGCCGTGCTTGTCGAAGCCGCTCACTGTGTCGAATTGAGGCGCTACCACGACCTCGCCTTTATTGTTGATGAAGCCGTATTTCGAGCCCTGGCGCACGGCGGCAAAGCCCTTGTAGAAGAGGCCGATTTGTTCGAAGTCGGTGCGGAAGATATAGGTGCCGGTAATGTCTATGGCGCCCCATTTGCCGCCCTCGCAGGCCGGAATGAGACCTTCGGTGAACCACTCCCGCTCGCGTCCGCCGAGTTCGTCGAATTTAGCCGGTAAAACGAGCGTACCGTTGGTATTGATGGCGCCCCATTTTCCCTGGTATTCGACCGGACAGAGACCTTCTTTAAACCATCCGGCTGACGCATGCACTGTTACTAGATTGAAGTTGGCGTCACCCTGCGCGCGAGCGAATCTTCTCAGGGCCTTGTCGCGCGTGCGCAGGACATTGGCGTGTAACTCCATGCGCGAGCCCCCGAGAGTCTTGGGCGTTTCGATCACTGCTCCGCTCTTATCGATGAAGCATTCGATGAAATTGGCGATATAGCTGTTTTTTTGCTGGCCGTCGCTCGCAGTCGTGCTCTCGACCTGCGGTGCGGTCTGCTCCAGGCGCACCATGGCCGTACCGTCGCGAAAGGGATTGGCATGGGTGAAGCGCGCCGGAATTATTTCCGCGCCCGTGGTGTCGATATAGCCCCACTTCCCTTCCTGATTGAAAGCAGCCATACCTTCCCAGAAAACACCGAGCTGATCGTAAAGGCAGCCGCCGATCAATTTACCGCTATGGTCGATGTAGCCGCGCTTACCGTCGATCTGCACGAGTGCCAGGCCATCTACGAATCTTCTGGCTCGGCTGAAGCGCGGCTCGATGACGAATTGGCCACTTCCGTCGACATAGCCATAGCGATAACCCTGTTTGACAGCGGCTACGCCTTCATAAAAGGGATGGGCGCTCTCGAATTGGAAGTCGATTACGGTATTGCCCCGGGTGTCAACGTAACCCCATTTGCCGTCTTTTTGTACGACGGCCAGGCCGTTGCGGAAAGAGCGGGCCCTTTCGTACTGAGGCTTGATGACGAGATTACCGCGGGTGTCGATGAAGCCTATTTTTCCTTCTTGATCGCGGATTTTCGCCAGGCCTTCCGAGAAACGCTCGATATAATCGTATTGAGGCGAGAGCACGATCAGTCCATCGCGGCCGACCAAACCAAAGAGCACTTGATCAGATTGCACCGCCAGTGGTGATGCATAGTTATTGCGATTGCGCAGATCTTCGACTTCATCCCAGGTGTAAGGGTCTTCGCGGCGATCGTCGTCGCGCAGGACTGTGCTCTCGTCGGACGGATGGCCGACGACGCGCATGGCATTTTTATTGGCTGGCAGATTTATTATTTCCACCGTGCCGTTATTACTTACTACTGCATAAGGCCGTGAGCGAATTTTGGGTTGCGGGATGAAAAATTGCGAGTCGGCCTGGTCGGCCGCCGAACCGGGAGCAAAGCTTGGCGTTTTCACGGCGATTTTGTCGAGAACTATTTCTAGCCCTTCACCTTGTTGATGTTCTATCGTAGTGACTATGGCCGTTTCATAGGGGAAGCCGACGAATACGTCGTAGAAGCATCTTTCACCCTGACGCAAATAGAAATGAAAATCGGGCTTGGTCGAAAGCTCATATTTGTCCCAGATTGCCTCCAGGCTCTCATCGTCAAACCATGATTCTTGATCGTCCTTGAGCACTTCGACAAAGATGGAACGGTCCGCCTCCGCTGCTTTCCACTGGGCCAGCCAGGCCGTGGCGCGGGCCGCTTCTTCCAGGACTTTGTATTTTGCAAGCAGGGTCGTCCAGGAGCCGTCGCATCCCCAGCCGACCAGGTCGATCACGGGTGTTTGTGCAGGCGCAGATACTGATATTTCTTCACTCCTGAGCGTCTTCAGGCGCAAATAAGGCTGTTGTTCGAGCCGATACTCGCCGTCGCGCACGAGCATATTGGGCACCAGCAAGCCTGATGCCGACCCCACATCGAATACTTCGCAGGCCTCGTCATATCCGGGCAATGCTCTTAAATCTTGCTTGAGCTGATGCGATTCGAAGTGGTGCCGGATCGAACGGCCGTAGTGCTTGAAAAAACCGAGGTCTTCGAGCTCGTCAGCGGCTATCGAGTAGTTCTCGTTGTAGTGCCAGGAAATATTCTGGCGCAGCAGGCGCGCGCTCTCCTCGCTGACGAGATCCGCCAGTAGGCGGGATAGCTCTCTTCGATAACAGAGCCAGGTCTGTGCGCTGTCGCTCACCGCCCAGGGCAGGCGCAGGCAATATTCGTGTTTGGAAGAGATGGTAAGCTTTTTGCCTTCGGCATCGACGATGGTGATTGTATTGCTGCTGTTGCCATCGCTGCTTTCCAGCCGGGTCAAAATTTTCTCTTCGGCGTGGGCGGCGATGGTGTCGTAGTCCATGAGCGTCTGTAACTCGGCGGGCACATCGGCAAAAGTCTGATAGCGACCGTTGCTTGCCTCGGCCGCTATCAGATCGAGATTTTGAGCGACGCTTGCTTGGCTGATGCCGTATTCTTCGAGGTCCGGTCGCGGACACTCTCTGCTCTCCAGGGCAATTTTTACAATCCGTTCGACGGTGTCTGCCGGTATGGCCCGAATGCTAGAGCGATATTCGTCGCCGGACCGCTCATAAATCGCGCAATGGACCTTTAGCGAAAAATCCGGATTGAGTGATTCTTCGTTGACGACGAGCAGGTCGCTTGAAGCGTTGTTTTGAGCAGCTTCGTTTTTTTGCATGGATTTGGGCACTTTCTGGGTTTCCTGTCAGGCAAACAGCACCGGAATTGGATAGAAGCGGGCTGTATTCACTCCGTAACCCATTTTAGCCGTTCTTTGCAATCGGCGCTCAAAATTGCATGAGTCAAGAGGCCAAGTCAAGTTGGCTTGTAAAAAGTCCTAGAGATTTGCCAATCTCTGACCTACGACCAGCTTCTCAATTCGATAAATCGTTTTTTGGCTTTACTTAGAGTTGCGTCCCAATCATCTCGACATGGCTCAACTTTCAATTCGCTAATCAGCCAGCGAATAATGTCCTCGAGAGCCACTCTTCCGGATGGAATGTGTTTGCGATGCAAATTCAAAGAAAGGTAACGCGGATCTTGATTCGCATATGCGTGAATATGAGGATTACCTACAGAAAAGTTTAAGCTGCCACGTTCGCTTGAACAGCAGTACCAAACCTCATTAGTGATGCAACTAATGATTTTCTGTATCTCTTCGCAATAGGCTGTAAGCGCCTCGTGTCCTTTATTTGACGCCACGGTCAGCTAAAAGTTTAGGAACCATCATAAGCAACTTCAAAATTTTAGAATCTTCACAGGTGTCTTTGTAAGCACCCGTTGCTCTCCTCGCGAGAAATTCCTCCGCACTTATTCCGAGCAATTCGCGCACTTGTTGATCAAAGCGCTGAACAGACTCTTCATCATTCAGAAATATGACGTTGGATTCAGTATTACCGCCAACAGTAGTGCTCATGAGTTCTCCTCTATTCTAAGTCCAGCGTAACGCCAAATGACACAATTATCAAGACCGGAGGCCGATCAAATTATTCACGGACTTCCGAAGCGATATTCCCAGTCTTCCGGATCGTAGTCGAAGTGTTGCGACCCCGGCCTGGAATTCGAAGATTTAGTTTTCGACTGCGGGTCAAGCAAATTGAGCTGGGCCAGATGAAAGGCGCAGGCGCCGTAATCAGGCTTTATGGCGAGCGCCTTTATCAGGTCGCGGCGAGCCTGTACGTAATCTTTTTTACCCATATAAGCAACCGCCCTGGTGTCGAGCGATGCCGGTGTCTCTTCGTAGCCGACCGATTTGTCGGCTAAAGCAACGGCCTCGTCGTATTCACCCATGGTTGATTTTCCCCAGGAGGCGCTGTTATAGAGGTCGGCCAGCTTGCGCCGTCTGTCGAAGCCAAAGATCGAGCCGCTCAGAGATTTCCAGGCAGAGCTTATCGAAGTGAAGGTTTTGTCGCCGTTTATCGTATCGTCTGGTGGCAGAGGATTGGCCTGTTCTGCAGCCACGGCCAGGTCAAATTCTTCGTTTGATCTTTCTTTGTCACCTCTAGCCATGGCCAGCATCGCTCGGGCGCCGTGGCCGCCGTCGTCGAAGTATTTCATTCTTGCCACTGTCCAGAGGCCGCAGCCAATGGCGAGAGCCAGCGCCAGCGTGATCCAGCGGCCGATTATTTGTCTGGTCGTTGTCGCCCGCGGCAGGACAAATGCGGCCAGCATACCTGCTATGAAACCACCCGTATGGCCGGCGTTATCAGTGAGTGGGCCATTGATGAAGTCGGTGAAAACAAAGCCATAGAGGATAGCAATGATGGCGATATCTGATGAAGCGATCAAGATTTGTTTGACGACGATCGATTTATAGAGATCGCGGCGCAAATAAGTGAGTGCTGTAATGAAGCCTGCCAGGCCCATGATCGCACCGGAGGCGCCGACTGCAGAAGTAGTCCCGCCAAAGGCGGCGGCGCTGGCCAGAGAGCCTCCCAGGCAGCAAAAGAAATAGAGCAGGGTGTAGCGCAGGCGACCGAGTTTGCCTTCGCAGAGATAGCCAAAGAACAGCAAGCCAAACATATTGAGGAGAATGTGCCACCAGGCCAGGTGCAAAAAACACGAGCTGATGAGGCGCCAGGGCTGGTCGACGACCCCGAGTGAGGAGCCGACGTTTATCAGTGTCAGGGGCGGCGCTTTGATCATGTCGGCACCGCGGAAATTTACTGACCAGCAAAATGCCAGGGTGTTGAGCAGGACGAGCAAATTGGTTACGCTGAGCGGCCCGGGTGGGCGCAATGTGGAATGAGCAAATACCGCCGGTACGGTAGCGACATTATTGATTTGAATTGCCGTCGTAGCTGTTTTCGCTTTTGAATAAACCAGGCAATCGACCTCTGGCGTCTCAGCGCAAGCAGCACGATAGCTCGCTTTTTGCGACTGGGTCAGTGTCGGTCGAGCAATCGCCTCGCCGTCCTCATCGGTCCATTTAACGTCGGCGCGCACCCGGCCGACTTTGAGGCGGGCCTGTTTGCGCACTGGTATTGCCGTCGCCAGAGTCTTCGTGCCTTCGTCTACCGTGCTCATATTACGCAAGGCCAGCAGCATAAATGTGACGAACTGCCCGGCGGCAACGATCATATTGGGTATGATCTGAAAAGTCAGATAGGCAAAGAGCAGGGCAAAGGCGGCGTTGAAGAGGACATGCATTAAGGTGCGCGTCCAGCGTTCTTTCAATCTTTCGTATTCCAGTTCGCTCAAGCGGGGCTTGATTAGGTGAAGCAGGCGCAGCACTATCGACTGGCCTGCTTCTCATGACCCCGACTGGCCAATCTCCTGGCGAGATATGGTGCGGTGCGGCTCGCTTTTGCTTGCGCCACCACTGCCGGTGTGCCGGTCGCGATTATCTGCCCGCCGTCCACGCCCGCTCCCGGTCCGAGATCGATAACATGATCGGCTCCGGCGATGACGTCCATGTCGTGCTCGACGACAATAACGGTATTGCCGGCGGCGACCAGGGCGCGCAGTTGTGTCATCAATTTTTCGACATCGGCTGGATGCATTCCGGTGGTTGGTTCGTCGAGTAGATAGAGTGTGTCGCCGCGTTGTTCGCGTTGCAATTCGGTGGCCAGTCGTATGCGCTGTGCTTCACCCCCGGAGAGCTCGGTGGCGGGTTGACCAAGACGCAGATAGCCGAGGCCTACTTGACGGAGTGTGGCGAGGGCGCGTTTGACCGGTGCCATCTCGTCGAAAAATTCACTGGCGCTGTCGACCGTCATGTCGAGGATGTCGGCGATGCTGCGATCGCGATATTTGATCTCGAGGGTTTCGGTATTATATCTGGTGCCGTGGCAGGTCGTGCAGGGTGTGTAGACGCTCGGCAAAAACATCAATTCGACATTGATAAAACCTTCGCCTTCACAGGTTTCACAGCGGCCGCCGCTGACGTTGAAGGAAAATCTGCCGGCATTGTATTTCTTTGCTTTTGCTGCCGGCGTGGCGGCAAAGGCTTTGCGCACGAAGTCGAAAAGACCGGTGTAAGTTGCTAGATTGGAGCGCGGCGTGCGTCCGATTGGTTTCTGGTCGACGGCGACGATGCGGCGGATTTTGTCCAGACCGCTTTCGATCGTGGCCTGACCAGTGACTCTAGCCAAAGTATCAATGCCTTCCAAATCTATATCAGCTTCGACGTCGCGGGCGCTATTTTTTTCGCTGCTCTCTCTAGCACTCTCTTTGCCGTCTTCATCGTCTTCTTCGTCATTCGTTTTGGCGGTGCCTAGGGCGGCGCTGAATGTGTCGGCGAGTACCTGACTGACGAGAGTTGACTTGCCTGAGCCCGAGACACCCGTGACTGCTGTCAAGGCACCGAGGGGGAAGGCGACGCTTAGATTTTTCAGATTGTGTTTGCTCACGTCTGCGAGACGTAACCATTCTTGATCGGTTGCGAAAACCTGGCTGTCCTTTTTTGCTTTAGCGCTTTCTTTCCTTTCGACCGGCCTGTCCTTGCAGTGATCGTTAAATAAGTAGCGTCCGGTCACGGACTCGGCTACATCTGCCAGTCCGGCTACAGGGCCGCTGTAGATCAGTTTGCCGCCGGCCTCTCCTGCAGCCGGTCCGATGTCGACGATCCAATCGGCCTGTCTGACGACGTCGAGTTCGTGCTCGACTACAAATAAGCTGTTGCCTGCGTCTTTTAAGCTGCGCAGGGTTGTGATTAAAGATTCGCTGTCGGCCGGGTGCAGGCCGGCGGAGGGTTCGTCCAGCACGTAGACGACGCCGAAGAGGCCGGATTTTAATTGCGTCGCCAGGCGCAGGCGCTGTAGCTCACCGGAGGAGAGAGTGGGCGTGACGCGATCCAGTGAGAGGTAATCGAGGCCGAGCTTTGATAGGATGTCGATGCGCTCGCAGAGGTCATCGACGATCAATCGCGCTACTTCTTGCTTCTCTTCCTGGGCCAGTTCGGCTGCGCTTTTTAAGGCATTCGTCAGCTGAGCGAGCGGCATATGACCCATGTCGGCGATGTCATAGCCGCCAAAGCTGACAGCCAGTGCCGCCGTCTGCAGGCGTTTGCCGGCGCATTCTAAACAGGGCGCTTTATCCATAAACTGAGCGACGCGTTTGCGCAGGGTGGCGCTCTGTGTGGTGCTGAAAGTATGGCGCACATAGCTGGCGGCACTCATGTAAGTACCCTGATACGGCCTCTGGATACGGTGCGCTTCGCGGATGGCATGTACGGTGACGACCGGTTTTTCTTCGGTAAAGAGTATCCAGTCGCGGTCTTTTTTTGCCAGCGTATGCCAGGGCGATTCGACATCATAACCGAGGGTGGCGAGGATATCCTGATAGTTTTTGCCCTGCCAGGCCCCGGGCCAGGCGGCGACGGCGCGCTGGCGGATGCTCAGATTGGGATCCGGTACCAGGGACGTTTCGCTGACACTATGGACGATGCCGATACCGTGACAGACCGGGCAGGCTCCGGCTAGAGTATTGGCCGAAAATGCATCCGAATCGAGTCGGCCGGTTGTCCCGGTCGGATAGGTACCGGCACGCGAGAAGAGCATGCGCAGCGAGTTCGAGAGCTTGGTTATCGTGCCGACCGAGGAGCGCACCGTCGGCTCGCCGCGTTTTTGCTGCAGAGCGACGGCGGGTGGCAGACCGCTGATCTCGCCGACGCGCGGCGCGGGCAACTGGGCCATCAGCCGCCGGGCGTAGGGGGCAATCGATTCGAAATAACGCCTTTGCGCTTCGGCAAAGACGGTGCCGAAAGCAAGGGAAGATTTACCGGAGCCGGAGACTCCGGTAAATACAACCAGGGCATTGCGCGGGATATCCACGTCGATGTTTTGCAGATTGTGCTGTCTGGCCCCGCGGATTTTTATAAATCCGCTATCAGGCATTTTGCGCCGTTTGCGCCTCTTTTTGCCGCGCTTCCGCTTCCGCTTGCGCTTCGGCTGCTTTTGCCATTGCTTCCACTCGTCTGCGCAGGGCCGGCGAGAGGGCGTTCATCACAGTTTCTGTTGTGAAATCTATGGAGCCTTCCGTACCATGCCAGGCGTAGTGAGAGAGGCTGCTGTAGCGATAGGCGTCGGCACTCATTTCGTCTTCGGGCACTTCGGTGACCGGAGCGGCGAGCATAGCGAGGACCTGGGGATTGGCTTTGAAAGCGGTGTTCAAGGCTTGTCTCGAGGCCGGAGTGCTGCCTTCGGTACGGTAGAGCAAGAGAGCTTTGCTGTAGAGTGTGTCGATGTGATCCGGCATTTCGAGCATCAGGGCTTCCAGCTCAGCTTTGTGCGCTTCGCTTTCTTTACTCAAATCGAGCAGTGTGTGCAAAAGCAAAATGCGATAGGTATCGTCTTCGGTCTCGGCCAGAAGGGTGCGGAAAATTTCCTCCGCCTCGACCAGAGATTCGGCTTTCTTTTCTTTATAAGATTGCAAGCGGAGCAGCTCACCCAGTGACTTTTTGAAGGTCTGGCTCGCTTCTTTGTAGACCTGCAATTTCATTTCTTTGAATGGTTCGCTGGCCGAGACTTTGGCACAGCGCTTATCCGATATCGCTTCCAGCTTTTTCAGGCTTTCGCGGTAGAGCTGAATCGTTTTTTCGAAATCTTCTTTAGCCGGATTATTTTCCAGGGCCGTCAAAATTTCTTCTTCTTCGGCGGTAATCGGACTGTCGAAGAGCTCACGCAGTTCTTTGGCTTCATCGGCGCGGCCGAGACCTTCGGCAATCTCGGCATAAATGTCGGCGATTTCCTCAACCGGTTCGGAGGCCGGACCGTAATATTTTTTGTTGCGCTCGAGCCATTCTAAAAAGAGCGTTTCGGCCTTGGCAAACTCTTTTTGATCGATGTAGAAACTGGCGAGATTGCCCATCGCGTCCATCAGACCGATCGGGCTGTCGGTGTCGAAATGATCGTCTTGCTCATCTTCGGCTTCCAGATCAAAAGTCGGATAGGGCTCGGGGCGTTGTCCTTCGCGATGTTTGCGGATGGCCAGTGCTTTTAATTTTGCTGCTTCGGCGCCTTTGAAATCTTCGGCCATTTCGAGGACGGCACCGAGCATCTCGAGCTCCTCGGCGAGTTCGATGCTGTTAGCGCCATGCGCCTTTTCGGCAGCCGCGACTGATTTGTGCAAGGTTTCGAGCAAAAGCGGATTGTTGTTTTCGGCGTAAAAAATTCGAAGCAGATGCAATGTCTTGAAAATTTGCACAGGAGAATTTGCCGCTTCGGCACATTGCAGAGCCTTCAAAGCATGACCTTCGAAAGTCTTGTACTTACCGGCTTCTAGCTGCCGCTCTGCAATTTTGAAATATTTCTGCCACATACTATTTTCTCCTGAGCTCCTGATTCGACCACTTGTTACTTTAGACTTTTTGTTTAAATCATTTGTTTAAACTTTGACCAGCATTTTGCCGAGATTTTTTCCTTCGAAGAGGCTGTTCAGCGCTTCCGGCAAGCGCTCGAAACCTTCGACGACCGTCTCTTCGAAGACGATTTCGCCAGTGCTGACCCAGGGGCCGACGATGGCCAGCATTTCATCCATGCGCGCCGTGTAATCGCGGGCGAGCACACCCTGGATGGTGGCACGCTGAAAAAGCATGTGTTGAAGGAAACGCGGTCCAAGATCCGGCTTGTCGAGGCCGCCGTCGTATTGACTGATCTGGCCGCAGATAATGATCCGTGCCCGCAGTTTGATATTGGGAATGACCGCGTCGGTGATCATGCCGCCGACATTGTCGAAGTAAATATCGACGCCGCCGGTGCGAGCGGCGATTTCGTCCGACAGAGTGTTTGCGTTTGTGAAAGCGCGGTAGTCTATGGCGCCATCGAGGCCGAGTTTCGTAACCAGGAAGTCACATTTTGTCGCTCCTCCAGCCAGGCCAAAAACTTTGCAACCGGCTTTTTTGGCAAATTGAACGACGAGGGAGCCGACTGCCCCTGCTGCCCCCGAGACGAGGACCGTTTCACCCGGTTTGGGTTTACCTGCATCCATCAAGCCGAACCAGGCCGTGCGCCCCGGCATGCCAAGCACCCCTAAGGCCGTCGTCACAGGCGCCTGTGCGGCATCGAGCTTGCGCAATTCTCCGGCATGACATTTTGCATAGAGCTGCCAGCCGCTGTAAGAGAGCACCCAGTCGCCCACTTGAAACAATTCGCTGCGACTGGCGATCACTTGCCCGACGGCGCCGCCTCTCTGGACGATGCCGAGCGGGTGCGGTGCATCGAAGGAATGCCGCTGCGCCTGCTGAATGCGCATATAGGGGTCGACGCTGATGTAATGAGCCTGGATCGCCACTTCATTGACCGCCAGGTCAGGCGAAAAGGAGCTCTCTTGCAAAGTGTAATGCTCGGAACCGACGCGCCCATCAGGGCGCGCGCTATAAATCCACTGGCGGTTTGCGAGAGCAAGCGACGGCATCGTGAATCTCCGGGGAGGCGCAATTCACGGCGATCATACTCGATATTGTCGCCAATATCAGTCTAGGTTCCGTCTCAAGCAGCAGCGCGCCACTCGACCTTCTGGTAAGCGGGCACGTTAAAGTTTTTGGCATAGGCCAGATTGCAGAGTTTCATGGCTGTATTGAGGATTTCGGTCGAGCTTGCGCCAAGTACACTTTTCTGGGTATTGAGGATTTTCTGCTGGATCTCCTCGGCTCTGTCGTATTTACGGTCGAGGGTATAGCAGCGGGCGATGCGATCGAGGCCGGCAACCAGGACATAATCGAGCTCTCCGGCTTTTGCGTCGCGCTCGAGGGCTTTGAATAAAATATTCTTGAGGTCCCGGACAAGTTCAAAATCCTCCGCTGCGTAGGCTTCTACGGCGCTGTTGACGACTGGTGTCCAGGATTGATGCGAGCTATACATTGTGCGGATCTCCATTATTGCAGTTTGCTGTCTGCGTAAGCTATCCGACATGTCAGCAGCACCTTCGGTTCCGGAATGTTTGTTAAGGTAGCGTATTTTCCGCAAACTGAGCTTTAAACCCAGGCTGAGGCCGTAAATGGAAAGGCTATAAAAACTTATCGCATTCAGAAGCGATGGCCGCTTCTTCGCCGGCGGCGATGACAAAGGTGCGCACGGCTGCTTTGGGCGCTGAGATGTCGCGCTCTTTCTCACTGGCGAGATTGCGCTCAGGGTCTATTTGTATGCCTGCAAAGGCCAGGCGGTCGCAGGCGGCCTGTCTGACTGCGGGGGAGTGTTCACCTATGCCGCCGCTAAAAACGAGGGCATCCAGGCCCCCCAGATAAGGGATGAGAGCGGCGATACTGGAGGAGAGTCCCTGGGTGTAGATATCGAAGGCCAACTTGGCACGCTCGTTGCCTTCATTTATGGCCTGTTGCACCAGGCGCAGGTCCCCGCCGACGCCGCTTACGCCGGCCAAACCGGAAGATTTATTGAGGACTTCGTAGAGTTCATTCTGGCTGTAGCCTTGCTTGAGCAAGATGAAAATCAAGCCGGGATCGATACTGCCGCTGCGCGTGCACATCATCAGGCCTTCCAGCGGCGTGTAACCCATCGTCGTCATTTGCGAATGGCCATTCAGTGAAGCGCAGAGTGAGGCGCCGCCACCTAGGTGGCAGGTGATCACCCGCGATTTGTCGGCGAAGGAAAGACCGCGCGACGTCTGTTCGAGTAGTTTGACGACGCGCCTGGTGCAGTAATCGTGATTGATGCCGTGGAAGCCGAATCGTCTGATTTGCCGATCTTCGTACCAGCTATAGGGACCGGCATAGACCTGTGAGGAAAGCGGCATGTTGTGGTGATAGGCGGTGTCGAAGACTGCGACATGTTTTGCGTCGGGCAAGATCTCTCGAGCATCTTCGATACCGCGTGTATTGGCTGGTTCGTGAACGGGATCGAGGTCGTGATAGCTTTTCAGGTCGCTTATCACTTCATCGGTGACAAGTACACTGCTGGCATATTTGGGGCCGCCATGCACGACGCGGTGGCCGACGGCTTTGATTTCATCCGGACTGTTCAGTATGGCGCTTTCGCCCTGCCAGAGGGCGGAGAGTGTCGCACGCAAAAACTCTTTGTGTACGTCGGCTCGGTCGCCGTCTTTGCTCAGGTCGATCGTTTGGTCCCAATCGGGAATAATGATCGTTTCACCTGGTTTGCTTTCGGCCAGCGCCGCCGCCGTACCTGCATCTTGCTTAAAAAAGCTCAGCTTGAGACTGCTCGAACCGGCGTTTATGACCAGTATGCCCATGTTTTTTATCCTGTCTTTTGGCTAATAGGGCCACTTCCAGTCGTTTATTTCCGGCATGTCCTCGCCGTGTTCCATGATGTATTGCTTATGCATGATCAATTTGTCACGGAAGAATTGTTTGAGACGACCGGCTTGATTGGCCAGACGCGGCAGTCTGTCGACAACATCGGCGGCCAGGTGGAAGCGATCGAGATCATTGAGCACGACCATGTCAAAAGGTGTGGTTGTGGTGCCTTCTTCTTTGTAGCCGCGTACATGGAAGTTGTCATGATTGTTGCGCTTGTAGGTCAATTTGTGAATGAGCAGCGGGTAGCCGTGATAGGCGAAGATAACCGGCTTGTCGTTGGTGAAGATCGCATCGAAGTCAACGTCTTTGAGACCGTGCGGGTGCTCTGAGGCTGGTTGCAGGCTCATCAGATCGACGACATTGACGACGCGCAATTTGATGTCCGGCACATGTTGACGCAAAAGGTCAACAGCCGCGAGGGTTTCGAGGGTGGGCACGTCGCCGGCGCAGGCCATGACCGCGTCGATTTCTTCGGCGGTATCGGTGCTTGCCCACTCCCAGATGCCGAGTCCGGCGGTGCAATGTTTGATTGCTGATTCCATATCGAGCCACTGCGGTGCGGGCTGTTTACCGGCGACGATGACATTAATGTAATGCCGGCTGCGCAGGCAATGATCGGCGACGGAGAGCAGGGTATTTGCATCCGGCGGGAAATAAATGCGCACCACCTCTGATTTTTTATTGGCGACATGATCGACGAAGCCCGGGTCTTGATGGCTGAAACCATTGTGGTCCTGGCGCCAGACATGCGAGGTGAGCAAATAGTTGAGTGAGGCGACCGGCCTCCGCCAGCCAATCTGGCGTGTCGCTTTCAACCATTTTGCGTGTTGATTGACCATCGAGTCGACGATATGGATAAAAGCTTCATAGCAGGAGAAAAAGCCGTGCCTACCAGTTAGCAGATACCCCTCGAGCCAGCCCTGACAGAGGTGCTCGCTCAAGACTTCGAGGACGCGGCCATGATGATTGACGTGATCGTCGTCCTTGATGATTTCGCCTTCGAAGGCGCGGTCGGTCACTTCAAAAACGGCGTTGAGGCGGTTGCTGTTCGTCTCGTCTGGGCCGAAAATGCGGAAATTGTGCGGATTTTTGCTGATCACGTCGCGCAGCATTTCGCCCAGTAATCGTGTCGCTTCACCATCGACTGCTCCCGGCTTTTCTACTTCGACGGCGTAGTTGCGAAAATCCGGCATGAGCAATTCTTTGAGAAGCAAGCCACCATTGGCGTGTGGATTTGCTCCCATGCGCCGGTCGCCGGTCGGGGCAAGCTCGGCGATTTCGGCTTTCAATCTACCGTTTTCGAAGAGTTCTTCCGGCTTATAGCTCTTCATCCAGTCTTCCAGGAGCTTGATGTGCTCCGGTTTGGCCTTGAGCTCGGAGAGCGGCACCTGGTGAGCGCGGAAAGTGCCTTCTATCTTTTTGCCGTCCACTACTTTAGGGCCGGTCCAGCCTTTAGGAGAGCGGAAAATAATCATCGGCCAGCGCGGTCTTTCTTTGACGCCATTCTGGCGAGCTTCTTTTTGAATGTGTTGAATCTTGGCCAGCGCACTGTCCATGGTGGCAGCCATCAGCTGATGCATGACGAGCGGGTCGTCCCCTTCTACAAATAAAGGTTCATAACCGAGGCCGGTGAAGAAAGCCTGCAGCTCGTCTTGTGGTATGCGTGCCAGCACGGTCGGGCCGGCGATTTTATAGCCGTTCAGATGGAGGATGGGCAGGACCGCTCCGTCCACATCGGCGGAGATAAATTTGTTCGAGTGCCAGCTTGCCGCCAAAGGCCCGGTTTCCGCTTCGCCATCGCCAATGGTGCAGCAGACGATCAGATCCGGATTGTCCATGACGGCGCCATAGGCATGCACGAGAGCGTAGCCGAGTTCTCCGCCTTCATGGATAGAGCCCGGGGTGTCTGGCGCGGCGTGGCTCGGTATGCCGCCGGGGAAGGAAAATTGCTTGAAGAGTTTTTGCAGGCCGGACTCATCCTCGGTAATGGCTGGATAGAGTTCGGTATAGGTGCGCTCAAGGTAGGTATTGGCCACGACGGCCGGGCCGCCATGTCCCGGTCCGGCGATAAAAATTGCGTTCAAATCATGCTTTTTGATCAGCCTGTTCATGTGTGCGTACATGAAGTTTAAACCGGGAGTGGTGCCCCAGTGGCCGAGCAAGCGAGGCTTGATGTGCTCCAGTTTTAGGGGCTCTTTCAAGAGCGGGTTGGCCATCAAATAAATTTGACCGACCGAAAGATAGTTGGCCGCTCGCCAGTAGGCGTTGATTTTTTGCAGCTGATCATCGCTCAACGGTCTGGCCGCTGTCAGAGAATTTTTTTGAGCGTTTTGTGTCGCAACCATTTTTACCCTCGCTTGGGGAATCCTTTTGGCTATACTTTAGCGCCTGTCCTGCTCCTGGTGTGGAGTTAAGAAGGTACGTAAAGCCCTGATGCCTGGCGTTGCAATCGCAAAAGCGCCCTACCGAAAAGTAAGGCGCTGTTACGAAAGATCCGCATTTGTGTAGAGGGGATGACCGGACGCTATTAGCTTCGTTCCCGCCGCTGTCTGGCTTCTGCTTGGAAACTTTGTGCTAAAAATTGGGTCTGAACCGCTGGGTGGATTCTTGATCAGAATATGGTGATTGTCATGAAAGAAAAAGTTGCCGTGCTGGCCTCTCTAGTCGTTTCGACCTTCTCTGAACAATGGGCCTGGGGCGAGCCTTCCGGAGAGCAAATTTGACGAGCAATATCTCAATTGCATGATTGACGCTCAACAGAAGTCGGTGGATGAGCTCAGCCGTGAAGGTGATACTAAAGTTGATGAGCTGAAGCGCTGGCGCAACGATACCCTGCCCGGGCAGCGCAACGATCTGGATCTGGCCCTGGATGTGCGTGCTAAGCTTGGTAAATAGTTGCTCTGTAGATCACTATTTTTTGCGTTCGTCTTTGACATCGCCGGGATTGACTTCGCCGGGCGGTCGCATATCTATGTTGTGCTCGGCGTTATGCTCCGCATCAAGGTCCGCGAATTTCCTCAGATCGGCCCGCTCGGTCATGTCCTTCATCTCACTGATTTCGTCTAATTCGCGCAAGTCCCGATGCATTACTTTCATCACTTCGTCGGCTTCGTCGAGACTGATTGTCGCCCGGGACGGATCGTTTTTTACCGAAAGGGCAGCTTCGCGATAGACTTCGTGGATCTGGTCGAGGATGTGCTCGGGTGCTTCCTCCATTTTAATCATGCGATTGCTGGCGCTCTCCGATGAGGCGATCAGTTCGTCCAGTTTTAGATGGATCGCTTTAAGATCTTTATTCTGGGCGCGTTGCATAGTAAAAAGGTTGATGAAGCCGACCATGGCGGCGAGATCGCCTATCATGTCATGCCATTTGCTGTCTGTAAATCGTGACCAGGCCCAGAGGAGCAGGAAGCCGACGGCGCAGATCAGAGCAAAAGATGTCCCTAAAAATCGATTGAATTTTAAGGTGGCATGCTCGAGCACTATGAACCGCTTGCTCATATCAGCGTTGAGCAACTTCATCGACGGCGTGGCCTACTTCTTCTGCAACATCATCGATCGCTTTTTCCTGGCGCATCTTCCAGTTGTAGTCGAAGGCCCAGTAGAATAGAGCCAGGGGGCCAACGCCGGCCAGGAGAGATTCTCCTTCGAGAAGCAGTAGTGCTCCAGCACCGGCCAGCAGTGCCGGTATTGCTTTTTTCACGATCGGCCCGGCTTCGGCCATACTGACGCCGGTGAGGTCGGGCAAATTGTAATGAGCGGCTTCGTCTTGCAGTTTCTCCAGCCAGCCAGCCGTTTTTTCGGCGGCTTTGCCTGTGTTTTTTCGTGAATGGGCGTGCGGATCTTCGGTAAGATGCTCGAGTAAGACCGGCGAGACCTCGGATAGTGCCACGCCGATGTTTTCGACCACGTCTGGACGACTTTGGTGTTCGAGGACGAAGCCGCTGGACATCGGTCGCACTTCCGTCACACCCGGTACGCGCTCGAGGGCGTCTTTGACCAGGGCGACGTCATCGGCCGTAGCACCGCTCCATTTTGCCGTTTTGAGCCTGGTCCTGTAGGGACTGGAATGCACGACTCCGGGAGATATAGGCGTCAATCTGAGCATAAAAACCCCACTGCTGCAACTATTAGCCTCATTTTCGCTTTTTTTCGCTTCTGGGCCTAGATTACTTATCCTACACCCGGAGGGCTCATGCTAGCTCTGCTGAGCTGCACCCGGGAGGCTAAATTGCAGCTGGTCTTGGATATTTTGCAGAGAGTTGGCCGAAATATGTTTTTGAAGCAGTGGATAATAATCTCTGGAGCAAAATTCGTTATGGTCGGTCAATTTTTCGGCAATCTGTTTTACGCCTTCTTTGAAGCCGGCCTCATCGACGTGGATCATCAGGACGTTATCGACGGATGAGTTGATATCTTTGCGCTGTTCTGCCGCTTTACTCATCGGTTCGACCAGTGCCTGAGCGGCGTCGCCGACATTGCTCTCGATTACTGTTTCTTTTTTCAAGTGCTCGGTGAGCATGCTTATGTCTTTCTTCGTCTCTTCAAAAGCCTGGTCCCATGTCCAGTCGGCGGTGGCCGGGTAGTGTTCGACAACGGCGTTCAATCGTCGGACGACCGATTGTGCTTCTTCCGTCAGAAATTCAAATACGTTCATAACTACTCTCCGATTCTGGTATAAGTCTCTATAAGACAGACGACGCCAGGTGTCTACAAAAGTTTCAAACGGCCTGGTTTCAGGCTGAGCGGTCGACGCGCGAATTGCCGAGATAGCCGTTTTGATCGGCATGGTTCTGGCGCAGTCTGGCCAGTTTGGATGTGAGATCCGGCGCTGCTTGCGCTGCTTTCTGCTGCACGACCGTGGCTTCTTCGTAAAAGGTGCCGGCGGGAATGAGGCAATTGTTGCCGACAATACTGCCGCGCAAGACCGAGTCGGCGGTGATTTTTGAGTTGGGCCAGATGATCGTGTCTTCGAGTGTGACACCAGGGCCGATGGCACAGTCGTCACCGATGATGACATTGCCGCGCACTTTCACGCCGGCGCTTATCTGGCAGTTGCGACCAAGCAGGAGTGTGCCTTCGACATCGACGTGGCGATGTGTGTAGGGGTCGTACTGGTTAGCCGGCATGTCGATGTCGATACTGCCATTGATAGCATCGAAGCAAGTCTGTCTGTAGGTATTGATTGTGCCGATGTCGGACCAGTGGCCAAGGACCCTGACGCCATTGATCGGCACGCCCATGCGCAGGAGCTTGGGAAAGAGTTCATTGCCAAACATATAGGTGCCGTTGCTCGGCACATAGTCGAAAATTTCCGGTTCAAAAACGTAGATACCGGTGGAGGCTAGATTCGAAATCGCCTCTTCCGGTTTCGGTTTTTCCTGAAATTCGACGATACGATGCTCATTGTTCAGACGCGCTACGCCGAAGTGTTGCACGTCATCGACCGTTTTCAAGGCGATCGATGCAAGGGCACCGGAGCGCTTGTGTTTATCGACGACGAAAGATAGATCGATGTCGGTAATGATGTCGCCCATTAAAACAACGAAGGTGCTGTCCTCTAAGAAGGTTTTGCAGGCCCGCATGCCGCCTGCGTCTCCGGAGAGTGTTTCTTCATGGACGAAGTGCAGGCTTTGACCAAGATCTTTGACGCCGTCGAAATAAGCCGGGATCATCTCGGCCATGTAATGCAGATTGGCCGACACATCATTGATATTGTGTCTTTTGAGCAAACGCAAAACATGCTCCATGACAGGACGATTGCCGACCGGCACGAGTGGCTTGGGTACACTCTTGGTGAGCGGGTCGAGTCTCGTTCCGACACCCGCGGCCAGTACGAGTGCTTTGGTGGCACTGGGGCGCGAGTTGTTGGACTGCCTGGATTTTCTCGGCATGATTTGGTCTCCGTGCGGATCTTTGTTGCTCTAATCTTCGCAGCCGAGGGCAATAACAGCAATCTGGAAAACCCCTAAAGGGCGGCTGAAGCGATTCAGTGGCCACCCTTGTCGCTAGGTGCAGCAGAGGCGGGTTCTTGTGCGTCTGGGCTTCGTTATTTTGGGGTAGTCGTTGGGGATATCCCCTGATTGCCTGGATCGGCTCTGGAAAAGGGTGGATTTTGCTCGGTGATGATGCCGCATTGAAGCTGATTCTTGTTCTGAGCAAAGGCGTGTTGAATGGAGAGAAACGTCTGGGAGGCTTCAACCCAGTCGGCTCTGAGCGCCGCTTCTTGAAGGAATTGGAAGAGTCTGGCTAATTGTCTGGCACCGAGTGCGGTGCAGGCTGCTTTACTCCTGGCCGCCGCCTCATGAGCTGCCTGAGCGTCTTTGTCTCGTAAATGAGTTTCGATGAGAAGTATATTTTCTCTTGTTTCAGCCATGAAATTTTGCAGGAGCTCGCTCAACTGCGCCTTGCCGTAAAACTCCTCGAGCTCGTCGAAATTTAGCATATCGGGATCGACAACCAGGCTGAGCGTCGGTCTGACTGCACCTTTGCGTGGGTCCAGTATGTTGCTCTCTTGATGATTGAAAGCGTTTTGCAGCCACAAATCGATTTTATTTTTCAAAAGGTCTTTTTCAATCGGCTTGGCGAGATAGTCGTCCATACCTGCGTCCAGGCAGCGCTGCCGGTCGTTTTCCGAAGTCAGGGCGGTGACGGCGATGATTGGCGTGTAATCGCCGCGGCTGGCTTGAATGGCGCGAATAGCGGCAGTTGCTTCGAAGCCATCCATCTCGGGCATATGACAATCCATCAAAATCACTGAAAATTGACGGTGATTGATTGCTTCAATCGCTTCCAGGCCGTTCTTTGCTATTTCAGCTTTCATGCCCAACCGCTCTAGCAAAAGGATCGCTACTTTTTGATTGAGACCGTTGTCTTCGACGACCAGAACGGGTGCGAGCCAGTCGCTGTCGTTTGAAATATTGTCCATACCGTGATGGCTCCCTCCCCGGAGCGCCGTTCGACCCATGGGGTCGCGTGTCGTGATTACATTTATCGACAATGGTCAAGGGTTGATAGTTCCGCACGACAGAGAAAAGCCGGCGGATCGCTCCACCGGCCTCTTCTCTGGGTCTAAGTTAAATGCAGAAAACTTAGTCAGAACTTCTGGACAATCATGCAGCGCCGATTAAAGCGTTTTGCAAAACTCGTCCAATTCCTTTTGGGCGTCTTCCTTGGCGCAACCATAACGTTTCTGAATGCGGCCGCAGAGCTCTTCGCGTTTGCCTTCGATTACTTTCATATCATCGTCGGTAAATTTGCCCCATTTGGCTTTGACTTTGCCTTCGAGTTGTTTCCAGTCGCCTTTCAATTGTTCGACGTTCATAACGATCTCCTTTCTTTATTTGTTTTTGTTCTTTTAGACTATAGCCGAGCAGGCGCTATGTGCCTTGCTAGTTGACCTTGATACCGATGCGGGCGCGCTTTTCATTGATCGAAGCGATGTCTTTATCCATATCGGTCTGGACGCGGTCAAGTTTTTCGGTGAGAAGGCGCTGTTTGCCGTCTTTGATTTTGCCGCCCTTTGTATATTTTGCCTGCAGGCTGGCCACATCATTCAACTCTTCTTTAAGACGAGCGACTTGATTGTTGGAGAGGCGTCCGGCTGCATATTCGGCATCGATGCGTCTTTGCATGGTCAGATTGCGTCCGCCGAAGCTATCGACCAGAACAATCTGGCCATCGGTGGAAACAAATCTGGAGCCGATTAAAGGCGTGATCGTCACGGTCCGGGAAAATGGCGTGATGCGATCGCCCAGGGCATTTAGCTGCACGGCCAGGGAGAGTTCTTCAGCGTAGGTGAGTGGACGACCGGAGGCTCTGTATGCGCTTTCCTGAGCATTGATACGCTCGAGATCAGAAGCCAGTCCAAGGATGGTTGCTTCGTCATAGCCGCCACGCACTTTCAAATCTTTGATCATTGTGTCGAATTGCAATCTTCTGGCATCGATCGATGAGAGCAGCGGATCGAATACCGGCGCTGAGGTGAGGGCGATGACATTGCCGCTGGAGTCGAAGGTGGCAACGGCTTGATTGCTGCTGTTGTCGATGACGACCAGACCGGGAGCGACAGCGAAAGTGGCTTTTTGCATGGGATCATAGACGCCGCGTTGTTCGCCGGTGATCGGGTCGACGACTACATAAGTCGAGGTGCTGGGCAGCACGTAAGGAGTTGATGTAGTTGTCGTCGTCGTTCTGACTGTGGTCATTTCTGATTGAGCAAAAACGGCCGATTGTGCCGCCATGGTCAGACTTCCCGCCACAAGTGCGGGGACGAGTAATTTAAGATATTTCACGATATTTCTCCTTTTGCGCTGTTAATTGCATTTGCTCTTACTTCCAGCTCCTTGGCTTCGTCTTCGCGTTTTTGCGGGACGAGGACAGCGGCTAGCTTGTGAAGAGCCTTACCTACCTCCGGGTGTTGTGCTCCCAGATACTCTTCCAGACCTATAACTAACTTTCTATAGAGTGCTTCCGCTTCGGCGTATTGCTCCTTGAGCATCAAATCATCGGCGCGCTCGCTGATACTCAGCACTTTTTCCAGTGTCTCCTGAGCGCGGGCGACCACGTAAGGGTTATCGTCTGCGGTCAGATTTTCCAGGACCGATATTGGCGTTTCGGGGTTTTCGGCGACGCGATAGCGTACGTCAGGGTTTTCGTCGTTGGCCAGGACTTCGATCAGTTCAGGCGGAGTGCTCAAATTGTCAGCTACTCCGATACGCACTTTCGGACTATCGTGATTGGCCAATTTGTCCAGTGTCGAGGTGGGCGTGTTGGCATTTTCGGCTACGCGCTGGGTGAGATCGACATCGCCCTTGGTGCTGAGCTTTTCGAGGGTTTCGGGTTTGGCGTCAGGATGCGAGGCTAATCTTGTCTTGGCCTGGGCATGCTGGTTGCCGCTGTCGGACGTGTTGTTTGGGCTTGCTGATTTTGTTTCCGTGCTCATGGCCTGAACTACTCCTTTGATACCGCTGGCGCTACCGTCCACAAATTTTGTAAATTGATTCGATTCGGAGTGCCGGGTATTGACTGCTTTGTAATGCTTTGACTACAAGACTCTGCTTTAAATGAGGGCGCAAAGAAGCATTTGGTTCCAGGTTAGTAGTCTTTCGGCAATCTTTTTTTGCCGCGGCTTTCCTCAAGGTGGTATCAAGAGACGCTTAAATTGCGCGTTTGCTGAAGCCTCTGCTGATAGATTCGCTTGCTTTTTATTTAAGGACAAAAAAAGAGACCGGGTCGGAGCATTTGATTTGCTCTTTCCCGGTCTCCAATCGCCTGATTAGCGGTCTTTTTTGACTTTTTCTTCGCCGGAGACTTTGATGTCTTTAGCGCCGGCGGCCTTGAAGATTTCTTCGGCACGTTTGACCTGGGCGGCATCTTCGGTGTGTACTGAGAGCAGGACATTGCCTTCATGCAGTTTGCCTTCATACTGTTTTGCTTCGTACTCGGGCATGCCCAGTCCGATCAAACCGCCGGTGACACCACCACCAGCAGCACCGATGGCGGCACCACCGAGAGCGGCCATGATCGGTCCGGCTGCTACGAAAGGTCCGACGCCGGGAATGGCGAGGGCGCCGATACCAGCCAACCAACCGAGCGCACCACCGGCGATCAAGCCGGAAGCGGCACCGACCGAAGTGCCTTCGGGAGCTTTGCTGTGTTTTTCATGGCCCATGTCTCTGACACCGGTGGTGTCAGGCATGAGGAGTGAAATGTCGGAGGGAAAAAATCCGGCCACGCGCAGCGAATCGACGATGTTTTCGGCTTGTGATTCGGTGGGCACGATACAAATTACTGCTTTTTTCATGATGTTCAACCTTGTAGATGTGTAAAGGGGTGTTTGTTTTGTTTAACTGAATAATTTCAAGTTTGATTCGACGATGTATTGCGGAGAACCATTTTTGGGCTGGTCCGGTCTGACTATTTCTGTGAGTTGTGACCTTTCACTTCGAGTTTGTCGAGGAAGGTAGCGCCTGAGCAACAGCTCTTGGCCAGACTATCGAGAGTTTCCTTCTCGCTGGCGTTATCGACTGGTCCACGCAGAGTGACGTTACCGTTTTTGACGACGATTTTGACGTTTTGAGCGTTGACCGAAAGGCCTTTTGTATCCATTATGGATTTGCGGATAGTGCGCGCCAGTTCGACGTCACTTTTCGAATTACCGGCTTTGTCGGCCGTCATCGTATTTTCTACTTTGTCGCGCTTGTTTTTGCTGGTGTTGTCCGGTGCGGTTTCCTGCGACTTGGCAAATTTTTCCGAGTCGGTTGCTCCGTTCGCTTGTGCACCCTGCTGAATGCATACGCAAGCAACTATGAGGGCGCTCAGCCCAACTAGCTTCTTCATTCTATTCTCCTTGTGTCAGACCCTGGAGCCTGATCAAAACTCAACCTTAGGGCAGGCACCACTCAACTCGGGATGCATCTGCTTTGTCTACGACAGGCCGAAATGTTCAAAGTTCCCTGCGCTTTGGTCCAATCTTTCTCACATCTTTCCGACCCGCAGGGCACATGGCCGAGAGCTGGAAATGCTCAGGAGAGCTGTTCTTTCAAGACATTGAGATTGGGATGAAAAGGGTCGAAAACCCAGCGAAGCAACATTTTGCGCAGGTCTTTGATGTCATAGGGCTTATTCAGGTAATCGTCCATGCCTGCTTTGATGCAGGCTTCTCTCTGGTCCATCATTGCCGTCAAAGCGATGATCGGCGTGTAGACATCCTTATGTTTGTCCATTTCGCGCATACGCTTGGCGCATTCGATTCCGTCCATGCCGGGCAGCATCAAGTCCATCAAAACTGCGTCATAGCGAGTATAAGCGGCCGATGCCAGAGCTTCTTCGGCGGAGCTGGCGATCTGGGCTCGATAACCAAATTTGGCCAGCAACTGTTTGAGTATGTATTGAGAAGTCAAATTGTCTTCCACTACCAAAATCGTGCGGCTATTCATGGTTTTACTTCTCCAGAACTGATTACAGGAGAAGACAAGGAAAGTTAAGAATAGTTCCGGCTTTTCTCAGTTTCAGTAGAGGGGCTGGAGCTTTGCTTCTGTGGTCACATAGCTGATTTCGGCCCGGTGATCTATACGATCGTCGACGAGCTGGACAAAGGCGTCCTCGGGGCGATTTTGGACGCCGTCGACGGTGATTATTGTGCCTGTCTGATCGGGCGTTGCTCGCTTGATATCGACGTGATAGACAGTCTCGCGATAACGATAGTGGATGGTGTAGGCCTGCCATTCGGCGGGCAGGCAAGGCTTGAAGGTCAGTTTGTCGACCTCCAGATGCAAACCGAGCAGCGATTCGATGATTAAGCGATACATCCATCCGGCCGAGCCCGTGTACCAGGTCCAGCCGCCGCGGCCGATGTGCGGCGCCACACCATAGACGTCGGCGGCGACGACATAAGGCTCGACTTTTTAGACGGCCGCTGATTTGGCGTCGACGGAATGATGAATGGGATTGATCATGTTGAGCAATTCCCAGGCTCTTTCGTGGTCGCCAAGCGCGGCAAAAGCCATAGTCGCCCAGATGGCGCTGTGAGTGTATTGTCCGCCGTTTTCCCGGACGCCCGGCACATATCCCTTTATGTAGCCCGGTTCGGGTACTGATTTGTCGAAGGGTGGGTCGAGTAATTTGACGATATTGGCTTTCTTGTCGACCAGGCACCGGTAGAGAGATTTCATCGCCAGGCGGCGTCTTTCTTCCGAACCCGCCGTCGAGAGGACTGACCAGCTCTGGGCAATACTATCGATCTGGCACTCGCTGTTTTGCGCGGAGCCGAGCGGGGTGCCATCGTCGAAATAAGCGCGGCGATACCACTGTCCATCCCAGGCATTGGCTTCGATGTGTCCTTGCAGTTGGGCTGCTTCCTGACGGCATGTCTCGACAAATTCGTTGTCTTGGCGCCGGGCGGCGACAAGACTGAATTGCTCCAGTACGTTGTAGAGGAAAAAGCCCAGCCAGACGCTCTCGCCTTCGCCTTTTTCGCCGACAAGATTCATGCCGTCGTTCCAATCGCCGCATCCAATCAGAGGCAGGCCGTGACGTCCGAAGGTGAGGCCATGTTTGATGGCGCGCAGGCAGTGTTCGTAGAGTGTGCCTTTTTCTTCCGAGCGGCCGGGCAGGTCATAATACGATTCATCTTCAGGATTGAGCGGGCGTCCGGTGAGGAAGTGGATTTCTTCGTCGAGGATTCCGGTATCGCCGGTGGTGAGCACGTATCGGCTCGCGGCCAGGGGCAGCCAGAGATAATCATCGGAGCAATGGGTGCGCACACCGCGACCGCTGGGTGGATGCCACCAGTGCTGGACATCGCCTTCGATAAATTGACGCGAGGCGCAGAGTAAAATTTGCTCGCGCAATAAGCGTGGTTCGGCGTGGAGCACGGCCATCGAATCTTGCAACTGATCACGGAAGCCGAAGGCCCCTCCGGACTGATAAAAACCACTGCGAGCCCACATGCGGCAGCAGATCGTTTGATAAAGCAACCAGCCATTGGCGAGCATATTGAGCGATTGATCCGGGGTCTGTACGTTGACCGCCCCGAGGGTGTGCTTCCAGTACTGGCAGAGGCGCTCGAAACTTTCCTGTCTGGCTGCCGCTCCCCTGAATCTCTGCACCACTTTTGAGGCGTCGTCCGGATCGCGTCCGCTGCCCAACCGGAAAATTATCTCTCGTTCTTGACCGTCGAGCAGATCAACAGTGACTTGCACCGCCGCGCAGGGATCGAGGCCGGCGCCGAGTTTGCCCGAGAGTCTGCGTCTGCCCATGGCCATCGGGTTTTTCAGCGAACCGTTACGGCCGATAAATTCGCCGCGGTCACCACTAATGGTGCGAACGCTCTCGTCGACGTCGAAGAAGACGACGCGATCGCCAAACTCGGTATTATAGGAGTTGCGGGCAAATAGTGCCCCGGTTTTAGGATCGATTTCGCTGACGACATGCATATTGGTCTTGCTGCGCAAATCGCCCAGTACTAGCTCGATATAGCCTGTGAGCGAGAGTTTGCGCGTTCGTCCGGAATTATTTTTAATTTTGAGCATCGTCAGTTTGATCGGTGCGTCTATGGCCGTATGCACCCAGACTTCCGAACTGATGCCGTTAAACTTCATTTCGAAGACACTATAGCCAAATCCATGGCGCGAGACGCAGGTGGCATTTGTCTGACAGGGAAAAGGCGTGGGCGACCAGAATTTTCCGGTTTCTTCGTCGCGCAGGTAATATGCTTCGCCGGATTGATCGCTGACCGGATCGTCGTGCCAGGGGCTGAGCCTGAATTCATGAGCATTTTCGGCCCAGCTGTAAGAGGCGCCGCTTTCGGAAATGACCGAGCCAAAATATGGATTGGCGATCACGTTCGACCAGGGGGCAGGCGGAGTCTGCCCGGGCGACATGGTGATCACATACTCGCGACCATCCGGAGTGAAGCCGCCCAGACCGTTGGTCAGGACAAGCTCGCGTGGTGGACCGCCGCTGTCGCCGGAACGTTCGTCCACAGCTGTTCTCGTGGTCATGAGCAGGGGGACACGGGCTTCGCGCAGGGGGCGATTGATGATTTGCTCTTCGAGGGTGCCGCGCTTATCGCTGATGATTGCACGGGCCACTGACTGGAAGAGGATGCGGTCTTCGGCCGAAATCTGCTCGGCGACGCGCACGAAGATACCACCCGGGCGATCGAGGACGTTGGCGACGACGCCGACGGCGATAATGCCGAGGATTTGCTCCTGCAAAACCTGACGATAGCCGCCATGATCTTCATTCCAGATGACGAGATCGACAAGCAGACCTTTGAGGCGCCAGTAGGCATGAGCCTGAACCATTTGTCTGATCAGTTCTAGATTGTCTCCGTCTTTGATCTGGACGAGTACGATCGGCAGGTCGCCCGAGATGGCGTAGCCCCACAGACTCGATTGACCGCGTCGATTTTTGATTAGAATCGATGCATCGGCGCGATATGCGGCGTTTGGATAGATGATCGCCCCGGCCAGGCGGCCGTATGTTTGAGCGTCGGAATCGCTGGCATTGATCTGGCGCAGGACGACCTGGTTGTGTGTCCATGACACTTCAAAAACACGGTCAGCCAGGCGCTTGTCTTTGTACCTTTCGACCAGAGCCAGGCAGGCTTCCCTTGTTTCGGCGACACCGGTGACGATATCGACTGTTACCGAAGCATGTGCCTCGAGAGTAAGGCGAGAGCGAGCCGCCACGATCGGATCGAGCACGGAGCCCTGGCTGTTGGAGAGCGGTCCATCTTCGGTCAGAGCACTGGGATATTGAGCAGTGTTGCCCCGACCAAGGAAGCGTGACCTGTCGGTCTCGTACGAATGTGATAGCTCTTCGGCTCCGTGCACGACGAGCAGATGAAACATCCATGGCTCATTGTCATTGGCCGAGCGCGGTCTGCGGTTGCAGAGTATGGCTCTTTGTTTTTCCAGTACTTCAGTCTGGACAAATAAGTTGCTGAAGGCTGGATGCATCGAATCGGTATCGGCGGAGGTCAGGCAGACTTCGGCATAGCTCGTCAGTTCGATTGTTTTGCGAGCACGCGAGCGGTTAGTGAGCTGGACGCGCCGCAATTCGATGTCGTCTTCCGAGGAGATGACGATTTCATAGTGCGTGTCGAGATCACCGTCGCGACGGCGAAATTCTACACGTGCCTCCGAGAAGATCGCCTCGAAATTTTCACCGGCCTGTTGCGCCGGTTGATAGGCTGCTGAAAAGAAGCCTGGCCGGTCGCCTTGATTTTCGCGGACTGTACTTTCTCTAGCGCCGATTTCTTTGATGTAGCAGAAGGTGCCCCAGTTATCGAGGGTACTATCCGGCCGCCAGCGCGTGATCGCCATTTCTTTCCAGCGACTGTAGCCGCCGCCGGAGTTGGAGATCATCACATTGTAGCGGCCGTTTGACAGCAGTTGCACTTCCGGAGCCGTGGTATTGGCTGTTTTGATCACTCGCACCGGCGATTCTTGTGCTTCGATTGATGTACTTTGATTGGTCAGGCCATCACTTTGAGTCTGGACGACGATACTCTTCGGTACACGTTCTTGCAGCAGCGGCATCGTCGCCTTAAAAGAGGGCTCCTTGCTAAATTGCTTCTGCATCGGCTTGTCGAGCAAGACATAGGCCAGGGCCAGCAGGCTCATGCCCTGGTGGTGAGCCATGAAGGATCTGACCACGGCGTAGAGTTGACGGGCCGCCAGTCGACGCGGCGTGCAATCAATAGCCTCGTAGAAGCCGAGCTTGCCGATCAGTCCCTGGGAAGCGAGCAAGGCCAGGTTGTAATAGGATTTTTCCGGCTCGACCATCAAGGCCATGACTGTGGCATAGGGCGCGATGACCAGGTCGTCGGCCAGACCCCGTTTGAGGCCGAGTCCGGGCACACCGAAGGCCTTGTATTGATAGTTGAGGTGGGCGTCGAAGGAGTTGTAGCCCGATTCGGAGATGCCCCAGGGGACATTGCGCTGCATGCCGTATTCGATTTGTTTGGCCACTACTGACTTATAGGTCTGATCTAGAAGCGTGTTTTCAAAGGTCGGCATGATCAGAAGCGGCATCAGATATTCGAACATCGATCCGCTCCAGCTGCAGAGCACCGGTTGAGCATCGGAGCCCATGAGCAGACGGCCGAGGGCAAACCAGCTCTCTTCCGGGAGCTGTCCCTGGGCGATGGCATAAAAATTGGCCAGCCGCGCTTCCGAAGCGAGTAGGTCATAAAAACTGTTGTCCAGGCGTCGTTCTTCGACGTTATAACCGATAGCGAGCAGACGCCGTGTTTTGTCATAGAGGAAGGTGAAGTCCATCTGGGCTAAATCTTCCAGCTTTTCGGCCAGTTCGCCAAAATGATCGAGCCGGTCTTGGGCCCGCTTGCGCGATAGATCGAGGATCGCTCTCAGCTTAGCCAGCTCAGGATTGTCGCCGTCCAGGCTTTTGGTCACCTGGCTGAGCGCTTCCAGACTGGGTACTTTATCGAGGGCGGGCAGGGTTTTCAAAATCTGGGCCTGACTGTCGCTGACAAGCCAGGGGCACAGGTAAATAAGATCGCCTTCGGCGGCGGCCGCTTGTTCGTTAAGTGTATCTGCCCACCAGCGCGCTTCTCCCAGATCCATACTGGTGGCATCGCCTTCGCCAACACCGGGCAGGTCTCTCAATATCCTGGCCAGCTCTCTGGTTTGCCGGTGAAAATTGTCGAGATTGCTGATGATGGCAGAAAGACTGTTGATATCTGCCGCCAGGCATTTCTGGATAGTGGTATTGCAGGTGGTGAGCGCTGGTTGATCGGCCAGTGCCGGTGGCAGGCTGTCGCGCAGTACAGCCAGAGTCGTAGCCAGGCCGCTGAAGAGCGCCGGTGAAACGATGCGGTTTTCACCCAGGTCGATCACGGCCATGCGCAGCGTCAGTAGATGTCCAGCCAGGTTGCCGCTGTCGACCGTGGAAATATAGAGAGGATGGAGCGGTTGCAGGTTCTGAGTGTCGTACCAGTTGTAGAAATGTCCGCGATGACGTTCGAGGGCGCTCATTGATTTGAGGGTCTTATCGGTGCGGTCGAGCAACTGGCCGAGGCTGATAAAGCCAAAGTCGTAAGCTGTGAGATTAGCCAAAAGTGCCATGCCGATATTGGTCGGCGAGGTGCGATGGGCTACCACATCAACGGGCTGGATTTGATAATTGTCCGGTGGCAAAAAGTTGTCGCCCTCGGTAACCAGTGCTTCGAAAAAAGCCCAGGTCTTGCGAGCCAGTTTATTGAGGAATAGCTTCTGGGCGGCGTCCAGTTTGCTGCGGGTCGGTGCCAGCGGTTTGCTAACATAGGACGCGATGGCCGGCGAAAGGAACCACAAGAGCAGGACCGGCGCTGCGGCGGCCAGATTTTCCGGATAGCAATTGCCGACCAAGGCTGCTCCCGCTGCTGCCGTCAGCGGACCGGCCAGCATACGCCACCAGATATTGCTCGCCGCCGGCGTGTGATTTGAGGAGGCTTGCCATTCGAGCAAATGTTTTTTGCTGACCAGCATGCGGTAAAGGGTGATGAGGATAGCATGTAAGCTGAAGAAAGATTCAAAAGGCAGGCATGCAAAAGAAAGTAGAGCGCGGCTGCCATTGAATTGGGCGTTTTGCAATGCGTCTGAGATATGGCGGCTCAGGTTGATTTCTTTTGGCCGGGTGAGCAGCTGGCTGCAGAGGCCTATCAATGTAGGCAAGAAAGTGATGGCCAGTGCCAGACCGGCAAAGAGCCAGAGTGGACGAGCAATCGTCCAGGCGAAGAAAAGCAGGGCGACCACCGCCGGTGGTGTCAGGCTGCGGCGCAGATTGTCCAGGATTTTGAAATGCGAAAGCAGAGAGAGTGGATTGGTCTGCGGCTTGGCGGCGGTGGGTACTGAGGGCAAGAGCCAGTCGAGAATTTGCCAGTCGCCGCGGATCCAGCGGTGTCTGCGGCTGACGTCGCTCAGGTAGGTGCTTGGATATTCTTCGAAAAATTGCACATCGCTGATCAGACCGGAGCGCACATAGCAGCCTTCCAGCAAGTCATGGCTGAGGATGCGGTTGTCGGGGAAGCGGCCATGCAGAGCCGCTTCGAAGGCATCGACATTGTAGATGCCCTTGCCGATAAAGGACCCTTCGTCGAAGAGGTCCTGATAGATATCGGAGACTACGCGAGTATAGGGATCGATGCCCGCTTCGCGACAGTGGAGCAGACTAAATAGCGACTGGCGCGAGCCGCTCAGGCTATTGCTGACGCGCGGTTGCAATAAGCCGAAGCCCTCGACGATGATCTGTTTTTTTGCGTCGATGCGAGGCTGGTTGAGAGGATGTTCCATCGCCTCGATCAGATGCCTGGCGCAGTCGCGCGGGAGCAGTGTATCCGTGTCCAGGGTGATCACATATTTGATGCGGGGGAAGACAGACCTGGTGCCGACTATGCAAGCGAAGTTGGCTTCGCCGCCGGCGTCGCGCAATATGCTGTTGAGATCGGCTAATTTGCCGCGTTTGCGTTCTCGGCCCATCCAGCAGTTTTCGGCGGCATTGAAGAGCCTGGGCCGATGAAGCAATAAAAAAGGATCGCCCTGGCGATTTTCTTTGCTGCGATAGCGAGTGTTTAAATTGGCAATACCTTCGCTTACTTTTTCCACGAGCAGGGCGTCGCTGGCCAGTGTCTCTGTCTGGGCATCGATAAAGTCGGTGAGCAGAGCGTAATAGATGTTGGCGTCCTGGTTGCCCAGGTAGCGCACTTCCAGAGCTTCGAGCAAGCTTTCGACGCCGGCTTCGCTCGTGATCATCGTCGGCACGACGACCAGCGTAGCTGCCTGGGGAGGGATACCCGGCTCGAAATTCATGCGCGGTAAATGGGCTGGTGTTTTGAAGATCGTCGAAAGCCAGTTGATGATTTCGAAGGCGAGTTGAGCGGCGGTGAATAATATCGCTACGATAATCGGAGCCAGCAGGGCTGGTTTGAGGGCCAGGGGGCTGAGCACTCTGGCGCAATAGAGAGTGATGGCGCCGGTTATGGCCAGCACTGCTCCTATATATAAGTAGATGGCAAAGGTTTTGATCGTAGCGCGCAATTGATAGATGAGAGGTGCCTGGCCGGCCGCCGCCGCCAGCAATTTTGCCTTGCCCTTGCCGAGCAGATAATAGCCGACATGGGCTTCACGAGCGGTCGGGCCTGTATCGCGGGCGGCATCGGCGGCAATTTTAGTGGCCAGATCGGCGAGCGCCGTCTCGGTTTTTTTAGTGTTGTGGGCGATTTTTTCGACAATATGCCGGTAGCGATCGCGGGTGGCAAAATTCATCTTTGCGTAGATACCGGCCGGGTCGGTACTGAGAATTTGTTCGACCAGACTTTGCTGTTCGACGAAGGAGCTCCAGTCGACGGCGCCGAGGAGACGCAGGCTACCGATACTGTTGCTGATCGAAACCTGGTTGGATGCTTGCGTCTGCGTTTCAGCCTGGATCAATTGCTCGATTGTCAGGCCGACTTCGGCCAGTCTCTGCTCCACCCAGGTCAGGGGCATGGCCAGAGCGGGACTTTGCCATTGCAGTCTACGAGCCAGTTCTGAGACGAAGGAGCCGACCATGGGCGGATTGGAGCGGGCCATATCGGCGATGATCAGGATCAGGCTTTTGGGATCTTTCTCGGCCGTTTCGACCATCTTGTCCGCCCAGTAATTGGCCCGATCGCGATTGGTCATGCTGGCGCCGATCGCCACGGCGACGCGGCGAAGATTTTCGATCAGAGCCAGACGCAGCATGATAGGAATTGCCCAAAGTTCGCCGAGTTTGAGGGGCTGCACGGTTTGATATTTCTGGACGAAGCGATTGAGGCTTTCCAGATCGACGCGGCCGTCGCCGCAGGAGATAGTCGTCAATGCGATGTCATAGACGCGCGGCAGTCCCGTCAGTTGTTCGTTTTCCAGACGGGGCAATTCGCGGCTGTAACCCTTGGGCAGGTGTCTGCGAGTGGCGCGTATTTGTTCTTCGATTAGATAAAAGTTGTCGAGCAACCACTCGCCAGCCGGCGTGATTCTGGTGCCCGCTTGTACGGCGTCGGTGAGTGCCTTGCGCGTGCGCACGAGAATTTTTTCATTGTCGTCCAGGCGAGCAAGAAGATTATCTTCTTGCACCGAGGGAGAAATTTTGTGTATCGACGCCAGGGTGATGCCGTGACGCTCCATTTGATCGACGCTGAAGAGCTCGGATCGGAAAGGCGCCTCATCTTCATCTGAGGCCGGATTGTTCAGGCCAAATTTGTCCAGTTTCGAAGAAAGGCTTTTTAAAATGGCATTTTGTTTGGCGAGGTTATTCGTGACCGGCTCCTTGAAGCAAAGTAGCAGCTCATTTGCATGGTCTGACTGAAGCAATCGACCGCGCAGAATGGGACTTGTTCCAAGGGCCCGGCATCTCTTTAAAGAGCGCAGCTAAGACTCGAACAGCGGCAATCCGTGATGCTGGGGTCAGTATAGCCTGTAGCCGACAGCATTTTGCCTCGTTACAAAAAGTAGGAACTCAAGAGCTCGCTTGCCGTCGTATTCATGACAAGTGTCCCAGTTGAGTTTGGTCGGTTCCGCGAGTATGGCCGTCTCTCCGGGACGGTAAGATTCGTTTTGTCTGGAGGTCGGGAAGCTATGCCGGTTTTTGCTGATACTGAAGCACTCTACAAGGTCATGGATGAACTCTGGAAGCGCATCATTGTAGATAAAGATATTTCCCAAAGATTGCTTACGTCGAAGCTGGTGGTGCGTTTCGTTTACCGCGATCCGGAAGGCCTGGTGACTATCGATGGCAGTGATGGTCAAACGATAAAGGTCACCCTAGCGCAGTGCGATACGCGGCCGATTGTCGAAATGCGCATGAAATCAGACTTTGCTCATAGCTTCTGGATGGGGCGTGAAAATGTGCCGATGGCCCTGATGCAAGGCAAGATTGTTTCTGCCGGTCCGGTGCAGAGGGCGCTTGCCCTGCTTCCAGCTGTCCGGCCTGCTTTTTCGATCTACAACAAAGTGATCGAAGACTTCGAAAGAGTGGCCTGAAGCCCACGCCAGTTTTTCTCATGATTACCCGCCTGACTTTGCGAGGATAAATACTGACCATGAAATTCGACACGGCCCCGGCAAATCTGAGGGGCTGGCCGCAACCGGCTTCAGCAGCCGATCTATCCATCTTTGCCTTCTTGCTGGCGGTGCTCGTGTGGATGGTCACTAACCTGACGATTGCGCCTTATATTTTTTAGGCGCCTATCTAGAGAAAACCTGGAACTTTTGCTTCGTCTCCTGGTCGTATCAGGCAGGAAGAGTCGTTTGGCTTGAGGAGAGAAGATTATGCGCGCTGCAAATATTGAACTGGCAGAGATCATTTATATGGCCTCCGTTTATTGCAAGCGGCGATTTTACGCTGAGGCGACCTGCCTTTTGACGGAAGCCCTCAATTCCGCTCAGGACAGCAAAGATCTGAGTACGAGTGCGATGGTGCAATTTACTCTGGCTCGCGTTTACGAAGAGCAGGGCAATCATTTCTTTGCCAAGGAGCTCTATCAACAAGCACTCAACGATTGGCTCGGCGGCAAGGCTGCCAATCCAATTCGCCAGATCTGGCCCTTCCGTTCGCTTTCTTCAATCGAGCGTGCCTGTGGCGAGATGATCAAGCAGGTCGAACAGCGCAGTGAGATTCAAAATCTGCCCCTGCCCCAGCCCAACCTTGTCGATAGACGACTTAAGGCCGGTTAATAACGGCATGCTGACCTGATTTGTAATCTTATAGCAGGCTCTAATACGAGCGACCGGTCGAGGTTCTATAATCTTGGCCGGGCTTTGTCGCATTGTTCCTGGGCAACAGCTCAGGAGGCAGTTGTGGTGGTTAAATAGTTTCTGGGACCCTTGCCGGCGGAGTTTCCTCGATTGACTGCACTACAAAAAACAGTCTGGGGATTGGCCGCCATCGCCGTCACCTTCTTGCTGGCTATCGCCGCCAATGTGCTGCATGCTTACCGCTTGAATGAAGTAAAAACCTGGACCTTGCACACTCACCAGGTGATCGAAGAGTTGAAAGACAGTTTGATTGGTCTGGAGGAAGTCGAAACCTCGAGCCGTGGCTATGTGATCAGTGGTAAGCCTGAATACATCAGCACATTTAAGCTGGGTAAAGAAGCTGTTTTCCAGCATCTCAGTCAGGTGGCCGCTCTTGTGCAGGACAGTCCCGAGCAATTGGTCCTGGTCAATCAGGCGCGCCACATCGCGGCCCAAAAAATCGCCTATGGCGAGCAGGTGATCGAGACCACCACAGAGCAAAGGCCCAATCCCGATAAGGGCAAGGGTAAGGGCAGGCAAATCATGACCGCCTTCAAAGTCGTGATCAATCACCTCTCATCCCATGAGGAGCAGCTCCTTGCCGATCGCACCACTGACTTACTAAACATACAAAGGCTCAACTGGGCTACCACAGCCGTCCTTGCCGCTTTTATACTGTCCATGCTGGCCTGGGTCTATCAGGTGGCGCGTCAGGCTATTCTCGAAGAACAGGCTCGGGTTGCGGATCTCACCCGTGAAATCGAAGAACGTAAAAAGATGGAGGCTGAGCTGATTATCACTTCCAATCGTCTGGTCAGCTCCAACATGGATTTGCAGCAATTCGCCTATGTCGCTTCCCATGACTTGCAGGAACCTCTGAGGGCCGTAGCTGGTTTCCTCACTTTGATCGTCAGCAAAAATAAAGGCAAACTCGACGAAGAAACCGAATGCTGGATCAACCACGCTGTTGAAGGTGCCCAGCGCATGCGCACTTTGATTAATGATCTTTTGTCATTCGCCCGGGTTGAGTCGCAGGGCAAGCCGCTTGTAAAGACCGATTGTAACGCAGCTTTGCAGCGCGCTCAAAAAAATCTAAGCGTTTCTCTGAAAGAGTCGGGCGCCGTCATAGAGAGTGACCGGTTGCCTGTTATCAAGGGGGATGAAGGACAGCTCTCTCAACTTTTTCAAAACTTGCTAAGCAATGCCGTGAAATTCAAAAGTGCCGCCGTGCCCCATGTTGGCATCAAGGTGGTCGAGCGTCAAAAAGAATGGTTATTCACGGTCGGGGACAACGGAATAGGCTTTGACGAGGAGCATGCCAAGCGCATTTTTGTCATCTTTCAGCGTCTGCATGGTCGTGATGAATATAAAGGTACTGGTATAGGACTCGCACTTTGTAAGAAAATAGTCGAACGTCATGGTGGACGTATCTGGGCGCAGTCCCAACCCGGGAAGGGATCGACCTTCTCGTTTACCATACCAGTCGAGCTGAAGCCTTCAGCTGGAGAAACGATCAGTGGCCACTCCGCCCAATCCCCCGAGAAAAAATCAGCCTCTGAAAATCCTCCTGATCGAGGATAGTCAGACGGACGCTCTTTTGCTCACGGCAAAGTTGCAGGAAGTGACCGAATTTGTTTTCGATATGGCCCATGTCACTTCACTGGCCGAAGGTATCGCCAATTTGCAGGATGCGGAGTATGACGCAGTCATCCTCGACCTATCCCTGCCCGACTCCTTTGGCATCGAGACCTATGGTAAGGTGCGCGACCGCGTCAAGGACAGTGTGCCAATAGTCATTGTCAGCGGCAATGAAGATCGCGCCCTTTTAAACGACGCCCTCAAGCAGGGAGCGGACAACTATCTGGTCAAGGATACTCTTGACGGCAATCGCATTGCTGTGGCCATTCTTTCTTCGCTGCGCAATCGCAGCAATAAACTCGACACTTCGCAAAGACGTGTCCTGGGCGAGTAGCCCAACCGGGCCAGGGAGATCTTGCTGAGCTTGGACTTCCGGGATTGCGGCGCGGCTCAGTCTAGCTTGGGCGGCAGTGTCACGATGTTGAAATAAAAATGTTTGATGCTGCGCGCTACTTCGATGAATTTTTCGAATTCGACCGGTTTAGTAATGTAGCAGCTAGCCTGCAATTCGTATGATTTGAGGATGTCCTGCTCATCTTCGGAAGTCGTCAGGACAACAACCGGTATGGTCTTGAGCTCGGCGTCGTTTTTGATTTCGGCCAGCACTTCCCGACCATCTTTGCGCGGCATATTGAGGTCGAGCAAAATCACGTCCGGCCTGCGGGCACCGGCATATTCGCCTTCTTTGCGCAAATAAGACATCGTTTCGACGCCGTCTTTGACGATGATCAATTCATTCAAAAACTTGCCGTTCTTGAAGGCCTGACGTGCCAGTTCGGCGTCGGATGGGCTGTCTTCGGCCATCAAAATAATTACTGAGTTCGCCGTCATCGGCAAAATCCTTTATTTGAGCAGGGAACTTCGCAAATAACTCTTTGTCGTATACGGAGTAACAAACAGGTTATGGCGTTGGCCAATAATTTGAGGAGTCTATCATGATTTATACACTAATTTCGCTGCTGTTCTTTTTATGGCTGGTCGGCCTGGTATCTCACATCGGCGGCGGTTTTATCCATACTCTGCTGGTTCTGGCTATCGCTATTTTCCTTTTCGACATGATTACAGGCAGGCGTTCGGCTGTCTAATCTGCGCTTCGCATCATTCCGTAAAATCACATCCACATTCAAAATCCACATCAGGACTAATGATTATGAAGAGCTTTCGCTGCAGCCAAATGGCGCTGTTGTCGGCGGCAGCAGCGGTTTCTTTCTCGGCCATGCCAGCTTCGAGCGATACCCTCTCCGCCAAAGAAAAATTCGAACCGGAAGCGGCCAAGGCCGCCAATCTAGACACTGCCAAGAAATTGAACGGCGATGGCCAACCGCAAACAGAGATCAAGGGTTTTCACCCGATCAAAAAAATCTTGCAACCGATCGAAGACCTGGAGGGCATGAGCGTTAAGCTTGAGCAGCAGGTCATGAAGTTGGAAAGGCCGATCAGCGCCCTGCAACCCCCGATGATCAATCTCCAGCATAAAATGACCAGCGTCGACGAGTCGATGACCAAGATGCAGTCTCAGCTCAATACGGTGCAGGCTCAAATGGGCGGTGTGCGCGCCGACCTCAAGACAATGCGCGGTGAAATTTCGGAGCTGAAAGGTCCTATCCTCTCCATTCAAAAACCATTGCAAGGTGTATCCAGTCCTCTGGAAGCACTGGAGCGACAGCTTGACCTCGTCCTCCTGGCGATCTTTATCGCCGCTGTCGGCGTTGTAATTGGCACGCCGATTGCCGCCATTTTGATCTACCGCTACCGGGCCAAGTTATTTCCGTCTAAAACGGCCACAGCCATCGACAAAGGTGTGGAGCGCGAACCTGCTCTGCGCTAAGGTGAGATAAAGAGAGAAAAGAGAGGCAAGCTGGAAGCAAAGAGTTTCCAAAAAGGAATTTTGCCTGACCGGGAACTTTCGCCTGAAAATCCAGTCGTCGCCTTTGGCATGCGTATAAAAATGAAAAGAGATAGTTTAGGCTATAGGAGTGGGTCAGTTTCTGGCCCACTCTTATTGCGCCGCTTAGTAAAATTTAGCTGTGTCAAACCAAGCATATGATCAGGAGAAACTCATGAGTACCGCCGATACCGCATTGATGGTAGATGCCAGGCCACTTTTGAAAGCCTTGAGGAGTTTGAAACGGGGCGATTTTTCTGTCCGCATGCCCCTCGACATGGTCGGCGTCGATGCCGAAGTGGCCGATGCCTTCAACAGTGTCGCTGATCTCGATGAGATGCTCGTCAGCGAATTGCAAAAGCTCGGGCAGGTTGTCGGTCGCGAAGGCAAGATCAACTATCGTGCCACTCTCGGTGAAGCGGGCGGCTCCTGGTCCACCGCCGTAGAATCGGTAAACGAATTGGTCGGCGATCTTGTCCGTCCAACCACGGAAGTAGCCCGCGTTATCGGCTCGGTGGCAAATGGCGATCTGACTCAATCGATGGCGCTGGAGATAGAGGGCGGTCCGCTCAAGGGTGAATTTTTACGCACGGCTAAAACGATCAACCGCATGGTCAGCCAGCTTAGCTCCTTTGCGTCGGAAGTAACACGTGTGGCCCGCGAAGTTGGTACGGAAGGCAAATTGGGCGGTCAGGCCCAGGTGGTCGGTGTTTCCGGCACCTGGAAGGACCTCACCGATTCGGTCAACAGCATGGCCGACAACCTCACGGCGCAGGTGCGCAATATTGCCGATGTGACAACAGCCGTAGCTAAAGGCGACCTTTCCAAGAAAATCACCGTAGACGTAAAAGGCGAAATCCTCGAGCTCAAAAATACAATCAACGTCATGGTAGACCAGCTCAGCTCCTTTGCCTCGGAAGTAACTCGTGTCGCCCGCGAAGTCGGTACCGAAGGAAAGCTCGGCGGACAGGCCAGGGTCGAAGGCGTTTCCGGTACGTGGAAAGACCTCACCGATAACGTCAATAGTATGGCCGGCAACCTCACCGCTCAAGTGAGAAACATCGCCAACGTGACGACAGCTGTAGCCAACGGCGATCTCTCTAAAAAAATCACGGTAGATGTCCAGGGCGAGATTCTGGAGCTGAAAAACACTATCAATACAATGGTCGACCAGCTCGGCTCCTTCGCTTCCGAAGTCACCCGCGTGGCCAGGGAAGTAGGCACTGACGGTAAGCTCGGCGGTCAGGCCAAGGTCAAAGGTGTGGCCGGTACCTGGAAAGATTTGACCGACAGCGTCAACTACATGGCCAGTAACCTCACCTCGCAGGTGCGCAACATCGCCGACGTAACGACGGCCGTAGCGACCGGTGACCTTTCCAAGAAAATCACCGTTGACGTTAAAGGTGAGATTCTGGAGCTGAAAAATACAATTAACACCATGGTGGATCAGCTCAGGTCCTTCGCCGACGAGGTAACCCGGGTCGCTCGCGAAGTAGGCACCGACGGAAAACTGGGCGGACAGGCCGATGTAAAAGGGGTCTCCGGTACGTGGAAAGACCTGACCGACAGCGTCAACTACATGGCCAGCAATCTTACATCCCAGGTGCGAAACATCGCCGAGGTAACGACTGCTGTAGCCAACGGCGACCTCTCCAAGAAAATCACCGTAGACGTCAAAGGTGAAATCGCCGAGCTCAAAGACACGATTAATACCATGGTGGATCAACTGGGCTCCTTCGCCGCCGAAGTCACCCGCGTCGCCAAAGAAGTAGGTACCGAAGGGAAACTCGGTGGTCAGGCCGACGTAAAAGAAGTGTCCGGCACCTGGCGTGACCTCACCGATAGTGTCAACTACATGGCCGGCAACCTCACCGCCCAGGTGCGCAACATCGCCGATGTAACCACTGCCGTAGCCAACGGTGACCTCTCCAAGAAGATCACCGTTGATGTTAAAGGTGAGATTCTGGAGTTGAAAAACACAATCAACACCATGGTCGATCAGCTTTCTTCCTTTGCCTCCGAAGTCACTCGCGTGGCTAGAGAAGTAGGTACGGAAGGAAATCTCGGCGGTCAGGCGCATGTGCGCGGTGTATCAGGTACATGGAAGGATTTGACCGATAACGTCAATAGTATGGCCGGCAACCTCACCTCGCAGGTGCGCAATATCGCCGACGTTACGACCGCTGTTGCCAACGGCGATCTCTCCAAGAAAATCACGGTAGATGTAAAAGGCGAAATCCTCGAGCTCAAGATCACAATCAATACCATGGTCGACCAGCTTTCATCATTTGCTTCGGAAGTAACTCGTGTAGCCAGGGAAGTCGGTACGGAGGGCAAACTCGGCGGTCAGGCCCGGGTGAAAGGGGTGTCGGGTACGTGGAAGGATTTGACCGACAGCGTCAACTCGATGGCCAACAATCTCACCGCCCAGGTGCGTAATATCGCCGAAGTGACGACTGCTGTGGCCAACGGTAATCTTTCTCGGAAAATCACTGTCGATGTACAGGGCGAAATCTTAGAGCTGAAAAATACGATCAATACCATGGTCGACCAGCTTTCTTCCTTCGCCTCCGAAGTAACTCGCGTGGCCAGAGAGGTAGGCTCGGACGGTAAGCTCGGCGGTCAGGCCGTCGTGCCCGGGGTCGGCGGTATCTGGAAGGATCTGACCGACAACGTCAACTCGATGGCCGGTAACCTGACCGGTCAGGTGCGAGGCATCGCCGTGGTCGTCAGCGCTGTCGCCAACGGAAATTTGGACCAGAAGCTGGTCTTGCAGGCCAAGGGGGAAATCGCCGCTCTCGCCGATACGATCAACAGCATGATCGATACTCTGGCCATCTTTGCTGATCAGGTCACCTCTGTGGCCCGCGAAGTAGGAGTGGAAGGGAAGCTCGGTGGCCAGGCCAGGGTACCCGGTGCCGCCGGCACATGGCGCGATCTGACCGACAACGTCAACCAGCTCGCCGCCAATCTCACCACTCAGGTTCGTGCCATTGCCGACGTCGCCACCGCCGTAACCAAGGGCGATTTGACCCGCTCCATTTCGGTTGAGGCGATGGGCGAAGTAGCGGCTCTCAAAGACAACATCAACGAGATGATCCGCAACCTCAAAGATACGACCCAGAAAAATACCGAGCAGGACTGGCTCAAGACCAACTTGACCAAGTTTACGCGTATGTTGCAGGGGCAAAGGGACCTGCTTACCGTCGCCAATTTGATTCTCTCCGAGCTGGCACCGCTGGTATCCGCTCAGCACGGTGTCTTTTATCTGAACGTCGACGACAGTCACACAGATCAGCTCGTGCTGCTTGGAGGCTACGGTGTCGAAAAAAATCAAGCCGATCGTTTCCGCCTCGGCGAAGGCCTGGTTGGACAGTGCGCCGTTGACAGACAGCGCATCTTGCTCCAGTCTGTGCCCGACGATTACATCAAAATCAACTCCGGCCTCGGTCAGGGCACGCCGAAAAACATCGTCGTCCTGCCAGTCCTTTTTGAAGGCAAAGTGCGCGCCGTGATCGAACTGGCGTCGGTCCAGAACTTCAGCGATACGCACATCGCTCTGCTCGATCAGCTTACCGAGAGTATCGGTATCGTTTTGAATACGATCGAAGCCAACAGCCGTACCGAAAACCTCCTGGTTCAGTCGCAATCGCTCGCCGAAGAATTGCAGCAGACCAACCAGGAGCTTGAAGAAAAAGCGCAACTCCTGGTCGCCCAAAACAAGGAAGTGGAAGACAAAAATATCGAGATCGAAACGGCGCGTCTATCTTTGCAGGACAAGGCCGAACAACTCGCGCTCACTTCGCGCTACAAGTCCGAATTTCTGGCCAATATGTCGCACGAGCTGCGCACGCCTCTCAACAGCTTGCTCATCCTTTCGCAACTGCTCGCTGAAAACGATGAGGGTAACCTTTCGCCCACCCAGGTGGAATTTGCTCAGACCGTCTTCGATGCCGGTACGGAGCTGCTTGCTTTGATCAACGATATCCTCGATCTGTCGAGAATCGAGTCGGGCGTCATGGCTGTCGACCTGACCAGTGTAGTGCTCGCCGATGTCGTTGATGACCTCGAGCGCAACTTCAGACAAATTGCCGGCAACAAACATATCGATTTTTCGATCGATGTCAGCGCTCAGGCTCCACGCAAACTTCATACCGACGGCAAGCGTCTGACTCAGGTATTAAAAAACCTGCTCTCCAATGCCTTCAAATTTACCGAGCAAGGCAGTGTGCGCTTGACCGTGGCCCGCGCCTTCGGCGGTTGGGATGCGAGCATCCCCGCCCTGCAGCACGCACCGGAAGTGGTGGCGTTTTCGATTACCGATACTGGCATCGGCATACCGGAGAGCAAGCACAAGATCATCTTCGAAGCCTTCCAGCAGGCCGATGGCACCACCAGCCGCAAATACGGCGGCACCGGTCTCGGTCTGGCGATCAGCCGCGAAATCGCCAATATCCTGGGAGGGCAGCTCGTCCTCGATAGCGTCTTCAATGAAGGCAGTACCTTCACCTTCTATTTGCCGGTCACTGAAGTGAAAGAGTCTTCCGCCAGTGCGGATATGGACAGTACCTTGATCATGAACCTCAACACCATGCAAACTCAGTCGCAAAAACTGCAAGTGGCTAAAAAACGCGACGAGCGTCTGGCCGCCATGGAGGCCGAAGTAATGGATGACCGCGCTAATGTGGCTCCCGGCGACAGAGCCCTGCTCATCGTCGAAGATGACGTCCACTTTGCTCGCGCTCTGCTTGAGCGCGCTCACAAGCTGGACTTCAAAGCGATCGTCACCGGCTATGCCGAGATGGCTTTTTCTTTCGCGAAAAAATATCGTCCTCAGGTAATCACCCTCGATATCAATCTGGCTGACAGTAATGGTTGGGTTTTGCTCGATCGGCTCAAGCACGATAAGGACACCAGGCACATCCCGGTCCAGATAATCTCGGTAGACGAGCAGATGAAGCGTGGCATGCAGCTGGGCGCAGTCGGCTTCCTGCAAAAGCCGGTCTCTTCTCAAAATCTCGGCGAGGCTCTCGGTAAAGCGAGCAAGCTTGCCGTCGCTACGCAAAGACGTGTGGTCGTACTCGAGCCGTCCCCGGCGCGCCAGCAGACAATCTCCGATGCGATAGCTTCCAAGGCCGTCAAGCTAGACTTTGTTGTCGCCGAGCAACAATTGATGGCTACTCTCGAGGCTGAAGACGTTGACTGTGTCGTCCTCAATGTCGAGCCGGCATCGCCGCTCACCCGGGATTTGATTAGCGCCATTACCGAAAGACGCAGCGTGCCTATTCTAGTGACGGTGCCGCAAACCCTCGAGCCAAGCCAGTCCGAGCAGCTATCTGCGTTGAGCAACACAACGCTTATTCGGGAAGTGAGCTCGCCGGCGCAGTTACTCGAGGCTCTCAGCCTTGTCTTGCACCTGGTACACGAGGATCTCACTCCTGCTCAGCAGCAGCAGCTTGCCGCCGGGTCGAAGCCGGGCGACAAGTTGGCCGGTCGTAAGATTCTGGTAGTCGATGACGACGCGCGCAATATCTATGCGATACGCTCGATCCTGGCTCGCCAGCAAATGAATGTGATCCATGCCGAAAATGGTCGGCAAGGCATTGACACTCTTCTGGAAAATCCTGATATCGAGTGCATTTTGATGGACATCATGATGCCCGTGCTGGATGGCTATGAGACGACAAAGGAGATTCGTCAGATGCCACAATTTAAAAATCTGCCGATCATCGCTCTGACAGCCAAAGCGATGAAGGGAGACCGGGAAAAATGTTTGCAGGCCGGGGCATCCGACTACATCGCCAAGCCGATTAATTCGGAGCAGATACTGGCCATGCTGCGCTCGTGGATCTTGCATTCTGGAGGTGTCCATTCCGAACTTCAATCCTGAGCGAGCGCGAGTCAGGGCTGAGAATAGCCATTTGTCAGCGCCTTTTCTGTTGTCAACCAGGCCGATGGATAATAAGTCCGTTCAATAATGCTTAGCTTGATTGGTAGAATGCAGGGCAAATTGACAATTTTGGATACAATAGAAAAGATATACGCGTTCCTTATATAAAACGCACGATCTTCAGCCGTCGTATAGATAGTTCGAGCACAATTCAATCTTCTCAAGAGGAGAAAACAGGATGCATGTGTTGTCCGGCGGGCAAGATGCCATTAACAAAGCCGATAAACCAATTTTGCTTGTCGAAGACAATTTAGTGAACCAGAAAGTGGCTCTCGTGCTGCTCGAACGTCTTGGGCTGAGCGCTGATGTCGCTGTCAACGGCAAGGAAGCGCTCGCTGCCGTAGGCAAGAGAAATTACTCGATTATTTTGATGGACTGCCATATGCCCGAGATGGACGGCTTTGAAGCTACCGTCGCCATTCGCAAACTCGAGGCTCTGGCAGGCACCTATACGCCGATTATCGCCGTCACAGCTCTGGCCATGGCCGGTGACAGGGAGCGCTGTATCGCCGCCGGCATGGATGATTACATTCCCAAGCCGATCGACAAGGATCTGTTGAAAGTGAAGCTCAATCACTGGATGCGTACCGATGTCGTCTTCAAAAATCAGAAGCTGGTTCGTAAGTACATGCGTCCGAGCAACTCGCTAACGGTATTGGAAGGCGATCCGATTGATCTGGCCGAGCTCGAAGAATTCTATGGTGCCGAACAGCTCAGTCAGATGCTTACGCTTTTTGTTCGGCAGACCGATGACATGCTGCGTCGCATGGAATTTTTTATGAAAGAGAAAAACAGCAAAGCTGTGGCCGGCCTCGCCCACGAATTGAAAGCCTCCTGCGCCTCGATCGGCGCCAAGGGACTTTCCCGTCTCTGTCTCTACCAGGAGCAGGCGGTCGGCCAGGAAGATTGGATCGAAGCTCAGGAAACGACTGCTTCGCTGATTCGCTCCTTCGAGCATTTCAAGAAATTCGTTGAAGACGTGATCAATACTGAAGAACCGGCTGCTCTGCAATAAGGCCGGTTCAATATCCGGTTCAATATCCGGTTCAATATATAGATGCTAAAGTCCGGTCCCTGTGGGGCCGGATTTTTGCTAGCTGCTACCTTTGCCTGGCCATTTGCGGGATTGCCGGGGCAAAATCGACTGTTTTGGGTTGTAAACAAGATGACTTTTAAGGCAAATATATGGAACACCATATATGAGTACCCCATTAATTAAATGTGTATTTGAGCATTTATTGGCTCTGGTCCCTGCTAGTGCTGAGATTTTCGTGGTGAAACCAAGTGGCCCTCTCCTACGGGTTTTCCCCGTTGCCACTGAGCCCCCTTGCTGACAGAATAGATTCATCGGCATCAAGCAGTTCGAATTTTTAAATCACTAGTGACACCGCGGACGGTGTCGCCGGATCATTCGTGCGCCTGGCCTATTTTTTCCGAGACTAGCAATCAACCCTTTTAGAAACTTTTAGAAAGAGGACATCATAATGAAAGCTGTTAACGCTACATCCGCCGCCACCCCGAAGATCGCCCTGGTCCAGGTCAAGGCTCCTCTTGCTCTGGTGTCTGCTGATAAGGCACCTGCTTCAGTCGCAGCCTCTAAGGTCGCTACTCCTAAACAGGATTATTCTGCGATGAGCGATGTTGAATTGGTAGTCGCCTGTCAGGCCAAAGACCAGCAGGCCATGACCGCCTTGCTCAAGCGCTACGAGCGCCCGATCATGGTGATGATTCGCCGCGTCGGTCCTGATTTGAAAGATCCCCAGGATATCCTGCAAGAAGTCTACATCCGCATCTGGCGCTCGATCGACAATCTGCGCAACCCCTATTCATTTAGAAAATGGGTAAACCAGATCATCACCCGCCTCTACTATGATGAGCTGCGCAAAAAAGTGAATCAGTATCAACTGGTTTCGATGGACGAGCCTATTCTCGGTGATTCGGAAAATGAAAGCACCACCCGCGACATCATTGACTCGGCTCCGCAGCCCGATGCCCGCCTGCTCAACAAAGAGCTCTCGACCAAGCTGGAAGAAGCGATGGCCAGTATCTCCGAGCCTTTCCGCGTCGCAGCCGTATTGCGTGACGTCGATGGTCTCTCGTATGAAGAAATCGCCAGCCTCACTTCGACCGAGCTCGGTACGGTCAAATCGCGTATTGCTCGCGCCAGAATGAAAATCCAGAAACGTCTCAATCCTTATTTGAGCGAAGCCGCCTAATAGACCGGCAAGACCGGTAAGACAAGCAAGACAAGCAATATAGATTTTCATCTCCAAAGTTGAGCGACTCCGGGCAGAAATGTCCGGATTTGCTTTTCTCGGGGCACAAAAAGCGGAGTTAAATACTCCGCTCTTTTGCTTTTAGACTTTTGATTGTTTTGTCGCTGCCGAATCTGGAGCGATTACTGAGCGACGACTTCCTTGCCGGTCAGAGCCTCATCGAGTTCTGCGGCGAGGCGAGCTTTGAGATTGGAATTGAATCCCACGTGCACGACGCGCACCGTGCCGTCTTTGCCGATGATCACAGACTGGGGAATGCTCTGCACTCCGTATTTGCCGGCAGCCTGTCCATCTTTGTCGAGGGCGACATTGATGTCCAGATTTTGATTCTTCAGGAATTCCTTGACTTTGGATGTATCTTCTTTCAGGTCGATGGCGAAAAATTTCACGCCCTTATCTTCGTATGCCTTTGTCACTTCCGAAAGGATAGGCAACGACATACGGCAGGGCGGGCACCAGGTCGCCCAGAAATCGAGAACGACCACATTTTTATCTTTGTACGATGAGAGGTCCAGCTTGCCGCCGCCTACCGTGTCAAGGCTGAGTTCGGGGGCGGGCTTGTTAAGAAGAGGATTGGCGCTGTGGCTGACTTTGACGCTCTGATCGGGAGCCGCCGCTTCTTTTGTCGCTTCCTTAGCCTGGCCGAAGAATGAAGGGATTTCCTTGGCGCTGGCCGGTGCTTTGAAGGAGAAGGTGGCAGCGCTGGGCTTGGCCGAGCCATTCATTTCGTAGTGCGTGACTATAATGCGCTGAGTTTGATCTTTATGCTTTGTGCTTTCGGCCTGCACTTTTCGGACCCAGGGTTTATCGCCGGCGTCTACCCAGACGTCGTAGGAAACACGGTGCGATTCGAGACGCAGGTGGTTGGTCTGGACGCCGTCTA
>JAGXAB010000024.1 GCA_018971775.1 Cyanobacteria bacterium REEB67 | reverse complement strand
CCCTTTTCAAAAAGTGGTGACGAAAAACGGTGGCCTGGCCATTTTTAGCAAATTTCCCCTGGAAAATATCGCCGTCAAATTTTTCGGCAAGGAAAATCATCCCTGCCTCAGCGCCACGATTGCCCTGTCCGATCAAAAAGTCAATCTGCTTCTGGTCCATCCGACTACACCCAAAACCGAGGCGGGATTTAGCGAGCGCAACGGCGAATTTAAGAAAATCAGCGAAGAGTCGCAGGCCAAAGCCGAGCCCCGCATTGTCATCGGAGACTTCAACTGCGGCCCCTGGTCACCGGCCTTTCAGACACTTCTGGACTCGGGACTGAAAGATTCGGAACTGAGCCACGGCATCCAACCATCATGGCCGGTGCGCTCTTCCACGCTCAATCTTGCCCTGATACCGCTGATCCCCATCGACCATGTCCTGACGAGCACCGACGTCCAAGTCTTGGAGAGGACGGTCGGACCGTCCCTGAATTCGGATCATCTGCCTGTTTTCATCAGACTATCGCTCGGAAAAGTAAAAACGGATTGACGGCGCTGACTAGACTTTCGCCACCGCAGTCTGTTTAGCCTTAGTCAGATATTCATCGGTCGTGTGCAGAGCCGCATAAGCGAAGCCGAGAGCTGACATATAAGCGGCGTGCACCTGAGCGGCCGGTATTGTCTGGCCGTTGAATTCCAGATCACGGGTAGCGCAAGCGTCGTGAATGAGCATGACCTTGTAGCCAAAATCATTGGCGGCGCGAGTGACTGCGTCTATGCACATGTGGCTCATGGCACCGCAGACAATCAACTCTTCCACGCCGGCGTCGTCGAGAATTTCTTTCAAGTTAGTATCGCGAAAAGCATTGATCTGGTGTTTGACGACGATCGCCTCTCCGGGCTGTGCTTTCACATCCGGATGGATCTGCGCTCCTGCGGAACCGGGCGCGAAGAAAGGAGCCTCGGCTGTGGGAAATTCGTGTCGTACATGGACGACAAGATCGCCGGCACTGCGAGCCGTTTGCAGCACGCGGGCGGCGTTCTCTGCGGCGGCATCCATGCCTTTTAATGTCCATTTTCCGCCGGGGAAATAATCGTTTTGAATATCAACGATAATGAGAGCACGTTTCGTCGCAGCCATTTTAGCCTCCGAGCAATAACAGACATTCTTAGGCAACAGTGTAGGACATTATCCGCCGGAATGTTCTCTTTACATGCCAGTACTGAAAATTTTGTCCGAGGCTCAGCGCAGGGTATAGGCTATGACCAGGTCAGCGTCGGTAGAGACGTAGGCGGTAGTGGCCTGGCTGGGCTCGCCGCCGGCCATGACAATGCGGTCGCTGCCGGGAACGGGATTGGGAGTAATTAAGGCAAAGCTACTCATCTCGACGGCACCGTTGCAAGCCTTAAATAGAGCTTCTTTGGCCGACCACAGACGGGTCACCTCGGTGTTCAGCTTTTCGCTGGGGCAGCTAGCGAGATACTGCAGTTCATGAGGTTTGAGGAAGGTCGAAGCAAAGCTCGGCTCATACTCACGCACGACCTCGGCGTCTATGCCAGGCACGACCCCGGCCGGGCCGTCGGCAGGAGAGTCGGCAAGCACGGCAAAGGCGACGGCGATTTTATCGGTGTGAGAAATGGATACAAGTATCGCCGGCAGCTTAAGGTGAGCAAATTCGTGGCGGCCATTCGGCCCTGTCTGGCCGCCGATAATCGCCACTGGAGCGCCACCGGCTTGTTTGATTATTTCGACATCGTGGGGGCCGAGCGCCACACCGCAATGTTTGAGGACAAGCTTGCGCACAGCTTCCTTGGCGGCGATCCGACCGAGCAGCCAATCGATTTTGCGCTTCTTCGTCCGACTCTTTTCGCGCCAGATCACCTGCTCAGAACGAGTCAAAATATAGTCCAGACACCATTCGAGGATGACATCATCATCGGGCAAGCAGGCGCGGGTGACCTGCATGATTATGCCGCGATCGGCAAGGCTGTCATTGATGGCCATACTCTGACCAAGAAAAGAACGCACCGGATCGCCGACGAACTCTTCCCAGAGCGGTGACAAAATTACCCGCCGACTATTGATGCCGCTTATCTTGATCGCCAGGCGATCCTGATTTATCACTTCAAGATTGGCTTCGGTAGCCCGTTCGCTCAAGGTGGGCAAAATGGCAGTCACCTGCACCTCTTTTTCTAGATCGTCCGGTGCCTGGCAAAGATCTACCGCTTCAATCAAAAATGGCAAGAGGGCAGTAGCCGAGAGCCCTTTTTCATAGAGCAAAAAGAGGACAAATTGACTGGCGTTATCGAGCAACAAGGGATGAAGGAGGAAATTGGCATCCTGCGGAGCATTGGCAAGCCAGCCCCGGGCGCTGCCGGCCAGGGCGCGACCGGATACGGAGCGATGTCCAACGCGTTCGAGTTCAAGAACGGCTTGCATGAGCGGTCCATGAAACATCGAGAGCGGGCCGCTGTTGTAGAGTTTTTCACGGCGAGTCAAATTAGTCGGTGCAGAGCCGTCTGCAGTATGTTGCGGCGGGCGATCATGGTTAGGATGGTCGCTGTAAAGGTCGGCAAAGACAAATTCGGCGGTGGCATAAACGATCTCAGGCTCGGCGGCGTCGACGAGGATGACGCTGGCTTTATCGGCGTCGCCGCTGGCAATTGCTTGGAGCATCAGACCTTGATGATCGACGACGATACGGCGGAAGGCCCTGACCTGCTGCACGCGCACAGGCATGCCCCACTGTACGTGAGCGAGAGCCGCCTCAGCCATTATTTCCAGAGTCACCATGAGCGGTACCAGGTGCACACGCGTCCGGCGCAGGGTGGATACCACTCCACCGATGGCATGATCGAGCAAATAGAGATCGGTGGCCAGGTCTAGATTGAGATACATCTCAGTGTTCTCTGCGCCATATTCAAGACGAGCACGCCGTAAAAATGGACGGTCCAATATTTCGGCGCTGTACGCATCGTCGTCAGCGGACTGTGCTTGCTCCGGCAGCGAATCGTCACCGATGTCGCTGCTCTGGATGTAAGAGCGCATCACCTCTTCCGATATAGCGTTCAATTTGCTGTAGAAAGATGTATTGGTATTTAAAAAAGTCTGCAGGACGGCATCGGCAGCCGAATCTCGATCGTCTGCATCTCGGTCGAGATCTATTTCGTCATCACCCGCGCCGTCGTCAGAGACGAAGTCAAATTCGTCTTCGCCTGCCGAGGCGTCGACATTTAGCCGGCGGCCGGAGCGATGGCCAAATCTGGCAATCTGTCCGGGTTCTATCGTCAAAGCAGTGTGCACTGTGTCGATTTTTCTGGCGCTTCTCTTCGGCGGAGCTGCGGCGACAGCGGTCCAATCGATGATTTGCGGCGCCCGGCGCTTGTAGAGAAAAGCGAGATTAGCGGGCCGACCCTGGACAAAAAGTGCTGCGATCAAATGCTGAATCTGGGCCAGGCCGGATCTCGAAGCGAGATTGCTCGGAAGGGCTAGATGCGGCTTATCTCCGAGGATACCATCCATAGAAGAAGAGAGAATACCGTTCGGCCCGACTTCTAGAAAAGTGCGGACGCCATCTGCATACATCGCCTGCACAGTCTTACGCAAAGCAATCGGATGGGTGAACAATTCTACGAAGGAAGCGCGCATCGCTTCGACATCGTGCGGATACATTTGAGCTGTGGAGCAGGACCAGCCTGGTATCGCCAGCGGTTGTATGTCCACGGCCCGCACCGCTTCGTTATTGGCGTCGATGATCGAAGCGACAAGCGGCGTGTGATAGGGAATAGGTACTGGAAGCAGCTGACAGGGAATGCGATCTTCCTTCAGCTTAGCGGTCAATTTTTCAATCGCCTCGACATCAGCGGTGACAATTACATGGTTCTCTCCGAGATCGGCGCTCAAATAGATAATCTCGTCGGTAAGGGTCGAGACTTTTTCCCACGATGCAAGTACGCGCACTGTGCGTAAATTAGCCAGACTTTCGGCCGGGATCGAGCGAGCTACCCGCGTGCTCAACTGATAAAAGGTCTTAGCGACACTGAGTACGTCGACCGAACCGGTCGTCGTAATGGCGGCGAACTCGCCGGTGCTGCAGCCCATCAAAACATCAGGAGTGATGTCCAGGTGAACGAGCAACTGATACATCGCATATTCAGCCAGTAGAACCGCCACAACGGCAAAGTCCGCGGCGGCAAGCAAGGTCGGAACGGCGCGCTGACCTTTATCGAAAGGCGGTGGGAAGATTAATTTGCTGGGAGGCTCATCGGCGCCGGCTGAAAGAGCCACATCATCGACGATTTCAAAAACATCGCGGACTTCGGGAAAATGCATACAAAGATCGGCGAGCATATTGGTATAAGCCGAGCCAAGACCCGGATAAAGGAATGCCAGCTTGCCGCCGAGCGGAGCGCCGGCGCCATCAGGGGTGCTGAAATAAAGACCTTTCTCCGCGGAGTGCAATTGTGGTGTACCGGCATCGCGCGCACTGACAGCACTCAGACTTTCCTGGCAGCGCTGCAATTTATCGAGCAAATCTTTTTGATCGGCAACGACCAGGGCCAGACGATAAAACTGATTTGCCGCGGAGGCGGAAAGAGCCGCACCCTTATGCGCCACTTCCACACCGGCATCGATGCAATTGACGCTGTAGGCGAGATCCTTTAGAGAATGCTGCGGATGGGCGGCGACATAATTGCTCAGTTCGTGGACCGCTTGCAGGAGCGCTTCGCGAGAGGGCTGGCAAAAGGTAAAAACTTCTCTGTCCCAGTCATGCATGAGCGATTGCTGCTCAACACCGGCCGCTGCCGGCTCATATTCTTCCAGGATCATGTGGCCATTGACGCCCCCAAAGCCAAAGGCGCTGACGGCAGCGCGGCGCGGCTCGCCGCCCCTGGACTTGATCCAGGGTCTGGTTTTGGAATTGATATAACAGGGATGGGTAGCCCAGTTTATCTTCGTGTTCGGCTTGGAGACATTCAGAGTCGGTGGTAAAATCTTGTGATGCAAGGCTAGGGCAGTTTTGATTACTCCAGCCACGGCGCTTGCCGACTGACAATGGCCAATCATCGACTTGATCGATCCGACCGCGCACCAGGGCTCGGCCTGGGTGCGACCGGGGGCGAAGACTTTTTCTACGGCCTGCAATTCGACGACATCGCCAACCGGCGTGCCTGTACCGTGCGCTTCCAGAAGCTCCACCGAAGCAGGCGAGATACCGGCCATGCTGTAGGCTTTTTCCATGGCGAGGGCTTCGCCTTCGAGCGACGGGGCAAGCACGCTGCCGCCAAAGCCGTCGCTGGAAGAAGCCACACCACATATGGTGGCATAGATACGATCGCCGTCGGCGAGCGCGTCTTCATAGCGCTTCAAGCAGACGATACCGATGCCTTCGCCGAGCATGGTGCCATCAGCGTCCTGGTCGAAGGGCCGGATAGTGTCATTGTGACTGAGGGCACCGAGACCACAGAACATCTGGAAAAATACGGCCGAAGCATTGATATGCACACCGCCGGCCAGAGCAAAATCGCAACGACGATCGAGCAGGTCGCTGGCGGCGGTTTCGATCGCCACCATCGAGGAAGCACATGCAGCATCAATCAAAAGACTGCGACCGCGGAAGCCCAGTTTATTGGCGATGCGACCGGCAAGAATGTTAGGCATGGCACCGGGTATGTTATCGGCGGTGCTGGCTACTAGCTTGGCCTTCATCTGCTGCACAATCGATTCGATTAATTGATCGTCTTGATCGGCCAGCACATTTTGCAAAATGGCGCGGATCTCGTGCACCGTCTTGGACTGGTGGATAAGGTTCATCGAACCGGCACCGGGAGCGGAGATGCGTCCAATAATTATCTCGGCCCGGTCGCGATCGATCGGTTTGCCGCCCTTCAAGTCGCCATAGCCGGCGTCAGCCATCGCTGCCAGCGCTACGCGCAGAGTGAGAAACTGATCCGGATCGCTACCGGCCACAGCGCTGGGCATGACACCGTATTTGAGCGGATCGAAATCGGCGTATTCGCTGATGAATCCGCCACGTTTGGAATAGCTCAGTCCGAGGGCCTGACCGTCAGGATCGTAGTATTTAGACTGGTCCCATTCTCGCTCGGTCACTTCGCTGGTGGCATCCACCGCGCCAACGATGTTGGACCAGAACGAGGCGAGATCCGGTGCGCCCGGGTAGAGGCACGACATCCCGACAATCGCTACTTTCGATTTCATCGGGCGATTTCAGGGACCGGCGATGAAGAAGAGGACGAGGAGGAGAAGCGGTTGAAGGCTTTGCTGGCGATACCACCGAGACCCTCGACGAGGATGGCCAGTTGACCGGCCTCATCGTATATAGCCAGGTCGCAGAGCAAATTGATCGCATTGCCTTCGCCCAGATAGACACGAGCTGTCGCCTTATCCAGGCCGACGGTCTTGTAGATGTGCATCTTTTTGAAGCCGGTCGGCAGGACGGTGACATCCTGGAAATGACGGGCCCAGATACCGGCGAGTTGCATCGAGCTATCGAGCAATACCGGGTCGACGAGCCATTCGGTAGTGTCGGCCGTGATGACACAATTGACTGGGGTAGCACCGCTTACGGTACCAAGCACCAGATCGTTTTCCAGGGTATGAATAGCGGAGATGCCCTGGAAGATCGGACCATGGAACAACCATTTACCGTAGACATCTTCGGGCAGAGGCAGGTCGGTGCTCGAAGGCGTCAGCTTCGACTTGTCGAAGGCATTTTCCACTTCAGTCTCAAGGTAGGTCGTCACCGGACCGGTCAAGACAGGAGCTTCGGAGGAAAAGATCGCCTTGCAGCGGAAATGCACTTTTTTCGGGCTGAGCGAAGTCAGTTGCACCGACACCGTATCGGCGGCAATCGGATCGGTCTGCACGTCGACAACGAAATCCTTTTGTTCGGATTGGAAAACAATGCCGGCTGGAATATCGAGATCAACGACTTCAACCAGGTGCTTATCAGGGTAGACTGACTTGGCCGCTTCGAGCATGATCTCGAGAGCCACGGCCATGGGCATGACCGGGATGCCGTCAAATTTGTGGTCCTGCAGGTAAACATGCTGCTTGGTATCGATGTTCAGCCAGTAGGATCTGGCTTCACTAATATCGGCTGTTTCCTGAGTCTGAAGGATGGCGCGATTGAGGAAGATACCGCTGTGATTACCGGGTACTTCGACGAGCGTTTTTCTACCATTTGAACCGGCTGAACCGGGCGAGCTTGCACCGTTGCTGCCAAGGCTCGCGGCATGGGCGGCGGCTGTGCCGTTGCCGTTTTTAGACGGAGGAGCGGCATCTTTTTTTGTCAGGCGACCGACAAGCAATACCTCAACCTGTCCAGAGCAATCGCGGAGCAATTCCTGATGGAAGCAATCGCGTCCGTCTTCGGGCTGAATCATCGACCAGCCGTGGCTTTCGAATACGGCCTCGAGTTCGGGCGGAGCCATACCGGCTTGCCATGGTCCCCACATCAGAGAAGCGATACGTGCTCTGGAGCGGGGCTGCAGGACGAGGGCCAGCTTATTGACCGCTTCGTTGGCCGAAACATAATCGGCTTGACCACTGTTGCCGGTGCGACCGACAACCGAGGAGAAGAAGTACATAAATTTGAGCGTGTCGAAATTGACGTTCTGGGCGAGGGTGAGAGCGCTCTGTACTTTGGTGTTGAAGACTCGTTCGAAAGATTCGCTGGTTTTGTCTTTGATCAGAGCGTCCTCAATTACACCGGCACCGTGGATGATGCCGTCGATATTGGAAGTCTCATAGATATTGGAAATCAATTGACCGAAGGCGACGGGATCGCAAACGTCGACCGAATAATACTTGACGGTCGCACCAAGGGCACGCAACTCCTCGAGATTGGCACGCACTTCGCGTTCACGCAAAAGCTGCTGATAAGCGCGCTCGATTTCGCGCATGCTTATCGTCTGACCCTTCGCTCTTTTCTCTTCGATGATTTTGGATTTGAGCTCTTTGAGAGAAGTGCGACCGGCGGTGGCAGGCGACTCTACATCTTTTGGCTTGGGCAGGCGGCCGACGACGACGAAGGTCGGCTTATATTGTCTGGCCAGTTCGAGGATGATTTTAGCGGTGATACCACGAGCGCCGCCGGTGACTAGAATCACCGAGGACTTATCGAGGGGAGCCTGACTGTTTGCCGGCAGCTTGACGTAAGGCATATCGGCTACTTGCAGGCCGATACGCTTGCCGCCATTGATGCCGATTTCGACGATGTCGTCATCGGCGAGCAATTCGGAGACGACATTGCTGGCGACGACGTCGGCGGTGACGGCGGCGTCGAAGTCTACGACCTTGACGAATACGCCGGACATTTCTTTGGCGATGGTCTTGGTCAGACCGACTACGCCGGCTTGCTCGGCCACCTGGGCGAGAGCAAAAGTGCTGGCGCCGGCAGCGGGCACGATGCCCCTGCCGCTGAAATCACCGCCGAGATAAGTAGCGTTGACGAAAGCACTGCGATAACCGCCGGCGGCATTGTCCATCAAATCTTTTTGAACAGCCTTAGCAAGCAGGAAAGTACCGGTCAGGCAATTCCATTTGCTGGCAGGCTGCTGAGCGCCCGATTGAGTGTTTTCGGCAGCGCTCAACTGGCAGAGATTGATTACCGAACCGATCGCTTTATGCTGACTGCGGATTTGCGCCACAATTTGAGTGAGTGATTCTTCACTGGCGAAGAGTTTGGAAGCCTGAACGACGACTGGCTGACCACCACGGCTTTTCAGAGCGGCCGCAATGAGCTCGGCGGGCACGGCAGCCTCCGAGACGATCAAAGTGGCACCGACTAGGGCCTTGGTAGTCTGTCCGGCTGCCGGCAATTCTTCGGCGACGACGACACCGCGGGCGACATTCTCGATATTGCCTTCCTTATAGACGGAAGCGACACTACCGGCAATGACTGGCTGTGCAGCCGAAGCAGTTACGACCGGAGCGGTAACGGCGACATAGCCGGGCTCGACGGCCAGAGATTCGCTGGCGCGCCCAATACCGGAGTGATTGTTAAGCGGGTCAGAGGCGAGCGGTGCGGCAGAGACCTCTTCATCGTTCAACGAATTGATCCAGTCGATGATCCCTTGCAGCGTCTTCGTACCGGCCAGTTTCTCAATACCGCTTTCGAGCTTGGCCTGAGTCGCTTCCGGCAAAAGTTTGCGGAAATTATTGAGGATCTCGACCCGCTTGATCGAGTCGATGCCCATATCGGCCTCGAGATCAAGCTCGGGATTGAGCATCTCTCGCGGATAACCGGTGCGCTCACTGACAATTTCGTAGAGACTTTCAATCAAGGCGGCTGGATTGATTTTGCCGTCGTCGAAAGCATTAGCAGCAGCAGCAGTGGCAGTGGCAGTGGCAGTGGCAGTTGCCGCTTCGGCATTGGCGGCGCTCGAGGCCGGTCCGCCAACGACTGCAGGTTCTGAAACCGCTGCCGCGTAGACGGCGTCGATCACCTGACCATTGCCGTTGACAGGCAAAGTTTCTCTCAAATAATCGGCCACCTGGCCGTTACCGTTATTGGAAGCGCCGTTGTAGCCGCCATTGTAATTTGCGCCATTGCCGCCATTGACGTTGAAGTCGGGAAGAGGTGGCGCCGTGAATTGGGCCTGTCCTGGTGCTTGTTGCGCTTGCATGAGATTGGCCAGGACCTGTGGCGAACCACCTTGCTTGGTGTGCAAATAGGCCATCATCACATTTTGCTGAGTTTCGAGGAAGCGATTGGTCATCTCCAGCATCGTTTGTTGAAATTCCAGCATCACTCTGTCGACGTCGCGGTCCTGACGCCCACCTGGAAGAGGATTGCCTTTTTTGTTGTTGCTTTCCATTAATCGCTGTCCATTGAGGTTCTTACTTGATGCATTGGTGAGGGCGGCGTTCGGCATCGGCAGCGGATATTTTCCATTGCCGTTAGACCGATTACTTTGTGAAATGACGCCATTTGCGGGGATGCCGTTTGATTGGGCACCGGTATGAGATTTGACCTGAGTGGTCATAGCCTGGGCGGCAGGCTGAGAATGAGAATGAGACTGGGGCTGAGAATGAGAAAGTACAGGCGCGGGACTGGTGGCAGCTGTAGAAGTGGCGGAGGCAGCGATTTTGCCGGAGGCAAGCACGGGAACAGCGGCTTTCTTAGCGGGCGTCGCACCCAATCTTTCGATTTTGACGCTGTTGACCCTATAGATGAGCTTTTTGCCGGAAATACCAATCGGCGCTTCCAGCTTTTCGCGCACACTGTAGAGACGGCTCCAGAATAATTTGCCCAGATCGACTGGCACTCCGGAGACGGCAAGCAGGGCGAGCAGTCCGAGGAATTGCTCGAGACTTTGAGGGCCGACGCGCTCGCTGCTGACGGCGACTGCTTCCTTGCCTTTTAGAGTAGCTTCGGTGAGACCGGTCAGAACCGTACCCGGGCCGACTTCGACAAAAATTCGGGCGCCTGCTTCTTGCATGGCGACAAGCTGGTCGGCAAAGAGAACGGGCTTGAGAGCGTGTTCAATCAACTGGCTGCTGATACTGAGGCTATCGCTGTCATAGGGCCTGGCGGTAGTGTTGGCGTAAACGGGCACAGAAGGAGGCTGGCAGACGGTGTCCTGCAGGACGCCGGCCAGAGCCTCTCTGGAATCAGCCATGAGCGGACTGTGGAAAGCGGCGGATACGGCGATTTTCTTGGCTGCTACGTCTTTGCTTTTCAGATAAGCAAGAGCGGCATCGATCGCTTCGTCGCTGCCCGAAATAATAAACTGACTGGGTGAATTGCTGTTCGCCAGACTGACTTCGGGCAATTCGGCCAGCAATTTTTGCATGGCGCTCTGATCGCTGCTGACGGCAGCCATCGCGCCGGGATTGCGCTCGGCGCACTGGGCGAGGATGCGTCCACGCTCGGCCGAGAGCCTGAGCAATTCCTGGGCGCTGAAAACTCCGGCGGCATGCAGGGCGACATATTCGCCATAGCTATGACCGGCGGTCATGTCCGGCTTGACACCAAAGGCGGTGAGCAAGTTGAACATAGCCAGGTCGCAGGCACCAATAGCTGTTTGAGCGATATTGGTGGCGGTCAGGGCGCGCTGTTGTTCGGCTTTTGCTTCCGGTGTGAAGGCAGGAGCGGGATAGATGTAGCTGGCGAGCGATCTGGACAGCGCTTCTTGATTGGCGCCGTCCTGATTTTCTCTGTCCTGCTTCTCTTTTTCTTGCAGAGCTTTCCACCAGGTATCGGCCTGTTCGATGGTCTGGCGAATCTCCGGGAAGTAGAGACCGAGGTCGCGGAGCATATCTACTTTTTGCGAGCCCTGGCCGGGGAAAAGGAAGGCCAGAGCCGGGCGCTTGCTCGAAGGCTCGAGCTGATGACGCTGGAAGAAGATGCCGCGAGCCAGACTGGCAGTAAAATCGAGATCGGCAAACGACTGGTCACCGGCACCACTGGCAGTATCACCAATAAGAGCACGAGCCTTGCTGATTTTCGCCTCGAGATCTTCGACTGACCTGGCGATGATCGCCAGAGCAAAAGTGGCCTGGCTGTTATCGTTATTTTTCAAATGCAACTTACTGGCCAGATCAAACAAGCGACGCTTACCCTGACTGGTCGCTTCACTTTCGACGGCGTGTTCGCTGCGTATGTTTTTGACGCTTGCATCCATGAGAGCAAGAGCGCGGTTGAGTTCTTCTGCGCTATTGGCCTTCCAGAAGAAGAGCTCGGCGGGCCAGGCTTCCAGAACGGGAGTTTCGGCGACCTGGCAAGGCGGTACATACTCTTCCAATACGGCGTGGAAGTTGGTGCCACCAAATCCGAAGGCACTGACACCGCCGCGACGCGGAGCATTGTTCTCGGGTTGGACCCAGGGACGACATTCGGTATTGACGTAGAAGGGACCTTCGCCAAATTTGCAACTCGGATTTGGTTCGCTTACGTTGATCGTCGGCGGCAGAATCTTATGATGAAGCGCCTTCGCCACTTTGACGATAGAAGCAAGTCCGGCGGCGGCTTTAGTGTGACCGATATTGGTTTTGACCGAACCGATAGCACAACCACCGACAGCGGCACCTTCCTGCTGGAAGACACGGGTAAGAGCTTCGACCTCGGCCTTGTCACCGGCTACGGTGCCTGTGCCATGCGCTTCGACAAGCTGCACGCCGGCTGGCGAACAACCGGCATCGACATAGGCGCGCTCGAGGGCAAGCATCTGCCCGGCCGGTCTCGGAGCGGTCAACGACAGAGCCCGACCATCGCTCGATCCGCCAATGCCGCGGATGACGGCATAGATGCGGTCGCCATCGCGCTCGGCATCGCTCAGTCGTTTGAGGACGAGCACGGCGATACCTTCACTGATGGCAATACCATCGGCTTTGGCGTCGAATGTTTTGCAAGCGCCGGTCGGCGAAAGAGCATAGGTTTTGCTGAAGCTGAGGAAGTCGCCCGGCTGGTTATGGGTATCGGTGGCACCGAGCAAAACGACATCGCTGGCCCCGGAGCGCAAATCTGAAATGCCCACATAGAGTGCGGCGAGGGAACTGGCGCAGGCAGCGTCAATAGAAAAGTTGATCCCTTTCAAATCCAGCCTGTTGGTGACGCGACCGGCGGCGACGTTACCGAGATAGCCGGCAAAAGAATCTTCCGTCCATTCCGGTATGTCTGATTTGATTTCTTCGGTGACGGCCGGATCAAGACTCTCCAGCTTCCACCCGAGCATCGAACGCAGAGAGTATAGAGCAGTAATCGGACCGTGACCGGCATTGGCCAGAATGACCGATGTCTTGGCGCGGCTGAAGGGTCTTTGACCGTAACCAGCGTCGACCAGCGCTCGGCGCGAAGCTTCGAGGATCAAGAACTGCATCGGATCGATACTGTCGAGGCTGCTCGGAGGAATGCCGTAAACGCTCGGGTCGAAAACAACGTCTTTGAGGAAGCCGCCCCATTTCGAGACGATTTTGTCGCGGGCCATTAAATCCGGATCGTAGTAGTTGCGCCAATCGAAATGACTGGCGGGTATTTCTTCGATCGTATTGACCTTGCCGAGAATATTGTTCCAGTAGGTCTCTACATCGTTGCCTTTAGGAAACTGGCAGGACATGCCGACGATGGCGATGCCTTCGTTGACGCGGTCGGGAGAGACTTTTTCAAATGATTGTTCGAGATCCCTGCGGACGAGCAGATCTTGACCGGTGGCACAGACGTCTTCGTGCAGGGCGGCGATAGTCGTTACTTCATTGTGCATGGCAGCCACCTGGCCGATCATGTACATGCCTTCCTGCCACTGCTGCTCGTGCGGCAAAGAGACAAGACCGGATCCACCCTGGACTTTACCCAGTCCTTTGCTGGCGATGCGCAGTCGACCGAGATTTAATAGCTCGAGTTCTTCGCGGATATCGTCGCGACTTTTCTCTTCTTTTTCCAGCTTGCTGCGCAGCTCGTTGAAGGACTGCTTATATGGTGAATCAATGCAGCGGATCGAATGTCCGGGACCGGTTTCTAGAAGTATCGTCTGATCGCAAGCAAGAGCGGCTTGCTGAAATTTGTCGACAATAGCACCACTCGTCACCGCTTCTTCGGTGAAGAGATAGGCGGTGCCGATCAAAAATCCGACCTTGATGCCGCGAGCCGAGAGGGGGGCCGCGAGAGTAGCCACCATGGCAGCGGAGAGAGCATCGTGAATGCCGCCGGCAAAAATGATGTGATAGCCCGAGACATCATCGCGCGGGCCTATTGTGTCGAGCAAGACTTCGACCATTGACTGCCACAAGATAAAACTCGACCGAGGACCAACGTGACCACCGCATTCTTTGCCTTCAAATATGAAACGACGCGAGCCCATCTCGATAAAAGACTTGAGCAAGAGCGGCGAAGGTACATGCAGATAAGTGGGAGTGCCGAGATCTTCGAGAGCTCTAGCCTGATCCGGGCGACCACCGGCGATCATGGCAAAAGGAGGCTTGAAGCGATTGACGACTTCCAACTGCTCCTGACGCAAAGCCTGCGGTACAAAACCGAGCATGCCGACGCCCCAGGGCAGTGCACCAAGTTTTTCCTGTGTTTCGCGCAACAATACTTCGATATCCGGTCCGCGCAGAAGCGACAGGGCGAGGAAAGGCAGGGCGCCGCCCTCGGCGACTTTCTGAGCAAAGTCACTGGTATCGGAGACGCGGGTCATGGCACCTTGAACGAGAGGATAACGCGTGCCATGCGAGACTGCAAGCGGCGCTCCTTCGGCAAGAGCAGCGGCGCGAGTGGCGATGGCCAGTTGTTCGGGAACGGCATTTTGAATCGCTTCGATAGCACCGGATATGGTGCCACCAACTGTGGCCAATAGTCGACCGAAAGAAGCATCCTGTCCAACAACGAGATAATCTGCAGAATTTTCACTGCCGACGAGCTTCTCGATCAGAGCCTCTTCGAATTTGTGTTCGGCGGCCAGACTGAGATCGGCTGTGCCGACCGGAGCGGCGAGGCGATAGGTCTGCCCCTGAGGACCGCGGACGAGCGTCGTTTCGCTGCCGTCCATGCGCTCGATGCGCAAACGCAGCTGCGGGCTGACGCCTGAATCGCGACAGAGATAGAGCTGACTGTCGAGGACGATACCGGTCACACCGGCGGCGGCGACTGCGGCGGCCGAATGCAAACCGATACCCCCCTGGGCGAAGACCGAAATTTCCAACTGGCGCATATATTGCTGCACCAGGACAAAGGTAGTGCCATCGCCGACGCGACCGGCGCCTTCATGCCCCTTGGCAATAACGGCATCACAACCAAGCGACTGGGCCAGCTGTGCTTCTTTCAGATCGATTGTTTCGACGATGACTATATAACCGGCAGCGCGCGCGACATCGATGTCTGCTTTTAACGCTTCCGCTTCGAAAGCTCTCAAACCGGCGGTGAGGACGATGTAGCGCTCTCCGCTTCCCGTTTTGTTCAGCGAACCTGAGCTCTGCCCGTGAGCGAAAATTGCGCTCGGCACCTGGCCGCTGCGGGCCCGGAAACCAACAGCACCGCCTCTGGCGTGCTTGACCAATTTTTCGTACAGACTGACCAGGGACGTTTCGGCTTCGACAAACTCACAATCGAGGAGGCCAACGGCTCCAGAGCGGGCCGCCGCAATCGCCATTGCCGGATCTCTAAAGTCCCCACGGGGACCGGCGGGGGAAACAACTAATACTTTGAGAGCCGACACATCTACCTCAGACCAAACGACACCTTGTCTAACCACCCAGTCACAACCGGGAATTGGACTCACCATACGTGCCGACAGAAACTCGACAGCTTATTTTATATGCCAAATTATAAGACGATACGCCAGCCGCCGTTGCGAAGAAATGTGAAGAAAATGTGCCGATGCTTACCTGCGGCCAGTTTGAGCATTCAAGAAATAATTAACGTCTCAGTCGGGCTGCGCAATTCGTAAGTAATGCCCCGCCATTGGATACGATTGGTTAACAGCGAAAACAAAGTTATCCAAGGCAAAATGAGATGAGCGAGGGGGATAGCCGCACAGGAGGTAAGAAATGACTCCTGAATATATTGACTGTTATCAGTGAGCACCTGCTGCCAGAGTCTTCGCGCCCGGATTAAAAAAATAACCTCTAAGGGGATCAGGGTGAGACCGGCAAAAACGGCCATGCCCATCGACCGATCGCCAAACAGCAGCCAACCGCCGAGGGCGCCAATCATGGCAATCAACCAGACTGCCATGACCACAGCGCGGCCAACGGCGCGGCCCCAGAGTTTTGGATAGTAGACCTTGGTGAGAATCAGTTGACGATTAGTCCACTCGAAAATCTCCGCCACACTCGAGTCTCCATCGGTCGCTACCAGGCACTGGGGCACGAAATGAACGTCGAGGCCGAGCTCTTTTACCGCGGTAGTCAAAGAGAGATCATCATCGGCGGCCTGGTCCCAATGCGCCGCCACACCCGCCTTTTCAAAAACCGTTTTGCGTATGGCCATGGCGCCGCCCCAGGCGAAAGCATATTTCTGGTTGGCCATTTCCCAGGCGGACATGCGATTCCAGAGAGAGCGCAGCTGGGAGGGCCAGTTGGAGAGCGACGCTATATAAAAACGATATCCAGTGCAGACGCCGACACGCTCGCCCTCGAGGGGCGCCACGAGGTGACGCAAGAAATCGGCACGGGCGATCACGTCCGAGTCGACAAAAACAATTACCTCGGACTCGGGAGAAAGGTTTTCCAGAGCCTTCAACTGATTATTGATTTTCTGAGCGCGTTTTAAGTTAATGCCGGCAACGACAATCTTTATTGGTAACGAAGAGGCGGCGGCGAGATCTACTAAATTTTGATAAGCCGGATCATCGGTGGACGCGACAGCGAAGATTACTTCGAAGCACGGGTAGTCCTGATTGAGCAACTTGCGCACATTGTCGTTGAAGCCGGGGTCAAGGCCCTTACAGGGCAAAATCACCGTCACCGGCGGCAGATACTTGCCAAGCGGCTTGGCCATTTCGCTGGCCACATAAGACATAAGACGATTGAAAGCCAAGGTCTGCACGATGCAACCCAGCACCGTAATGGCCAGTAAAAAGAAGGCTACGAGCATGTAGGACAAAATTCCCCGAGCGGAGTTAAGAGTATAATGCCAAAAGAATTTTGGATTTAGAGAAAAGGATAAACAAGCATTGTTTCGGCAGGCCTTATACCGAGCCTTCAGTCTGCTTGCCGAGGGCAAAATCAGCAAGTTTAAGGCGCTGAGCCATAAACCGCGAGTTGCGCAAACGGCCAAGCTGCTCTCGATCATTGCCGCCAATGCCGATTCTTCTTTTGGTCGTGATCATAATTTTGCCTCGATCAAATCAATCGCCGACTTCCAGGCAGCCGTCCCAATCCGCGAATACGAAGACTTTCGCCCCTATGTCGAGCGCGCTACGGCCGGCGAAAAAAAGGTCCTGACCACAGCCGAACCGCTCATGTACGCAACAACGAGCGGCACGAGCGGCAAACCGAAATATATCCCGATTACTCCCGGCTATATGGAAGAGTTTCGCCACGCTTCGGTAGTCTCCGGCTATCATCTGCTCAAATCCTTTCCCAAAATCGACGGCGGCGTCACACTCTCGATTGCTTCGCCGGCGGAAGAAGGGCGCACAGAAGGCGGCACGCCATACGGAGCAATCTCCGGCCAGCTCTTTCAAAAAGAACCCTTTTTGATCAAAAAATTCATTTCACCAATTCCCTATGAAGTTTATTTGATCGAAGACTACGACACGCGCTATTACACATTGTTGCGCCTGGCGCTCGTACTGCCGCTTTCCTGCTTCTATACACTCAATCCGAGCACGATCAGCTTGCTCTGCCGAAGGTTGCAAGAGTATGCGCCATCATTAATAGAAGATATTGCCGGAGGCATAATCAGCCCGCCCGACTGCGGTCGGTCCGACAAACTGAGCTCGGAGGCTCGCGCCGCCATCACCCCTTTGCTCCGGGCAAACCCCGAGCGTGCCGCCTTTTTGAGAGAGCTTTTCGGAAGCGGCCAGTTTGTGCCGCACAAAATCTGGCCGACCCTGAGCGTTGTTTCATGCTGGACCAAGGCCGCCGCATCCTTCTATCTCGCTGATTTCCCTCAGTATTTCGGTAATGTGCCCGTCTGCGATATTACCTATGGGGCGAGCGAGGGCCGGGGCACCGTCTTCATGGGACCGGGCCTGCAAGTGCTGGCCATCCAGTCGCATTTTTTCGAGTTTGTCCCCGAAGACGAAATCCAGGCCGAAAAGCCGACGGTCTTGCTCGCCGACCAGCTAAAAGAGGGAGCCAATTACTTTATCTTGTTCACCACATCCGGTGGCTTGTATCGCTACAACATCAATGACGTCGTGAAGGTGACCGGCTTCTATAACGCCACGCCCTTGATCGAATTTCAATATAAGGGTGGCAACATTTCATCCTTCACCGGCGAAAAAATCACCGAATTGCAGGTAACGACTGCAGTCAATCGGGTCGCCCGAGAAGCTTCGGTCAAATTGCGCTTTTTTACCGTCGTACCGGTTTTTCGGCCTGAGCCCCATTATGAAGTCTGGCTGGAAACAGATAATCGGGTCGATAATGGCACAGACGCTTATGCCGGCGCGGCCCGTCCCTCAAATTTTGCAGCACTGATCGATAACGAGCTGGCCCGGGAAAACAGCGAATACAAAGTCAAAAGGCAATCCCTCAGGCTTGGAGAGATAGAAACGAAAAATCTCCGCCAGGGTAGTTACGAAAACTTCCGCAAGTTTTTGACAAGCCAGGGCGTAGCCGACGCGCAGATCAAAGTCAGTCATCTAAATCCGAAAGACGAGGTGCGCAAATATTTCGAAGCGGAACTTTTAAATGCGCCTGCCGGTCATCTCTCTAAAGTGTCCCAAAGCCTGAGCGGAATCTGAAGTGTTAGCATTTAATCGACACTCCGAAGAAAATAACCTGGTTGACGCTGCTGCCGGCACCACAGATAAAGCCGTGGAAAAAGCGGCCGAATTGCATGAAGCAGCAAACGCAGTAGCGATTGCTCCAGTCAAGCCGGTCAAACTTGCCCTGGTCAGCTCGGGCCTCGGCAATATTCACCGCGGCTTTGAAATTTCGACGGCGCGCTGGTTTCACGCACTCGATCAGCATACGGACATGGATGTCCGACTATTTTGCGGCGGCAAGCACGAAGGCGGCAAACAGCTCTGGAATTTCCCGCGCAATAGCTTGTGGACCCGTCCATTTCACTATGTTCCTTTTATGCAGGAGCAACAGCGCTGGGAAATGACCTATGGCGCCGAGCAAATTAGCTTCTGGTCGGCTCTCAATTTTGAGCTACTCTCTTTCCAGCCTGACGTGATCTGGACCAAAGACATTCCGCTCGCCTATTTGCTGCGCGCGTCGAGAGTGGCTTTCAATCTAAATTTCAAGATCATTTTTGCTAATGGCGGCATGCTCAAACCGCAAAATTATGCAGATTATGATCTGGTACAGCAAATCGAAAATCATGCCTTTGACGAGGCCTTGCAATTTGGCATACCGCTCGAAAAAATGGAATTGCTCAGTAATTGTGTGCCGGCACCGGCCATCACCAGTATCGAAGACGCCGCCCGCGAGCGCACCCGCACCAGAGAATCGCTCGGCCTGGAAGAAAGCGATTGGGTAATTGTTTGTGTCGCGGCCTGGAATAAATACCACAAGCGAATAGACTATCTCCTCGACGAAGTGGGCGCAATCGACGATCCAAATTGCAAATTGCTTTTATGCGGCGCTCCGGAAGTGGATAGCGATGGCTTGCAGGAGCAGGGACGACGCCTGCTCGGAGATCGCGTACAGTGGCTCAATGTCACCCAAGAGCGTGTCAGTGAAATTTTGCACGCCGCCGATGTTTTTGTCCTGCCCAGTTTGCGCGAGCACCTGGGCAACGCCGTCGTCGAAGCGGTGCTGGCCGGTCTACCCGTGGTCGTGCATCCGCATGACGGCGGACGCTTCGTCATCGAAGATGAATACTGGCTTACCGATCTGAGCGCCCCGGGCAATCTCACCAATCGTCTCAACTGGATGCGGCGCAATACCAGGGCCAACCTGGCCCGCATCAAAATCTTGCAGAACAATGTCAGCACACGCTTCAGCGCTGAAGCCCTGGCTGGCAAATTCGAAGCGATGGTGAAAAGGGCGGCCAATCAAAGCGGAAGCGGCAATTTTTGTCAGAGCAAAGCCTAGATTTACAGCCACAAAACAGCCTGGCCCCGGCGAAGAAAAACATCGCTGGTGTTTGCATCGCCCTGCAAATAGCCATTCTTCTCTCGGCTCTGGACCAGACGGTTTTGAATATCGCCATACCGAAAATCGCGGCGGCCCTCAACGCCGTCGATAAGTCAGCCTGGATCATCACCGCCTATCTGCTTTTTTCGACAATCGCCACACCATTGGCCGGTAAACTGGCAGACATTTATGGTGTAAAAAATGTATTGCTGGCGGCGATTTTGCTTTTCGCCGCCGCTTCCACGCTTTGCGGAGCAGCCGGCTCCATACCTGTGCTCTTCGGTCTCGATGCTATCGACCAGCTCATTCTCGCTCGTGCCCTGCAAGGTCTGGCCGGCGGCGCCATGCTTGGCTTGTGCTTCGTTTCGATTGGCGAAGTTTTTCCAGTGGCCGAACGAGGCAAGTATCAGGGTTTCCTTGCCGCGGCCTTTATCGTAGCGGCCCTGGTCGGTCCGGTACTGGGCGGTTTCATCGCCGACAAAAGCTCATGGCGCCTGGTTTTCTATATGAATATCCCGCTCAGCGCTATAGCCGCCCTCTTCCTCTATCTTTCCTTTCCGCTGACGACACGCAAACTGGCTAGAGCGATCATCGATTACAAAGGTATTGTTTTTTTCGTCCTGACGATCGTGCCGGTTATTTTAGGTGCGGCCGAAATCGGTCGACTGGGCCACTTCAGTCCTAGTGCCGCCGTCGAGCTCGGTGGCGCTTTGCTGGCTTTCTACCTCTTTATCCGCTGCGAAGAAAAAGCGATCGAGCCTTTGATACCACTGACGATATTCAAAGACCGCCTGATTGCCATTTCGCTTACTACGGTCTTTATTACCGGCATCGGCCTGTTTGGCTCGATGCTTCTTCTGGCGACGATACTGCAACAACTGCTTCTGCGCTCGGCCACCGCTACAGGCGTCACGCTCACACCTTTGATGATCGTTGTGGCCGGCGCGAGTATCGCCGGCGGTTTGATCCTCTCCAAAAGCGGCCGCTACAAATTGCTTATCCTTTCGGGCCTCACCCTGCTCGCCCTCGGCACGGCCCTGATCGGCGTGCAAGTGCAGGCAGTACAGGCTGGCCTCAATCAGGTCTCCGCCGAAAATTCGCTCAGCGCCCTGCTCGCGGCGGCAGCTCTTGGTGGCGTCGGCCTGGGACTGCTGCTGCCGGTGCACACGATTATCATTCAAAAAATCGTCCCGTCCGAAATCATGGGTGTAGCCACTTCCATGACCCAATTTTTCCGCTCTCTTGGCGGCACAATCGGCACCGGCTTAATGAGCGCTCTGATGCTCTGCTTGCTGAAAGTGGGCAATCTACAAACGGCAACCAGTCAAGTGCTCTATATCTATGCCTCATTTATAGTACTTACTCTTTTACTCAATTTGTTTTTGCCTGAGGTACCATTAAGGGATGGAAAAAGTGGCAAATAGACCGGCACCTGTCAAGAAATCGCAGCCCAACGCTCTGCTGGCGATGGTGCTGTCGGCGCTGCCGCTTTTAAATAGCCTGAACATGCCGGTCTTGGCGGCGGTTGAATTTCAAAATCAATCCCCGCTCGGTCGACAGCTTAAAATTCCGGTGCATGCCTGGCAAGATACAAGCGTCGTCAACAAGGGCGTTATTGTCGCCGTACCGGCCTTGATTTTTAACGGTCGGGCCTATGATGGTATCGCCCGTCACCTCACTGGTCAGGGCTACACAGTTTATTCAGCCGACATCCGTGGTTATGGAGACTGGCTCACCAACAGCGCTGATTTTGGAGAGGATCGGGCCATCCACTACGGTATGAGCAAGGACGACCTGACCCATGTTTTACAGGCGCTGCGCAAGGCTTATCCGGGTAAAAAAATATTTTGTCTGGGCGAAAGCCTGGGCGCTAATATGGCTCTCTGGGAAGCAAGCACCGAGCCGACTTTGATGGATGGTGTCATATCGGTGGGCATGACAAATAAAAATCGCCGCCTGATGCCGCGCGCGCACTGGGCCGTGACAATCGCCAAAGGCCTGGAGCATCCCAAACGTCCGATCGACCTGAAACCATATATGAAGCCTGTTTTGACCGAGAAACGCTCGGTCACCGAAGCGATGGTCAACGATGCCGAAACAACAACGGCGATCAGTCCGACCGATTTGATCAAAGCCAACATCACCAATAAAAACAGCATCAAAGAAGTAGAAAAAATCCCTCAGTCAATGCCGATTTTGATGATTGCCGGCGCCAAGGACCGGGTGCAGGATACAAAGTCTCTGCATAAATTGATGCAACGCATCGGCTCCAATCAAAAGCAATTTACGATATTGCAGGGCAAAGGCCATCTCCTGCTCGAACATCGCGAAGTCGATCCGGCCATAGCCGAAATCATCGACACCTGGCTGGCCAGGCAAGAAGCCAGACCACAGGCCACCGCCGCCGTCGAAACCGGCCGCGGAGAAATCGCGGAAATCGCCCCCTGATTAGTAGGTTAGTGGCTGGTGCGCCCGATGTCGAAGAGCAAAGATACGCCTTTCAATCAAGTCTATGCCATTGTGCAAAAGATCCCCCGGGGCAAAGTTTTGACTTACGGCGAGATCAGCAGGTTGATGGACAAGCGACTCAGTGCCGCGGCCGTCGGCTGGGCGATGCGCGCCCTACCGGCAGAGACAGGCAAAAAAGGACAAAATGGACAAAACTATCCTTTTAATTCTCACAACGTGCCCTGGCATCGAGTGATCAATAGCCGTGGTCAGGTAAGCACCAATAATGAACCAAACATCCCCTCGGGTCTGCAGCAATCATTGCTGGAGGCCGAGGGGATAGTTTTCGACAGCGCCGGCACAATCAATCTGGAGAGTTATCTCTGGCGAGCTCGAGACGATTGAACACAATTACTTTAGAGAATTTGCTGGCAACTTTCCGGGAAAATTTGCCCGCACACTTCTAGAAATGAACTACCGAAAAGACTTCAGTCTTGTCACTGCCTTCGACACGGGCACGGCCGGCCAGAAAATCGAGCTCGACCAAGAAACCGCAGGCGATCACTTGCGCTTCCAGCTTCTCCATCAATTGTTTGGCCGCCAGAGCAGTACCGCCGGTGGCGAGTAAATCATCGATGATGATCACCCGATCGGTCTTATTGACAGCATCTTTGTGCACTTCAATCGTGTCCTGACCGTACTCCAGATCGTAGGAGACTTTTTCGGTGTGCCAGGGCAATTTGCCCGGCTTGCGTACAGGGACAAAGCCGACGTCCAGTTGATGAGCAATGGCCGGAGCGAGAATGAAGCCGCGCGCTTCAATACCGACAATTACCGTCGGCTTGAGAGAGCGACATTTTTCGGACAGTACATTCAAGACAAAAGAAAAGGCGCGCGGGTCCTTCATCATTGTCGTCAGATCTTTGAAGACGATACCTTTTTTGGGGAAATCAGGCACATCGCGGATGGTGCCTTTCAACCAGTCAGATTGTTCGGCGGACAAAGGCAAGGTCAGGCTCGACTGCTGACCGGCTAACTTCTGGGAGGTCATGAAAATTCCTCTTACTCAGCCAATGATTTGGCCGGGGGGTAAAACTAGGCGCTAAGTTAGTCGCTAAATTAGTCGCCGTAAGTGGTGACCGATTTGAGAACGCCAGGCTGACCTGAGATTTCGGTCGGCTCGAGAGATTCCAGTGGTGTGGCGGCCAGCGTCACACGATTGGGCACAAGCGCTAATTGTAGCTCGTTCATGCTGCATTCCTGACACCACTGCCTAAACTTCTTGACCTGGTCAAGAGATGCCGCCAGCTGCTTGTACTCCTGGGTATCTTCAACGCTTTCCATGGGCTGGCCGAGCATGTCAAGATAAAGCATGCCATTCTCGGAAAACCAATCGATCCAGTGCACTTTTTTAAGGGCGGTCAGAGCCAGAGCCACTGACATCTTACTCGCTCCTAGCAGGGCGGCCAGCTTATCGCCTTCGACCTGACCTTCGCGCTGATTGATAGCGAATCGCACGAGACCGAGCAGGCGCTTGAGGAAAAAGGCAGGTTCTTCCAGATCATCATCCTGGCAACCGACCATATAAAGATTGGTGGCCTTGCTCTGTTTGATCAAATCTTGCAAATTTTTCAAAGTCGGAGGAAATTGCCAGAGCAGCAGGTGGTCTTTTTCGCTCACCTGGGTGCGATCGACAAAGTCGATACCGTCAACGCGGCCGCACGATTCTCCAAAGACGAGCAAATCTTTGCCGAGTTTGGCTTGAGCTTTTTTGACCACTTCGGCATTGGCGGCAAAGGAGCGCAGATCTTTGAAGACAAATTTGACGGCGGTGGGAGACTCACCGCCAGTCGATGCCGCGATCGGACGCCGTCCCTTATCGCCGGCATCACGCCCACCGTCTTTTCCGTTTCCGGCTCCAGCACCGGCAGCGGCCGGATCGAAATTTTGCTTGCTCTGCTCCGAACCAGCATCGAGAGCTGCGGCTTGCAAATCTTCCAGCGGCATTTCTTTATAGCCATGCCGACGCCAATCAAGCAAAACGAGTTGTAGACGGTCGACACCCTTATAAGTGTTTATGTCTGGATTGAAAACAATGTCAATCTGATCGCCGTCGGCCGGGACGCGGTTTTTGCTATTCCACATGACACTTTCGAATTCGCGACCGCTACCGAGCTCCTGGACGATAACACGGTGATGCTTACCTTCCTTGCCGAGCAACCTGGTCGAAGTGACCACACCTTTCTCCATGTAAAGCACGGGCTTTTTATTAGCCATGCCAAAAGGCGCCATGCGATTGAGATCTTTGACGGTGGAAAGATCGAGAGTGGCACCATTGGCGATGGCATCAATCTCCAGCTTCATACTGAGCGGTTGGCCCCCGAGCATACGGCCACAAGCAGCGACGATACCACGAGTGGCCGCCTCGGCCTTATCGAGCTCGATAGCGAAGCCGGCGGCCATTTTATGACCGCCCCATTTGTAGAGAAGATGTTCGTTGGCCTTGAGTACTTCGTAGAGATCGATCTGGTCGACTCCCCGCGCCGAACCGCGCACCATATTTTCTTCGCTATCGAGCTCGCCGATAAAGACCGGTCGCTGGAAACGCTCGACAAGCCGCGAGGCGACGATACCGACAACACCGTGATGCCAGCCTTCGGCATAGATGGCGATCGCTTTATCGACATTGAGGTCACAGCGGGTCAAGACCATCGCCTCGGCTTCCTGATAGACTTTCTCGCAAAGCTCCTGGCGGCGAGCATTGTCTCGTTGCATTTGAATAGCGAGCTGATCGGCGCGGGCTGTATCGTCGGTGGTGAGAAGCTCCACGGCAAATTTGGCATCGGAAAGACGGCCGACTGCATTAATACGTGGAGCAAGGCCGAAGCCAACAAGATCTGTATCTTCCTTGCCTGCCACCTGAGTGAGCAGGGCACGGATGCCGGGACGAGGCGAGCCGACCAGGGCGGGCAGGCCAATTTTTACCAGATAGCGATTTTCTTTGACCAGGGGAACAAGGTCAGCAATCATGCCCAGAGTGACATAGTCGAGCAATTTGGCAATTTCTTCCTCCTTGCCAAAGCGAGTCAAAAGCGCCTCACAGACTTTATATGCGACGCCGACGCCGGGCAAATGGAAGAGAGGATGATCTTCGGCCAGCAGTTTAGGATGGACGACTGCCACCGCCGGCGGTAGCATCTCAGGCATCGTATGATGGTCGAGAACAAGACTGTCGACACCGAGGGATTTAGCGAGATTGATCTCGGCAAAATTGGAAACACCACAATCGCAGGTGATTATAAGCTTGGTGCGGTGCTTGCTGGCCAGCACGCTCACGGCCTTTAGATTGAGCCCGTACCCCTCTGTAGCCCGATTGGGGATATAAAAATCCACCTTAGCTTCAAGCGCTTTGAGAACGGTGAGCAATACAGAAGTACCGGTGATACCATCAACATCATAGTCACCATATACGGTGATTTGCTGGCCGAGAGAAATAGCCTCGGCAATGCGAGCGACCGCTTTGTCGACATTAGGAAGCTCATGCGGGGCAGTTGCAACGTAAAGACTCTCGTCGAGAAATTCTGAGATAGCGGCCGCCGTGCCAAAGCCCCGTCTTTGCAGAACACCGGCCAGAAGCTGCGAACCCCCACAAACTTCCACCAGATCGGCCGTCGGCAGAGCACTGTCGGGGAAGACCCAGGCCTTGAATGGACGACCGCTTGTCGTCTGAGTCTGGCTTGCGTTTGCTTCTGTCATGGACCAGCGGCCTCGGCTAAATCAGGGGAACACCATTCATATACAGAATGTATATAAGATCAGATCCCGGCCGATCGCTATACGAACCACTCTATATAGGCACCGCCAATGATGCGTCGACGGTTATCAATATTGTCATCGTAGCACGAGATTACCGGTTTGAAACCGCGTACTAAGGGCTATTTAGAAGGCTTTCAGCCTTACACGATCAGCAGCTATTTACCCATACGCTCAGCAGTCAAAAATAGTTCAATCGTATATATCTTTTCTGTTTTTCGCGGCCATCTTCCAGGACCTTACTTGTTCAAGTCCGGATCCATTATGTCGAAAATTTTCTTAGCCTTGGGCATCTTAGGCCAGCCACTCCAACCGCGCAGGTCATATTCGACAATCGTGGTAAAAACCGGAGTCTTAGGCCAGGGCAACGCCCAACCGGCTATCCACATCAAGGGAAAAAAGGCGACGTGCAAAGACATGGCCACCAGTACCGCCTGCGCTAGTGTTACATGCTCCTTTATAAAGGTTATGACGCGCTCTTTGGCGATCACCTTGAGCGGTGTGGCGGGGTATTCTACCTTCAATTGTCCGAGTTTCACTAAATTAATAGATGGTGTTACTATGGGCCTGACAATAAGCATACACCCTGCATATACAATGCCGCCGCCCTTAGCAAAAACAACCATTATTTTAAGCGCCCTCGCCACCAATCTGATTTTAAGTCAGATTGTGCCCGATCTCGTTGGCCGGCGCGATTTGGCAAGTGCTGACGGAGCTGGCGCCCAGGCCTTCAAACTACCCGGAAAAAAAGCATCAGCCGATGCCGAAAGCGACGCCAAAGCGGAAAAACCGGCTAAAAATGCCAAAGAGTCTAAAGAGTCTAAAGATTCAAAAGACGCTAAAGAAGATGCCCCCAAAGACAAGCACAGGTCTAAGGAAGAGATAAAAGAAGAAGAAGAGCTCGAGGCCGAATACGAGGCCTACCAGAAGCAGCTCAAGGACTTGCTCAAAACGGTGAAGACGCCCTTTGGCAGCAATGAGGCAAAGGAGGAAAAGACCGACAGCTCCGAATTGCAGACGATTTCGCTGACGGGTGGAGATAGCAATGGAAAGGATGGGAGGAATGGAGCGGTGGCCTCAGGCCAATCCCCCATCCACGCAGCCAGACAGAGTCTGCGCGACCGCCTCTTCGCTTCAAAGGTGTACATGCCCGGACGCATGGTGATTGGCCGACCGGCTGAATTTACCGTTCGCGGACGCCCCGGTTACTGGGCCGCTCTGGCCATGGCCGATAAAGACAAGGGTGCCAAGCCAATCTACGGACATGCACTCCGTCTTGGACCGGACCGTAAGGTAATGGCTCTTGGCAAGATACCGGCATCAGGGGTGCTGGCGCTAAAAATCTTCACACCCGTGGAAGGAGACCTGGTCGGCGGCAATCTGTATTTCGAAGCGGCAGTATGGCCCGAAAACAAACCGGCCGAACTCGAATTGGCCCAGCCCCTCTCCTCTGAAACGCAGGCGGCGAGCACCGCGAACAGTGTCGCCATCAGCGGACAGGGTGAGCGCAAACACGGCGTCAAGTTCGTGCCGGACAACACTTCGCCTTATGCCCACGTCAATGGTCCGGGTCTAAGCTCCGGACAACCTTAGGAATCTCACAGCCGATGAAGATACTGCTTATTCCCCTGGACGATAGACCGGTCACTTTTACGTTTCCCGCACTGGTCGCCAGAGCAGCGCGCGTCGAAGCGATTTTGCCGCCCCGACACCTGATGGGCAGCCTGACCAGACCGGCCCAGATCGACGAATTGCTCGCCTTTGCCGAAACAACTATTGCCAGGCAGGAACCAGCCGCCGTCATCGTCTGCCTGGACAGCCTCCTTTATGGTGGTCTGATCACGGGCCGGCGCTCCCAGGATGATTTCAAAACAATCATGAGCCGGCTCGACCGCGTCAAAAAGTGGAAAACACTTTCATCGCGTCCGCCCGTCGTTATGGCCCAGTCTTCGATCATGCGCATCTCGGACAATTACGACAACACGGAAGAGAAAGAATACTGGTCGCGCTTCGGTCGCGAAATATTCGAATGGTCGGCCTGCCTGCACCGCCTCGCCCGCGGCGAAAAACCCACCGCTGGCCTGCTCGAGTCTCTCGAGCGGCGCATCCCCGCTGACATTCGTCAGGACTATCTCGATACGAGAAGACGTAATTTTTCGACCAATATGACTTTGCTGAAAAGCATGAATGAGGGCTATATCGACCATTTGATTTTTTCGCAGGACGATTCCGGTGCCTATGGCCTCAATGTCAGCGAAAAAGAGAGACTGATCAGTACCAGCGCTCAACTTGGATTGACCGACAAAGTCTCAGTCTATGCCGGAGCCGATGAAGTAATGCAGACACTTCTGGCGCGCCTGCTCATTGCCGAAGGATTGAGGCAGGGAAGCGGCCGGACCGAAGCCGCTGCCAAGCGCGCACCGGGTGTAGCCGTCTATTTTTCGCCAGGCGGATGCTCGGCGGCCGCCAGCCGCTACGAAGGACAGGACATCGGCACGACAGTGGCCAGTCACATCGACGCCAGCGCTCTGCGCTACAAGCCGGGCGATCATTTTAAGTCCGGTGATGCCACTACCTCTGGTGATGGGCACCCAAGTGAAAATAACGACGCCTCGCAAAATCGGCCACTCTCGGCCAATACTTTTACCTTGATCATTCACGGCCCAAATGACCGCCAGGGAGATCACATTACCCTGCCCGGCCTCGCCGATCTGAGTCAGATAGACACGACTGAGGCGGTGAGCGAGACTCTTTTTTTGATCGAAAAATCGACCGGCGCCGGCGTTATCATCGCCGATGTCGCTTATGCAAATGGCGGCGATCCAAAGCTTATCGAGGCCTTGCTCATGCGTCCGGATCTGCTGCGCAAAGTAAAATCGTACTCCGGCTGGAACACCGCCGGCAATACCATGGGCTCAGCCCTCGCCATCGCTGTCGCCTACTGGTTTAGGGAAAGTGGTGCTGCCGCAGCCAGCGCCGCCTCAAGCGCTGGCGGACCGGGCGCCAGTGCCGCCGGCAAAGGCGAAGCGAAAGAGGCGGAGAAAAGCCTGGATTGGCATAAGCAGTGTCTTTTCGTACGACTTGTCGATGATTGGGCCTATCAGGCCTGCGTGCGCAAACTATTGCAGGGTGAACCCTCGACCCAGAAACTGGCCGAACTGATCGGTCCTTATATCGCCAAGGTCAATGCCGCTCTCGGTATGGAGCCGAGCGTGCGCCTTTCCTTTCCCTGGAAGCGCACCTTCGAAATCGAAATCAGCTTCGAGGGGACCTGAAATGTTCAATCGAAAAACTTTCGAAAGCCTGGCTGCCCCCTCGATTGCCACAGTCCTCCTTAGCGCCCTCGCCGGCGCGTTAATCGCGCCGCTGGCGCAGCCTCAGTCGGCGGCCGCCGTCGAGACCTGGGAGCATCTGGACAAAAAACTTAAGACACAAGTCTTTGAGATCAATGTGGCCATCAAATTTAAATTAAAAGATTCGATTTATTGCCAGATCGCCGACGCCTCGCCGACCACGCACCAGTACGTCTTCAGTGCCTCGACCACCGATCCGGGCTTTCGTGTCGTGCAAATGGCCACGGCTTTTCCAATAAAAACCAGGCACAATGACAGGCAATACTTTTTGACGGCCCGTCACGTCTTTGACAGTACGGACGACCTGGTCACGGCCTTCCAGCGCTTTTATGCCGGGATGCGCCTATACGCCGAACAAACGGCGAACAATAATAATGTCGACGAACGCTTCCGAGAGCTTTTGCAAATCGTCAACATCGCTACCAGAAAAGACCGATCCAAAGCGATGTTGATTACTTATCAAACCACAGTGGACAATATCTGGAGCACCTACGACACCTATTTGTCCAATCGCGCCGATCCAAGCCGCGCTCGTTTCGACAAATACGTCAAGCAAGCCAATCTCACTACCCAGGTTGGTTATTTCCTCCACGCCTGCGGCTCAGTCAATCAGCCGCCCCTCCTGGCGAAGATCTACAAAGCGACAAAGCCCGACACCGATCCCGACATCGCTGTTTTGACCGTCGAAAAATCAGCCGCGCCGCCCCTCGAACTGGATCCCCTCGAAGCGAGCGAAGGCCAGGAAGTACAGGTGATCGGCTATCCGATCGCCTCGGATCAGATCGACAATGAAGCCAATGATTATTTTACACCGACTTTTAGTAACGGCCATGTCACCAAAGTAACACCGCATCTGGTGCAAGTCGACGCGCCGATTACCAGGGGCAATTCCGGCGGACCAGTATTGAGCCTGCGCGGCAAAGTACTCGGCCTCGTCGTCCGTCGCGCCCTCACCGATAGCGGCGCCGAGCTAAATAAGTTTGGGGCGGCCATGTCCGTACAACAGATTAAAGAGTTTGCCCCCGAACTCTTCTAATCGCAGCCGAGGCAATTTCATGACAAACAATTCCAAGAGAAAGAGTCGCTCTTTGGTAAGTGTAAATGGGGCGCCGCTCGTCGGCGCGTGCTTGCTGGGACTTTCGCTCCTGCTCCTGCTCTTGCTCCCGCTCTTACCCGCCGCCCAGGCCGGCGCGCCCCGGCCCACCAGCCCGGATCTGAAAAAGACAAAGGTTTTTTTTGATCCTAAAGGCCTGGCCAAAACGGTCGGTCGTGAAATCGAAAAAGCGATACCGAGCGAGCCGCAAGACGAAGTAATACTACTGAACGGTCAACCCGAATGTATACGCCTCAGCTTCGACGGCGAAAAAATAAGCAGCGACAATAACTTTGCCGCCAGGCACCTGCTAATCTTTCCACTACCGAAATATGCCGCTCAGAAGACCAGAGAGCGTCAAGAATCTTTTGATAAACAATTGCGTCAGCTGAAGACGATAATCAAAACAAAGGCAGAGATAAAAGGAGAGGCTATTCCGATTTTCCCCCAATCGGACGCCGCCGAAGTCTTCCACAATCAGATGCATTATCTCGACTTCAAGAACGGGTCCGGTGTGTCGTTTGTGGCCAGTTATGCCAATGGCGACCCACCCTTGAAAAAGGACAGCCAATTTTATTGCTTCCAGGGGCTGAGCAAAGACGGCCGATTTTATGTCTCCTTTTTCTGGCCGCTTACGATAGAGAGCCTGCCCGAAAATTTGGCAATCGAAAAAGGAGTGCGCTACTTGAGCAAATTGCCGCGCAATAAATTCAAACCAGATCTGGACAGACTGGACCGGGCCGTAGAAAGTCTCAGGATAGACGACTGATCAAACCTGGCCTTTTACTATTTGAGCTTTTTCAACAGGGCATCGGTATCGATAGAACCGCCTGTGCTCATGCCGCCCATACCGGGGGCGTCGCTATCGGCATCGCCCATCATAAGCTGCAATTCGCTCGTCACCAGTTTGAAATTTTTCGGCGGGTCAAAAACCGAGGCCGGCACTTTCTTCCTGGTAATTTTCAGAGTTTCAAAAACCGGTTTGTATTCAGTAAATGAGCCGGGCTTGAGCATTTCAGCCTTGAGCACAATACCCTTTTTTACTTCCACTTTGACGAAGTTGCTCATCAATTCGCCCACTTCTTTTGGAGCCGGGAAATCATCGGCGACCCATATATTGCCGGCGCAATAGGATTTAGTCGGTTCACCGGGTTTGCGCTTTTTAGAAGGCCCGCTGATCAGAGCCTCTTTGCGACAAACATAACCTTCGATCGTTTCTTTTTTGCCTGTGTCCTTGACCGTAAATTTCGGTCCATCCTCTAGACTTTTCTTACCGGAGGGCAGGTTGAAAAGTTTTTTTTTCCACTCGCTGTGCGGACGAATCAGATAGCTCTTCGATTCCGGATTGTAGGCGTAACCGTCCCATTTGGGCGGATAGGTCATCCAGACCAGGCCCATTTTGGACATGGCAAATTTGATACCGCCATCACTGACGGTCATTTCGACAGGACCGACAAAAGTACTCGTTTCCTTCAAAACAATGGCATCGACTACACCTTTACTGGTGACGATACCACCAGTGGTGCCCACCACCGCTCCGCGTCCGCCAGCAGGGGCGGCTGCAGCCCCCCCGCCGGCCTTACCGACCGGCCCAGTCGCAATAGCGTTAGGCGCCACAGATCCGCTCAAACAGATGCTAAGCCCGATGGCCAGGAAAGTCTTTTCAGTCGATTGAGAAAGAAGCCGATTCATTTTGGTAATTCCATAGGTGGTGGCGCGAAGGACCATAGCGAAAAAATATGCTTGTCCGGCTTATCAGAAGCATTTTGGATCAGCCGCACCAGCTCCGGTATGGATTGTACCGGGCTATCGCTAATTACTTCAACAACATCGTCCGGCTGGCGCACATGTTTAAAGATGCTCTCGACGCCATTCTTCTTGGCATCATAAACCAGCACACAGGGGTAATCTTTTGCGTCTTCCAGATTGGCGAAAATGACACCTGCTTGATTGAGCAATTTCAAACGAATGACCGGCAAGCGACAGCCGCATTTCACATTTTTAAATTTGGCCTGGACGATGCGGATGCCCGGAGACTCTGCCTGCAGCAGCTCGCCTATCGAGGCGAAGGCATGGGCAAAGACGCTGCGGTCCGCCGGCAAGCCGCCCGGTGCAGGCGTTTTTTTGCGCTCGGCGCTTGACTGCCCCCAGATCGTCACGGCCTCGTCATCGCGGCCGGCCGCCAGACGGTTGCCTATTTCGCTGATAATGTACTGACATTCGCCCGGACAAAAGCGCAGGGCGACTTGATAGGCTTCAAAAGCCATGTCCAGATGTTTGTCCGCCTCAAAATTGCGACCGAGCCGATAGAAAAAATCGCCATCGGCGTAAAAATTTCGCTCGCAAACCGGTAGGAGTTTGCGCTTGAGCGCCGGTGAAAAGTCATTATCTGGCAAGAGAGCCAGACCAAGAGCGACGTCCCGGTCCGCCAGTTTGTCGGTCAGGACTTCCTCAGCAAGGGCATTTGTCGTCGCCCTGTCATGTTCGAGCAGGGCAGACTTCAAGCGCAGTGTCTTAAGGTCATAACTTTTGGGATCGAGCTTGAGCGCGCGCGCAAAGCAAGCAGAAGCAGCTTCATTGATCCGCAAGATGAGATAAGTGTTGCCGATTGAAACCCACTTCTCGACCGTATCTTCGCTGGTGGCACAGGCCGCTTTCAATTCGCGCTCGGCTATAGTCAAGCCATCGCTGCCGTCCACACCAAGGCACTGGGCGACGCCTACCTTCGGCCGATAATCCTTGCCATCCAAGGCATCGGCCTTTTTGTACCGGTCGACGGCATCGGCCCGCTGTCCGTTTTTCTGAAGCAGAATACCGAGATTGGTAAGAACGCACGGATCGGCCGGTGCCAGCTTGGCCGCTTCGCGTCCTGTCGATAGACTGTATATAAGAGGTTGGCGTTTGCTTTCGAAAACAGCGAGGGCACCGCGCATACGTCCGTTTCTGGGGGCCTGTGATACGGCCTCCTTGCCCAGGGTCACGGCCTGAGCGAAGTCATCGCGCCGGTAAGCGTCGAGGGCCTGCTGGTAGATTTTTTCGGCATTCTGCTGGGCTCGCTGATGCGACCCTGATTGACCCTGCGCCTGCGCTGACGGCCCCTGCGACGGCCCCTGCGACGGCCCCTGTGACTGACCGGGGGCCTTGCCCTGGGATGCAGCAGAAGCTGAGCCATTGCAGAGAAGAATGGTCGCCGTCAGCGCGAGAAAAGCACGGTCCGATGACTTTGACCGCGACGGCGCAAAGGTAGCCGCTGCGAGGAGGCGGCTACAAAAGAGCGAATCAATGCTGGAAACCTTAAAATTGATAGGAGAACTGCTTGGTACTGATTAATACTGGTGCTCGGATAGATAGGCGGATTTCAACGCTTTGTAGGCGATGAAACCATAGACCAGAAAGAGCAGTATAAAGCCGACAAAGTAAAACTTGAAACCAAAGCGAAGCAAGGGTCGAAATAAATAATCGATCAGAAGAAGCCCGGTTGATGCGCCCATAATATCCCGGCCTTAGCCGTTCTCCCTGGAGTAACCGTCCGCAGACAGGCGGACAGGCAAAATTAATTTATCAGCACACATGATATCTCTTGTAGGCGCATTTTTTTCATCAAGCTCACTTAAAATTTTTTCCTTGACATCCACCCTGGCCTGGAGCGGTCTCAAGGCCGGAAAGAACGCTAAAATCATGGACTACGCTTTTGCCAGTCAGCCCAGGGATACCCGATGTCGTCAACGCAGCGCCAGCATCTATCCACCGAACGCCTCTTCTTAGCTCTGGCTGCGACTCTAATGGCCTTTACTCTGCCGGCCTGCGTCGCTGGGGGATCCAGACGCACCGCCTTGTCAAGGCCGGAAGAAGAGCCGAAGCTCTCGGCCAACTCTCCGATTCAGAAATGCGATCGGCCCGCCCCCGGACAGTTTAAAACTGTCACCATCGGCGGTGCCGAGCTGCGGCAGGGACGCTACCCTCAGGGGAAAGGTGGTGGGACACTGCAACGCAGTATCATCGGGGCCGATCCACACACCTTCAACTACTGGCAGGCCACCGATTCGACATCACGCGAATTGAGCGCCATGATGTTTGCCGGACTCGTCGACATCGATTATTTCAGGGGCCGGGTCGTGCCAGCCCTTGCCGCCAGTATCGAAGCACTGCCGGATCACCGCACTTATATAACCCATTTACGCAAGGGCCTGACCTGGTCGGACGGCAAACCAATCACCTCCGCCGACGTCGCCTTCACCTGGAATACGATCGTCAAAGGTGGTTACGGCAATAGCTCCCTGCGAGATGTCACCGCTGTCGACGGTCAATCGCCGACTGTCACCGTGGTCGACAGCCTGACCAATAAATTCGTCACGGCCAAACCTTTCGTGCCTTTCACTAAAGCTCTCAACTTACCGATTGCGCCAGAACATGTGATCGCTCCTATACTGAAAGCAAAGAATGGGCGCGAAGCCTTCAATCAGCTCTGGTCGAGCGAAAGCAAACCGGCTCAATTCGTGACGAGCGGGCCCTTTGTCCTGGCGGAATTCGTCGGTGGCCAGCGAGTCGTTTTCAAAAAGACGCAAAATTATTTTGGTGTCGATCCGGCCGGCAATCGTTTGCCCTATCTCGACAAGATCGTCTTTACGATTGTCACCGACGTCAACACCAATCTACTCAAGTTTCGCGCTAAAGAAATAGACATCACCATGCTCCGTCCGCGCGACGCAGGAGATCTGGTCTCGAGCGCCGATCAGGGCAATTACAAACTCTATGATTTTGGGCCGATGGTGAGCTCCAATTTTCTCACTTTCAATCTCAATCGGCGCAAGGATCCCTCTACCGGCAAGCCTTACGTAGACCCGATTAAATCGGCCTGGTTTAATGATGTCAATTTTCGCCAGGCAATTAATCATTCGATGGACCGCAAAGCGATCGTCAAAAACTATTTGAAAGGTCTGGGCAGCGAAGCCTTTTGCGGTCAAGTTTCAAGCAGCCCCTTCTATGACACCAGGCTCCGCCCCTTCCCCGAAGACCTGCGCCTGGCCCGCGCGCTTCTGGCCAAATCCGGCTTTAAATGGGATGCCTCAGGCAATCTTTACGACAGAGAAGATCACCGCGTAGAATTCGACCTGCTCACCGCTTCCGGTTCGCCTTACTGGACTTTTGTCGGCAATGCTTTTAGCGAAGACATGAAAAGAATCGGTATCAAAGTCAATTACGGCGAGCTCAATTTCAATACACTCACCGACAAACTCGGCCACTCTCTCGACTGGCAGGCGGTGCTCTTCAGCTTGAGCGGCGGCGATCCCCTCGAGCCAAATGACAGCGCCAACGTCTATATGAGCGATGGTCGCTTGCATCTTTTCGATCAACGTCTACCCGATATGAAGGGCAAAGTGATAGTCACCGATGCGCGCTCCTGGGAAAGAGAAATAGACCTGCTGATGGCGCGCGGGCCGCAGACATTTGATCCGACCGAACGCAAAGCGCTCTATAACAGGGTCGACGAAATCCTCTATCAGGAAAGCCCCTTCATCTATACAGCGACCGGCACTTTCATCGTCGGAGCGCGCAATACGCTGCAAAACTATAATCCGACGCCCTTATCTCAACAGTCGCTTGGCCTGCACAATATCGAAGAGATCTGGCTGAAGTGAAAAGATCAAAGATGACTTCTAGCCGACTATTGAGCATTCATAAGATGCCGCTCCATTCGACGGCAGCAAAAGTAGCGGCCTTACTTGTCCTCAGCCAACCATTTCTTAGCGCCTGCATTGCGCCGCCGCCGCGCTTGCCCGGCGGTGCGAGCCGAAATTTGGCCGAGACTCTGCTTCCAGCAGACGAAAAGAGTAGAAGCAAGAAAAAGGCGAGCACAGCCTCAGGATCAAGCGATGAAAGTCCGATCACCAGAGTACTTTTTGCCGATCCCGGTCCCCGCAAACTCTACACCGACAGCGCCGGCAATGAATACTGGCAGGGTCGGGGTGAAGTCGGAAAATTTGGCGGCACGCTGAGACTGGCGGAATTCGGAGCAGGCCCCAAAACTTTTAACGGTCTCGATACCAATGATGTCACCAGCCATGGTATCGGCCTCATTCAAAACGAATCGCTGGTCGATTACGATCCCTGGACCGGCAAACCGATTCCCCGTCTGGCCAAATCCTTCACGGTCAGTCCCGACGGCAAAACCGTGCGTTTCGTCTTGCGCAAGGGTCTCAAATGGTCCGACGGCCATCCCCTCACCGCAGACGATGTCGTTTTTACATACGGCACTGTGGTCAAAGAAGGCTTTGGCGAAATCAGTCACCGCGATACGCTCTCGGTCACAGGCGATTATCCGGCGGTGAACAAAATAAATGATTTGACCGTTGATTTCGTTTTCCAAAAACCTTTCGCTCCCTTTCTCTATAATTTAAATGCCGTCATGGTGGCACCCAAGCATGTGCTCGAGCCCCTCACCAGACGACCGAAAGACGAATTTCACAATTTTTGGGACATCAACTGCGATCCCAAAACAATGGTCGGCAGCGGCCCTTTCATACTCGAGCGCTACGTTGTCGGCCAGCGCTACGAGCTCAAACGCAACCCGTATTTTGGGATGGTGGACAGCAAAGGCCAGCACTTGCCTTACCTCGATAAAGTAAGCGTCGGTATCGTACCCGAGCAAAATACGGAGATTATGAAGTTTCTCGGCGGCGAGCTCGACTTGCTAGACGTCAAAAGCGTGCGCGGTCAGGACGCCAATATGCTCAAGCACAAGGAGCAGCAACTCAATTTTACCCTCTACAATCTCGGTCCTGATGACGGCACCTATTTCATCATCCTCAATCTCTCCCGGCGTAAAAATCCCAAGAGCGGTAAGTTTTTTGTCGATCCGGTCAAACAGGAATGGTTCAACAATCTCGATTTTAGAAAAGCGCTATCCCACGCGATCAATCGCCGCAGCATCATCAATAATGTCTTGAAAGGGGTGGGTTACCCTCTCTACACCGTCGAAACACCGGCCAGTCTCTACTTCGACAAAGCGCTCAAACCGATTGACTATTCGCTCGAGGAAGCGGCCGCCCTGCTAAGTCATGGAGGCTTTGTCAAAAAAGACGGTCAACTCTACGACGCAAAAGGTAATGCCGTAGAATTTGACCTCACCACCAATAGTGGCAACAACATTCGCGACGCAGTCTGCATCATTATCAAAGAAGACCTGAAGAAGCTCGGTATCAAGGCAAAATATCAACCCATGGAATTTAACGCCATGATCGACCGCGTCCACCAGTCGCTGGAGTTTGAGGCAGTGATGATGGGGCTTTCCGGTTCGCGCTTCGAGCCTTACGGCGGAGCGAATATCTGGAAATCGAACGCCCGCATGCATATGTTTGACAGCCGGCAGTGCAAGGACGAGAAAGTCCCGGATCTTAAAGATGTGCGTCCCTGGGAAAAAGAAATAGACCACTGCCTCGACGCCGCCGCCGGCACCTATGACGAGGCGGCGCGCCACAAACTCTACAACCGCTTCCAGGAAATCGTCTATGAAGAACAGCCGCTAATCTTCATTTACACCAATGTCATGCTCACCGCCGCCAAAAATCACGTCGGTAATTATCGCCCCACACCATACGGCAGTGTCTACTACACGCCGAAAGGATCGATGTATAACCTGGAAGAAATCTATTTGAAAGGAGGCCAGTAAATGTCGCTACCGGTCTATATCTTCAAGCGGGTGCTACAGGCTTTGCCTCTGCTCTTTCTGATTTCGATCATGGCCTTCACCATGCTCAAACTCTCACCGGTAGATCCGCTCGCCACCATGCGCGCCAATCCCTCGGTTTCACAAGCGGCAATCGAGGCCGAGGAAGAAAGGCTCGGCTTGAACAAGCCTGCTCCGATCCAGTATTACATCTGGCTATCGAACACAATGCAGGGCAATCTGGGCGTTTCATCTACTGGTGGATCCGTAGCCGGCAGGCTGTTTACCTGTGCCGGCAATACGCTTTTGCTGAATATGTTCACCTTCGCCTTCACCTGGTTGATTGCACTGCCGGCCGGGGTCTACGCAGCCGTACACCGCGGCACTATTATCGATAAGTTTTTCAGCCTGATTTCGTCGGTCGGCATGTCCATGCCTACTTTTTTGATGTGTTTCCTGCTTTTGATGGTGGCACTGGCCACCGGTCTGATGCCTATCGGCGGTATGACATCGGCCAATTACAACGAACTGAACGGCTGGCAACAGATGCTCGATATAGGCCACCATTTGATCATGCCGGTCTGCGTGCTTACTTTTATACAACTGGCTGGTATTCAACGCCAGGTGCGCAGCAATCTTCTCGATGTCCTGCGCGCCGATTATGTACGCACCGCTCGCGCCAAAGGCGTGGACGAGACAAGAGTAATCTACAAACACGCCCTGCGCAACGCCGTTAATCCGCTCATCACCCTGCTCGGCTTTGAATTTGCCAGCCTGCTCTCGGGAGCCGCCATCACCGAAATGGTGCTGGGCTATCCCGGGCTCGGCTTCCTCACTTTAGGCGCCGTCCAGACCAAGGACATCAATCTGGTCATGGCCTCGATTATGATGGGTGCGATCATGCTTATCGTCGGCAATCTTCTCGCCGATGTTTTATTGAAAATCACAGACCCGAGGATAACAATAGATTGATGCCTCCGGCTGCCACGAATGCCATCACTCCGCCACAGCCGCCTAGTGCGGCGCCGGCTGCACCGCCCCTGAAAGCGCTTGGTCGCAAAAGAGGGGTATTCGGTAAACTCTGGCATGACAAGATGGCGCGCGCCGCCATGATTGTACTTTTCTGCTTCTATAGCGCCGCCGCCTTCGCCGATTTTTTCGCACCCTACAGCATGGAATTTGGTGACACTACAATCGGAAACGCTCCTGCCACCCTCATTCATATTTACGATGACCAGGGCAATTTCTGTGCTCCTTATGTCTTGCAAATCGAGCAGCACAACAATCTGTCCACCTATCAACAGACCTTTAGCGAAGTCGAAGGCAGCAAATATCCGATCCACCTGTTCACTCATGGAGAGTCTTACAAACTGCTCGGCTTCATTCCAGCAAACATCCATCTCTTTGGCGTCCAAGCACCGGCCCGTTTATTTATCCTCGGTGCCGACATGAATGGCCGCGATAATTATTCGCGTCTGTTTTTCGGATCGCAAAAGAGCCTGACCATTGGTTTTCTCGGCCTCCTCATCGCCTTTCCAATTGGTATCCTCTATGGTGGCATATCAGGACATTTGGGCGGCGCCGTCGACAATGCCATGATGCGTTTTGCCGAAGCGGTGATGTCCATCCCCTCCTTTTATCTTTTGATCGGTCTGGCCGCGGTGCTGCCAACTGGTATGTCCAGCGCCCAGCGCTTTGCCCTGATCACAGTTATACTCTCCTTTATCGGCTGGTCACCGCTGGCCCGCGTGATCCGCGGCATGGTACTCTCGATCCGCGAGGAGGAATTCGTCCAGTCGGCGCGGGCGCTCGGTCTACCCGAATTTCAAAACATCGTCAGGCACGTTTTGCCGCAAACGGCCAGCTACGTAATCGTAGCGGCCACCCTGCAAGTGCCCAATTTTATCCTGGCCGAAAGCAGTCTGAGCTTGATTGGCCTCGGTATCCAGCAACCGGATGCCAGCTGGGGCAACATGCTTAAAGCGGCAATGGACCAGCCCAACGAATTGCTCAACCAGCCCTGGCTGATTGCTCCGGGCTTTCTTATTTTCGTGACCATTTTGTGCTTCAACAGCATCGGTGATGTGCTGCGTGACGTACTCGACCCTAAGCTGCAAGGGAGACATTGATGGATCTCATACATTGGATAGAAGCATCACTGGTGGTGCTTGGGGCTCTTGCCCTCAGCATCGTCTGCATACGCTTCCGCATTGGTGGTGGAGAATTTCTCTGCACCGACTGCCGCTACAATAGCGCCAGTCTTTGTCAAAAAAGCGAGCGTGCAAGCGCCATTTCTTGCACGAGCTATCGTCAAGGCAGAGTCGATGCAGTAGATTCGGTAGATTCAGTAGATTCGATAGATTCGATAGATTCGGTAGATTCGATAGATTCGCTAAATGCTACAGAAATGGCAGAAGCACTAGCGCCGGCCGCTGTAGCACCGGTAGCAGAAGACCAGTAATAGGCAAGTCCCTGACCACCAACGAGCAAAAACGATGCTTATAAAGAAATTGCTATCGCTGACAGCACTCACAGCACTTACAGCACTTACGGTGCTTGCCACGTCGCCACCCCTTATATCTGCCGCCCTGGCTGCAACCTGGGAGCCGACACCCGGTCACAAACAAATCCCGATCTGGCCGGGAGCGGCGCCCAATGCGCTGCCCTCGAAAGGACCGGAATACTTCACGCCCAACGACGGTGTAAACAATGTCACACGGCCGACGATGACGGTCTATTCACCATCGATTAAAAATACTGGCGCAGCTGTGATTGTTTGTCCCGGAGGCGGCTATAAAGATTTAGCCATGGATCTCGAAGGTACGGAAATTTGCGACTGGCTGGTCTCACGAGGACTAACAGCAATCCTGCTGAAATACCGGGTGCCCAGCGAAAAGCTTTTTCCGCCAAGAGGCTCTCTGCAAGCTCTACAAGACGCTCAGAGAACGCTCGGTCTGGTACGTCAGCGAGCGGCCCAGTGGCATATCGATCCGCATAAAATCGGCGTGATCGGTTTTTCGGCGGGGGGTCATCTGGTGGCAGCGATCAGCACGCGCTACGCACATCGCCTTTATCCCTTCGTCGACGCCGCAGATAAAGTCAGCTGCCGCCCGGACTTTGCCATACCGGTCTATCCGGGACATCTCTGGATCGATAAAAATAAATTTGAGTTGAATTCCGATATTCGTCCGACGAAGGATACTCCGCCGACGTTTCTGCTCCAAAACGAAGATGATCCAGTCGACCCAGTCGAGCATTCACTCGTCTATTACCGCGCTTTGAAAAAAGCGGGAGTGCCGGTGGAAATGCATCTCTACGCACAGGGCGGCCATGCCTTTGGGCTGAGACCCTCGAAGCTGCCTGTGAGCAAATGGCCAAGACTCGCAGAGACGTGGCTGGCGACGATCGGCATGATACCAGCCCAGGAATAGTCGCGCTTAAAACGTTTCCGGTGCTTCTTTGGCTGCGACAGCCGGTAGTCGGCTGTAGAGTGCTGCGCTCAGCTCGCGCGACGAACCGATGCGGTTGGCAATTTTGTCAGCCAGCTTGACGCCGCCATCGGCGTTAAGGTGGACAGTATCGACAAAATCGTCCACGGTGAAAGCTTTACTGTCGCTCAGATCAAGCCATTCCGCTCCTGTAGAACCGCAGGTGAGCAGCAAGCGACCGCGAAACTCTTGCCAGAAATCAGCGGGTAAAATATCGCGATTGAGCTCGGTTAAAGGCATGCCGACGACCAGAACACGGACTCCTTGATCGCTCAGATAACTGAGATAATTTTTGAAGTACTGCATCTGCGCTTCGTAATTGGCCGGATGAGTATTGCGGTAACGTTTTTTATAATCACCGACATTGTTGACGAAAATCTTTAAGTGACTTGGATAGAGAACAGCATCACCCGGCCGAATATTGCCTTGATAGCCGCCCATGACAAACTTGACCTGCTGCGAGAGGTCGGCGGCGGCGGCAGCTTTTTGCTCCACACCACAGGTGGTGTCAGCAGGCGAGTCTGAGTTTACCTCCGTCCAGTGATGCTGCGCATTTTCGATCTCGGTAGTAAGCCTGCGCAGGGGCAATTCGCTCGAAACAAAATGCGACATACGAGACCAGCCGTCGTTGTAAGCAATATCGGTAAAAGAAGTCAGATCGCTATGAGCGGAGAAAAATTTGTACGGCTCGGTGGCACCGGCTCCAGGTAAAGTGTTGTCGATAAAATCGCGGGGCGATACGGTGAGCACCAGCAAGGCCGGTTTGCCTTTGGCAGCAAAAAGCGATTTGGCAATGGCAAAATGGTCCGAAATCATCGCCCCGGGTAAGGCGGATATGAACACGTAGGGATTGATGCCGAGTTTGCCGCGCAAATCTCGCTCCAGGACATCACAATGGTGATTTTCGACAAAATCAATCGGCTTGTTCAAAACGCGAGCATCAGCAGCTTGCAACCCACCAATTTGCGAACTTCCGCAAATGACGACTTCCGGCTGATGTGGTGCAGTCATGTATGAACGCGCCAGCCACCAGCTAGAGGGTTTGCCTTCGGCGAGAATCCGGGCGTTTAAGATAAAATCGGCAGCTTTGAAAGCTTCCGGAGGCGGAGGAGGCGCTGCGCCAATGACCACGTTCACCGCGGCAAAGAGGAGCAGGGCCGATATCGTCCGACAAATCAAAGTAAAGAGCGCCTTTTGCCAGTGCAATCCAATCAAATCGCCAGAAGCATTGGTTTAAAACCAATCCGGGCTTTGACAATGACAACAATAAACCAGGCTCTTGTTTACTGCCTGAATCCCTTCTCAGAGCGCCGAGGCAAATATCCATTTTTGCCGACAAAATACCCACAAATAATCAGACCTCAGTGCCGGTTCACCCACCGGTCTCACTGAGGTCTGCTCCTAACTTTACTGCGGATTAGGCAATAAACCGATTCCATTTAATCGGGCCGCTGTCTATGCTCCAACTGTTGTGAGACTAACTCCGGGATCCATTGCTGGTAGCCCGCTTCAGGAGCTTACGTCGGTCGATCTGCAATTATTATAGCGCGCTAAGTCCAGGCTGCCAAGAGGGCGACGCACTACAATTTGATTTATTATTTTCTTGTAAGGTGCGGGCTTGTCCTATCGATTTTAGTTAGACGCCGACCTCCCAAAAAGGCTTGCCGGCATCATTTATTTTTGACAGCACAGCGTCGGATGCAGTATCAAAGAGCGAGCCCTGTTTCGAGGCCATCGCCTGCAATTTCGGCGTGACCGTTTTGGCAGAGGAGAGCGCCGCTAGTAGGAGCGGCAGGTCGGCTTTAAGATATTTCTGCAGCAAGTGAGCAGCACTCGACAATTGCGATTGATTTAAGAGCGAGAGAAGAGTTTTACGTGCTTTCTCAAGCTCGCTCGCATCGACCAGTTGACCGGAAGCTATCGCAGTCAGCACCACCTGCAGTGCCAACTTTAAATCCTCTACCGCTTTAAGAAGCGCCGCCTCGGCAGCAGCAACTCTTGCCACGGTCGGAGCGGTGGCGGCATCGAGAGGGCTTTCGGCTGGAGCACCAATGGCGTCAAAAACCCTATCTAATTCCTGTTCGCTCATCGGTGAAGGGAAAGGTGAATTGATATTTTTAAGCAGGGCATCGAAAATTTGCCTGGGCTTGTTGACCCAGTCGCTAATATTGCTACCGCTTGAACCAGGCGGCACCAGAGGTGACCTGGGTACGGAAGGTTGGGAATGAGCGGGAGCGGGTGTCGCGGCCCCAGCCCCAGCCCGAGCCGGAAATTCTTCCCGGGAGAACGGAGCGGCTTGCGGTGGCGCCTGTGGTGGCGTCCAACCAGCGCCGGTTGTACCCCATGGATCGGCATTGTCACCCAGGCCGCCGTTTGCTGGAAGCGGCGCGCCCCAGGCACCGGCAGGCGGTGTCGGAGCCGCGCCCCAGACATCCGCGTCAGCGGCAGAGGAAGAGGACGAGGAAGAGGACGAGGAAGAGGACGAGGAAGAGGAAACCGAGGACGAATTTGCCAAGAACATTCCACCACTTCTCGCCGGTGCTGCGCCGAAGCCTGTCCTGGCATTGCCGGCGAAACTGTTGAAAGCACTCGGCGCCGCGTCCTCCTCCCAGGCAGCCGGCATGGCGACGGGCTGGACAATCGTGCGCATGCGGCCATCGCTATTGACGATTTCACTATGGTCGACGGCGACAAAAGCCGTAAACTTGGTGAGCAAGCTATGTTCGATCGCCAGCGAAACGATCTGTTTCTTCAGCGCCGTTTGCTCAGCGGCGCGAGCGACTCGATAGCGGTCTTCGAGATCAACCACATGCGCGCGGGCCCACAGCTGCGGCAAAGCCTCCACCTGCGTAGCATGAGCCGTCACTTCGCTGACGAAATCTCGTCCGTCCTCATACTTGCCACGCACCCGAATTTTTGCCTTGGCCAGATTTTTCAGCCGGGCTGCATCCATTCGGAAAAAGAGATTTACTGCCCGGCCTTCAAAAAGGTCGGTTAAATGGCCGGGAGCAAAAGAAGCTTGCTCGAGGCCGCAATTTATATCTTCGACGACGAGATTGCGAACCAGCGGCGTACCAATCTCGCGTCCGACTTGAGTGAGAGCATTTTCCAGCTGTTCCCCGGGAGCGACGAAGGAAGCGGTGCCGCCGCCAAGGCCGGCAAGACGGCGCAAGAAAGCATCATTGACAGCGGTATCTATGCCGACCGTGAAGAGACGTATATCGCCGACTGAATTCTGGATATGTTTATAGACGACTGGTTCGTTGCTGACTTCACCGTCGGTGAGAATAACGATGACGGGGAGACGAAAATTTGTTGATGGTCGCTGACTCATTACGGTGATGGCGTCGACTAGAGCTTCATACAGAGATGTCCCACCGCGTGCTTCCACCCCACGGAGGAAATCATCAGCACGCACCAGAGCTTCTTCATCAGCATCAAAGAAACGCTCACCACGGCTGTCCTGCAACCACTCGAGTTGGTCATCGAAAATTTGAATAGCAAAGCGATCATCCGGGCCGAGCGTGTTGATCAAAAATGAACAGGCGCGTGCGGCCGAAAGCATCTTCAATCCCTGCATAGAGCCGGAGCGATCGATGACAAAAAGCACATCGCGACTGGGTCGTACTATTTCGTCGGCGCGGGGCGGCACCAGCGAGAGCATGCCGTAACAGTTAGCACTGCAATTAACGCCGTCGCTGTTTTTCTGGCTCTCCTTGTAAACCAGAAATTTGGAGCGCACACTATCATCAGCCAGGCGCCAGCGCAAAATAAAATCACGATCCATCACTTCGTCGTCGCGAAGAAGATTGATGACGATGCCACCACTTCCCACACCTAGCCGAGTCACGTGCTGCGAGCAGGAAAGATCCTCGAGACTGCCTTCTGACTCTAGCGTTACATTGATTGCCAGGGCCACCATGGCGTCCACACCAGTGACCAGCCGTGGCGGAGAAATACGCGAAGCATCAGGTACTTGATCTGTGTCGAGCTCGATGCCACTACCGACGTTCTCACGCTCTAGCGGCGTACCGGCGACATAGCGCGGAGCAACAACCAGAGGCAGGCGCAATTCTGTAGTACCCTGATCGAAATATGGTAATTTCTCAGAGTACGAAAGTAAGATAGTCACTTCTTCGCCGGGCGGCAGATTTCCGACCTGTACGGTGAAGACGTTCTCACGCTCCTGCTCCATCAAAGCCGCACGCCGCCCCTGCTCCATCGCTTGCTGATATTCAGCCCGAGCTTGCTCGCGTTCACGCACAACGCCTTCCACAATGCGGTCGCCGACTTTCATCTGAAAAGCACTGACGGCACAGCCTCCCGAAAGAGGAAAAATATATACAGCCTCGAGATGATCACTGAAAGGATTGTGAAATTTCTGATTGATCGTGACGTGCGCCAGACGATCGGCTACGCGAGCCTGAATATCAACGGCAGTCAGAGGCAGTTTAATGGTCTGCCCTTTGCTGGTTACATCGAGCCGACCAAGCGGGCGGCGTTTGTTAAATGGTGATTTGCCATCAGGACTTTCAGCAATCAGAGGAACGGCTGCGCTCATATGTTTTCTCCATTAGATTCGATTTCGGTCCCGATTAGTGCGTCTAGGGCGGCAGTAAGTTTTTGGTACAGCGCGGCGCGATCGACAGGCTCTCCGGACTGCTTGATTGAGCGGTTGAGATTATCCAGCCAGGATTGCTCGGCCATTATTTTTAATCCCGGCTCCGCTGTGATCTCTTGCCAGGAAATTGCGGAAGATTGCCCTCGAGCGTGGGGCGGTCGAAGACCATGGCCAGAAGCAGGGGAAGTGGCCGAACCCAGTTTGGCTTGATCGGCCACATACATCGAAATGAGATTTTCCAGTTCGTTGTCGCTCAAGCCATAGAGCTTGGATTGAATTTCAGCCAGAGGCAGGGAAGCGCCTTGCAATACCTTGATTGCCAGAAGCTGGAGTATATGTCGGCCGCTGTACTTAGCCACTCGACCCATAATGGCCGGGCGATCAACCAGGCCGAGTCCGGAATAGTATCGAATCGTGCGCATATCTGGCACCGGCGATACCCTGTTGTCCTGTTGCTGACTGACAAGGTTGTTGACCTTGAGCAATCGGCCGATTTCTTCGGACAATTCATCGATATTCAAGCTGTAGCTCTTTGCAACTATCATGACAGTATCATTACACAATTACTGTAATACTGTCAAGGTTACTGTCACGGAAATAGCGGCCCGCCTTCGAGACACGAAAAAGCAGTGATGTCAGGCTTTTCCATCTTTTCAAGGGGCGGCCTTGCATTCTTTATATGCAAGGCCGCAAAACTGAACCGATATCGGATCAGTTTTTGAAAGTGGCTTATAAGCACAAAATGAGCTTTTCGGCAGCAAGGCCTCCAGGCAGGACGATCTGAAGCTCCGACGGTGACAAAATGGACGCCGCTCAAAAGCAAAAACTGAACCGATATCGGTTCAGTTTTTGAGACCAGGCTCATAAGCCCCGCCCGGCGGTAGCTATTTTTCCTTATTTAGCAAACCCAGGAAAATCTTCACCAGGCGAGGATCCCACTCCTTGCCCGCACCTTCCTGTATTAACTTCATGGCCAATTCGTGGTCGATAGCCTGCCGGTAAGGACGCTCGCTAGTCATTGCCGTATACGCGTCAACGAGGGAGACGATGCGGGCCTCGATGGGGATAACATCACCCTTTAAACCATTGGGATAACCGCTACCATCCCAATGCTCTTTATAAGCCTCGACGATGCCGGCGATCTTGCCCAGCGTCTTGGCCGGCTCGAGAAATTTTGCGCCAGCATGCGGCACTTGATTGATATAGACACGATCCTCTTCGGAAAGGGGATCCGGCTTTTTCAAAACTTCTTCAGGTACGGCCATTTTGCCGAGGTTGCAGAGCACCGCCGCCAGTGACACGACTTCGGTGTGGTCTTTAGTCAGATGCAACGATTGGGCGATGCGATTGGCATAGCCGTACGCCCGCGATGAACGATCCGAGTTATAGCAGGAACGTTCTTCAACAGCACTGATAAGCTGAGACAACATGCCGAGCAGGCCCTTTTCTTTGATCAATTCCACATCAAAGCTCGGAATGGCATCCGCTACATTCGGCACGTTCATATCCGGAGTAGGACCCATGCGGATGTCCTGCTTCATGGCGTCACGCAGCTTCTCTTCGCCGCCGTCAGCAAGCGAAGGCATCAAATCTTCGGTAACAGTACAGACCTGGTTACGGCCGCGGTGCTTGGCCAGGAACAACGCCTGGTCCGCAAGCTCGAACAATCTATCTTTTTGATCCGAGTCATGCGGGAATGTCGCCACACCGACAGAGCCGGTGACGATGCCTGCACCATCTACAGCTTTCTCGCGCAAGGCGGCGCAGATTCGCTCGGCTACCATCTTGGCCCACTTCAAATCAGTTTCGGGCAGGAGTACGACAAATTCCTCACCACCGAATCTACCGACCGTATCGATTTCGCGCACACTGCGTCGGACAACGTTGCCGGTGTGGATAATAGCCGCGTCTCCGACGTGGTGGCCCTTGGTGTCGTTGATTTTTTTGAGATAGTCCAGGTCGACGATGATAAAAGAAAAGGGGTGACCAAAGCGCTGGAAACGATCGATTTCCTTCGACAGCTGTTCTTCGAAATAACGTCGGTTGAATAGACCGGTCATCGGATCGGTGACCGCCTGTCGCTCGACAGTGGCAAAAAGTTCGGAGTGTGAGATTACGACGCCGACTCGGTCCGCCATGTCGATGACCATGCGCATATCCTTGTCGGGGAATGGACGGTTACGGTCTCGAGCCACCATCAGCAATACCGCTTTGAAGTTATTGCCCTGACCAAGAGGAACACAGATAACGGCGCGGTTATGCCATTCCTGATTGTAGAGGTCGCCGAGGCGATCTTCCAGCTCGTCGGAGGGAATAAAAACCGTTTGACCATCGCGCAGAAGTTCGACAGAACCTTCATAGATACGATCGGCGATACGCTGAGCTATCGGCTTCGGCACCTCTTCGTTAAATTCGCTAATCGCCGGCGGTGGACCGGGCGGCGCAAACTCCTCTTCGAGGCCAGTATATTTGCATTTGGTGGACAACATTGATTCTTGATCATACTGAGAGACGACGCACAAATCGAGTCCAAAATATTCCCGCACCGACTTGACCAGAGTGTCGGAAATCTGATCCGCTTCCTTCAGTGATCGTTTAATTTCAACGGACACCTTGTTGATCAGCGCTTCGCGAGCCTGATCGGCGCGTATCTGTTGCACAGCCTGGTCAGCACGAATGACGTTTGAAAGGTGACCGGCAATAGTCAAACCGAGTTCTCTATCCTGAGGTCTGAATTGCGGCCTTTTCGGTTGACGGCGCCAGAGGCCGATAACACCAAGTCTTGTTCCTTCGGAGATGAGCGGCAAAACAAGCGCCATATCGTGCTTGAAGAAAGGATCGCCCTTGCGCGAGTATTCCATATTCACGACTTTGCCGCGGCCGGACTCGAAAACAGCCACGAAGGGATTATCCTTGTTCGATAGATCTACAGCAGACTCTTCGTCATCGCCGATTTGCGGATCGAGCACACCGGAGTCAGCATTGAACAAATAGATTTGCGATTTGACAAAGCCCATGTGGTCGGCCACGAGCAAAACGGATTTAACGAGCGAATCGCGACTCGTTTCGCCCTTCGATTCGCGGAACAGAGAGGCGATCTCGTTGATCAACTTCATCTCCTGCGCGTCCATTTCAATTTTCGATTGGTCGAAAGACTGCTGGACTACCACAGAGAGCATCTCGGCTACCTTCTGCAGGATGACCGCATCTTCAGTGCTCCACTCGCGGGGTTTACCGCACTGCTGCAATTCCAAAAAGCCGGAAAAAATACCGCGCGAACGCAATTGCACCATCAAACGAGCCCGCACTTCGCCGAGCTCGAGCAAGGAAGACAGCGTGCGCGATTGCTTATGCAAATCGATGTCCTGAAAAGTGTCCGGCACGCTGATAACACCGGCTCCGGATTCATCGGGGAAGCGAGAAAGAAATTCGAGAACGATCGACATCGACTCCTGGGAATTGAGTTGATTGTCAACGAAGCAAGCATTGCTCTCTATCGAAAATTCATTAGTGACGGCGAGTTGATCGCCGACGACTTTCCAAATTAAGCCGCGATCGGCACCGAGACCTTTGCTTAGAGTTTCGATGGCGTATTGCAATATCGAATTAAGGTCGCTGGAATGGCGCAGTTGACCGATGATATCGCTGATAATCGCCTGCGCCGCCGGCGGTATAAGATTTTTTGCTTCGCTCGGGCCGGGGGAATGAGAAGCCTGCACGGCCTTCATGTTAGTGCGTGTGGCATTTTTCTTCTGGGCATCGCCCGCTCCAAACGGTGCGCCTGCCGCTCGCGGTTGTTCGAGTTGACCGCCACTCTGGCTATTGGCATTAGATGGATTGATGTTGCCTCCAGCAACAGCTCCAGTACCAGAACCAGTACCAGCACCGGCTTCAGGTCCGGACTGGGAGCCGTTGCCGCCGAGCGGCAAGCTCCCCTGACCTGGCCCCGTAACATCAATGGCACCAGCGCCGCCGCCGCTTATTGGATTGTCGCCAAACGGCTGGGGCAATTTGGGCCGCGATGGCGATGGATTACCGCCCGACTCGCCTGCCGGTCCGGGCACGAAATTGCCGGACTGGTCGTAGTATCCGGCGCCGCCATCGCCGCTGCCGTTACTACCGGCATTGCCACTGCCATTACCGTTACCGTTCGGGCCGATCGCTGGCAAGCCGCCGCCGACTACAGCGTTTCCGGTAGCGTTTCCGGTAGCGTTTCCGGTAGCGCTTCCAGTCCCGCCACCGTTCAAGCCGAATGGCGATGTAATAGCCTGATTGCCCTGATTGCCCTGATTGCCCTGACTACTCTGCTGATTGGCGCTGTCGGCAACGACATCGAAAGCAATTGGCGAAATCTTGTTTGGACCGGTGCTCGAGAGCGCCGCCTTGAGCATGTGCTGGCCACTGATTTCTTGTTGATTGTAGTAACTATTATCCTGGTTGCCAATAACGGCTGCGCCACCACCGGGCAAGAGCAAGCCCTGCTGCTGAATCGGAGCTTTGACTACCGGCCACGCTGACTTCAACATCTGCACAAAATGCGGCGAACTGCTACCGGGCCCGAGCGAAACGCGATAGTCTTCGACCCGGTTTGAATCTTGCAGATTGAGCGTTTGCCAGATCGGCAACAGACGATTAAAAGACTCGCGCACGATGGCCGGTTCCATTGAGCCGGTACATTGATATTTTTCGCTTTCCGATACTTCCACGGCCTGCTGACCATAGACGACCAGACACAGTTGCGGACTTTCCACCAGGAAGCACCACTCATCTGGAGGGTCCAATCTCTCTTCGGAGAAATAGCCGACGAAGGTGCTTTCCCGCACCAGCGTGCCGTAATCGCGGCCGGGCGGCAGCAGACGCGAGACGCTTTTCCGGCTCCAGTAGACGATTACCGGCGAGAGTCGCTCATCGACAGTGAGGCGCTCCACCTGTCTGATAAAAGGCATAAAAGTTTGAGGCGCCAAAATACTGAGGGGCAGCGCCCCCTGACCGGATTGTTGCACCAGCATCATCTGGAGTTGTATGCGGCCGGACTCGCCCATTGTTACCCGGATATTCGCTCCCCTCAGGCTGTAAAGCAGGGTCGAGGAGCACTTTTGAAGGCCTGAACCAGAACACCATCTAATAATAGATCCTCGCAATTAGATACCACTGTAAACGAGCACCTAATCTCCAAAGTTAACGTTATAAAGGCAATGTTACCCTTTACATCAACGCCTACCACTCTTTTCGGAGCAAACCGCCGGCTGGATTCCGGCTAAATAAAGGGCAACCTACAGACACGCGCTTGTAAACATAGGCAGGGACGAGCCTCCACCGGGCCCCGGGCCGTGCTAACATTCATTTTTGATTCTTGGCAAGAAGGCCCGAGCGGCTGCCACCGCCAGGAAGGAGATGGATAACAATGGGGTTTGGGACGATTTTGCAGGCGAACGAAAAAGGCACAGAAGCAATCTCACAAACCGAGGACGCGGTTTCGGCAGTTTCTGAGGAAATATACGAAGGCAATATCCAGTTCTGGGAAAGAGCCTGGAATATGTGCAAGGTCCCTTACACGCAATTGCCCAGCTTGACCTACATTCCCCGCATTCCTGAAGCGCTGACCAGTAAGCGGGTCAAACGAGTGCTCGATCTCGGCTGCGGCTCCGGCTGGCTGTCAGTCTACCTGGCCAGGCAAGATTTCGAGGTAGTCGGGGTCGATGTATCCAAACAAGCAATCGCGCTGGCCGAGACCTGGGCTTTGCAAGAAGATTTAAAAATCGCCTTTTCAGTGGCGGACATCGCCGAGCTGGACTTCCCGGCAAAAAGCTTCGACGCCGTTGTGGCCAACTCGATCTTCGAGCATTTCCCTTTGCAAGTGGCAGAAAAAATGGCCGCCAAAGTCCATCAAATACTTGCCGATGACGGCATATTTATCGGCTGCTTCGACGAGGTCGGCGGCGGCCCGGGCGAACACTACAAACTGGCGGACGGTACACAGGTTTACACAGACAAAGCCAGACAGGGTATGCTGCTGCGTCGCTATAGCCAGCAAGAGCTGCAGCATTTATTCAAAGATTTCGCCTCGATCACGACAGACAAAGTGGATGCCGATTCGACGTTTTTAGTGGCAATGAAAAAAAGCGCCTGAAAATTCAGCCTACATCAAGAACATTTGAGCTCGGTCCACATGCGATCGTAGTAGAAGAGAGCAGGGCCGACATCTGACACCTCCTCGCAACGGGCCAAAATTTTTTCGCCCGGGTAGAGGTTTTGATCCTCGACCAATTCTTTTTGGACCAGGCGAAAGGCTTTTTCATTGGCCGTGGCATAGTGGGTAAAATTGGCACAGGCCGCGGCCACAGCCGGCTCCAGCATATAGCTTATCCAGAGGTAGGCAAAATCTCGGTTCGGCGCGCTCTTCGGAATGCAAAAATTGTCGGTCCAGATTGAACAACCATCCTCTGGTATCGCGTAGCGCAATTGATTGTTCTCACGCCTGGCCTGATAGCAATCACCACTATAGACCTGGGACAGATAAGAATCTCCCGAAGCCAACTCGACAATTACCTGGTCCGATGTATAACACATGACGAGTTCTTTTTGCTGTTTTAAAATTTCGGTGGCGGCGCGGATTTGCTGGCTATCAGTGGTGTTGTAGGAATGGCCCTGCATCTTCAATGCGCTGCCAATCACTTCGCGGGCATCTTCGAGCATGGTGAGGCGATGGGCGAAGCGCTTATCAAAAAGTATCTGCCAACCGATGGCGTAGCTCTTCGAATCGGCACTGCCGGCGGTGGCGCCGGAGAGTTTGCCGGCTCGCCGACCAAACCCCTGCACTTCCTCCATGTAGGCCAGATTGTAGCCGATGCCGGTGGTGCCCCAGGTATACGGCACACACACTTTCAGACCTGGATCGAAGCTGGTACTCCGAAAGCGCGGCAATAAATTATTCAGTCCGATTAACCTGTCGTGCTCGAGCGTGCTCAGGATATCGAGTTTTTTTAGCTGTTTGACCATATAGCTTGAGGGCACAATCACATCGTATCTGGTGCCACCAGCTTGCAATTTGGCCAGGAGCGCTTCGTTAGAAGCAAAGGTATCCTGGACGACCTTGATGCCGTAGCGACGCTCGAATTCCGGGATTGTATCGGGGTGCAAATAGTCGGCCCAGTTGAGGATGTTGACTTGTTTGTCCTCTCCGGAGAAGGAGCGACCAGTCGAGCAACCAGCGAGCCAGGGCAAACAGGCGGAAGCCAGAGTCAGAGCCGCTCCGCCATGCAGACCTTGTAAAAATCGCCGGCGACTGATCAATTTTTACTCACCTCAACCAGACGCAGATCGGCCGCATCTATCGAAACATCAAAGTTTCCTTGCGAACTGATTTCACCGAGCAACGCCTGGGGTACGGTGGCACGCAAGATCACTTCGCTACCGGCGATTTGCAGGCGCAGATCGGCCAGACTGCCCAGATAAGCGCTTGACTCGAGACGACATACAAGCGTATTGCGGTGAGTCTGACCGATATTTCCGTCAAAATTACCGGAAGCGAGACTATGACCGCGCACCGCTGGCGATACCACCTCCGGCTTCAAGCAGAGACCGACCGCCTGTCCTTTGACCGGCAAAGGTTGATCGGGGCTTAGCAGGCAGCGCATGAGCGGCGCCCCCTCGACATCGGACAAGCGCACCGTTGCCACACCGCTCGCCACGTCCTGCACAGAGGCGGCAAGGACATTGGACCTGCCGATAAATCTGGCGACGAAATCAGTGAGCGGCGCCTCATAGATTTCACGGGGCGGACCGACCTGCTCGATACGACCTTGATTGAAAACAGCGACTCTGGTCGAGAGGGCCAGAGCCTCACCTTGGTCGTGGGTGACCATGACAAAAGTTATGGCTAATTGCTTTTGCAAACGCGAGAGCTCGTCTTGCATTTCTTCGCGTATCTGCACGTCTAGGGCAGACAGCGGCTCATCCAGAAGTAATACCACCGGACGCATGACCAGAGCCCTGGCCAGAGCCACGCGTTGCTGTTGACCGCCGGAGAGTTGGGCTGGGAGACGATCGGCAAAAGCCTGCAAGCGCACAATAGCGAGGGCCTCGTCGCTCAACTTGAAAATTTCAGACTTACTGCGACCGCCGCGCGCGCGCAGACCGAAGGCGACATTTTCTAGAACGCTCAAATGCGGAAATAGGGCATAACTCTGGAAAACCATGTTGACCGGTCTTTTATTAGGCGGCACACCATTCATGGCCATGCCGCCGACAAAAATATTACCGCTGCTCGCTTGCTCGAAACCAGCAAAGATGCGCAACATCGTCGTCTTGCCGCAGCCGGAAGGACCGAGAAAGCTGTAGAATTCACCGGGCTGAACCTTCAAACTTATGTCAGTGAGAGCGTTGACCGCGGCACCCTCATATTTTTTGCTGACACTTTGCGCTTCGAGGGCGCAGGTTTCATCTGTCGAATGCAAAGACCCACTCCCCGAGAGTTATTTAGCGCTTCTTCAAGCCGGTTTTCATATCGCGGATGAGGAAAGTCACTTGCAAATTGAGCAAGACTTCCTGAGAGTCGATGTCGACTTTGAGAATGTCGGCGATCTGTTCCAGACGATAGCGCAAAGTGTGACGGTGGATGAAAAGGCCGCGAGCGGCACTGTTCAAATTAGCTCCATGCTGTAAGTAAACGCGCAGACTGTCGACGAGTTCAGACTCCCACTCTTCGTCATAGGACTCGAGCGGACTCAAATTTTCCAGGAGAAATCGATCGACTTCCGGATGGTCGATAATCAGATACAAGAGACGCTTGACACCAAGCTCCTGATAGCCGAGCTGGAAGTCGCCTCCTTCGTGAATCATCGAGCCGATCACGAGAGCTTGACGCGCTTCGCCGTATGCATCGGGCAGATCGAGAGCTGTGTCGATCAGGCGCGCCGATCCGAGGCGCACATTGACGCCGGGATTGAGTTCTTTGATTTTGTCCACCACCGCCTGGGCAAGCTCGCCCCAGGGAGCGGTCGTTTTGGCGTTATAGGGCACGACAAAGGCGCGCATGCCCTCGGCCTCACAGGAGATAAAGCCCTCATCCGGATATGTCACCAGAGGCGGTATCACAGCACCAGCGACGGCGTTTGCACTGGGTGGTTCATCAGGATAAGTGGCATCTACGGCAAAGACAAAAAAACCATCGCACAAATCGAAGCCGAAATGACGATCTAGTCTCTCCTGGTCGGCAGCGGAAAGGGGACGGCCGGAGAGGAGATCTTTGAGAAGCGTTTTTTGAGTGACGCTGAAAGAAGGCGAATCTTTCAAACGGTGACTGAAATCGACCTTACAGGCCAGGGCGAGCGGATGCATATACTCGGACAGAGCGGCCAGATCATCCTGAGGGCGAATCATTACCGAGACATAGCCGACAATAACTTCACTGAGCGGTACGGGGAAAACGAGACGACGACCAAGTTTGATCGGACTCATGTGCACATCGAGATTGACTTCGCTGAGCGGGCTTATTCCCGGCGAAAGCTGACCCATGCTCTTTTTGTAAGCGCGCAAGCTGGTGACACCTTCATCGGTCAGATGTTTTTGTTGATTGGCCGGAGTGACGCCCATATTGCGCGACGCCAGCACTTTGAAGTCGGCGTTCTCCACAACCAGAGGACGATTGAGCCAGGCCGAAACAGTTTCGATCAGCCCATCCAGCCCTTCTTCCAGGACGATACTGAGCATGATCGACGACAGACGCGCCGCCGAAAGTTTCAACTCGCGCAAAAAAACAAAGCGCACATCTTCAATAACCTGAGCCGGATCTCCATAACTGGGCACCAGTATCAGTGGCACTTTCGCTTCCGAGCAACGCTTGATCAAACGTTTGACGCCGGCGTCATTGAGCGATGCCAATCGAGCTGCCTCGACCTCGGCTCCGCTGGCGGTCAAACCGGCTGCACCGGCAGCGGCGGCACTGACATTGCTCTGGACAAAATCAGGAGTGCCCTTAACCAGAACAAGCGCAGAAAGTTGGGAGAGAGCCGTTACTTCGGGGGCGCTCAGACTGTCGTTGCGCGTGACAACCAGGGACCCCGGCCGCGGTCCGGGACCAACCGTAGAAATCACCTGAGAAACAGGCGCGTTCAGGAGCTGGTCGCCAAAGAGCACCTGGGCTTCGGCCAGAGCGTCGGAGGCAAGTAATTGCTTGACGGTAGGCTGGATTGAATAAGGCGCCTGGGACATACCGTTCCTCTAGATATCCATTATCTTAGCGCGGCTTTAAGCCAATCAGCAGCCGAAAATCCGCAAAGCAAAGCCAAACAATGATTTTGGCGCCTCTATATACATCGGAGATAGAAAAAATCCAGGAATTAAGCCTGTAGAGCCCTTGTGCCAGAGATTAGGTGGTGATAACATTCCCGCCTTGGAAGCCCTGACTGCATTTCCCAAGGAGAACTAAGTAATGAACAGAGCTGAGCTTATCGGCCAAATCTCAGAACTTACAGGACAAACCAAAACTGAAGTTGGCACCACTATCACTGCCATCATTCACTCCATTACCGGAGCAATGAGCAAAGGCGACAAGGCAACCCTCGTAGGCTTCGGTACTTTCGAGCGCCGCAACCGTCAGGCCAGAACCGGGCGCAATCCTCGTACACTCGCTCCGCTGCGCATCCCCTCCAGCAAAGTACCCGCCTTCCGGGCCGGCCAGGAGCTGAAGGATGTGATAGACGGCAGGGTAAAGCAAAAATCATTTGCTCACACAGGCACCACCGCCAAAGCTGCTCCGGCAAAAAAAGCGATGGCTAAAAAAGCGGCTCCTAAAAAGTCCGCTAAAGCCAAGTCCAAAAAGCGCTAACCTTTCGGACCGCAAAACCGCAAACTGCAACGTAAAGAGAGCCTGTCCCGGGGCTCTCTTTTTTTGCCGGGAACAAAGTGGCAAGAAAAACGCCTCTTACAATGCCAGAGCAAAATATAGTTCACCACAAGTGATACCAATTGATGCCACCATTACAGGTGCTTTAGATATAGACTATAAAGACGGAAGATAAAAACTGGTCCAAGCGGAAAGATTTTTCCCCCTTGCCTATTGAGCTTTTCCCTGGCCGGAGTAAACTAATAAATAATTTATTCCAAAGCCTTTCCCCGTACCTACCTTTCGCCTAGAAAACGAGCCCGACCGATGACTACAAATGAACACGCAAGAGCCCTCGACAGAAGATTGCTCGGCTTATTTGAAACAAAAGCCCTCGAATTTACCAAGTACTCAGAGGATCATCCGCAGACAGCAGTGATCACGATGATGATTGCCGGCCTCTACAAAGACCTGGCCGACGTCGTCAAAAACTGAAAAGATAACAGACCGGATCGAAAATGGACCGGGCCAATAACAGACCGGGTCAATAACAGACCTGATCACAAATTGATCTGATCGCTGTCGCCGACAAAATTGCACTTCGCCGAGGGGGACATCGTTTTGATGTCCCTTTTTTGTCGGGTCGGAGATTTTTCGCAGATGAGTAATCCTCCCATTTACATCCATAAACCTATAGGCTAACCTGATATCGCTTGAGAACTGGCCGGCGGCCACAAATTAAGCCTTCGAGGGAGTTTGCAAATTTATGGACATTGTTTTCAATACCGTTGCCATTCTCTGCGCCGCAGCCATCCTTTTTGCCGTGGCCGAGTCGGATCGACTGCTCGCGCTGGTCAAGCCAAAGGGCAAAAAAGTGACTTCGAGCTACTGGGGAGTCTATGAAGGCAATCGTCCAGATATGTCGGTGGGCGTTGTCGAAGCTAAAGCCCCATCTGGCAAACACCGCAATATTATGGGAAGCTCCACCTATGCAGCCGGTAAAGGCGTACGCATGAGCGGCGGCTAAATTCGACCAAAAAATCCGCACGCAAACGAGGTCTGATTTGGCAGAATATCCCGTCAGCAGGGCGGCACGCCTGAGGCGAGCCGACAAGATCGTAAATCTGGCCTTAATTCTGGCCGCCGGCACCTTCATTCAGGGCCTTTCACCGCAAATCCCGCCTATTTTCGCCCCTGCTTTGGCCATGTCGGCAAGCGAACTCGATGCAGCACTGAAGAAGCTGGACGAGCACAGTGAGCACAAAGAAGTGCAGACGCTCACGCCGATCGGCAAAGCGCTTGCATTCAGCCACAGTAAGCAATATCAGCAATCTTTCAGCCAGGCCTGCGCCGATGGTCGCAAAGCGATCGACAATGCCCTTGTGCAGGCGGCCAGGCTCAAGGACGGCAGTACTTTAGCGGTGGTTTCCGACCTTGACGAGACCCTGCTGGACAACCGTCCCTTCTTCGACGGCTGCGCCGACAAAGAAGAATCGCAAATCAATTGGGACGCCTTCGAAGACTGGCAAAAAACCTGCGATGCCAGGCCACTCAAATACACCGAAGAGATGCTGGCCTACGCACGAAGCAAAGGTCTGGCCATCTTTTTCATCACCGGCCGAATGGAGCGCCTGCGCCGGCCGACAATCGAAAATTTGATCAAATATGGTATCGCCTATGATGGCCTCTACATGCGCGCCAACGGCGACCAGCAAAACGCCTCGACGATGAAAGCGGCTTACCGCAAGCAGATTGAAGACATGGGCTTCAAAATCGTCGTCAATATCGGCGATCAGTATTCGGATCTCTCCGGCGGGCATAGCCTGGACTGCGAAAAGCTGCCGAACAAGATCTATTTCATCCGCTAGCTTATTGAGCCTTGACCAGACGTCCCGAGGTGAGTGTGTCATAGCCGATCACACCGATATCATGCAAGAGCTGCACTTGTTGGATATTAAATTGAATGATGGCATCGGCCTTGTCGACAAGAGCTTGAGTAAAGTCACGTTGGGCGTTAATAACGTCAATGTTGGTGCCGACCCCGTTAGCGAGGCGGACGCGGGCCAGACGCAATTCTTCGGCGGAAGAAAGCACTTCTTTGGTGGCAACTTCGATCTGACGCTCGGCGGTCTGCGAATTGAGATAACTTTCGCGCACCTGCTGAAGAACGACCATGATTTGCTGGTTGATGCGCAGCGCCGCCTGCCTGGCCAGAGCCTTGGCGGAAGCGGCATTAGCGGCCTGAGGCATACCCATGTTGAGGAAATTCCAGTCCACTTCCATACCGATTTGATAGGACTTGCGAATCTGCCGGTCGTTAATCGTGGGCGGATTGTAGACATAGCCGGCATTATAGACGGCGCCATTACCGACGCTCGGATTGATTGCGGAGGCACCGGCAGCCGTGGTCGTCGTGTACTGCTGGACGGTCGGCGCACCGGCGACCTGGACGGCACTGACAGAGGCCGGAGTGATGTTGTATTTGCGGGTGAGAGTCTGACCGTTACCGGCATATTGTCCGAAAAACTGGAACTGCGGATAGAGTGAGGCGACCTGCAACTGGATCTGGCGCTTGGAGGCAATCCAGAGCTCTTTATATTGCTTCAGCTCGGGGCGGTTTTGAAAAGCGATATTGATCAAACCGTTGATATCGACGGACGGATCGATCAAACGCACTTTACGCACTTCCGATTCGACCGAGAGCAAGTTGACGGTGGCATTCAAGTTGAGATTGGTGGCCAGATCGATGGCCGAGTTGCGCAAACCGACTTCCTGGGTGAGCAAGTTTTGCTGGTCACGAGCCAACTGCGTCTCCGATTGCAGGACCTGAAATCTAGTGCCGGTGCCGGCGCGCTCGAGCTGTCTGTTCAGCTGTACCTGGGCCTTGGATACTTCGACGGCGCGGGTCTGGATCTGCAGCAGGGCCTGGTTGCGCACGAGGTTGTAATAGCCCTGACTGACCTGGTTGAGGGCATCGTTGATCGAGGCGCGGAAAGCCTGCTTCGTGGCTCGGTATTGATGCAAATTGGAGAGCATATTGAAGGTGACGGCGCCGCCTTGAAAGCCGAAGTACTGGAAGCCGGCCGAGACGTTGACGAAGGGATTGCCGAATTTGACGGGGATGATACCACCGATGAGGGTAGTACCTGCCTGATATTGCGATCGGTAGAGCATCAGTGCGTTCGGTAAATAGCGGCCAAATTGAGCCGCTGTCAGCCACTTGGCCGAACTAACTTGCTCCGCCTGAATGCGGATGGCCAGATTATTGTCGAGGCAATAGGAGACCACTTCGCGCAGAGAGATAGGCTGGGTGTAGGTTGCCTCCAGGCGAATCGGCGGCAATTTACTGCCGAGAGGCATTAATTGCTCTCCCATCGGTAATTTCAACTCGATGGCTTCGCCCTGCAGAAAGCGACGACGGAAATTTTCGGCCTGAGTATTAATGACATCGTAATCGTCTTTACGCTCGCGCGGACTGAGACCGGATGCGTCCATCGGCATGCCCTGGGCGCCGGAGGGCACAACCACAGGTGCTACACCGGCATTGGGGATAGGCATCGTCGGCGGGGGCACGCCTTCCGGCAGTGAAGTAGGATTGAAAAGTTCGGGATTGCCGGGCGCACCTTGCTGGGTGACACCAGGATAGTTACCGCTGCCAGCGTTGTAACCGCCAAGCGAGGCCCCGCCTGCATTGGCATTGCCGGACAGCGGATTTTGGCCGGGCGGCCCGCTATTTGTGCCGCCCACAGGCGCTGCACTGCTGGCACTGCTGGCACTGCTGGGAGCCCAGCCCGGACCTTTCTGAGCGACTTTGACGTTGTCGTCGCCATCCATAAATCTGGTTATGCGATTGGAAATCTTCTCGCGAATAGACCTGGCCGGTGCTGGGCGGCCCTCGCCATCTAAATACTGTGCCTGGACCGGGGTGACCTGGACCAGATTAAGACCGGAAATAAGCAGCGCGGCGCTGGCCACTTTTCCGACCTGTCTACTAAAGGAAGTTTTTTGGGATGCCTTCATTACATTCGCTCTTGGATCTGTAGAATTAAACTACTTACTAACCGACCAGTCAATTACTTGACCAAACTTTGAACCTGTTTGAAATCCGCTGTTCCGGAGCGAACCAGCAATTCGAATAAGACCATCTCGACAGTAGCGGGCAAGCTTCCACTGGCAAACATCTTCTTCAGACCCACTTCTTTATCGACGGCATTCCTGCTGGCAACCGCGTCTACGACCAGATGAGTCTGGTAACCACGCTCGAGTAGATCATGCACGGTCTGACTTACACATACATGAGTTTCGATGCCGCAGACAATTATTTGTTTACGACCGGACTTTTGCAGATAATCGATAAAATCGGCACTGGCAGCCGCGGAAAAATGCCCCTTTTCAAAATACAGGCGCGCTGTCTCCGTGCCTTCGATATTTTTTATCTCAGCCACAGTCGGTCCCAAACCCTGCGGATATTGTTCGGTGATCACAACCGGCACGCCAAGCGCTTCCAGCCCACGCAACAGGATCGCGGTCCTGACGATCAACTCTTCGTATCCTTCGATGTGGCCGCGGAAGCGTTCTTGCACATCAACAACGACCAGAAGTGCGTTGCCTACTTCCAAGATGTTTTTATGGCGTCTTCGAAACGAAGACTTGGGCGCGTCCATAGCATCGGCCTCCAGGCATGTAGAGCGTAACAGGCCGATGCGCTCAAATTGTTAGCGGCAACCAATAAAAGCGTGGTGGATAGTTAGGAAATACTCAGTTTTTGCACCGCGGTCCAATTAGTAAGTCGGCCGGCCCCAGAAGTCTGCTCAAGCTCAGCCCGGCAGAGGCAATGGGCGGGGTGTAAAGAGATAAAGATGAGCCTGCCGGCAAAAGAGTGTGTAAACAAGCCGTTATGCAAGGGTTCATAGCCGGTCGCACTTTATGGTATAAACTCAGAATAACGGGGTGTTAGCGCAGTTGGTAGCGCGCTTCAATGGCATTGAAGAGGTCAGGGGTTCGACTCCCCTACACTCCACCAATTTTTCAAGAGGGGCTTGCCGTTTTTCCGGCAACCCCTTTTTTGTCGTCCAAGCCGCTAAAATGCTAGAACAAGCTTAGTCGCGCATGGTTTATCACCCTCGGACAATGAACAAACAGCCTTCAGCCCTGATCCTTTTCTTTAGCGCTCTGCTCTTTGGCGGCGGCGCACTCCTGGCTACTTTCCACACCATCGTGCACGCTCCTGAATATCTGGGCGCTTATTTTACGCGAGTCGATCATCCAATCAAGCCAAGCTATCCTTTTTACAATGAATTTTTAAAAGAATGCGTTCGCCGCGATCGAGTGGATTATGCCCGCGCTAAAAACAGCAAGCTTCTTGATAAGGCCATGACCGAACTGGCCTCCTTAAGCTGCGACGAATTTGGAGATCCAGGCGACAAATTGCTTTACTGGATCAACGCCTACAATTTGCTCTCGACCAAGGCCGTCACCGACCGCTTCCCAGTGCGCACAGTCAGCGAAGTAGCCAATGACATGGCCTCGCATCGTTACACCGTCGGCGGTGTGCCGATCACGGTAAAAGATATTCGTCAGTTGAAAATTGCGCCGCTTTTGCGAGGTTCGACGAGCGGAGATTACACCGATGCCCGTGTACTCTTTTTGATCTGCGGCTCGGCCATGGGCTATCCGGTAATATGCGATCACGCCCTTGAAACGAGCCGTCTCAAGCACGATCTCGAAGAAAACACCTACAAGTTTATCCATCGCAAAGGCAATGTCTTCATGACAAAAAAACCAAATGCGATGTTCATCTCGCCGTTCTTTCAATGGAACGAATCGGTGATCGAGCAAAGTTTCACCAACCCCTGGTCCTTTGTCATATACTACTTATCTGCTGACGAAAAGCCGGATGACTCCGATTATGGCTTCAAAGAAAACTACATGACAAAGTTTGATTGGAGAATCAATGACACTGAGACCCAAGATTGAACTGACGCTAATCACCGTTTTTGCCGCCGCCAGTTCAATCTGCTCATGCGCCTCCAATGCCACACCGAAAACCAGCGCCACGGCTCATTTAGAGAAACATCTTAAAATAGCTCTGGCTGAGCATCTGCCTCCGATGCCTCCGCCTACCGCCGAGAAGCCGCTTCTGATCGTCTATCCGCGCGGCGGCGAAATACCGGCGTCCACTTCTTTTATAGTGGGCTCGACCTTACCTGGTTATCAATTGACGGTGAACGGCGCGCCGGTCAAAGTCAATAAACAGGGCTTTTTCGCCCACGTCATTGCGCTTGCTCCAGGCAAAAACAACTTCACGGTGCAGAGTCTCTCCCCGAATGGAGCGACGGCAACCCAAATTGTCGAGGCAAACAGAGAAAGGCCGCCGGCGGTGATGAGTGCCGCCAGCCTCGCTTTTGACCGCGCCTCCCTGAAGCCCAAAGACGATCAAGGTCACACCACCGGCGATATCATCGAGCTCAGCTGCCGGGCCACTCCCGGTGCCGTCGTCAGCGCCCAGCTAGGCGGCAAAACGATTGCCATGATTTCCCCGGCTGCCGTCCGTGCTCAAAAAGCTACAGCCACCGCTCCGACCACAAAAGCGATCCTCAACGACTTCGGCGTCAATCCCGGACTATCGGTGGCCTACGGCCAGGCCTTCCAGCGTTACCCGGCCAGACGCGCGGACGTCTACGTCGGACTCTATAAGATTCAACCAGAGGACAATTTTGTCGATGCCCCGCTGTCTTTTAGAGCAAGGAAAGACGGTAAAGAAACGATGGTCGCAAGCAGCGCGCATTTGACCACGATTAAACAGCCCCTTCTTGCCAGGACCATGACTAATGAAACGATTGTGCGCACGGCGCCCGATGCCGGACGACTGACGCCGTTGCCGGCCGGAGTGCGCTTGCTCGTCGATGGTTGGGAAGGCGAAAACATCCGCTGCTACTACAGACCGGGCCTGCACGCCTGGATCAAAAGAAGTGAATTGCAAATGGAAGAAGCGGGTTCGCCCGCACCAAATGCGATGGCACGTACGATCATCGTAAAAAAAGACAACTTCGGTGAATCGATTGTAATACCACTATCGCAGAGACTGCCCTTCACGATCGAACAAAGCTTAAAGCCGAACCGGCTCACCCTTAAACTCTACGGAGCGCGCGGCGATACAGACTGGGTCTATCAAGCACCGGTCGAGGACGACAACGGATTGCTCGTCGACAATGTCACCTGGAAGCAACCGGATGACGGCACCTATGAAGTCACCGTCGACTTGAAAAATAATCGGCAGTGGGGCTTCAGCGCAAACTACGGCGAAGGCGAAAACGAGCACGCCCTAGTCCTCAAAATCAAAAATGCACCTTCACTTTCGCCGCTCAACCATCAGATCACAGACAGCCCCGGCCGCTTAAAGGGCCTGAAGGTCTGCATCGATCCCGGCCACGGCGGCGCCGAGCTCGGCGCCATCGGTCCATCTGGAGTGCGCGAAGCGCAGATCAATCTGGCTATCGCTCTCAAGTTGCGCGATCAGCTCGTCAAAGAAGGGGCGACCATATTTATGACCAGAGAAGACGACAGTGATGTCTCCTTAGATGACCGCGTCGAAATAGCCCGAGCGAAAGGGGCAGACCTGCTCATTTCTATTCACAACAACGCCCTGCCAGACGGACGCGATCCGCTCAAAGAGCATGGCACTTCTACTTACTATTATCACCCACAATCCAAACCACTGGCTCAGGCGCTCGAGTCAGCCCTGGCCCGGGGAGCGAGTCTCCAACCAATCGGCGCTCGTTATCAAAATCTGGCCCTCTGCCGCCCATCAGCCATGCAGGCAGTGCTGGTCGAGGTGGGCTTCATGATCAATCCCGATGAATATGCTCTTTTGCTCGACGATAGTTTCCAGCAAAGGGCAGCCGCATCGCTCAAAGACGGCTTGATTACTTATTTAGGTCGGGACTGAGAAAAGAAGAACGAATGGAAACAAAATGAGCGCAAAATTCAATCGCACCCTGGCGGTAGACATTGGGAATTCCCGAATATCCTGTGGTCTATTCCTCGATGATGAACTGTCCGACACCTACAATTACGCCACAGATGAGCCGAAGGTGGCTGCTTCGCATCTGCGCAGCCTGAGTAGTAAATTTGAAGGGGCGCTTATTTCGATATCATCGGTGGTGCCAAGCGCCGGCCAGGCATTGATCGATTTATGGCAACCGCCCAAGAAAAATCTCTTCGCCGTATCGGCAAAAAACCAGAATATGCTCAGCGGCCTATATGAAACCATAGGCTCTGACCGGATCGCCAACGCCGCTGCTGCCTACCGAAATTATACGGCTGATAAAAAAGCGGCGATCGTCATCGACTTTGGCACGGCAACGACACTAACAGCGGTGAGCAGCGACGGTAGTTTTCTGGGCGGCATGATCACCCTCGGCCTCTCCAAAATCTTTTACTCGCTTCATCGCCAGACCGCTCAGCTACCCGAATTGAGCGTAATTGAATGGGACAACTATGCTTCACCTTTAGCCTTCGATACGGCAAGAGCAATCGAGCGCGGTTGTGTTATCGGACACATCGGACTGGTCAAATACTGGGTGGAGCGAGCCAAAGAAAATCTACCGGCTCAAACCGCTGTCATCGCTACCGGAGGCCTGGCACCGCTAATCGCGCCCGCCGCCGACGTCTTCGATGCCGTCGATGTCACCTTGACTCTGAAGGGTATTAAGATTCTTGCCGAGGAGGCAATGGACCCAAGGGATCAAGACTGAAAGATTTTTCCAATTCCTGTCGATAAGTCAGGTTGGTGATTGCCTCAAAAGAATACAGCTCGTCGTGCCAGTAACTTTGTTCTCTGTCCTTCAATTCTTCCAAACGTTTGAGCAAATTTGCCGGTAACAGCTCGTCCTGCATTGATTCCCGTCTCTCTCTAGTTAGTTTTGAAAATAATAATGCCATCAATCGTGGTGGCGAGCTAATAAGCAAATCGCCAGTAAATGTAGTGTAGTTTGTTCGCTGAAAAGAGCAATTCTTGACTTCCCCGTATATACAGTAGAAACGGCAGTCCTGTGGGCTTTCTAAAAGTGCAAGCAAAATTGCCCGGCTTAGAGTTTGGCAATATATATCCTTGACCTCAAACTGTGCGGCGACTGTACAACGAAGGATCTATCCTCCACTTATACGCCCCTAAAAATTAAGGGAGGACTTTCCGACACATGCTGGAAGCCGCCATTAGAAAGGAGGTTTAGCGCACAAGATATATAGACTTTGCTAGACTGGTTGTATAGGAAAGTCAAATGATGAACCTCAAACTACGACTGGAACGATTATGCGACAACCGCGCCTGGGTGCGGCTGCACTTTGGCGACGGTACAAACCTGGTAGGCAAGCTTTTCCGCCTAGGCCATGACTATGTCGAAATGGAGACTTACGGCGACATCGAAAAACGCGCCACAGCCGAGTACGCCAAGCATCTCATCCCGATCGGACTGATCAAATATCTGACCATCGAATCCACCGCTTTTGCCGAAGCCGAACGCCGGCGCCTCGATTACCTGGCCCACCTCGATCCAATCGAAGAACGAGACCTGGATCAGGGCTCGGATCAGGACAATCGCGGCAATAACCGCGGCGTCTCCGAATTCGAGAAATAGGGCCTGCTGGCCCTTGCCTACTTGACCTTCTGCTTCTTGCGGATATCCGACCAGCCTTCGACCATTTTCAGCACCGCCCGCCCGACCGCCAGGGCCCCAGCCGGCACATTTTTGCCGACCACCGTTCCGGCGGCCAAAACAGACTCGGCACCCATTTCCACCGGCGCCACCAGCACAGAATTGGAACCGGTCGAAGCGCCGTCACCGATTACAGTACGCTCTTTTTTCTTGGTCAAATGGTCGTAATTTGCAGTAATCGTGCCCGCTCCGATATTGACGCCACTGCCCAGGCTGGCATCGCCGATGTAGCTCAGGTGGCCGACATTGGTGTGCTCGCCGACAGTCGCTTTTTTCAATTCGACAAAATTACCGATTTTACAGGCGTCACCGATCACATTGCCATCGCGCACATGGGCATAGGGACCGACTCTGGAGTCGCTGCCGATTGTCGAATTATTCACGTGCGAAGAAACCACACTGCTGCGCTCGCCGATTTTGACCGGTCCCTTTATAACGGCATAGGGCCCAATCTGGCATCCGGCGCCGATTTCCACCACGCCACTAATCTGACAACCGGGCAGGACAACCGTTTCGGCCCCGATCTTCACTTCAGGGGAAATCCAGGTATTGAGCGGGTCGACAACGGTCACCCCTGATTCGAGCGCCAATTTCTCGATCGTGACATCGCGCAGGAGGCGGATCGCCTCGGCCAGCTCCAGCCTGGAATTGATGCCGGCCACCTGACGCGAATCGTTAAGGACGAGGGCATGGGCACTGTGGCCGCGCTCATAAGCCCAGGCGACCAGATCGGTCAGATAATATTCTTTCTGTTTATTGTTATTTGAGAGCCCCTTCAGGCCTTCGCTCACTTCCGGCCAGGCCAGAGCATAGATACCGGTATTGATTTCGCGGATCAGCTTTTGTTCGGAATTGGCGTCTTTGTCTTCAACGATACTGCGCACACGGCCTTCGTAGTCACGCAAGATACGGCCATAATTTTTGGCGTCGAGCAGCTCGGTGGTGAGGGCCGTGACCGTCGCTTTTTGAGCATGATGGTGGGCGAGCAGGGCCTGGAGCGGCTCTGGCTGTATGACCGGAGCGTCACCGACTGTCACTATCAAAGTGCCGTGAAAATCCTTGAGCGCATCGGCAATCTGCAAAAGAGCATGACCGGTACCAAGTTGCGGCTTCTGCAAATGGCAGGAATAAGTCACCGGTGGCAGGTTAGCGCCTTCGGCCAGAAAATTTTCCACCTGTTCATGGGCATGGCCGACGACGATATGCAGATGCTCGACACCAACCGCCGCTACGGCATCAATAACCCGGCTGAGCACAGCCTTGCCCATGACGTCATGCAAGACCTTGGGCCGGCTCGACTTCATCCGCTTGCCCTGACCAGCGGCAAGCACCACCCCTCTGACCTGTCCCGAACTCATAATGGACCCGCGCCTCCACCTGACCTGAATAGATTCAACTAGAGAGGTTAACACAGTGCGCTGCTAAAGCAAAAACCCCGCCGGTGGGCGGGGTTTTAAAATGTTCGCAGGGTTGGTGCTGCCCCAACAAGCTCTATCCCTAGTGCCTCTCTACTGGAGTGTCCGCGGTAGACTATATATTTGTACTCGGAAACCTATGCCGGGTCATCATCTTTAACCTTTCGTTTATTTTGCCTGTAACCTTTTATTGCTTCTCGGGAATATAGCTTACAGCTTAAGGGCCACTGACAAGGCGTTTCTGCAAAAAGAGCGACAGATAATAATTGCAATTCGCCCAGGCGTCCTCTCCACTTTTCAGAGCTCTAGCTAGATAGATTTGCCTTTGTGGCCTGTTCAGGCCTTCTGCACTTTCAATCAGTATGTTTTAAAAGACGCAAAAGAAAAAAATATGTTGCCTGTTTGCCAATCACTCCAAAATTCTTCTCGCGACAGACTGTCAGCCTCACCTTCGACAAGGGCGCAAACAAAGGCACGGTCTGGTCTTTACGGCCTCCTCTGCGCCTTATTCATTCCCCTGCTTTTTGTTACAAGAGCACAGGCTCGCTCCGGTGCGCAGACTTTTGACACAGCGCTCGTGCCGGGAGCGACTGCAGTCGCGGCCGCGGTCTATCCGCAATTTAAGAGTCCGGTAGGCACTGTGCGCTGGTTAAAAGAACAGATGCCTCTGAAAGTGTACATCACTCACGGCCTCAGCCTGGATAGCATCATGGATCCACAGCTCGGAGCACCAGTGGCCAATATCGATAATCTGCCCGGCTGGCCGCGAGTCGTCGCCCAGGCAATCGATAATGGTCACATCTGGAAGTCACTGCAACCGGCCAAAGGCTTCATTCCCGGTCATTACCAGGCGGCAGTGGAAGGCGTTCTCGCCTGGAAAAGCTTCGAGCCGGAAGGCCTGATCAGCTACCAGATTGTCCAAGAGCCGGATGAAGCAGATATCTACGTATTTTTTACGCATCACTTCGTGACCAAATTGGGCATGGCTCTTTTTGCCAACGACATACGCGGCTATACTTCCAAGACAAATTTTTCCTATGCCCAGGTAATGCGCGGCGGCAAGGCCAATTTCCAACCGGTGGTGATTGTTTTGCGCACCACCGACAACCAGGGACAGTCCATGCCTCTGGGCAAAATGAAGGCCGCCGCCTCCCATGAATTTGGTCACGCCCTCGGCATCGAAGGTCACAGCACCAATAACCAGGATCTGATGAGCATCTATTACGGCCGCGGCACCATATCGCAAAACGACGCCGATACGCTGCGTTACCTTTATCATCTGACACCGGATTTAATACCATAGCGAGAAAGCGATGCCGGGTGGACGAGATTACAATCAGCAGAGACCTCCCCGGCGCAAGAGCTGGGAAGAGAATGGCGAAGTAAATAGCGAAGAAAATAGCGAAGAAAATGCGCCCGGCGAAGCAAGTTATAGCAGCGGCTTTGGAAGAAACGTGCGCAGACCGGCCCGCCCTCTGGATAACGATAACCCGCCTGAAGAGAATGGGCGCGGCAACGTAAACGAGGGGTCAGCAGGCGAGCCACCCTCCTACAGCGCCGCCTTCGGTGCGGCAGGTCAAATTAGTCGGCCCGACAAAAGACCGGAGCAGAAAACACAGAAAAAAAGACTGCTCAAATTAGTCGGCAATGAAGCACTCTGCTTGATCGTCATCTTTGGCATGATTGCCGCCTTCAACTGGACAGCGACTGATTTCAGCGGCGACTATATGGGGCGCAACCGCCAGCTCGGACCGGTCCGTCTCTCGCTCACAAAACATGGCGAAAATTTGGGCGGGGAGCTCGACTATGGCCATCACGGCTTTTTGAATATGGTCGAGGGTGAAGACGCAAATAAACCTCAGTCGGGTCAGCCCTTCACGATCAATTTCGTCGAAACCGCGCAATGGCATCGTCAGGGCTTCATTCCCTGGCGCGCCAGTTTTACCGGCCGGATCGATAGTGGTCAGGCAGTTGGCACGGTCACTGATCGCACCGGACAGTACAAAGTGACAATGGAGAAAAACGTTCTCACCTCGCTCTTCCGTCAGACTCAAGACCGCATTCCGCAAGTGCCGGCAGTACCCCTTCCCAGTTTGTTCAATGAAAAAGATAAAGGCATACGCGGCGTTATTCCAAATAATCGCTAACGCTCCAGGATAATCGCTAACGCTCCAGGATAATCGCTAACGCTCCAGGATAATCGCTAACGCTTACAGCTTTCTGTTGATTTCGATGACAGTGGCCGCCGGCGGACAGAACAGGCGCAGATTGGACCTTGGATCGGCGCCAAGGCCGCGCGATATATGAAAGTAAGTATTGTCGCGGCGCAACAAACCGGAAGCTTCGCTGCGACCGAGCTCCGAGTCGGTAATCAAAGCGCCGAAACCGGGCAGACGAATCTGACCGCCATGGGTATGTCCGCCAAAAACCAGGTCAAACCCAGCGGAGGCCAGTTGAGCCAATTTCCAGGGGAGGTGAAAAAGGGCTAGCTTAAGTGCATTCGCCGGAGCGTCTTGCATGAGTGCTGCCAGAGCATCATCCTTGATGCCTGGATAATCGACTCCAACGATGAAGATGTTGGGCTCGGCTAATGTCACCGCCTCATTGACCAGGACTGTAAAACCGCCGCCTTCGAGAGCCCGGCGCAATGGAGTAATATCCTTGCGCGCATCCGGCGTGCGCATCTTTGGAAAGATTCGACCGATCGTTTTATTGACGAGCGAATAATCGAAATAATCATGATTGCCAAAGACAGCATAGGCTCCCAGCCTTGGTTTACGTGAAAGCAGGAAGGGGGCGAAATCAAGACCTTGCGAAAATTGGAATATATCGCCGGTCAATACGACCAGATCGAAGTCATCATCGGTGATGGCACGGATGAAATCGACTTTCTTTTGATCGCTATCGCGCAGGTGCAAGTCTGAGATATGCAGAATGCGCAGTTTTTCGTCATAAGCGGATTTAGTGGCGGCACCTTTATTTTGACCGAGAGCAAGGCGCAATTTTTCCAGGCGAAAGCGACGCGTCTCGACGCGAGTACCATACAAAAAGAGTGCCAGTGCCGATAGGAAGAGAAGCAGGCCACCAATCAACGGTAGAGAGCGAATCAAGCGGGAAGAAGAATCAGACAAAGTCCTCGACTACCTCGGTAGGAAAACCGGCCGGCACCCTGTGACGCGGCATGCCAGCTCGCGAAGCGCCCGCTATGCCGTTCTGCGGCCCAGGCTTGGGAACGAGGTCGGGTGCGATCAGTGCCGAAGCCAACCAGCGGAAAGGGAATCCGAGAGCGATCAGGACAAGCGAGGTAATGATGTCGTAGGGAAGCGGATACCAGGTCATATTGCGAGCCAACTCGAAGACCCAGGGCTGCCAGGCGAGCGAAGTACGGCTGCCGTCGACAAGATAGGAGACAAGGCAACTGCCAAGCAGATAGACCAGTCCGGTCAGGTGAATAACGGTCAATCCGGCGAAAACAGCAGAGAGTTGGCTGAGTGAGGTGCGTTTACCGTCAGTGACAAGACCGGCTATCCAGGAGGCGCCGATCAAGGCAAGCAAATAACCGAAACCAGGCTCCAGGTAATAGGCGACGCCGCCACCGCCGGCGAAGGCGTGAATGCCGACCAGCGGCCCGAGCAAGCCTACAGCGATAAAAATGGCACAGGAAATGGGCCCAATCACCATGCCGAGAACATAGCCGAGAAAAATTGCCACCGCCACCAGTGGCGTATAAGCAGATCGGCGCACACTCAGATGATCGACAGGCTGCTTCAAGACAGGCAGCGCTGCCTGGACGCGCGGCAGATAAGCGGGAGGTACGCAACTTGCCAGATCGTGCATCTGCTGAAGACAGAAGTTGTTCATATTGCGCTTTGTGGCAATCGGCACATCTACCGATGTAAACGAAGCCAGAAAAAGCAGCTGCACACCGAGCAGTGTCAAAACAATCTGGCCAAGCAGTGACCTGCGTCTGACGCGCGGGATATTTGTCGGACGGTCCACTAAACGCAACGGGATTTCCTCTCGGGTGACTCGACCTATTGTATGGCCAGTCGGTCCTGTATATTGTCGTTTGCGCCTATATGACAAGTCAAGCCCCGCCAGGTGATATAGAAGGGCAGCCCAGGCTGTATAAGAAAGCTATAACTGAACCTGATCGCCAAGAAACAATTCATCAAGATGGGCGTATGTCACACCATGATGCTTCATGCGCTTTTTAAGCAGGGCGAGGAAGTTTTCAGTGGTCAGTCTATCCGTCCAGAGGATCAAAGCATCTTCATCATTGTCCTGGTAGTAATTGGGTCTCACTCCGAGCGAACGAAAGCCGTATTTGCCGTATAAGCGCTGGGCCGAGTCATTGGAGACGCGCACCTCGAGAGTGACGAAATCAGCTCCGACCTTGCGGGCCTGGATGACATCATGAATTAGCAACTTTTCGCCGATATAGAGCCGGCGGAAATCGGGATGCACAGCCAGGGTTGTGATATGTGCCTCGTCCGGAATTAGCCAGAAGCCTGAATAACCGAGCAATTTGTTTGTTCCCTGTTCGCGCGCGGCGAAATAAAAGCCCTTCGGGTTTAAGAGCTCGTTCATAAAGGACTGACGCGACCAGTGATGCGAGCCAAACGCCACCGGCTCGATCTCCATCACCTGGTCGAGATCGCTCAAAGTGAGCGTCGTTATCTCAATAAGTTTCGACTCTTTCGATGACATCGCCTTTTTTCAGGGTCACTGAAGCGCCACGCAGATAAAGTGGCTGAACCAAACGGTAAGGATACTGGAGAAGCAGGGGCCCCGACGCCGCCTCGCCTCTATTGAAAGCAGACTGCCTCAAAGATAACCGAATAAAGGCGATTTTGGCCTGCACGACAGCCACATTGTTAACAGGCGTCAGCATTTGGAAGGTGGGTGCCGCTTCCGCCGGGGTGTCATTGCTGCTAGCAAGGTGTTCGGAAGGTTGGAGCGGTCCGAGACGGTCGAGACGTTCTAGCAGTTGGGGCTCGGCATACCAGGTGATCGGAGCCGAAGGCGGCCAGGAGGCCTGGGAGGCGAAAAATTCCTCGTCGGGTAAGTAAGCTGGTGCCAAAACTGTTCCGATATCGGATGAGTTTTGGGCAGCGACCTGTCCCGAGGAAAGCTCCAAAGCGGTCAGGGATGGACCTTTTTGGAAAGCGGCGAAAAAGAGATTGGTTTTGGAGGCTTCTTTGATTACCCCGCAGATAGTCCCGGCGGCGGGCCGCCCTTCGAAAATATTAAAAGCCGCCACTTCCAGACTGTTGATGCCGACTACGGGGAGTTCCAGGGCCTGACCGAGGGTGCGAGCGGTGACGACGGCGACGCGCACCCCGGTAAAGCCGCCGGGGCCAACGCCGACGACAATAGCGCTGTAATCGGTCTTCCGGAAGCCTAGCTTGACAGTCAATTCATCGATGGTGGGCAGTAAGAGGCTGACTGCTTCCTGCCGATCGGCCTTGGGACGGTCTCCAGCCTGGCCTTCGAAATTGGCCTCGGCCAGAATCTGTCCATTTTCCAGGATGGCGACGCTCAGCCCGCGCGAGCTGGTATCAAAAGATAGAAGACGCATGCTCAGGCGTCGCTGCTCGCCGAATTTTCACTGCCTGATAGTTCGCCGGCGGCCTCAGCAGCTTGAGCAGCTGGCGTCACCACTTCGCTGACAGCTGAGGAATCGCCTTTGCCGTTCGCCTTACCGTTTTTAGCCGGTCGGCTTTCAGAAATGGCAGGCGTTTTGCCGGTCAAGCCTATTTTGGGCAGGCCTGGGTCCAACGCTGGAGCCGCAGCGGGTGCAGAAGTAGCGTCTTTCTCGGAACTGCTGTCGGCATCTTCACTGAGATTGTTTTCCAGAGAGGCGACATGCTGATCGTATTCGGCCTGACTCTCGCGCATTTGTTCGAGCAAATATTGCTTGTGAGCGAGAGTTTCCGGATCTCCCTGGCCTTCGGCCAACTGCTGATCCATAAGCGTTTGCAGCATCGAGAAGAAGTCGTCGGGGCTCATGCCTTCGGGCATGTTGGCGAGCATTTCTTCGGGAATCTGGAAGACATTTTCCATCTCGGCCATCTGCGGTTGGGCGCGGAAGATATGTTGAATAGATTCGGCTTGAATAGAACGCAGAAGCTGGTTGAACATATTAAATGCTTCGCGTTTGTATTCTTGCAAGGGATCTTTTTGAGCATACACCCGTAATTGAATGCCTTCGCGCAGCAAATCGATGTGGTGCAAGTAATCGACCCATTTGCTGTCGATATTGTGCAAGAGGACCTGACGTTCAAATTCGCGCATATCATCGGTGCCGATATGCTCTTCGCGCACCCGATAGGCGAGCTGGACATCTTCAAGCAACTTGGCGCGCAGATCGTCGTAAGACAAACCGTGATAATCCTCGGCCTTGACTTCGCCGAACATCGGGATGTCCATGGCCAGTGATCCAATCACGTTAGGAATCGCTTCTTCTTCCCAGAGTTCCGACTGCGAGTCGGGATCGATGTGCGCCTCGAGAATCAAATCGAGGTGTTCACGCAGCATGTCCTGCATGCCGTCTTTGAGGTTGGCGCGCTCGAGGATGCGACGGCGTTCGCGATAAATAACTTCCCGCTGGGTGCTCAGAACATCGTCGTACTGCAAGACGTGCTTACGCATGTCGAAGTGGTGCGCTTCGACTTTCTTCTGTGCTTTTTCGATACTGTTGCTAACCATGCCAGATTCAATCGGCATATCCTCTTCGGCGTTGATGATGTCCATCAGACGCGATATTGCTTCACCGCCGAAGATGCGCATCAGCGAATCTTCGAGGGAGAGGAAGAAGCGCGTCGTACCGGCATCGCCCTGACGACCGGCGCGGCCGCGTAACTGGTTGTCGATACGGCGAGCCTCGTGTCGCTCGGTACCGATGACGTGCAGGCCGCCGAGCTTCGAAACTTCCTGGTGCTCGGCGTCAGTTTGAGCTTTGAATTCCTTCGTCAATTCCTTGACGCGCTGCTCGTAGAGCTCGATTTTCTCAGGTTCTTCCATGACCGATGGTGTCTCGGGGAATTCCTTGAGCAATTTTTCTTTGGCCAGATATTCGGCGTTGCCACCAAGCAAGATGTCTGTACCGCGACCGGCCATGTTGGTCGAGACGGTGACAGCACCCTTGCGGCCGGCCTGAGCGACGATCATCGCTTCGCGTTCATGATGTTTGGCGTTCAGGAGAGAATGACCGACACCCTTGCGAATAACGGCCACGGCTTTGGCGGTGCGCAGAGTAGAAAATAGCCTGTCGAGGAAATCTTCCTGCTTGGGAAATTCGCTTTCGGCGGCCTTGACGAGCGGCTCCAGCTTTTCAGCATCGACTTGACCAGGACGCTCGAAGATTTTTTTGAGACCATCTATGGTGGCACCAGAGAGCGATTTCTTGGCGATGAATTCTTCGCACTTCTTGATCTTCCAAGTCAGATATTCGTTCATCTTCTGCGGCTTGCTGAGCAGCTCATCGATCAGTTCCGATTTTTCAATCGAAACAGTACCGACAAGGACCGGTCTGCCGATTTCATGCATCTCGATGATTTCTTCGACAACCGAGATATATTTCATACGCTCGGTCTTGTAAATGATGTCGGCATAATCCTGACGCTGGTTTTTACGATTGGTCGGAATTGAAACTACATCGAGATTATAGATTTTGGCAAATTCGGGGGCTTCAGTCATAGCCGTACCGGTCATACCAGCGAGCTTGGGATAGAGACGGAACAAGTTTTGATAGGTTATTGATGCATAAGTCATCGTCTCTTCTTGAATCGGCACGCCTTCTTTGGCTTCGACCGCCTGGTGCAGACCGTCGCTCCATCTGCGGCCGACCATCATACGGCCTGTCTGCTCGTCGACGATCGTCACTTCCGGTTTGCCTTCTTCGTTTGGCAAGATGACATATTCGGTATCGAGCTTGTACAGCTCCTTAGCGCGCAGAGCCTGGACGAGGTGGTGGGCGTAATTGTGGTGCATGTCGAAGAGATCGTCGGTGCCGATCATTTTTTCGGCATTAACCATACCGCGCTCGGTGAGCAGTACATTGCGCTGTTTTTCGTCCACCCAGTAGTCGCAGTCTTCGTCGTCCTTGTCGGCACCGCGCTCGAGCAA
>JAGXAB010000186.1 GCA_018971775.1 Cyanobacteria bacterium REEB67 | reverse complement strand
CCCCGGCAGTCTCGCAGTATTCGAGTTCTTTTGCCGCCACACCAACTGCCTGCGTTGCTATGATGTGACCAGTTCAAATGATCATTTCCCCTGTGAAACGGTACTAGGCCTGTTTGAAGCTCTTAAGAGGATCTCGAAAGCACTCGACAAGACCGTCATCGTCACCGTAGGCTGGGGCAGTCATAGCCTCAACCATCCAATTCTCAACGTTTTCAGCGCAGGAGACTTACAGCTGTTTCCTGCAAACTATAATGAACCCGTTCCTGAATCTCGGGAAGCGACAGATTGAAAAAGAAAATGATAGTCGAGCTCTATTATGCGATGATCGAATTGCATACATGGGCAAAACTATGCGTTCTCTGGGTAAGTTTAGGAGCCCTACCGTGCCCTCAGCCGATCTAAACCCGGGACAGAGCAAATAGCGGTAAACTTTAACCTGTAGTGCTAAACCCGGGGATAACAAGTGACCGAGCCGCAAGCTGAAGTACCGGAAATCCACATCGCGGTCAAGTTGTTATTGCTCCTCGGTTTCCTACTTCTCTGCTGGTACCGATGTTTTGAAATCGGTGCCACATCACTGGCCGACCCCGACTCTTGCTGGCTGATTGCCGTTGGCCGCTGGATAGTTGAGCACAACGCTTTGCCGCAGAGCGATCCATTTTCGTGGACCATGCAAACTGAGCACAATAATTATGTGCCTTATCAGTGGCTCTCGTCGGTGATTTTTTATGGACTCTACAGCACACTCGGTGCGAGCAGTTTGCTCTATTTCGTCTGTTTGTGTGTGTTGCTTTCTTTCATCGTAATGCCATTTTGTCTGGCTCGCAAAATGCGGGTGACACTTTTTGCCCAGGGCGTCATATCGGCAATGGCCATGAGCGCATCCAGTTTCCATTATTTCCTGCGCCCGGAAATTTTTTCGTACCTTTTTCTGTCGCTCTTGCTTTTTTATGTCAGCGTAAGCCTTATACCACTGGCGAGTTCTCCAGATGTTGCTGATGCGGCCAGTGGTAGACCGAAGCAATTTTTACCGGGCTCTATTTTGATCTCCGCTGTCTTCGGCTTTCTGTTTTTTATGCTCTGGGCCAATCTGCATTCCGGGTTTGTATTGGGATTTTTAATTCTTGCAACTGCTTTGATCGCCTGTATGTTGGCGCCAAAAAGTCCAGGTAGTCCAGGTCGTTTAGCGGCGTTTCTAGGTGCGGGCATTGTCGGGTCTTTTTTCACGCCTTTTGGCATTCGTCTTTACGCTTACTTGCCTCAGCTGTTTTTTTCGCCCATGAACAAGCTTAATCGAGAGCTGCAGCCGCTCCGATTGGACGAATTACTTACAGTCAACTTCCAGGCTTTTACTTTGATGCAGTTGGAATTCGTCGCTGCTCTAGTGTTTCTAGTCTGGACGCTCTGGCGCAATAAAGCAGATGCCCAGAAGCTTTTAAGCCCGCCGCCGATAGCGGCACTTATTTGCTTTACCTTACTCACCGCTGTCGCTTTCGTTTCAGGCGATTTGTGCCGGCGAATGATACCGTTTGCGGTGCTTATTAGCTTTCCCTATTTTATTTTCTTTGCTAATGCATGCGCGACGGCTCTCAAGCAAGCGCAGTACAAACCTATCGGTCTCCGACAATTCTGTGCTGTCCTGGCAGGTACTTTCGCTTTTGCTGTATTCGGCATTGTTGCCAGTATCTATCAGTTTCCCGTGACTATTCCCCAGACCACACCCACTTTTTACGCACCGGACCAGGCCGTGCAATTTATCAAGCGGCAGAGGCCGCAAGGTCGCCTGCTCAATGATCCTCAGTGCGGGGACGTCCTGATTTTAGCGCTGCACGAAGAGGCGAAAGTCTTCATCGACACCCGATTTGACATGTATGGTCTAAAAATCTTCAAGCCTCTCTACATCATGGCCAATGGTCTGCCGGGCTATGAAAATCTCTTGCGGGACTACCAGATTGACTGGGTATTTTTTCCGCCTCGTACGCCGCTTCTCGCCAGGCTGCGACAGAACCCGGAGTGGCGAACTGTCTTTGAAGACGAGGCCGCCGTGATTATGGTTAGACAAAAGGCGGGCAGCGACGCGAAGTCGAAATGATAGCTCATGTGCTGCCCGGCAACACTACTCCCTTGTCCTCCGTGCACACGGATCTGCCCGGTTGCAAGTCCTGTAATTTGTCCTCAGGAAACTTCGACAAGCTGGTCTTCTGCTTGTTTTACCTGGTCGGGCTCAGAAGTTTGATTTGATCTTTCTTTAGTCTTTTTCTTCTCATCGAGTCTGTATGCGGTCCATGTGCCCCGTGAGTTTCCTCTATCACTAGATATCGTCCATGTGCCGCTCATTTCCTTACCATCATCAGTCATCGTTCCCTGGTATTCGACCGGCGGCCCGTAAAATGATGAGACGATCACGGTCTGGTTGCCCCTTTTCACGACGTCATCAATGCGGCCTTGAGTTAAATAGACTTTGGTAAATTGAACCGATGGAAATGAGAAAGAGCCCGTGAGAGTGGCTTCCCCCAACTGGCAATCGTCCTCTATCGCACCCTCGATAAAGCCGCTATTTTCGGAAATAAAAGCAGTGAAGGTACTGTCGTGCTGAGGAAAGTGTGGCACCTGATAATGACCTCTCCACTTCCCTGCAATTTCTTGTTTTGCCATCCTCGGTCCTCCGGTTTGGCGGTCGGATTTATAAGCTTTCTAAAGCTTACCTCACTCAAGTACAAGGCAGGCCAGACATTGGTCAAAATGATTTTTCAACTGATCCAGATCCTGTTCGTCATTGGAGGCAATGACGACTATCCTGGAAATTGGCTCGGCCTGATGCCAGCTGCCACCATCTGAGATGGAAACGCGCTTACCGACAACCTGCAAAATTGTCTGTCGGTCTGGAGCCTCCGCCGTATTGAGAATACCCTTGCAGCGGTAGACATTTACCGGTAGTCTGCGAACCACCTGCTCCAGAGCGCCTAATGAAAGCGCGGAACGAGTTTCATAAGACCAGGATTTGAAGCCTGTCATATTGTGCTCGCGATGGGAACACGGCTCCGTATCACACTCGTGGGCATGCTCCTGAGTGTGAGTTAATTCGCCTTCGCTGCGAGCAGGGTCAAAACGTCCGGCCGATAAGAGTATTTCCATCGGCACGTCGCACTGAGTCGTTTTAATGACGCGATGAAGGCGAAAATTTTCATGCAGCCAGGTTCCAATTTTATCGATCTGTTCTTCATTCACCAGATCTATCTTGTTCAGTAGCACAAGGTCAGCGGCTGCAATTTGCCGGAGCTTGAGCTGCATGTGCTCAGGATTTGCAAAAAACTGCTCGGCGTCTACTACGCAGACAATGGTGTCAACCTGTATGCCCAGATAATTGGTTCCAGTGGAAAATGTGATCGTGATGCCGGCCGGATCGGCTATGCCACTGGCCTCCAGAATGATGTATTCGGGTGGTTGCGGTGACTCGATCAGGTCTTCGATAGCCACTGCCAGGTCGTCGCGTATGGAGCAACAAACGCAGCCGTTGGCCAAACTGACGACATTTTCCTCAATACTGACTATCAAGTCGGCGTCAATATTGATCGCGCCAAAATCATTGACGATGACGGCGACGCGCAAACCATGATCATCGGTCAATATACGCTTGACTAGAGAAGTCTTACCGGCGCCAAGGAAGCCAGTCAAAATTGTGAGCGACACTGAAGCGCCAGGATGTGTTGGTTCTGAGTTCAATCATGCTGCCTCTTAACAGCTCTGTGTAACTGGATCCGTTGCCCTAATCTAATCCAAGCTACCCATTGTCGCATTTATCGGGCCTCTGAAAATGCACGATTGGGGCCGCTTGGCAAGCTTTTCTGAAAATACGGGAACATCCTGGAGTCGAAACGAGTCCTCCGGTCCATGCTCTAGCCGTCGTGGGCTTGACTGGGCATACCCTGGAGACACTTTGCAAGAATTAGATAGCACTCTGGCCGCTGGCAGCGACGGCGTAGAGCGAGAGAATGGACAGGACGCCGCAATTGCAGAGCTGTACAAACTTAGATCGTTCCAGAATGTAGTTTTCATGCTGCTTGAGTGGCTTTCGATTGGTTTAGCTGTTTATCTCACTCAGAAGTTCTTTAATCCCTTCTCGTATTTTCTTGCAGTGGTTTGGATTGGTTCGCGCTTTCAAGCACTCGGTGTGCTTATGCATGAGGCCGTCCACTATCGTCTTTTTAAAAATCGCACTTTGAACGAGATTGTCGGTGAATTATTGGCATGGCCGCTTGCTTTGACGATGAAAGGCTATCGCAACAGTCATTTGGCCCATCACCAAAATTTAAATACCGCCGAAGATCCGGATTACAACCAGTGGGATAAGTACTATAAATTTCCGAAAACTAAAAAACAGATGCTGGTGGCACTGATTGAAAATGCCGTTGGCATTGGTTTCATCTATGACATTACCCAGACGGCATTTAAGCATACCGAACAGTTTGAGGTGCATAATCGGATACCGGCAACTTTGAGGGTTTGTCAGATATCTTTTTACGTCGCAGTCATTGCTTTGTCCATAGCCTTTTCCTTCTGGCACCTTCTGCTGCTCTACTGGCTAGTGCCGGTACTGACTGCCACCAAATTTTTTGATTATCTCCGAGCGATCGGGGAGCATTACGGAATGGAGTCTTCGAATGAATTGAATAGCACGCGCAACACTTTCGGCTGGGAATGCTTTTTCATCGCTCCTTACAGTATATGCGTCCACCTTGCTCATCACCTTTATCCGGGAGTGCCCTGGTACAACTTGCATAAGTTACAAGCG
>JAGXAB010000023.1 GCA_018971775.1 Cyanobacteria bacterium REEB67 | reverse complement strand
AATGTCGAATCGCAAGATCTCGATCAGATCGAATACGCAGAATCTTTGCCGGGCGGAGAGGCGAGGATTTTGATCGCGATCGCCGACGTCTCGGCCTACGTGCCGAAGAACAGTCCGATCGATGCACATGCCGCAGCCAATACAACCTCTGTCTACACCGGTTTTGTCAATTTTCCTATGTTGCCTGACAGACTCTCCTACGATCTTACCTCCCTCCTACCCGGTGAGGATCGCCGGGCAATCGTCATCGAACTGGTGATCGACAGGGGTGGAGCGGTTGTTAAGAGCGATTGCTATCCCGCCCTTGTGCGCAACCATGCCAAATTGGATTATGTGAGCATCGGCAAATGGCTGGACGATGTCGAAGGCCCGGGGGACGACGGCCGGGCCAGAAAAGCCGGCCCCAAGCAAAAGCCAGTGGTGCCGGCAAAAGTAGCGGCGGTAGAGGGCCTGACCGAGCAGTTACTCCTGCAAAACGAGCTCAAAGAAATGCTCCACAGGTTGCGCGACGAGAACGGTTCGCTCACCTTGCACACGCCCGAAGCGACCACTGTGGCCAGGGACGGCCAGGTGCTCGATCTCGAGCTTGTGGAAACCAATCCGGCCCGCGAGCTGATCGAGAATTTCATGATTGCCGCCAACATCGCCACATCACACTTTCTCGAGTCGAAAAAACAGCCCACGATCCGGCGCATCGTAAAATCACCGGAACGCTGGCCACGCATTGTCGAGGTGGCAGCTGAATACGGCGCTAGTTTACCGAACAATCCTGATGCCAGATCTCTGGCTCAATTTTTGATCGATAGACGCAGGGCCGATCCGCTGCGCTTCCCGGATCTGTCTTTGACGATCGTTAAATTGCTCGGTCGGGGCGAATATGTAGTGGAAGTACCGGGGCAGAAGGACGAAGGGCACTTCGCTCTAGCCGTCAACGACTACACCCACGCCACCGCTCCAAACAGGCGTTACACGGATCTGGTCACGCAACGCCTGGTCAAAGCTGTGATTAATGGTGAAAAGACACCGTACAGCCTGGACGAGCTGAATACAATCGCCTTCGATTGTACTAACCGCGAGGCCGCCGAAAAGAAAGTCGAGCGTACGATGCGCAAGGTGGCAGCAGCAGCCCTTCTCAGCAATAAGATCGGCCAGGAATTTAGTGGTATCATCACCGGTGTCAAGGGCGATGCCATTTTTGTCCGCCTTTTCAAGCCGCCCGTCGAAGGCTGCATTGTCAAAGGCCTGAGACATCATGGTAAAAAGGCCCTGGCCGGACTCGACGTCGGCGACGTCGTCCGCGTGCAACTGCTCGACGCCAATCCCGAAACCTCATATATCGACTTTGCCCTAGTCGCCAAAGGAGCCTGATCTGATGCGCATTTTGCCCGGAAAACCCTATCCACTCGGCGCAACATGGGATGGCCTCGGAGTCAATTTTGCAATTTTCTCAGAGCACGCCCGCAAGGTGGAGCTCTGCCTCTTCGATTCGGTCGACGCAAAAAAAGAATCGCGCCGCATCGAAATGCCCGAATTCAACAACCAGATCTGGCATGTCTACCTGCGCGACATTCGTCCCGGACAGATTTACGGCTACCGCGTCTACGGTCCTTATGAACCGGAAAAAGGCCACCGCTTCAATCCCAATAAAGTACTCGTCGACCCTTATGCAAAATCAATCGTGCGCACCGGCGAATGGGACGAAAGTATGTTTGGCTACAAAATCGGCAGTAAAGAAAAAGATCTGAGCATCGACAGCCGAGACAATGCTGCTTTTGCGCCACTATGCGCGGTGCTGGACACTTCCTTTACCTGGGGCAACGACACACTGCCCAATACCCCCTGGCACAAAACTATCATCTACGAAGCTCACCCGCGCGGCATGACCGCTCTCAATAAGGAAATACCAGTAGAGCTGCGCGGAACCTACGCCGCTCTCGGCTCAGAGCCGGTTGTCGCTCACTTGAAAAAACTGGGCGTCACCGCCCTCGAGCTCATGCCGGTGCATCACCGCGTCGACAACCAGAATCTCGTCGAAGCAGGACTTAACAACTACTGGGGTTACAATACCCTGGGATTTTTTGCGCCCGACCTGCGCTATTCGCACTATAAAGGTGCCACGCAGGAAGTGCGCGAGTTTAAAATGATGGTGCGCGCCCTGCACGCTGCCGGCATCGAAGTGATCCTCGATGTGGTCTATAACCACACCGCCGAAGGCAATGAACTGGGACCGACTCTGAGCTTCCGCGGCATCGACAATCTCAATTACTATCGCACCGTCGAAAAGACACCACGCCATTATATGGACTACACCGGCTGCGGCAATACACTAAACATGACCAGTCCGCGCGTCTTGCAGATGCTCATGGATAGTCTGCGTTACTGGGTGGAGGAGATGCACGTCGACGGCTTCCGTTTTGATCTGGCCAGTGCCCTGGCCCGCGAACTTTTCGACGTCGATAAACTTTCATCCTTCTTTGACGTCATCCAGCAAGATCCGGTTATTTCGCAGGTCAAGCTGATTGCCGAACCCTGGGACCTAGGCGAAGGCGGCTATCAGGTCGGCAACTTCCCAATTTTGTGGACAGAGTGGAACGGTCAATACCGCGACACGGTGCGGCGTTTTATGAAAGGCGATCAGGGCCTGGTCGGACAGATGGCCAGCCGTCTGACCGGCAGCTCGGATCTCTACGCGCACAGCGGCCGCAGCCCGCACGCCTCGATCAATTTCGTCACCTGTCACGATGGCTTCCCTCTGGCCGACCTGGTTGCTTATAACGAAAAACACAACATCGCCAATCTCGAAGATAACCGTGACGGAGAAAGTCACAACAATAGCTGGAATTGCGGCGTGGAAGGACCGACCGACGACGCCAAGATCAACGCTCTGAGAATGCGGCAGCGTCGCAATTTCATGGCCATTTTGATGCTCTCGCTCGGCGTGCCGATGATTAGCGGTGGCGATGAAATGGGTCGCACCCAGCAGGGCAACAACAACGCCTACTGCCAGGACAATTTTTTGAGCTGGACAAACTGGGAACTGGACAAAGAAGAAGAAGAGTTTCTCCAGTTTTGCGAGAAACTCTCGCATATCAGGCAGACCCAGCCCGTATTGCAGAGACGCAAATTTTTCAAAGGCGAGCTAAACCAGGAAGTCAATCCAATCAAAGATATCTTCTGGTTGAATAAAGACAGCACTGAAATGAAGCTGAGTGACTGGACGAGCCGCGATAGAAATTATTTCGGCGTCGTCTTCGACGGGCAAAACATCGATGAAATCGACGAAGAAGGTCGTTCGGTAGTGGGCAATACCCTGCTCATCCTCTGCAATGCGCACTGGGAGGAAATGGTTTTCGCCCTGCCTCCTAATCCATTGTCGAAGGCCTGGCAAGCGCTCTCGCATAAGATGCTGAACAAGACATGGAAGCTCTTGATCGAAACATCCGGCCTGCTCAGCCCGAGTTGCTGGGAATTGAAGAGTAATTTCCTGCTCTCCGGTCGCTCCATCGCCGTCTTCGAGCTAGTCGATAAAGACAATAATCTCTAGCTAGATTCAACTTTACGATCATCGCAACTTTTGAAAAATTTCCAATCGACGATGGCTGCAACTACCTGCTGGACCAGAGTATAAAAAATCATCGGCAACAGCACTGTCGGATGATCGCTCAGAGTGGCCGCGGCGAGGACCAATCCAGTGCCATTGTTGTTCATACCAAGCCCAAACATCAACGAGGCCAGATCGGACCGGTCTGATTGAAGTTGCCGGCCTATCAGCCAGGCGGCCCCGAAAGCAGTGCAGCAGAGCAGAGTGGTTGTGAAAAAGACAAAAGCAAGATAATCAAAATCCGGATTTTTACAAACTTGCGGAAGTGTTGTAGCCGCATTGGAATAATTGAGCAGGAGCAAAACGACAAAATTAGCCAACTTGAGGTGAGACTTAAATCCTTTTATCCCAGTTTCGCCGATGATAAAGTGAACCCCGATCCCAAGGATAGAAGGGAGCAACACAGTCAGCATCATAAAAGCATTGGTCCCTTGACTGGCAAGCTCTCGCAAGTCTTCGGCATAATCGCCAGTGGTGATCCCGCCAAAAACATGAAGAATGAGAGGAGTGGCGCGCAAAACTTCTTAAATAATCGTCGAAACATCTGCTCGCCGACCAGAAAACCGCAACCAGTCTCTAAATAAGCCTTTCCGGAAGTGCCGCCCAATTTTTAGGGCATACCGATCCGGTTTAAAAGAGGCAAACTTGTCAACATCTCAAAGATCTAATCAGGCCTGGCTTTGACCGCACGAGGCCGACCGATATTATTGTGGCCAGTCAACCATAAGGCCCACCTCTCGATGACGCAGCCCTACCGCGACAGCGAAAACAGGTATTCGGATACTAACTATCAATCGCCCATGGCCCCAGCGGCCACTACCCTCGAGCGACTGTATACCTTTGCCGAGGCCATCCCGCAGCTAGTCTGGATGGCGGAGCCGGACGGTGCTTTCACATATTTCAACAAGCGCTGGATTGCCGCCACCGGACTGAGCATCGAAGCGAGCAAGGGCGATGGCTGGCAACGCATCGTCCATCCGGAAGATCGGGCCACCACAATCGATCACTGGGAACAGCACCGGCGCGATGGTAAAGACTACGAGCTCGAGCATCGTTTACTCACCCAGAATGGCGAGCGCTGGATGTTGACCAGGGCGGTGGCTGTCAGAGACAAGGACGAGAAAATAATCGGTTGGTTCGGCACGGTGACCGACATCGATGAACACAAGCGGGCCACGGCCGAATTGCAAAAGCTCGTCGTCGAACTGGAAAAAACATCACTCCAGGCTAGAGAATCGCGCAACGAGCTGAAAGAACTGGCCCACACCGTTGCCTACGAATTGCAGTCGCAAATGCGCACGATTACGAGCGTCTTGCGTATGCTCTCGGTGCGCTACAAAGGACGTATGGGAGAGGACGCCGACAATTTCATCAGTCAGGCTCTCGGCGGCGGCAAGTCGGTCGAGCGCAGTCTGGACGGTTTATGGATATTGTCTCAGATAGAGAAGCCGGTGCTCGACCGCAAACTGTGCAATATGCAGGAAATACTCGAGCAGGCGAAATACAATGTCCAGGATCTGATTGACGAACGTCAGGCAAACATCAGCGCCGACCGTCTGCCGGAAATATCGGCTAATGCGATGCAAATTGAATATCTTCTTCAGCAGCTACTGGAAAATGCGATCACCTTCAGCAGCGGTACACCGACCATTCATTGCTCTGCGATCAAGCGCGATAATCGCTATACCTTTGCCCTTGCAGATAGTGGCATTGGTTTTGACATGATGGATGCTGAGCGTATATTCGCCATGTACTTCCGTCTCGACAAAAACACCCAGGGCACGGGTATGGGCCTGACCATATGCAGGCGCATTGTCGAAGCGCATGGGGGGCGCATCTGGGCAAAGTCGGAGCCGGGTAAAGGCACCGTCATCTATTTCACCCTCGACTGATCAAAAATGCAGCCGCCAGGTCCGCGTCTATTTTAATTGCAAATTGCAAAAAGTCCGCCGATCACTAAACCAAGGTTCTTTCGGAAACTTGACGACGAGCGGCTCCAGCAAAATGAGAGCATCTTCATAGCGTTTGGCACCGATCAATAGATTGACCACATTTTTCAATGCAGCAATTTCGAAGCTCTCGGTACCGCAATTGAGGTCGGTAAATTTCTCGGTAAATTCCTGGACATCGGTAAGAGTATTTTGCAGATTGGCGCTCTTTGCCGAAATCAGCGCCAGATAATAGTAGGTAACAGGCTGATCGGCGAGTAGCTGGGTGGCTCGATCAAATTTGATCCTGGCATCATCGAAGGCACCGGCGGCCAGCTTTTCGCGGGCGGCAAATACAAGCAAAGCCCATTCTATATCGCTCTGCCCGGGATTGAAAAGCAGAGGCGCCACGGTGTCATCGAAGCTCTTTTTACAGGGATAAAATTTTGCGCATTCATAATCGGCGACATAAGCGGCAAGCGACTCAGACAGAGCGTTGCCGTAATATTTGGGCCAGCGCTCCGAACCAAAATTGGACGAATATTCTTTTGCCGTCGGATCAATGTAAGGACGAGCCAGACGCACCCAGGCCGGATTAGTCGAAACCAGGCCGTCCTGGTCGGCCAGATGGGTAAATTCATGAACGAGGGCGTGAAATTGCAGGTCCGCCTTGCTGGCGAAAAACTTACGAGAGAGGAGCAGGCAGTCGCCCTTACCAAAGGCCAGGCCCTGATCATCACTGGGATTGGGCACAGCGGCGGCACCACCGGCCGTAACGATGTCCAGTTTTTCGTAGAGATAAAACTTGATCGGAGCCCGGGCATTTGCCAGTTTCAGTAGACCGGGAGCGGAATTTTTGAGCCGGAGAACGAGATCATGCACCTTGCCGATTTTGTCTTCGCTCCAGACTAGATTGCCCGAAAATCTCACCCGTCTTCCGGCGTCACTCGGATCATCTGCCAGGCCCGTGTTCCCAGATGCTGATGATGAGTCTGAGTCTACTCCCAGACTGGGGGGTTGACCTTCTTTGAAGCCATAGCGGGGCACAACCGTCACCTGTGCCGCAGCCTGGGCTGAATCTGCGGCAGCAAGGGGATGGGCGAAGACAAAATGGGCGCAGCCAAAGAGCACAACCAGAGCAGAGGACAGAAGCGGAGATAAGCGCATTTTGCAGCCCTTTAAACCGATCTCTTACCGGCTCTGAACATCACCACAGATAGTGGCGGTAAGACGATTGAGACGGACTGGTGGCGTCCGTGGTGCCACCAGTCATCGGCGTGCACGCCACCCATGTTGCCGATACCGCTGCCGCCATATTGCAGGGCATCACTGTTCAATATTTCATGCCAGAAACCGCCGTGTGGAACGCCTATACGGTAGTCATAACGGGGTAGAGGCGTAAAGTTGCAGGCGACGAGAATGGTATCGGCCGGGTCATGCCCTTTGCGCAGGTAGCAGATGATACTCTGCTCGTTGTCCTGGCAATCCACCCATTCAAAGCCATTTGGCTGACAATCATTTTCATGCATGGCCGGTTCGTTTTTATAAACGCCGTTGAGATCACAGACCCATTTTTCCACTCCGTTATGGTTTGGATAATCGAGCAAATGCCAATCGAGACTTTGATCGCAATTCCATTCGATCCACTGGCCCATTTCACCACCCATAAAGAGCAGTTTCTTGCCGGGAGAGGTCCACTGGAAGCCATATAACAACCGCAAATTGGCCATTTTTTGCCAGGCGTCGCCGGGCATTTTGGAAGCGAGGGAATGCTTCAAATGTACGACTTCATCGTGCGAAAGAGGCAGAATGTAATTTTCGGAAAAACAGTAGAGACTGCGGAAAGTAAGCTTGTCGTGATGAAATTTGCGGTGCACCGGATCGAGCTGCATATATTGCAGAGTGTCGTTCATCCAGCCCATATCCCACTTGAAGCCAAAACCAAGACCGCCGACATAGGTCGGCCTCGTCACCAGCGGCCAGGCCGTGGATTCTTCGGCAATCATCATGGCGGCGGGATACTCAGCATAGACTTTTTCGTTGAGCATACGCAAAAATTCGATTGCCTCGATATTTTCTCTGCCGCCGTAGCGGTTGGGCAGCCACTCACCGTCTTTGCGAGCGTAATCGAGATAGAGCATCGAAGCGACGGCGTCCACGCGCAGACCATCGATGTGATAACGATCAAACCAGAACATAGCGTTGCTCAAGAGGAAGTTGCGCACTTCATAGCGACCGTAGTTGAAAACATAGGTGCCCCATTCCTGATGCTCGCCCTGGCGAGGATCGGCATGCTCATAGAGATGAGTGCCGTCGAAAAGCCCGAGAGCATGACCGTCTTTGGGAAAGTGAGCCGGCACCCAGTCGACGATCACGCCGATTCCGGCCTGGTGGAAAGTGTCGACGAGGTGCATGAAGTCTTCCGGCGTGCCGAAACGACTGGTGGTGGCGAAATAACCGGTAGTCTGATAGCCCCATGATGCATCCAGGGGGTGTTCGGACACGGGCATCACTTCGACATGGGTGAAACCCATTTTCACTACGTATGGGACAAGCGTCTCGGCCATTTCACGATAAGTGAGCCAGCGATTGCCGTCATCGGGCACACGAGCCCAGGAACCCAGATGCACTTCGTAAATCGAAATCGGTGCATCGGTGGCATTGGCCTTCATTTTTTGATCTTGCCACTTGGCGTCCGCCCAGGTGTATTTGTTCAGATCCCAGACTACCGAGGCCGTTTTCGGACGTATTTCGGCAGCAAAGCCCATCGGGTCGCATTTTTCGGCGGCATAGCCATTGTGTCCCTGGACATAATATTTATAAATCGTGCCATCGGCCAGCTTGGGGATAAAGCACGTCCAGAGGCCTGATTGAGCGGAAAAGACCAGCGGATGCTTGGATGCATCCCAACCGTTGAAATCGCCAATCACTGCGACAGCCGTAGCATTCGGGGCCCAGAGAGCAAAGTGCGTACCTTTGACGCCGTCGACTTCCGAGGCGTGCGCACCGAGCTTTTCGTACAAACGATAGTGCGTGCCTTCCGAAAAAAGATGCACATCAAAGTCTGAGATGAAGGCCCTGGTTTTGTCGGTTGGGCTGGTGGTCATTTCTCGTTCCTTTTTCTCGGGTCTTCTGACAAGTCTTATCTCGATTAATTGTCTGTGGCTTTTAAGCCTCGAAGGGGCTTCCTAACTGCAAGATTATGGCATGATCTAGAAGAACTACCGCGTACTTTTCAGCGCCGGTCTGGCGGGGATATCAATGGAACTGGTTGCCAGCCCTATTTTCGAAGCCCAGGCGTCTCTTGGCGAGGGGCCGGTCTGGGACGGTCAAAAGTCCGTACTGTACTGGCTCGACATCAATAATAACAAGCTCTGCACATTTGATCCGCAAAGCGCCAAAAACACCTTCATAGATCTTGGGGTTAAGCCTGGCTGCCTGGTGCCACGCGCCAGCGGCGGCCTGGTTGTGGCTCTGCCGAAGGCCATCGTTGCCATCGATCGGCTCGAATCCGCACCGAGGCCAGGGCCGGGATCAGCACCGGGATCAGAACAGGGGACAGCACAGGAGTCCGGCCAAGAGCCAGGAAAAGATCGGGCCGTCAGCTCTCCGGACAGTTATGCCGTACTGGCCACCCTGGAAAAAGATCTGCCCAATCGCATGAATGACGGCAAATGCGATCCAGCCGGCAGATTCTGGTGCGGCTCGATGAATCTCTTGGAAAAAAATCCGACAGCCAATCTCTGGATGATGGAAAAAGACCATTCACTGCATAAGAAAATTGCAGACGTAACCATTTCAAACGGCCTTGCCTGGACGGCGGATACCCGCACCATGTACTACATCGATACAATCAATGGTCGAGTCGACGCTTTTGACTATGATATCGAAGATGGTGCCCTGAGCAATCGCCGCACCGCATTTGAAAATCGCTGGGGCGGCCATTTTGACGGCATGACCATTGACGCCGACGACCATCTCTACATAGCCATCTGGGGCGGCGGTCACATCCTCAAAATCGACCCAAAAAAAGGCGAGCTGATCTACAAAATCATCGTACCCGGTGTGAAGAACGTCACCTGCTGTACCTTCGGCGGCAGGGATCTAAAAGAATTGTTTATCACGAGTTCGGCGGCCGGTTCCGAATATCATGAAGAGCCCCATGCCGGCGCCCTTTTCCACATAGAACTCCCGGGAAGCCAGGGGCTACCGCCTTACGAATTTGCAGGATAAGGTGATGAGAAGAAGAGCTATGCCGGCTAAGGCGAAGGGTCTTGCGATTGTGGTCGTCCTTGTCCTGCCATTTTTTTCCATCCCAGGAGCAGCGATTGCGGCGCCGGCAGCACCGCCAAATTCGGCAGCATCGAGAACAGGCGATAATAAATCCCTCAATAAACAAAGCAGCATCGACGGGTACAGACTCTGGCAAAACACCGAGCTCTGGGGCGACTCGATTGTATCGATTGCACCGGAGGCATTGCGCGTGGAAAATCCAAAGACAGGCGTAAATATGCTGATTAGCAAACCCTATAAGACGATTTATCTCTACAATACGCAGACAAAGTCGATCTGTCAGAGCCCCTTCAAAATATTCCGCTGCCCGCTTGCCAAAACCTTCGAACTTTTTACGTCCTTTCACGTAGACGAAGTGCCGATGATGCCCGACGGCGATCAGAAAATACTCAATCTACCGGCGAAAAAATACAAGTCCTCGAAGGCCTTCAGTGCCAGACAATTTCGCCTGCGAGAGACCGATCACATACCGAACAGCAATGCACAAACACTGGAAAGCGCCAACACCGATTATTTCAAACTGGCGCCGGTATTAGAGCAGGCCCTGAGCCGATTCTACAATTTGCCTGTCTCGCCCGGCCTACCACTGTGGGCACGTATTGAAAATCTGAACAAGGAGCATACAATTACTTTGACAACATTGAAGGAAGTCAAACTGAAACTGGACAGCGCGACATTCGCCGTGCCAATTGGCTACAAAACGATGAAGAATGGGGCCGAGATTATTCGCTCCGATATGTCACCGGAATCGATGGAATTATTTTAAGAGCGTTTATGCCGTGCCATCCCCTAAAAAATCGAGAGTAGATTGAGCGAAAAGCGAGAAGAAAGCAAGCAGAAAGTGTGAGAACTTGAGAATAATTAGAGCCACAGCCATGAGATACTTCCTCACAGGCTTGCAAGCAAGCCTGGTCCTGGTCTCCTTCTTGTGTCCGGTAGTGAGCACCGCTGAGCCGACCCGAGAAGCGCGCCTGGACAATGCCGGCTGGACAATGCAGCAGACAAGCCAGATTGTCGGAGATTTTGACGTCTATGTCACAGCCAGAGGTGTAAAAGCAAATAATCGAAAGCATGCCCTCAGCCTGCTCTGCCTGGCCCCATACAAAGAGGTGATCCTCTACAGCGAACGCACTAAAAAATATTACTCCGCCTCCTATGATACTTTTAGATGCCCAATCAATCGCACTCTCTCCGTCGTAAACAGCGGCCTTCTGAGCGAAACACCGATGGTCAAAAAAGAAAGCACCACTTACCAGAAACTGCCCGTACAGTCTTACATCTGTACCCAAGCATTTATAAACAGACAGCTGGCCCGCTACCGGGCAAAGGATCTGCCGGGCCGAGCACCACGCGATGTGACCACTTTTACGACCGAAGCGCTGAAAGTCGATCCGAAGATATCCTGGGTCTTAAACCGCTTCTATGGATTACCTGGACTGAGCGGCTTTGCCCTTTACAGCGAATTCAATGATCTTGGCGGGGACAAGAACGAAAGTCTGATCACGCAAAAAATCAATAAAGCAATTATCGCTGATAGCGCCATGGCCCTGCCGGCTAATCTAAAGAAAGCAGCCAAACACGAAGAACTCTTCGTCAGCGAAGACACAGCTGACGAAATGGGCTTGATGATGCTTGGACATTGAAACCGGCAATCACTTCAATGGCCGCCCATGACTGCACCACCTGTATCGCCGTCGCCTCTGTCTTCGACGCGCAGCACCAGAAGTGCGGCAATCAGAAGGGAAAAACCACCCATGATCACGACGCATTCGGGGCGGTTGTGAAAAACCGACCGGACCAGATCCTTAAATCCTACCGAGGCGATAATCTCGGGTATGACAATAAAAAAATTGAATACACCCATGTAAATGCCGGTACGACTGGCCGGAATGGCAGCGGATAAGATGGCATAGGGCATGGACAAAATCGAGGCCCAGGCGATACCGACACCGACCATCGTCCACTGAAGAAGATTGGGTTCATGGATAAAATAAATAGAGATCAAGCTCAGCCCACCCAGGGCAAGAGCGACACCATGCACTAGTTTGCGACTGGTCAGGGCTGCCACTCTGGGCAGCACAAAAGCGACCAGGAAACAGACGATACTGTAAATTGCAAAGCACCAACCGGCCCATTCCGTGCCGCGGTCGAACAATTCTGATCTGGTGTCCGGTGCCTGGAAAATATAGTAAGAACAGGTCAAGCCGAAAAACATCCACATGCAAAAAAGTCCAAGCCAGGTAAAGACCTGCACTAACGCCAGTTGTTTCATAGTGGCTGGCATATCGCGAACCGCTTGTGGTATTTCGGCAAAGACTTCGCGAAGCAATCCACCCAGACCGGGATTTTCGGCACGTTTCTTTTCAAAGGCGGCCATATCTTCGGGCGGATATTCGCTGGTCGAAAATACAGTCCAGAGCACGCAGAGCAGAAACATCGCGGCGCCGATTTTAAACGAGTATTCGACTGTCAGTGGTACGCCATTGGCACCGGCGCCGTGGATGCCGCATTCGTGGAAGATGCGCGGCAGAGCATTGGCCATGGTGGCACCGATGCCGATGAAAAAACTCTGCATGATGAAACCACTTGTACGTTGAGCCGGTGCCAACTTATCGGCGACGAAGGCGCGAAAAGGCTCCATACTGATGTTGATGCTGCTGTCGAGAATCCAGAGCAAAGCGGCGGCAAAATATAATGACGGCGAAGTGGGCATGAGTAAGAGAGCCACACTGGCAAATATAGCTCCAAACAAAAAATAGGGCCGGCGCCGCCCCAGCTTGCCCCAGGTGCGATCGCTCATCGCTCCGATGATCGGCTGGACGAGCAATCCCGTCACCGGCCCGGCCAGCCAGAGTATGGGGATGTTGTCGGGCGAGGCGCCAAGCTTGCTATAGATAGCGCTCATATTAGCTAACTGCAGGCCCCAGCCGAACTGGATGCCGAGGAAGCCAAAATTCATATTCCAGATTTCGCCGAATTTCAAAGTTGGTTTCATCAGATTGTGCCTAAGCTGTCCGGCCAAACATGCGACGCAAATTGTTGCGCATCACCTCGAAGGCATTGCGAGCACTATTGATCGAAGAAACACGGTCGCGGGCCGTGTCATTATTGACGATATCGGTCATGCGCAGGAAAGTAAGACCGTGGTAGTAGCCATGCTGATTGGGCAATGTGAGGAAGGAACGCATCAGATCCCAACTCGATCCGTTGTACAAATTACCGTTCAGGGCATTCTCTCCTTTGAGCCACAGACCCTGGCGCTCGGCTTCCAGACCGGCCCAGGTGGCGAGCGTATGGGGCAGGGCGCGCACGGATGGACCGCCATCGCCGTCGGCCATCTCCAGACAGGTAAAGCCGGGCACGATACGGCTTCCCAAGCCAGGAGTAAGTGGTTGCATCGCTCTGAACATGGAAAAGATCGGACGATAGCCGCGACCGTCAACGTCTCGGTCCCAGTCACCGCGACTGGTGCGAATCAATCCGGCAGTCAGTTCGGCCAGCCGATCGCCCAAAACAACATTGTCACCCTGGCGCTCACCGATACGCCAGTGGACACCCGGTACTTTGGCACCAAGATCGATACCATAAAAAGGGGAGCCACGCTGGCCAAAAACAGATACGGCGGTACTGAGCATGCGCTGTCCATGGTCTACCAGAGACTGATTGTACCAATCGAAAAAGTCCCGACCATAGCTGGTGTTGAAATGGTCACCACGCTGGAAGAAACCGCTCGGGTCTCCGGGGGGCAAGATGTGATTGTCGTCTAGATTTTCGATGTTCCAGGCCTTACCGACACCGTCATGTCCGCCGTATTTGGCGATTACATATTTGCGGAAAGAGTCGACAGCCAGAGGCGAATAAGCCTGGAGAGCGCCTCTGGTCGGATAACCGGTATTTTGATCATGCGAATTATAGCTTGGATAACGCAGCTCACCGGCTGGACCGAGGCTAATATTCACTTCGCCTATATCTTTGGCCCGCGAGGCGAAATGACTCTGGAACTCCTTCATCACACTGGCATAATTGTCCATAACAGCCTGGTCCGCAAAAAGCGAAACATACTCGGCACTGGTATGTCCTTGTTCGCTTTTATATTTGACCGCCTCAACATCGCCGTTCGACGCCCGCGAAGCGACATCGGGCCATACCCAGTCAGGCAGAGGTACATTGGCATCATCACCGACATTGCCGCCACAGCGGTGGAAGGACAAAATCGGCACCCATTTCAGGCCGGCGGCGGTGATATGGTCGGCTAACTTTTCATAATAACTCCAGTCGAATTGCCCTTGCTTGGGCTCGATCAGCCCCCACCAGACGTCCGTCGACACCGCGTCGATACCAAGCTTTTTCGCTTCACCCAGCTGTCGGTCCACTTCCTTCCAGGCCGCTCTGGACGACTCGCCGTTGATATCGTGCGGGTCTCCCACCAGAAGTGGTGCCATGACGCTGAGGGTGACGTTACCATTATCCAGACGGATCGGATCGTTAAATCCTTCCTTGCGCCACTCAGCGACATGGACATCGCCGGTCGCCAGTCGCAAGCTGGTGCCTTTGCCGCCCATCGATAGCCAGACCTTGCCTTCCCCGTCAGGGAAGATATGCTTGGCGCGATCGGCTTCCGATAATAACTCCGGGTGAGAAGAAACGATCAAATCGGCTTTTTCGGCGCCTGCTTTCAGGGCACTGTCACCGGCACCGACCTTTTGCACGAACAGCAATTTCTTCGGACCGAGCTCACTGCGGCCGTCTTCGCCGAAGAGGCGTTCGCGAACGTTCAAAAAAGCACCGTCCGATTTGCGATCGCGAAAGGCCTTAAATTGATCTTTGCCTGAGTCGATAACAAATTCGCGAGGCGCCGGCTTGGCAGGACCGCTGTCGGCGGAAGGCGTGCTTTCGGGCAAGGTCGGAATCGCTTTGGCGGCTCGCAGTTTTGAAAGGTCTAAAATCTGGCCAAGTTTGCTGGATACACCACCAGCGGTGCCCAGGCTAAACGAGACGCCATCACCTTCGCGACCGACCAGGGGAGTCGGTCCAGCCGCAGGGCCTTTATTGTCAACGCCTTTACCGGTCGCTTCGCTGATCTGCACGCCGCTGTGCATACCACCAGCTCGCATGCCGGCACCAGCACTGATACCACCTATCACCGCCTCAATCAAGCCGTGTTTGGCAACATTGAGAACATCGATATTTTCACCGGCCGCTTTTTCTCTGGTTATCTCGGAGTTTGTGCCGTTTACGGCGCCGAAGCTCGCTCCCATGGTCATACCGCGCACTAGCGGATTTTGACCGAGTCGTCCGCCACTGAGATAATTTCCGCCGTGGAACAAACCTTCGCCAATCGACCAGGTGGCGGCATCGACAAGCATAGCCTGGCCGCTGAAAGTATTGGCTGCGAGCTTCTTGCCGATAGAACCGGGATCGTTCAAACTGTCGCGGCTGACAACACTATCCAGTGCTCTTGAGCCGATACCGGTGACGACACCTTTTAGTGGTGCAGTCGGCAAAAAGCCGGCGGTCGAGAAAATGCCACGAGTGGCAACACCCTTCACCGCTCCGAGGGCAAAATCTTCGGCCGTATGCACGGCGCTCTCGCTGGAGTTTGTATTTGCCAGACCATAAAGAGCTGCCGTCGCAACCAGCCCTCGCCGACCTCCAGCAAACAGGGCGGCAGTAGTCAGCAATTCACTGCCGTAATGATCTACCGTTCGTCTGGTCTCTTTATCACTGATAGCCAGTGAGGCGACCTTGTCGATGCCTTCTTCCAGATAACTGATTGGCTTAGCAGGAGATGCGTCATGGCCAGTTTCAGCGGCTTTAGCCGCCTTAGCGGCCTGGGCATCGGCAGAGGCGAAATAATCCGCAGCCAGATTGTGACCGGCCATGAAAGCGACGTCGTCGGCCTTGCCTTGAGCTGCTTGTGTTTCGCTCTTCTCTCCGGACACGACAAAACCTCAGACATTTGAAGCAAAAACTTCAGATATCGGCGCGGGGGATCTATATAAAGAAGAGTAATTTTATGAAGACAACTACACAATGGGAAAAACCACACTGATGTGGTCAGCCAGCCTGATTTAACGAAGGTCTGCCCTCAAGCTTATAGGCCAGAAAGTGCGGACTGGTGGCGGACCAGTGACGGACCAGTGACGGGCGAACATCCGTAAAAGCCGCGCCAGTAGCAATAACCGGACTTTCGGAGCAGATGGGCGTAGCCCAAAACGCGAACCGAATTCGGTTCGCGTTCCGACCTAAGATTCACGAACCGAATTCGCTTCGCGTTTTTTGGCCAGGCTAATAAACCTAAATCCGTCCACTCTCCGGCGCTTTAATTTCAAGCTCCGCCCGATAGTTTTCACACCACTGAGCAAAGATTTCGCCCCGGCTACCGGTCAGCCCGAACAGATCGTTCGTTTACGATTCATTTCCGCCACTCTTGGTCCGCACCTGCAAAGTCGTTCATGAAGCGAATGTTTTCATATTGAAACGATTCGATTGTGCAACAATAACAAAATGGATAAAAAGCCCACCAGGGAGAAAAAACAGGCGAAAAGCCCTCAATATCCGATAGAGAAAGGTCCGAGTGCGGCCTTTTTGCTGTCGCAGGTGGGAGCGCACGCGGCGTCAAAATTTGGTGAAAGGCTGGCGAAAGTCAATCTCACGCCACCCCATGCCGGCGTGTTGCGCATCGTCCACAATACGCCGGCCTTAACCCAACAAGCACTGGCAACAGCGCTCGGCACTTTACCGAGTCGCCTCGTCGTTTTGCTTGATGATCTGGAATCCAAAGAATTGATCGAGCGCCGTCCTCACCCGAGCGATCGACGAAGTTACGCTCTTTATTTGACGAAACGAGGTGAAGCCACCTGGCAAGAAATCACGGCCATCGGCAAGGAGCATCAAACCTCGCTGCTTGGCGGCCTCACTCCCGCCGAACAAAAGCAACTGACCGACTTGTTGCAAAAAATCGCCGACGAACAGCAATTAATTCCCCATGTGCATCCGGCCTATCGCAACATTACCCAATAGAGATGTCAAAAATTTGAATATGAATCCGGAAATACGCACGGTCTTTTTACTGTCAGCCATTTTCACAACTACCACAGTAGCAACACCCCTTCCTTTGCGAACCCTTGCACAGCCGCCTGATGTACAGATTCCGGACTCAACCATTCACGCTCACAAAACAAATCTCAAACTTAGTCGAGGAAATATGCAAAAAACAGATGCCGCGTGCAGCAAAAAGTTATTTGGCAAAACCAGGGACGGCGAGATCGTCGATTTAATTACTTTGAAAAATTCATCCGGCTGTGAGGCGCGAGTAATCACCTACGGTGCGACACTGACCGGCATGGACGTACCGGACAAATCAGGGAAGGCAGATAACGTCGTATTGGGCTTCGACAATATCGGCGACTACGAAACGAAGTCTCCTTATTTCGGGGCGACGGTGGGTCGTGTCGCTAACCGCATTGCCCGGGGGACCTTCGACCTGGACGGCACGACTTACAAGCTCGCCATCAATAATGGACCAAACACTCTGCACGGCGGGCTAAAAGCCTTCGATAAAAAAGTCTGGACCATAGAAAAACTGGAACAGTCGCCGCCATCCGTTACTTTCAAACTGCACAGCAAAAACATGGACGAAGGCTTTCCCGGCGATGTCGATGTCGAAGTTTGCTACAGCCTGGCCGAAGACAATGCGCTTAAAATAACCTATGCGGCAAAGACCGACAAGAGTACACCGCTCAACCTTACTAATCACGCCTATTTCAACCTGGCCGGAGCGGGTCGTGGAACGATACTCGACCACATCTTAAAATTGAATTGCTCGAAATATACACCGGTCGACCAAGACCTCATTCCCACCGGTGAAATTGCAGACGTTTCCGGCTCTCCCTTCGACTTTACAGCACCACACACGATCGGAGCGCGCATCGCCGAAGTGGCCGGCGGCTATGACCACAATTTTTGTATCGAACCGGTCAAAAATGTCGCCGAGCATCAAGGCGCAGTAGTCCCCGAAAGCGTTCAAGAAGTTCAAAGCGTTCAAAGCGTTCGAAAAGTTCAAGGCGTTGGCAGCCTAGCACCCAATCTGGCAGCAGTAGCCCGAGATCCAGAGAGCGGTAGGATTCTCAAGATGCTGACGACCGAACCAGGCGTACAATTCTACACCGGCAACTTTTTAGATGGCACCATATCCGGTATCGGTGGCATCTATGTCAAGCATGCCGGATTTACATTCGAAGCGCAACACTATCCGGACGCCGTTCACCAGCCAAATTTTCCGAGCATCATTTTGCATGCGGGCGAAAAATACAATCAAGTGACGATCTACAAATTTTCGGTGCGCTAGAAAAGGGCGCTACCGGTTTTCCTCGCCCTCGTATAAATTCGACTAATAGCTTCGCTTAGTTAGACACTTATCTCAAAGGTCTCGGTCGCTCAGCTTAAGCAGCGGCGAAACAGCACCGAGGCACGGTAGAGCGATGCCTGTCCCCAGGCGAGCGGAGTGTTTGCTCCGGGCAGAGCGCCGATGTGAGTCTTGCTCTGGCCACCAAGCGGACTGACAAATTCATAAGCTTCCGGAATAGCCCAGGCCGGACAATCATGACCGTTGGCTTTGACTGCGCCTTCTGAGGTGATGCGGGCATAGGAGCGGCTGAGAAATTCACCCGCCTTATTCAAGCCATAAACAATTAACTTCTCGATTTCTGTGGTATCGAGCCCGTCTACGAGATCCTGACTGCCGACGGCCGCTTTGCCCTGCAGCGCGATCTGGCTGTCGAGCAGTTTCTGCAGTTTCAAAACCTGGCGGGCATAGCCTTCGGCGATCACAGAAACGAAGCACCATTGAGCTTCGCTGCCGGCGCGAGCCAATTTCACCCGGGCAAGGTATTCTTCACTGGTGCTGCAGTCACTGGAGCCGTAGTGCTTTTCATCTGCCGTCTCTTCATTGCTTCGATTACTTGCCGCTCTGCTAAGGGCGGCGCGCAGTGAAGGAACAAGCCAATAGTTATCTGCGAGATAGCTATCAAAGACCGGCTCCTTACGGCCGTCTTCCATGGTCAAGTCAAAAGGAGCATAGCGCACGATGCCATGCGCCCGGACAAGATTTGTTTCGAGGACCTGCAAGAGTTGATATTGCAAAACAACATCGCTGATCACATCCGAACCGAGCACTACCGTAGAAGTGCTTATAAAAGCGAGCGAACAATCGAGGGGACGATGCGGGCTTTCCACAGGCAGCATCTGCCCGAAGAGACGATCGATAACCTTACCGCGCGCTTGTTTGATCAAATAATCGAGTGTCTGGGGCTGCTGCAGCCAATCTGCATAACGATGACCACGGATATGGGAGATGATCTCACTGAGCGGTGCGCACCTTGTTGCGGAAAAAAGCAAATTACGTAGACTTTCGAAGCCGCTGCGAATCGCTTCGGTATCCCAGGTCAGGCCTTCGGGAAAAGGTATTTCTTCCCAGGCTCCGGCGGAGGGAGCGCCAAAATCAAAGCGACCGTTCTGGTCAGTGTTGATTGATTTTAAATAGGAAGCAAGGCAGACAACTGTCTCGGCAATCTTTTGACCGTGCTCTTTAATCTGAGCATCGCTAAAGGCCCAATCCACGGCACCACCACCGCCGGCGATACCAAAACCGACGTCGCCGGCACCGGTCTCGCCATCCAGGCTTGCGGTAAGAGTATCGCAAAGAGCTTTGAGAGCCAGTCCGTGAGATTCCAGACGCTTATTGTTAAACCAGCTCGCGTCGCGCTTCAAAGTCTGGGGGATAAATATATGCGCGACCCCATTGAGCAAACCGCCCTGCCGATAGTAGGCGGGATCGTTGATTGAGGCGTGCATGGCCGCCATTTCTTCATCCTGATTGTAAAAATCGCAAAGGGTCAGCAGGGCTTTGGTCCAGGCAAGCGGATTGGCTTCGCGTACGATGTCACCGCAGCGCACTGTATCGGTCACCCACTGACGACCGCTCATGTCCCAGTTTTCGGCAGCTTCGGCAGTCGTCACCAGGCCGTTTTGTTCGCTGATTTTGAGCGAAAAAACACCTTTTGATTTAGCCAGATCAAAGAGAGCATCAAAGCTCGCCAGGTCATAGTCACCTTGCAGCTTTTCGGCGACGGCACGGTTGTGGATGACGACGCGGCAAGCCTCGTCCGTATCCATAAGTTGGGAGGCAATCGAGGCGACGGGCTCGGCGCCGACATTGTCGATCGCCGCCATCGCCCTCAGACTGTAGAAGAGTTTTTCGAACTGTTCAGGCTTGATTGGCAATTCTTCGGGTTTCAAACCGAACAGGGCAGGGAGACCAGCAAAAATAATCTTATCAGCCGCATCGAGCGCCTCTGTTTTTTTCTGACCAGTGGCCAGAGACTGCAGCAGAACAAGGCTTTCGTCTATTTCACCGCCTTTGCCAGTATTTACTTCGAGGTTTTCAACACTTTCCACACTCATTCCACTCTCATATAGACTCTCGTTCATAGACAGGACTCGCCCAAAACGGGTAGATCATATCGTACCGACAAGCAACGAAGTCAAGACAGGAGAGATCAAAGTGCGCAGAGTTGTTACTCTTATGACCTTGCTTTTCACCACCTCGAGCGGCTGCGCCCTGGCGCAAAATCCAGACGTCATTTCGGATCCGCAAGTTTTCAACCTCCTGCAAGGGGCGATCAAATTACTCAATGAAAACAAAAACGCCGAGGCAGCGGACAAGTTTCAGGAAGTCTTGCAGCGTGATCCCAAAAACAAGTGGGCCGAAACAAATCTCGGCGTGGCCTTGATCAAGCAGGGAAAATTCGACCAGGCACAGGCGATTCTAGTGCAATGCACCGAGGAACATCCGGACGAAGCGGAAGCCTGGGCCAATCTGGCGACAAGCTACCAATCGACCGGCAAAATAAAAGAATCGATTGAATCTATGAAGCGCTATCTTAAAATCGCGCCGCAAAGTGCCGAAGCCGGACGCATGCGCAGCCGCATTACTTTACTCGAGCAAGAACAACAACAGAGACCACAAGGCGCCGACGGCAACGACATGGGAGCAGACTACCTGCCAGACGCCAAACAGGGCGGTCTGATGCGCTTCACCAAACAAAAGATGCCGCTCAAAGTCTATTTCAAACCTTCAGAATCGGTGCCCGGTTATAAATCAGAGTTTGACGAAGTCGTAAAACAAGCCTTTGCCGCCTGGCAAGCGGCTCTGCCTGAATTGCTTACCTTCGCCTTCGTACCGAGCAATGACGACTCGGACATTTCAGTCGTCTGGACGAACGATCCAAGCAAAATGATCAGCTCCGCCGAAGGTGGCCACGCGCTGGTGGTCCAATCACCAAAAGGTATCGCCCGCAGTGACATCACCCTGCTCACCGTCGACCCTAGCGGCGGCGCTTTTTCCAAAGAATATCTGCGCCATGTCGCCCTGCATGAAATCGGGCACGCTTTAGGCATTCTCGGTCACAGCCCCAAACCGGGCGATATGATGTACGGCACAATTTTGCCGACCAATACTTTGTGCGAACTTTCCGCCCGGGACAAGGCGACGATGCTTGCACTCTACAGCGGTGACGATTCACTCATTCAGGCGCCGGACGCCGCGAAGACGGTCAGCCAGGGCGACATGTCCAGCCCGATCAATCGTATGGTGCGCTTCAACTCCGAAGGCGCGCAGGCGATGAAAACCGGCAACTTCACCCTGGCCCTGCAAAAATTCGAAGATGCACTCAAGCTCGATCCGAACAATTTTATGCTTCAGCAAAATCTCGGATCGGTCTATACAAACATGGCCGGCTTCTCCTTCATAAAGCGCGACTTCGCTGGAGCCGAGGCCTATTCGAGAAAGGCAATGCCCTTGCTCGAAAAAAATCCGGACAAGAGCAATTTAAAAGTGCTTCTCAATAATATGACTAAAATCCTGGCGGTGCAGGGCAAAAAAGACGAAGCGGCAAAGATTCAAGCACGCCTGAACGCGATGAAATGAGCGCAAGTAAAAGACGCCGATCACAGGGACCGGCGTCTTTCATTCAATCAACCAGCAAGGTCAACAGCAGCAATTACTTGCTGAAGTTTACGGTGCAGAGATCGTTGGATTTGACGACTTCAGCGTTCAAGCCGAACTCTTTAGCGGTGAGAGACATGCAGTTCTGCATGCCGGCGCCCATTTTTTCGATCTGTTCGGGGGAGAGCTTGCCGGAAGCTTCCATAGCCTTCCACATGCCGCAGGTGGTGTAGGTCATGTGAGCGGCTTTCTCGTCGCCCCAGATTTCTACAACGCTGCCGAATACATTGGCTTCGAACTCAGCGAGGTGCTGAACGAGTTCGATCGGGGTTTTAACGCCGAGACCTTTGAGGTGCTCGACTTTGTTGGTACGCATGATTGTCTGGAATTCTTCGAGGGCCTTTTCTCCACCATGCTTGCCGAGAACGGTCATAGCGGCGATCAGTTGCATGGCATAGGCGCGGGCAACATTCTGCTGCAATTTTTCGACGGTCCAGGTGGGTTTGACGGTGATTTTGGAAAGAGTAGCGGTAGTCATTTAAGTAGTTCTCCGGAACGGGTAGTCCGATAATAGTACGGGTAAACTCCAACTAATTAGCCATCGCTAATGTTTATATCGCCTTTCCTCTTGACATTTCAATCGAGCAAAAAACTTTCTGCGCTAAACTGTCTACAGGCGACCACCAGACCGCATATCAGACAAGAAAAGACGAGAAAGACCAGACTAGGTCAACGATACAAAAAGCAGGTGCTCTACCTTTGTATATACCGCCTGAAGAGCCGACAATGAAAAAGATAGGCCGCTGGGGCCTTTCGGGCATTGCCGTGGGCGCTATTCCAATGATTCTCATCCTCGGCTATGACGTCGATTCGACCGAGGGTATGGTAATTGCCCTTCTTTTCTTCCCCTTTGCCGCCCTGCTGCTGCCCTGGTACGCAGCCTTTTGCCAGAACAACTGGATACCGGTCATTTTCGTCTACCTGCTCGGCGGCATCAGCTGCGTCTTAATGAGTTTCGGCGAACCAGTCGATCCTTTTGACGAAACCAGATAATCTTTATAGGCTTTGTTGACTCTTGTGCCAAAGAGTCACTTGCTGACGCACACACTTGAAAGGCCAAGGTCAAATTGCATGCTTTCCATTTTTTGCGCGCCGGCAAGATATGTTCAAGGGCGTGATGCAACCGGAGCGCTCGGTAAAGAACTGGTCAAGTTAGGCCTGAGCGGTCCAGTCTTCATCGTGACAGGCAAATCGGCCCGTAAACTTCTTGAAGCGACCTGGAAAAAAACTTTTAAGGAAGTCGGGCTCGAATATTTTGTCCATGAGTTTGGCGGCGAATGCTCGCGCCCCGAAATCGAAAAAGCAAAAAATGCAGCCCTGGCTCAAGGGGCGCAAGTAATTGTTGGAGCCGGCGGCGGCAAAGTGCTCGACACATCGCGGGCAGTAGCTTCCGAACTCGATAAAGCAGCGGTCAATTGCCCGACGGTGGCGTCGAGCGATGCTCCATGCAGCGCCCTATCCGTTGTCTATAAAGCGGACGGTGAATTTGACAGTTATTTTTTTTACAAACGCAATCCCGATCTTGTCCTCGTCGATACGGCCGTAATCGCCAAGGCGCCGCCCCGTTTGCTCGTCGCCGGTATGGGAGACGCACTCGCGACGTGGTTTGAAGCCAAAACTGTGATTGAGGCCAGGGCAAAAAATCAAGTCGGAGGTGCCACTACTATCAGTGCTGGAGCGCTGGCCAGGCTATGCTACGAGACCCTGCTAGCCGACGGGCTGCTCGCCCTCGAGGCGGCGCGGGCGCAGGTAGTAGCACCGTCTCTCGAACGACTGGTCGAAGCCAACACCTTACTCAGTGGCCTAGGCTTCGAGTCCGGTGGCCTGGCCCTGGCCCATTCAGTACACAATGGATTGACTACGTCTGCCCACACTCACAAGTATTTGCACGGCGAAAAAGTGGCTTTTGGTCTGCTGGTACAGCTGGTAGCCGAAGGCAAAAGCGTTGAAACGATCGATGAAGTTTTGACTTTCTCGCACAGCGTCGGACTGCCCCTTACCCTTGCAGAAATAGGGCTGGCCGGACTTGAGCCAGGCAACGCGGCTCTGGCCAAAATCGCTGAGCGCACGTGCGCCACCGGTGAAACAGCCCACAATGAACCGTTTATAGTGACACCGCAAATGGTATCAGATGCGATCGTCGCGGCGGATAAATTGGGGCAGAGCTTTTTGAATCGAAACGGCTTAGACAATAACAGGAGTAAATCACGCTAATGGGCCCACGTTCTTTTACAAAGACCACTACAGAGAGCCGCGTCAAAAGCCGCCTGAGCATCTTTGCGGCCCTTACATCGACAACACTCGCCTTACAGAGTTTGGCAGGGTTAGCCGCCTGCGCCGACAGTCCTGAAACTCCAGCGCCTGCTACAAATACTACTTCTATTACTTCTGTTACTTCTACGGCTCCGGCCGCTCCAGCAGCTCCGGCCGTCCCGGCGCCCTCTGAAACTCCGGCAAGCTCGCCCAACTTCTCCTCACCCTTTCCTGCCAAAGCGCCGGCGCCGCGCACCGTAGAAAAAACGATGATCGTGCCGATGCCGACTACGGCGGCCGAGACTAATGCCCGGGCCGAATCACTGGCCGACATTTATTACACCCAGGCCCTGAAAGAAGAAGAAATGGGCAAAGCCGCCACACTTTACATGGCGGCCATTGGTGAATTGGATAAGGCCGGTACGAAAAACGACAAATACGCCACCTGCTTGAGCAGACTGGGCGGCATCGAGCTCAAAGACAACCAGCTCGAGGCGGCAGAGGGACATATCAAACGTTCGCTGGAAGCATCGCAGAACCACGCGCTGACCGCCCAAAATTACCAGATGCTCGGTGACATCAAAGCCAAACAAAACGAGCTCGCCGACGCCGAGCGCAACTATAGCGCCACCCTTGAGATTTTCAGCAAATACGGTGACATGGGTCATGAGCAGGCCGCTGTATTAGAAAAGCTGGCATCGATTTACGATCGTATGGGCAAGACTACCGAAGCCAATGCCCTCCGCGTTAAAGCTACGGACCTCGCCACCTTTGCCAGCACCAATAATGGTGCCCAAAATCTATACAAGCAGGGCACCAAGGCATTGATTGCCAATGATTATCCGACTGCAATCAAGCAATTCGAAGAGGCGCTCAAGTTGCAGCCAGACTTTGCCGCCTCCAAGAAAAACCTGGCCATCTGCTACCAGCACGAAGCTCTCGAGCACAATAGCAAAAGAGAATACGACCAGGCCGAAGCCAATTATTTATTGGCCCTGCCGGCGATGGAAGCCGCCTTTGGCGCCAAGCATGCCTATACCTGCACGGTGCTCCAGGGCCTGACCGAAACTCTGGAAGCGGAAAATAAACTGGACGACGCGGAAAAGTACGGCCTGCGCTGGGTAACAATCGAGCGCGAGACCAATAAATCAGGCCCGCTGGTCATTACTGCCCTCACATCTTATTCGCGTATTTTGAAAGCAAATAAAAAAGCCGATCAGGCCCTGGCCATCGATAAGGAAATACACGGCGAAAGCCTGCTCAAGCCGGATCAAAAGCCAACCACCTCAAAAGACTGATCAGCTCCACCCGGCCTAAACTTCACCTCATCGTCAGCAGCCGTAGCGCCAGCACCTTCATGACGTTTTCAATGCGAATAAAGCCTTTAAGGACCTTGCTGTCGGATGATTCAACGACTGGTAGACGCGAATAATTGTGTTCACGCATCGCCGAAATGACAAACATCAAACTGTCCTGCTCGGTGACGAAAAGCGGCGTCGCCATCATCACATCTTTCACCTTAATATTGAGCTTATCGCTGTCGGACAGAACGGCCGATATTTCCAGGGCGTGCATCAGATCGCCCCGCGAAATAATACCGAGCAGCCGCCTGGCCTCGTCGACGACGAAGCAGACCTCGAGTCTGTGGTCGGCAATCCTTTGTATGGCATCGAGCAATTTAGACTCGGGTTGCAGAATCCTGTCATCGACTTTATCAACAACATCGGTTAGAGGAAAAGCGGTCAATTCCTCCATATTGTCGCCAAAAGATTGCCAGACAGTACTCTTCCGGCGCATCACATCGGCGATGGCATTTTTGACCGGTGCCAGGTGATTGGAAATTTCGCTGAAGACTTCACGACCGAGGACTAAAATTTCTGCATCGGTACGGGCTCGACATGATTGCGAACGGTGATCGCCGTCGATAAGCGCTTCTTCGCCAAAAAAGTCTCCGGGCCCGAGCAGAGCCGTGATACCATCGGCGCCATCACGAAAAACTTCCACTTCCCCTTCCTCGATCACATAAAAGTCAGAGGAAGGATCGCCTTTTTTAAAAATCAAATCGCCTTTACCATAGTGAGATTTGCCAATATGTCTGGTTTGATCGGTGTGCAAAGATGTGAGAGCGGGCGGAAAAAAGAGGTCGAAAGCCCAGGCGGCACCGACCCTCACCCTTTGAGTGAAAGAAGGCAATTTGAATAGGTAGACGCCGCGCCAGACAAACCAGGCGGTACGACCGGAAATTTTCAAGCCCATCGCCTCGGCCACCGCATTTCTGCCGCCAATAGAACAGAGCATACCCTGCGACTTATGCGAAAAAGGACGAGTCGGCTTGCCCTGCAAGCGCTGATCGATATTTTTCGCCACCTGCACTCCTTCGCGCTCGGCGAACTGGGCGGTGGTCGGTGCTTCTTTGCCGTCCTCGGCATTGATAATGCGGGCACAGTCGCCGACTGCCCAGACGTGCTCGTAACCAGCCAGACTCATATCCGCCTCGACGATGATGCGACCGCTCTTGTCCTTGGGCACGTCGAGCTTGTGTAAAAAAGGCAACATGCGCGAGCCAATCGTACAGACAACGGTAGCGGCCTTCAAAAATTCGCCGTTACTTAAATGAATGCCCTCGGAGGAGCAACTTTTGGCGTGCACTTTCAAAATAAATTTGACGCCGTTCTTCTCCATTTCGGAGCGGGCAAATTCGCGCAGGCTGGGACCGACTTCGGGCAAAATCTGCTCATGCGAATGGACGAGGGTGACAGTAACTTCAGACGCTTCGAAATTTTTATAGTAGCGAGAGCTGGCTTTGACCAGATCATTAAGCTCACCGGCCATCTCCACACCACTGAAGCCGCCGCCGACGACGATAAAAGACAGGTAGCGCCGCTTGCGCTCAGCGTCATCGCAGATCTCGGCCTTTTCCATTTGATTGATCACATGACTTTGCAAAGCCATGGCATCGCCGACTGTTTTTAGCGGAAAGGCATGATCGGCCATACCGGGGATGACACCAAGATTGGCCGTAGTACCACTGGCGATGACTAGTTGATCAAAAGATGTACGGCGTTCCAGATCGTCGTCACCCTTGTAGCTAATTTCATTTGCTCCCAGATCAATGCCCAACACTTCTTCCGTGCGGCAACGTACGCCCTTGAGCAATTCGCGTAAAACGGCCGCCATATCGGTCGGCTGCACTTTAGCGGCGGCGACTTCGGCCAGGAGCGGATGGAAAACCATGTGATTTTCTTCACTAAACATCGTAATCTCTGCCTCTCTGGGCAAAAGCGAGCGCAGGGTTTTGGCGCACTTGACGCCGGAGAAGCCCCCACCAATGATTACGATCCGCATGCCAGCCATTTAATTTGCCTCGCACAATATTCGAAAACCTCTACCTTTTCACTCAGACAAAGATAACGGCTCGCGGTTCCAGGCCTCCACCAACGGGCCAGAGCACTTGATATGTAAAGCGAAGCGCTACTTTGCAACACAAAAAGTGACTAAAGGACTAAGGTGGACGGAGCGAAACAGGCCAGCGGTTATAATCGACCGGGGTCGTGACGCGCTTGCCGCGTCTTTCTTGGTGGGGAATTTTTTACTAGCATGATTATTGTCAATGAAGTTTCAAAGGGATACGGCAGCAGGACACTGTTCGACAATGTCTCGGTCAAGTTCAGCCCCGGTTATCGCTACGGCCTCACCGGCCCAAATGGTGCCGGCAAATCGACTTTTATGAAAATCCTCAGCGGCGAACTCGAGCCCTCTAATAGCGGCACCGTGACAAAACCGCGCAAAGTGGGCGTGCTCAAACAAAACCAGTTTGCCTACGACAGCGAACGCATCATCGACACGGTAATCATGGGCAACGACGCCCTCTGGTCCGCTTTCAAAGAACGCGATGCTCTTTGCGAACTAACCGATCTGACCGAAGAGCAGATGAATCGCCTCGGTGAACTGGAAGTGATCATCGCCGACGAAAACGGCTACGCGGCCGAACTGGAAGCCGCAGAAATCCTGCGCGGCATCGGTATACCCGATGAAGAGCACGAAAATTTGATGAGCACCCTGGCCACCGACTACAAGTTTCGTGTCTTGCTCGCCCAGGCCCTCTTCGGCGAACCGGAAGCTTTGCTCCTCGACGAACCGACCAACCACCTCGACCTCGAATCTATTCACTGGCTAGAAGACTTCCTCTGGGAGTACAAAGGCGTTTTGATCGTCATCTCGCACGATCGCCACTTTCTGAATTCGGTCTGCACTCACATCGCCGACATCGACTACGACACGATCATCAACTATCCGGGCGGCTACGACGACATGGTCGAGCACAAGATGCAGGCGCGCCAGAGCGTCGAATCGGCCAACCGCGACAAGGCCAAGAAAATCGCCCAGTTACAAGAATTCGTCGCCCGCTTCGCCGCCGGTCAACGCTCCTCGCAAGTGCAATCCAGGCGTAAAGAAATGGAGCGCCTCGCTCCCCAGGAGATGAAACGCTCCAATATCCAGAGACCTTTCATCCGCTTCGAACAGGAAAAGCCTTCCGGGCGTGAAGTGCTCGTCGTGCGCGATCTGACCAAAGGCTTCGACGGCAAGACTCTGTTCAAAGGTCTCAATTTAGATGTTGCCCGTGGTGAAAAAGTAGCTATCGTCGGCGCTAACGGTGTCGGTAAAACGACACTGCTGCGCTGCTTGATGGGCGAAATCCCCGCCGACGAAGGGACGATCAAATGGACCGATCAGGCCTCGTGGAGCTACTATCCGCAGGACTACCACGATGAAATCAAGCCGGGCAGCACGGCCCTCGACTGGCTGATGGCCTATATGAAAGATGAAGGCCACCAGCACGTACGCGGCTTGCTCGGCAAAATGCTTTTTTCAGGGGAAGAAAGTCTGAAGGCAACAGGAGCGCTCTCCGGCGGAGAAGCGGCACGTTTGCTCATGGCCCGGATGATGATGCAAAAAAATCCGATTCTGATCCTCGACGAACCGACCAACCACCTCGATCTGGAATCGGTTTCGGCGCTGGCGGAAGGCTTGAATGCCTTCCCGGGTACTGTTTTTGTAGTAACCCATGACCGCGATCTTATCTCCCAGGTAGCCAACCGCATATTGTCGTTCACAAAAACCGGACTGATAAATTATAACGGCACCTATGATGAATATCTGCAAGCTCATCCGCAAAAGGAACTGGCCAAAAAAGGTAAGTGGTAAAGTCATTGCATTCACGGATGTACCAGACGGATTTAGAAGAATGGACCTAAATGAGCGAACAGCCTAACAAACTATTTCAGGCTTACGCGGACAAAGAAAATCGCGTATCGCGGCAGGCGCTCATTGACGTCTTCAGCGAAAGCGGCATCAGATCTGACGATCCGCGGGTAGTCTCGCTCTTCAAACTGCTCAAGAAAAATCAGACCCTGGCTATCAGTCAGGGTCTGGAGCCGGACTTTATCACACCCTCCGAATTTGGCACCTTGCAAGAAATCAGTCCCACTCTTTTCGAAAATGTCTTGAGCGGACAACTGGCCATACCGCAATTCGCCGAGTTTTCCCAGGCCGTAGCCAAAATTTTCGAAAAGGTCGAGGCCAATCACGAAGGTCATCTGGCCAATTATATTCCTCAGCTGGAGAGGGTCTCGCCCGATAAATTTGGCCTGTCGATATGCTCCATCGACGGCCAGCGCTTCGACATCGGCGACAGCGAAGATTTCTTTTGCGTGCAGTCTTGCTCGAAGCCAATTACTTATTGCCTGGCCCTGGAAGAACAGGGCGAAGCAGTGTTGCACCGCTATGTAGGCACCGAGCCGAGCGGCAAAACATTTAACGAGCTCACCCTCAACGCCAAAGGCCTGCCGCACAATCCGATGATCAATGCCGGTGCCATCATGTGCGGTGCCCTGATCAAGCCCGGAGCACCACCCTCGGATCGCTTCGACTATGTGATGAGCAAATGGAAAGACTGCGCCGGCTCGATGAAAATCGGCTTCGACAATGCCGTCTACCTCTCTGAGCGTCAAACAGCCGATCGCAATTTTGCCCTTGGTTATTTCATGCGTGAGAAAAAAGCTTTTCCGAAAGATGCCAATCTGCAGGAAGTGCTCGAATTTTATTTCCAGTGCTGCTCGATAGAAGTGACCACCCAGGCCATGTCGATAATCGCGGCTACCCTGGCTAATGGCGGCAACTGCCCACTTACCGGAGCCCAGGTCTTCCGCCCCGACCATGTAAAAAATTGTCTATCCTTGATGTCATCTTGCGGCATGTACGATTTTTCTGGAGAGTTCGCCTTCCGGGTAGGCATACCGGCCAAAAGCGGCGTATCGGGCGCGATCATGCTCGTCGTCCCCAATGTCCTGGGCATGGCCGTCTGGTCGCCGCGGCTCGATGAGCTCGGCAATAGCGTGCGTGGAGTCGATGTCTGCCTCGAGCTGGTTTCGCGTTTCAAGTTTCACACATTCGACAGCATGCTCGGCTTACGCGACGATCGCAGCGATCCCCGTCGCAATATTTATGATTCGCGCCTTGGCGGCACAATTGCTTTTTGCTGCGCCGCCTCCGAAGGCGATGTCGGAGAAATGCGCCGGCTCGTTGCCCGCGGCCTCGACCCAGGGGCTTGCGATTACGACAGGCGCACGGCCCTGCATCTTGCCGCCAGCGAGGGCAAAGTGGCTTCCCTGCGCTATCTGCTCGAGCTCGGTGTCGAGGTCAATCCAATGGACCGCTGGGGCAATACGCCCCTGGACGATGCCGAAAGGCAAAATCATCTCGACATTATTTCGGTACTCACCGAGCATGGCGGCAAGCGCCACGATGAGCGGCGCTCCAGGCTTTAGGCTCTTCTAAATAACTGTAGTGCTGCTGGCGATGCGATTGGGGCGCAGGGCGCGGACGCGGGACAGTTTGTGGAGTGTTTGTTTGGAGATTTGCGGCGGAAGCTTCAAGCTTTCCGCCAGGACGCGCTTTTGCAGTTTAACGCTCTCCGCAATCACTGTTTTGTAGATTGCCTCCAGAGCAAGGCCGATTTCGACATCGCTGGCTGATTCGCGGACATTGGTCAAGACAATCACTTCGCGACCGGTATCCTTGACGGGCAGGTCGCCGATTGCCTTGATTTCGGCGATTTCGGTGCCGCAGGCCATACGCTTTTGCAGAAGGGCGCAAATTTCTTGATCAATGGCATCGATATTGGCTCTGGCAGCAGCCAGTCTGGCCACTGCGTCGAATTGGACCAGAGCGGTTTCAGACTCGGCCGGCGCGCAAACGGCGGCCGCCTGGGCACGACGAGCCACAGGCAAAGGTAGAGTGCGACCAACGGCCTGAGCAATCAGCTCGAGGCTGCCGACAAGCGCGGCCATATCATCAAGAGATAAAGCCTGACGAGCGTCGGAGACTGATTTTTCCGGCTCCGGATGACATTCGATGATCAAACCATCGGCACCGCAGGCGATGGCGGCCCGGGCCAGGTCGGCGACCAGTTCTCTCTTGCCGGCGGCGTGGCTGGGATCGACGATTACCGGCAAGTGGGTGAGTTGTTTGAGAGCGACGACAGCGCCTAGGTCTAGGACATTGCGAGTGAAGCTGTCATAGCTGCGGATACCGCGCTCGCAAAGAATGACATTGGGATTGCCGGAGGCCATGACGTATTCGGCGGCCATGATCAATTCTTCGATGGTGGCGCACAGACCGCGCTTGAGCAAAATCGGTTTGGTCGTAGTGCCCAGTGCCTTGAGCAATTCGAAATTTTGCATGTTGCGGCTGCCCACTTGCAAAACATCGGCCTGCGCTGCTACTTCCGGCAATTGTTCGACACTCATTACTTCGGTGATTACCGGCATACCGTACTTATTGCGGGCCCTTTCCAGGATATCTAGACCGGCCTTGCCCATGCCCTGGAAGGCGTAAGGGGAAGTGCGGGGTTTGTAAACGCCGCCGCGCAGCGCTTGAATGGGGTGTTGACTGAGACGGCTGGCCACCGCTTCGATTTGTTCGGCACTTTCCACCGTACAAGGTCCGCCAACGATGAGGAGCTCACGCCCTCCACATCTGACGGTATCGCTGATCGAGACAACAGTTTGTTGATCCGATTGTTGCTTCAAGGTAAGTTTTGCTTCTTTCACGATTAGTCGATGCTCCAATATGGGAAAAATAAAAAACCCGGTCCTTCGCTTCCTGCGAGGTCCCGGGCCGTCAGATCACAACTGCGTGTAGTTGTTCACCAGCCCGGGGTCGGTACCAGAAAAAATAAAAAGAGAAATAGCCAAACCACTGTGCTGCCTTTTTCACTGAATAATTCCTCGCTAAATTTCAAAAATTTTCTATCGGGTGCTTGAAAAAACAAAAACCGCAGACTTTGAAATCTGCGGTTCACTCAGGTTTCGAACGAGCCTAAACTCACCCCAAGTGAACCTGCGCAAAGCCAAAATAAAACCAGAAACTGTTCATATAAATAGACCGGTAAATAGACCGCTAACTAAACCACTTGTCAGTGCTTGGGCCGCAACTGGTGGCCCTCGAGTACAGAGTGCCATAGTATGTCAGGCCAAAGATCAAGTCAAGGGATCATATACGACTTGTTTACAAAGCCCTCCGAAGCGGCATCTAATATATGAATAGCTGGTTACTCAGACAAATCCAACTGAGCTTTTTACAGGCTAGAATTAATGACTCGATCCCCCTGGTAGAAACAATAGCAACAATGTCCGAAGCTCGCGACGCTTTATTCGATCTGGCAATCTCGGCCCTGGATAATTCCAGTCAGGAGCAAGCCGACAGAGACCTGGCTAAAATCGTCACGGCCTTCGAAGAGCGTTACGGGGACAACCAGAAGGAAGTAGCATCCAGTCTGCAGAGCATCGCCAAGCAGATCGAGGCGAGCGGTCGTAGCGAAAAGGCGATGGAATTCAAACAGCGAACCACGGCCATAATGCTTATCCACAGCATGGAGCGGAGGCGGGGTAAGGGTAGTACGCTCACCGGCATACCGGCGCTCGCCCCTGTAAAACCGGCCCTTTACGACGGCATCGTCTATCTGATGTATTTCACCGCCCACTTCGACCGCGACCTGGATTTTTACCAGCACATACTGGAAGCCAAAATCACCTGGGATAAAGTAGAAAGCCAGGGCCGCATCGTCGCCTTGAAGCTGGCTCGAGACCCGCAGATTATCCTCGTCGAAGACAAACGCGACACCGACCTGCCTACCCCTCTGCCCGTGCTCGGTGTAGCCGACACCTTTGCCGCCGGCACCCAATTACTCGGCCTCGGCCTGGAACGCCTGGGCGAAGTCGTGACACCGGCCGGCACAGCCCAGCTTTTCCGCGGTTCGCAGGCCGTAGCTATAGTCAAGCGACCCTTTTAACCCCTTACCGCAAAAAAAAACGCTACTATAGCTTTTGCAATTTCAAATCACCAGCCCCTGGGAGTGGCCACCATGAGCGAATCAGGAACCAATGCAGAAACCGAAAAAGACGACTTCCAGAGCGCCTGGGTCAATGATTATGTGCCGACGGGCACCGCTGCTGATGCCATCCAGGAAATCAAAGCCTACGCTTATAAGGCTTTTGACCAACTCGATCAAAACGGCAATGGCTATATCGAGACCGACGAGTTGCAGAGTTTTTTGAACAATCCAGAAACACCCGGTCGCGAAAAATCCTTCATCACCTTTTTATTGAGCAATCAAGAGGCGATTTCGCAGTCAGTGCTCGAAGGTGCCACCGCCCCCAAAAGCGGCATCTCGAGACTGGATCTCGATGCTTATTTCAAGCTCGTCCTGGCCATGTTCTCCCATAAATAATCAAACGAACGAACGAACAAAAAAGAAAACAGACAGACTATTTTGTTTTTATTTCGGCCTGCACGTTTTTATCGCCGTTCCTGAATACCCAGGGAGGCACCGGATTTGGTGCGGACCAGAGACCTTTATGAGCGGTCCTGGCGCTTTCATGCATTTGCTTGAGCAAAAATTCGTTCGGGGCAAATTTGTCGCTCCACCAGGCCAGACCGTTTGCCAGAAGAGCCTCATTCAAATTACTGCCATCGGCTAAAACTATAGTGGCAACCAGCCGCCCATGCGAATCTTTACTTTTTACATCGACGGTTACTTCCTTACGGAAGCAAGCCTGATCGGTAAATTGTTTAGCCTGAGCACCAAAATCCTGCGTTGGTTCGGGACAATCGATACCGTATAAAATTACTTTTTCGCGGGGCGCACCGGGGCCGCCGCCAAGGCCGACCACATTGATCGTGTCTCCATCGACGACGGAGACGACGCGAGCTTTGAAACTATCAGCCTGAGCCGCCTGGGCGAGAGCAACGCTCAGTGCGGTAGCGAGGCAGGCACGAAGAATTTTTTCAGACACTGTCGACCTCCACGATCAGGGCATTTCAATCAGATGTTTGTCGGCGATAACGTATGTGGCCAGACCGCGGCCGGAAGGCGTACTCATTGGATCTTTCGGCAGATAAAATTCGGTGTCGAATTTCAAATCATCGCCGCCGAGCGACTTGCACTTGAGATAGCGCAGGCCACGTCCTCCGCACTGACAGCTGGCAAGGAGCATAGGCTTGCCCTCGCTGTAGGTAAAAGCGGCGAGAAATTGAGTGTTATTGTTGCTGCCCCGAAACGGTACGCCTTCGAGCAGATAGACTGCGACGAAGCATCCGCCCGGACAGCTGCTCAGATTGCCGCGGCCGATTTCGCGCTGGGGCGTGTATTCGTCCCCACCGAGGGCCTTCGCCTCGTGCTTGACGAAGTCATCGATGGCGGCCATCATATCGGTGGGCACGACCGCGTTTTGAAAGAGCTTGGGCTGATTGGCCGCTGTTTTGGCGCGGCTCGTATCCGAGGGCAGCTTTTTCACCGTCTCCGCTTTGGAAAGAGTAACCGCGGCTTTCGGTTCAGAAGCCAGACCGGAAAGAGTAGAGCTGGCTGTAGCCAGGGCGAGCAGAGAAAAGGAAAAGTTTCGGCTCCAGCGCTTCATAATCATCCTCACAATTAGCCAAGATTGTCCGTTCGTAGCTGTACTCATTGTTCCCCGCCTACCGGCAGTTTTATGCCTGAAAATGAGCGGCGGATATATCAGCCGAGCATATGAATTACTTCCGAGAGGCGGCCGAGGCCGTCGACGATCTCGCCATCGGTCAGGCCACCATAATTGAGCACAAATTCGCCCTGTTGCGGGGTTTGCAGATAATAGTCGCGCGTGCTTTTGATACCGACACCTCGTTTGCGGCAGGCCTCGACAATCTGATCGTCGCTTAAGCTGGACTGGAAGCGGACGAGCACGTTGATGCCGGCATTGTCACCAAGGATGGAGGCACGCTCGCCAAAAAGTGATTGGATGGTGGAGATGACCAGCTTGCGCTTGAGCTCGTAAAGACTGCGCATGCGCCTCGTGTGCCGCTCCATATGGCCGAGCTTGATAAAGTCGGCGAGGACCTGCTGTTCGAGCAGAGGCGAATGGCGGTCGCTGAGCCATTTGGCCCGCGAAAAAATTTCGACCAGTGGCTTTGGCACGACCAGATAACCAAGGCGCAAAGAAGGCAGCAGCACTTTCGAAAAAGTACCTATATAGATCACCGAATCGCCCTTATCCAGACCGGCCAGGGCCGGGATAGGCCTGCCTTTATAGCGATATTCGCTGTCGTAATCATCTTCGATTAAAAAGGTGCCGGTACGCTGCGCCCAGGCAAGTAGCTCGAGGCGACGGGGCAGGGCGAGGACGACGCCGGTCGGATACTGATGCGACGGCGTCAAATAGAGCATCTTTAAGCGCCCGCCAGAAGAAGAAGAAGAAGAAGAAGAAGAAGAGACTGGATCGAAGCGACGTTTGAGATCATCAACTCTCAAGCCGTTCAGATCGACAGCAATCGGCTCGAGCCTGGCCCCCTGTGCCAGCAGGGCCTTCTGGGCGCCGATGTAGCCAGGCTCTTCGATGCCGACCAGATCGCCGCGATCGATCAGCACTCTCGTTACCAGATCGATGCCCTGCTGCGAGCCGTTGACGATGATCACTTGCTCGGCGCTGCAATGCAATCCTCTTGACCGGGTCAAATAATCGGCCAGGGCGCTGCGCAAAGTTAAAAGGCCCCGGGCATTACCCGGCGCATCGAGCAGGGTGAAATGTCGGCGTTTTGCGTGCTGTAAATAAAGCTGATTCCACTGACGGATAGGGAAATGCTCCAGGTCAGGTCGCCCGAATATAAATTGAATTTCCGGTTCGTCGGCGGCAAAGTCTAGCCACTTACGCTCGAGTAAAGAATTGCCGTACCAGGACAATCGGGACGAAAGTTTGGCCGCATTTCTTAAATTGGTCACATTTTGAGGTGAAGGATCCGCCGATACGGAGGAAACAGGATTGAGAGCGGTCACAAGGTCCGGGGAGGGAGTGGCGGCAATCGCCGCCCCGTCGATAATTGCATCGGTTGAGGCCGGAGACCTTCCATAAGTGGACTGGGCCGATAGCCCGATCCACCCGACAGCGGACCGGACCACTTGACTGGCCGGCACTGGAGGCACCGCGACTGGGGCGGCATTGGCTATTTCGTCGTCGAAAAGTTCGGAATCCTGCATTCTGAGCATGTCTTCGGGGAGTTGCCGACAGACGAAGGTGCCCGAACCGGTCGTCGCTTCCAGATAGCCTTCACTTAATAAGAGTTCAAAACTGGTTGTCACCGTAGCCCGCGAAACGCCCAGTGTAGCGGCAAGAGCACGACTGGAAGGGACGCGTTGGCCGGCGCCCAACTCCCGCCGCAAAATACCGCGGCGGATCGCCTCATAGAGCTGGCGATGCAGCGGGGCGGAGGATTCGGGGTCAAAGCTGAATTGAAAATCCATATATATACCTGATATCCAGAATGCTCGTAATTGGATACGACCGCGACAGCCCTTAAGGATCTCCTTAAGTGGACTGCTATAAAATCACAAAAGTGGCTATTTTACAAGGCCAATTCGGCGGCTATTCTATCTGCATCGAAAGCGCAGGTCTCAATTCAAATTTATCGGGTAGGCCTGCCACAGAAAGACAAAAATCAAGACCATGAACAAGACAATCAAAAACCTGGCATCCAAAACAATATTGACCGCAGCGGCCATCCTCGCCCTCAATCCGCTCTGCCTGGCTGGTGCCGCCCACGCAGGCATGACCGACCCTTATATCATCGACCAGCTGCAGACGACCCGCGTCCAGTTGATCAGAAAAGAAAGCCAATTGCTCCGGGATCAAGACGACCTGAAAAGACAGCTTGACGATTTGAGAAGACGCAATGATGGCAATGTCCTCTCCGGCTCGATAAGCGATGTCTCGAGACGTCTCGACCGGACCTACAGCGACCTGCGCCAAACCCAGACTGCAATCAGAGACGTCGAACGTACCTTGCTCTAAGCATTTTCCGCACCATAGACAGTACCAGCAAAAAAAGAGGAGTCGGTAAAAGCCGACTCCTCTTTTTTTGCCTGAAATTTGTGCTTCGTAATTACCACATTGAATATGCGGCCAAAGTCCCTAAAATCGAAGTTGAGCCTATTAGTCAGCCCCAGTCTTCCGGTGACCTCTATGACAAGTGACCATCACATCCCAGCCGGCGCCGATGAGCCTATCAAACCGCATCATCACCAAGAAGCGGTACCGCACGGCATCAAAGCCGCCAGCCATGAAGCCTATCACCACGAAGGCAAAAACGTCGCCAGCCTCTCTGACGCCGCGCCGGCCTACAGTGCCGAGCATACGGGCAAGAAAAAAGAGAGTCACAGAATTACCCCGGACAAACCGCTCACCGGTCTCGATGACCCACGTATTGAAAAAGTCCCAGTCAAGCACGCAGTCTCGCATACCGACAATCCCGCCGATGTAAATGCCAAGCACAAAGCTGTAGACGCCAAAGAAACGGCACATGAAGGCAGCGCGACCCTCGAGCCCCGTGCAAAAAGCCAAGTAAATAAGGTAGAAGTGCGCCTCGGCCACAAAAAAGACGACCCGCCCGCCAACTATGTGATCGACGCCGAAGGCCGCATCAAAGAGCAACGGTCTCCCGATACACGGCTGCACAAAGGCGATGACGCCGTCACCATCGAAGTGGAAGCCGGTGCCAAGCTAAACAAAGATCAGCAGGCCGCTCTCGATGGTCTGGTCAAAGCGGTCAAAAAAGACTATCCGGACACCAAACAAGAGCAGATATCGCCCGACATGCAAGATGTAATCGACCGCACCAACGCCGGTCCGAGCATTCGTCCAGTGCCGCCCAAAGAGCGCGGTGGTGACGTGGGCATGCCCCATGGGCCCAAGGACTGGGGCAGCCGTGCCGGCAACCGGGGCGGCAACGGCGGCCTCGTGCCGACTGCAGCCGAAGCGAGAGCACGCGGAGAGGAAGTGCCCTTTTCAGCTCCCGTCGACTGGAATAAATTGCCCCACGGCCTCGATCGCAACAATCCAACTGACCGCATCGCTGCTTTGATCAGCTCGAACGAAGGCAAACCGACATCGATTAACTGGAACGATAATGGCGCCGGTGTATCGGTCGGCATGTTCCAGGCCAATCAGAGAAAAGGCGAACTGCCAAAACTCTTCTCAGACTTTGCCAATACACCAGACGGCTATGAAATCCTGGTGGAACTGTTCGGAGCGGAAATGGCGGCCAAGATGAAAGCCAATCCGGAGATGATCAGAGGCCTCAATTTCAATCCGCACAACCAGCTCGGCAAAGAACTCGAGCAACTTGTACAAAATCCCGCTTTTCAACAATTGCAACTCGACCAGGTACGGGCCAAGATTCAAGAAGCAGCTCCCGTAGCTCAGCAGCACGGCATCACATCGGAAGCCGGTGTAGCTCTCGTTGCCGACCTGACCAATCAGTTCGGGGCGGCCGGAGCGAATCGATTTCTCGGAGCGGCCGATTCCATACCGCCTTCGGATCAGGAAGGCAAAGCCAGAGCGATTGCCCGCGCCGTCAACAATCACACCCAATACGGTGGCCGCTATCTGGCCGATATCGGCAAGATGAATTCGGCGGGTCTGAGTTTCGATAATACCTACGACACGAGAGAAACCTAAAATCTGCTCCCGGCCAAAACAGAGGCCACAGCTTGATTACATAAAGCTGCTAATGTTACTGACTCGGGGCAACCTTTTGCCCGAGAGACAGTCTTTCACGGTGTAAAAGCAATAGCATTTTTATAGGAGTTGTAGATGAGCACTTTAATAGTAGTCGGCTACGATGACATGACCAAGGCTCAGCAAATGAGACATGACATGGTTATGCTCGAAAAAGAGTACCTGGTCGACATGGAAGACGCCGTTGTCGTCGTCAGAGATTTGAAAGGCAAAGTAAAGCTGCATCAAGTCGTCAGCTTACCGGCACTCGGTGCGATGGAAGGAGGCTTCTGGGGTACTTTGATTGGTTGCCTGTTTTTCAGCCCGATCTTCGGCATGGCTCTGGGAGCCGCTACCGGCGCGATGAGCGGCGCACTCGCCGATGTCGGCATCAATGACAACTTTATGAAAGAACTCGGCGAAACTCTCAAGCCGGGTACTTCGGCTCTCTGCGTTTTGATCCGCCAGATGACGGCGGACAAGGTGCTTGAGCACATCGCCGGTAGTGGCGGCAAAGTGCTCAAATCCAATCTGACGATGGATCAAGAAGCAAAGTTGCAGGAAGCTCTTGATCACGCTCAAAAAGAACACGCAGCCGCCACCACCGTTGGTGCCAACGCTTAAGCTCTTTCGACCGCAATTAAATCAAGATGCGACGGACAAATAAAATCCGTCGCATTTTTTTGCTGTAAGTTAATCGCAGCAAAGAGAGCTAGCCGGCGGATAAATTGGACCTCAACAAAAAAATATCTGGCCCGAGATTGGCAGCACATATTTATCGTCGCTAATGCTCTGCAACACTAAAAAATCACTACTGGTGGTGCAGCGGCGAGACTATTTCAGTCTGTTTTCCGGACTGATCGCTTTAAGACTGGTGCCGGTGCAACGACCGCACCATTCGCCGTCGATTTCGAAACCGCAAAGTTCGCACTTGTTTCGGAAAGAGGAGGCGCGCCTGGGCAGAGTGATGGTTGGCGGTTTGCCTGGATTTGGATTGGGCGGAGGAATGGCAGGAGCGCTCGCTTGCGCAGCGGCCTGCACCGGAGCCGGCTGGGGCATCGGTATCGAGCGATAGACTGGCGGCGCCGCCGGAGGAGCTTGCACAGTGGCGGCCTGCGCTTGTTGCTGTTGGAGCTGCTGCTGTTGAAGTTGCTGCAATTGCTGCTGCTGGGTCGCTTGAGCTTGTTGCCCCTGAGCAGAAACGGCGGATAGCACGACCGAAGAAGCAGTCGGGCCGGAGGCGGCGGCGCGGGCCTGCTGGATCATCGTCAAATTGCGCGCCACTTCCTGTGTGTGCGAATGTTCGCGTCCGTAAATGGTCTGGTAGACATTGAGGACCCGGGCAATCAACTGCTCCGATTCTTCAAAGCGTTTTTGATAAAAATACAATTCGGAGACGATATTGAGCGTGCGGGCCGCTTCCACCTGAGAGACATTGAGCTGCGTCTTGGTCTGCCAGGAGCGGCCGAGAATATTTTCAGCCAGGGGAAACTTACCTTGACGAGCCAGTACCTGCCCGAGATTATCGAGACTGAAGGCAAAACGGGGGTCTTTCTGGGCGAAGCCTTGAGCGATCAAGGCAGCCATGGCCCACATCGCTTCAGCCTGTGCGTAGTTGCCGCTCGCCGCGGCCTGTTCTCCAAGCAGTCTATATTTGTGCCAGTCTTCGTCCATGGAGATTCCGTTGATTAATAAAGAAAACGCGGATACAGATGTGAGATGAAACCAGAAACAACCTCTTTTCTAATCAAAAAAAGAGGCGCCAATCAATAAAAAAAAGGCGCGCCAGCCGTCCCTATGTTCCAATATACCCTCATGCGGCCTCCGTACGCAATTATCGACTAAACATTACACATTTAAGTTCCGCAAAGTCCGATAAATTGGTATTTTTATCCGCCGGGTCTGTAAATGATTGCACCGCAGTCCAAGTCGCGCCGCGCTCAATCGAGACCGAGGTCGTCGGCGACCTTGAACTTGCCAAGCTTTGCCGCGGCGGCGAAACGCTCGTAATCATCAAGAGCCTGATCGGCATAGGCCATGGCAAAATCAGCGATCGCCTCGTCGAAGGTACTTTCCTCGCCCATGTAGCCGCTAATTACGGTCGAATCGCCGGAACGAGCATGCGCTCTGGCCAGCGCCGCCCCCATCAGTTCGGCCGCTTCTGCCATGCGATCGCCGTCCCAGAGTTCGGGTTCGAGCTTTACCTTACCGTCACGAAGCTGTCTGATATAAAAATGCTTGCCGTCCTCGAACTGTGTCCAGCCCAGGAAAATGTCGCTGGCCGATTGAATGATGCGCTGCCCGGCCACTACACGTTGACCATGATTTTCAAATTCGCTTCGTCCGGCATAGGCCTCAAGGACAGAATTCGTTGCCTGCTTGAACTGCAGGAACATCGGCTCGTCATCGGGGGCGAGCATGAGGGCGACCGCGCAAACAGTACCGACGCTGCCGATACCGACTACTTTGATGGCGATGTCCTCCAGCTTATAACGGTCGAAAAGCCTGCGTCTGTCTTCCTGCAAGGTTTCGCGGTACATAGGCAGAGCCCGGGCGGCATGATCGCGAAATTTATCGCCCTCGGCACCGGCCATGTGATAGATGGTGGGCGGATTATCCTTGATCGTGTGTTTACCATCCACCGCTTCGGTCATTTTTGGGAAATAGTAGGAAGCAATGGTGCGCTTCAGAGCTTTTTCGGTGCGCTCGCGTCGATGCTTCTTCAATTCCTTGTCCGAAGTGCTCTCCTGGACGACACTCCAGTCGATGCGGTCATACCAGATATCAAGAATACTCTTCCTGGAATATTCCAGGGTCTTTTTACGATAGGACTTGGCAATAGCCAGGGCCGCATTGCGCGCATGTTTATCCTTGAGATCGTTGTCCCGAGCAGCGAGGACGAAACTTACCGCCAGGCGTTTCAAATCCCATTCCCAGGGAGCGGGAAGGGTTTCGTCAAAATCATTCAGATCAAAAACGATGTTACGCTCGGGCGTGGCGAAAGCACCGAAATTCATCAAATGCGCATCACCGCAGGTCTGCACGCGCACTGTCGAATTTGGCGTGTTGGCCAGATCAAAGGCCATCAGACCAGCGGTACCCCTGTAGAAAGTAAAGGGCGAAACGAGCATGCGCCCATAACGCAGAGGTAGAAGCTCCTGCATCCGACCTTCACCAGATTTGAGCAAGAGGTCGACGGGGTCGGGCCTATTGTCGGCGGGCTTCCAGACAGCATGAGAGCGGTGCGGGATAGCCTCGTGCATGATCTGACCGCGGGCCCTCCTGTCATCGCGGGGCGACATCGTATTGTCATGAAGCGCGGCCAATTCTGTACCGGTATTTTTCGACGAATCTGACTCAGACACGAATAACTCCTGCTTGCTCGACTTTTTTATAACCTGAAAATTTCTATTCTTTGAACTTTTGTACTAATGGACATATGCCCCTCAGGCACTCAGCTCACACATTAACACGCCTGCCATATCGCCCGCCCATCGGCGGTTCTGACCCGGCAAGGGGCTATAATCATAATGCTCGGTGCCGGTGCAAGAATTTAGTAACCGGATAGTATCGGATTAATATCTCAATAGCTATTGTAACTGGCCGCACCGCCAATCAAAGGGGACCATCTTGGCAGCAGACGGCAGCGGCGAAATATCAAAAAAAATATGTGTGGCCTGCAAAACTGAGTACAGCCACGGCGAACAAACCTGCCCCCACGACGGCACAGCGCTCACACCGATCCAGCTCGACGGCCTGATCGGCCATCTCCTCGGCGGCCGCTATGAAATCGAAGAAAAAATCGGCGGCGGCGCCATGGGTGAGGTCTACAAAGCCAAACATCGCCTGATGAAACGTCAAGTGGCAATCAAGATGATGCATCCTCAGACGATTTCCGGCGCCAGCGCTTTGAAGCGCTTCCAGAAAGAAGCTGAAATGGCCAGCGCTCTCAATCATCCAAACATTTTAACCGTCCATGACTTCGGTGTCAGCGACGACGGCAGCCCGTATCTTGTGATGAATTTTCTGGAAGGAAAAAGTCTCACCGACTTGATCGAAAATAACGGCCACCTGCCGGTCGACAGAGCCCTGCATATTTTTCGCCAGCTCTGCCAGGGCCTTGGTCACGCCCACGAAAAAGGGGTGATCCACCGGGATCTGAAGCCGAGCAACATCATGCTCGTCACCCTTGATCAAGATCCCGACTTCGTGCAGATTCTCGACTTCGGCATAGCCAAGCAATTGACCTCCGAGACTGCCTCGGACAGCCTGACGCGCACTGGTGAAGTCTTCGGCAGTCCGCACTATATGAGCCCGGAACAATGCCGCGCTCAGCCGGTCGACGCCCGCTCCGACATCTATGCCCTCGGTTGCGTCATGTATCGAGTCCTGACGGGCAGACCACCGCTGATGGGCGGCGATCTCGTCGAATGCCTCTACAAGCACGTCAACGAAATGCCGGCACCGTTTTCGGAAGTGTGCCCCGAGTACAATCTACCCGAAGATCTGGAAGCGGTCGTCTTCAAAGCCCTGGCGAAAAAGCCTGAAGACCGTTACCAGAACATGGCCGAATTGAAAACAGCCCTGGAATCGGTCGACGCCTATCAAAGGGAAATTGCCACAAAGACATATGGATCGCTAGCCGGTATTAAGCCGTCGGCGGCCCTGACCAGTGTCAACTTGCCACCAGCGGCGGTGCTGAACATAAATGTCACCGGTACCGATATCCAGGCGGCGGACAACGAAGCCACTACTGCAAGCAGAGCCGCCGGCGACGAAGTTGCCAAAAAGCCGAGCCAGACCGGTGACTTGCCGGCCATGAACCAAATAGCCGAAGGCAATGCCTCCGGCTCGATTTCGGCCTCTGAAGAGGATGCGAGTACGGCCGCCAGTCATACACAAATCAAGGCAACCCCGACCGGGGTGCCAGGCCCGAACGAGCGTACTGCTGATGCACCATCCCCGGTGGCGCGCGGTCAACTCGTCACCGGTCCGTATATTAAGATACCGCGCAATTCGCCAAAATTGATCATCATCGCCGTTGTCGTCATCGGCTTGATCGCAGTCACAGTCTTGCTCGGCATGATGGCCCCCCAGGGCAATGCCAAAATCGAAAAACTGCAAAAACAGGCGATGGACGCCTATAACAAAGGTAAATATGGCGAAGCCGAGCAGATGATCAGATCAGCCGTAAATGAAGAACGCATCAAAGGTTTGCCTGAAAACGAAAATTCACCCTTCTTGCTCGGCATGATCCAGTATGCCGAAGGCGACTATAACAATGCAAAAAGCAGCCTGGAATCAGCGCTTCGCATCAAGACGACCAAGCACGGCGCCGCCTCGAAAGAAACGGCGGAAGTGCAATCATCCCTGGGCAAGGACCTGACCGCGCTCGGTCAATATAACCAAGCGGAAACGGTCTTGCAGGCGTCCTATCAGACCAGACGCAAGATCGACGGTGACAGCTCACCCCTGGTGGCGGATTCTCTGGCCGGACTGGGCTATCTGCACATGCGCGAGCACAGCTACCAGAAGGCTATTAGCGAGCTCACTTCGGCCCTGCGCATGATCCAGGACGACAAAGGCGGCGACAGTCCGGAAGTGGCCACGGCACTTTGCAATCTCGGTCAGGCCTATCAGCTTGCCGATAACAGTCCACAAGCAGAAGCGCTGTACAAGCAGGCTTTAGCCATACGCAAGAAAAAACTGGACGCCGACAGTCCCCTGATCGCCGACAGTTATGAGAGCCTGGGCTCGCTCTACATCCACAACAACAATCTCGTCCAGGCCAAGGACTGCTTCCAACAAGCCCTCGCCATTGAAAGCAAATCACTGGACAGTGCCAGTCCCAGACTGGCCCAGACCCGAAAACAATTGGAATCGCTGACCAGTCGCCTCAGCGGTAAACGACACAGATAGCCGGAGATTTTGGAGTGCAGATAACCTTGGCAGTCAGTTTATTTTTCACCCTAATTGTCGTAGCCTTATCCCTTGGTGGCCTGGTCCTGGTGCGTCGCTGGATCCTCGCCGAAGACCTGAAGACCCAACACGACGTCACCGATCCGCTCTCTCAGGTGGTCGGCATGATGTTTGCCGTTTTGCTCGGCTTCATGGTCGGCGACGCCATGCAAAGATTTGCCCAGGCCAGAGCGATTGTCCAGCAGGAAGCGGCTTCCCTGGGCGATGTCTTCCGCCTGGCCGACGGCTTTCCGACAGCAGATCGAGATCGCATCCGCGCTCTTTGCGTTACCTATGCCGAGCAGACGATAAATGACGAATGGCCAAAATTGGCCGCCCATAAAACAAGCAATGCCGCCTGGCAAACCTATCGCAAACTCTGGGCGGAGTGCGTGCATCTGGTCCCCGAAGGTCAGGGAGAAAGCAATGTCCACCAGACCTTGCTCAACTGCATGGTAACGCTGGCCGACAATCACCGCTTGCGTGTCGAGGCTCTGCACAACGGCTTGCCGACGGTACTGTGGGTGGTGCTGGTCATCGGCGGCGTCGCTACCATCGTCTTCACCTATTTTTTTGCCGCTAATAGATTGAAGATACAACTGATCATGGTCTCCATGGTCAGCCTAGTCATCTGTCTCAATATTTTCCTGCTCGCGTCCTATGACGATCCTTTTTCCGGGGACGTCATGGTGGCGCCCACAGCCTTCGAGACCGATCTCCAGACTTTCAAAATGGAAATCGACGCCAGTACACCCAAAGATATGGACTAACCAGCGCTGCTACCCTGACGCGCTAACTCAGTTTAGTTGGGGCTGTTTTCTGGGGTGAACGGCGCGTTTTTTGGCGGATCGGGAAACTGACCGGAGAGACCACCTGAGAGATCAGAAGACCCGGAAGGATTCGCCTGAGCCGGGGCGCCGCCAAACTGCGACTGGGCTCCGGCATCGGCCGGCAGAGGTTTCCCGTCCGAGCTGAAGCCGCCCTGGGGTTGCACTGTACCATTGTGCAAACGGTGCAGGGGCGAATATTTTTGATAGTCGATCGGTGCCGCTCCGCCGACTGCCCCAGGCAGACCACCGCTCAGACCGGCCGGATTGATCCGACCGCCGCCGAGAAACTGCTCGGCCAGACCGGTTGTACCGCTCAAGTCGACCTTGGTGATACGTGGGCCTATACCAAACAGCATGCGATGCGTCTCAAATTTATCACCAAGCATCGTACCGCCCGAAAGCGACTTATTACCGAAAATGCCGCGATTATAAGCGAAGCCATTGCCCAGCATCTGCACTGCCTCATGCTCATTGCCGAGAATGCCTCGACTTTCCTCTAATTTGTCACCGAGCCGATCCTGTGCCTTGAATTTTTTATTACCGAAAAAACCGCTCTTGGCCTGCACTTCCTCCCCTTTGCCGAGCTTGACGTCAAGACTTCCCCAGGCGTTTGCCGGCTCGGTAAAGATGGCAAGAATAGCCAGAGAAAGAGTGGCAATAGCCGACAGGCTGAGTACAGAGCGCTTGCATAGACTGGACATTGTCGATTCCCCGCTTGGTGGATCTAAAGACTACAAGTCTCGCTGCAATGTTCCCCTGCCACCTAGTCAGCGGCTCTCAGTTTGACTAGAATAAAAGGAAATGGCGAGGCGATTCCTGCATGTCCGATCCCAACAGTCAGCAACCAGATAAGGCATCCTTTACCACAGGTTCTTTCAACGACAGCTTACGCAATATCCGCGACCGGGTGTTCGAAGAGCAGGGCGACCGCGGAGCAGGCGCGCCTTATGCTCAGCCCGCCACAGCCTTCAACGAAGAAAAGAAAGAAGCGGACTTTTACATCACCGAAGAGGAGCTGGAAATGCTCACTTTTTACGATGGTGTCAAGGGCATATATAAACTTCGCTACTTCATGCAGACACTCTTCCGTGAATTGAAGCGCTCCAAGCGCTTCAACCGTACGACATCGGTGGTCGTCGCCCAGATAGACGGCTATCAAAATGTGCTCAGACAATATGGCCCGGCCACCGCCGACCAGATCAGCGGAGCTGTCGTCAAATTACTCCTCGACGGCGCCCGCAGCGATCTGGACACGATAGGCAAACTCTCTGCCGACCGCTATGTCTTGCTTTTGCCCGAGACGCCGGGACGTGGCGCGGCGGTTTTATGCGATCGTCTGCAGAAGAAGCTTTCGACAATGGAGTTCAAGCACAACTGGACGGTTTTACCGGTCACCTTGAGCTTTGGTGTCAGCTACTACCCCGGTCATGCCAATGATCCCACCGAACTGATCGCCAGAGCCGACCTCGCCTGCGAATTCGTCACCGACCGCGGTGGCGGCAATACAGCCTTCGCCTGACTCTATAAACGACTATTTCTGGACTATTTCCGCTTCGCCATGGGCAATTTTAGCCAGCGCTTCAACGCGATCATGCAGGGCCAGGGCGGTCAGCTCGGGGACACTCTTATCTTTTTCCTTAGCCCCGGCATTTTTCTTGCCCTCGGCGGCGAGCACCGCTGCCGTCACCGGCTGGCCAAAATAGACTTTGATTTTGTGCCGCACGGGAAAGTAACGACCTGGCGGTAGAGCCCTGGCAGTGTCTTTCAAATAGCACGGCACAATCGGTACTTCGCTCTTTTGCAAAAGCTTGCCGATGCCCGCTTTGAAAGGCAAGAGATTGCCGTCCAGGGTGCGCTCACCCTCTGGAAACCAGACCAGATTTTTACCGTTTTTGAGAGCCATGGCTGCCATAGCCAGGCTGGTCAGGAGCGAATTTTTAGCATCGATGGGGATGACCTGGCCGAGCCGGCTCAGATAGGCAAATAGTGGATTGGCATAGGCAATACCGACCCAACCGGCCCACTGCGTCTTTTGCAAACGAGCATAAGGGAGGGCGGCGACAATGGCAAAAGCATCTATATAACTGGCATGATTGGGTGTGAGGACAAATTGCCCGGCCGGCAAATTTTCCCGGCCAATAGCCTCGACCTCAAAAGGCTGCATCAGCCTCATGCAAAAGTCGTAGAGCAAGCGCGACTGTTTCATCTGCCCGGGGCTGAGCGGCTCGACGAACTGTCTTTGCTTGGCGTCGATATAATCGTCTGGATCTTCCAGCGGTGAAAGTTTGCCTTCACCGCCACCGCCTTCTCCGGCTTGATTGACTTCATTGAGAAGATCGCGCACCGTCGTCACGCGGGCGATGGCATCCTCGGTCAATTCGGCGCCGGTTTGCTCGAGCAATTCCATGGTCAGATTCATCCATTCGAGCGAATCAATGCCAAGATCCAGAGTCGGATTTGTCTCTAAAGTGATGTCGTGATCGAGATAGCGACCCTTGAGCCATTCCATGCATTTTTGGGCACTCGGCTCCTGCATGAGAGCCTGATCTGCGCTGGAAAGGGAAGATCCGCCTTCTCCGCCAGCCGACTTTTCGCCGCGATTAGCGTCCGCATTAGCGGATTTTTCCGCCGCCTTGGCCTTGTCGTAAATCTCCTGCAATTCGAAGCGTTTGACTTTGCCGAGATTGGTCCGAGGTAGAGCTCCTTCGGTGATGGCAAAATCGGTGACGGCGAGGTAGGAAGCGGCTCCCTTTGCCGCTTCCTTGAGATGATTGGCGATGGCGTCGCGGCCACCCTTGTCGGCGGGCACTTTGCCGTCAGGCACCACGAGCGCCACCAGCTTATGATCCCTTTGGAGTAGGGCGACCTCTTCGATGCCGTCCAATTTTGAAAGTCTTTCTTCGATATCATCGGGCTGGATCTTCTCGCCCCCTTCCATGACGATAGTCGATGAAGCGCGGCCGACGATGTACAGTCTTTTACCCTTGAGATAACCGAGGTCGCCGGTGCGAAACCAGCCGTCGGCGCTGAAAGCTTCCTTCGTCTTATCGGGCAAATTGAGGTAACCGCTGAAGACATTGGGTCCGCGGGCCTGCACTTCGCCTTCACCGTTCTTGGACTTGCCCTGGGCTTCCTTATCTTCGAGGGGCACGATGCGCACTTCCACACCGGGAATGGGCTCGCCAGCAGAATCGATATTATTATCGGCAGGCATGCGCAGTGCGAGCAGGGGAGAGGTCTCAGTCAGACCATAACCACAAGCGAGATCAAAGCCAAGGGCGCGGATTTTTGCAGCGAGCGCTGGTTCTATCGGCGCACCGCCGGAGGTGAACATGCGCAGGGTCGGCCCCAGTTGTTTGTGCACCGGGCTGAAGACAAATTTGCCAAGCTTGGTATGGCAATTGTTATCGATAAAACCGCAGCCGGCAAGCAAGCCATCGAAAAGCACACCGACGACTTTATTGGCATAAAACTTTTTCTCGATCGCCTGATACAAAGAGCGGATCAAGCGCGGCACAGCGATGATCACGGTCACCTGGCCTTGATTGATCGCTCGCTTGATCTCCGGGCCGGTGAGCGATCTGGGCATGACCACCGGCAGGCCCATGACGAGCGGAGCAAAGAGTCCGATATTGAGCGGATAAACGTGAAAAAGCGGCAGTGGCAGAAGTACTCGATCAGCCGGCCGCAAGAGGTCGAGCTTGGCTATTACCGATTCTAGCTGCATCAAAATATTGGCATGGGTGAGAGGCGCGCCCTTAGGCATGCCGGTGGTGCCGGAGGTGTAAAAAAGCAGGGTAAAATCACCGGGCCCGATCTCGGGCCAGGGTAAAGGCTCGACATAGGCTCCACTGGAAGCAGCGGCGACGTCTGATTTGTGCGTGTGCGCTCCATGAGTGACAGCCAGATTTTTCCAGCTGTCCTCGGCGTGTTCATCGTCTTTATCGAGCAAAATGATCTTCAGATCTTTTTTCTTGCAGACCCTGGCGACACGCTCAGCCCCTTTGGCATCGGTACAGATAAACTTTGCCTGGCAATCTTTGACGATATGCTCGAGCACTTCATCGCTTTGCTGGGAATCCATCGGCACAGCCAGACCACCATAATAGATGACCGAAAGACAACTGATCACCCAGGCCGGTGAGTTGGGCGCAAAAAAGACAACACTGTCGCCTTTTATCAAACCGCGCCCGGCAAAGCCCCGGGCCATATTTTTAATGGCCTGGTAAAAGGCACCATAGCTGACAGTATCGGACGAGCGCGCCGAAAAGCTGATTAAGGCCGGATGAGCGCCGCGGCTGTCGAAGTCGTCGATCAATGAGCGCAGAGTGCGCGAATTTTCCGTCGACGCCTTTTGTTCCTTCGGTTGAATTTCGAGGCTCATTGCTTTTTCTCCTCGCTTCTGGTCAGGTCAGCGGCGGAGCCGTTGGCGTTTGTGTTCGGCACCACTTTGACGGCCTCAACGACCTGACTGGCTCTGTCCTGCTCACGTCCGGCCAGGGCCTGATCGATCTTAGGCAATATAGCGTCTGCGGCTCGTTCTCCGGCCAGGACCGTTCTTTTCAAGATAGCCGTGTCCTTAGTAAAGCCCGGGCAGAAATCGACGTCGGGATAAATCAAAATGTCGGTACTCTTAGCTTGCTGTTTGTCGGAAGCGGCCATGACGATATCGGCAACACGCATAACGAGATTGTTTTTCGATTTGAATTTTTTATTCGGTTCCGGCTTGATAGCGCTATCGACAAGCACCGAGATGATTAGTCCCGAAGAAAGACTCTGGGCGATATTGGTCGGAAGATTGGCACGCAGCCCGCCATCCACATAAAGCTTGCCCTTGATCAAAACAGGCTGGATCAAAGTGGGCACGGCGGAGCTGGCCAGTACGGCCTGGGGCAGGTCGCCATCGGCAAGCACAGTGGTCTGACCATCGGTGATATTGGTCACGACCGCGGCAAAAGGTGTTTTCAAGTCGGAGAATTTATCCGGCAGATTTTTACGCAAAAACTTGAGATAGCCCTCGCCGGATGACAGCCCGGCATAAGGCTTGCCGGCCACCAGATAGGCAATCGGTTTGACCGGCCGCAGAAGATAATTGATGATAACCTTGGAAAGTAAGGATTTCTGCAGGCTCTTCTCGATAAATAGACTTTCGATTTTATCGAGGGGCATACCGGCGCAATAGAGAGCGCCAATCATCGAGCCCATGCTCGTGCCGATGACGCTGTCAATCGGCACATGGTGCGCTTCCAGACTTCTGATCACGCCTATTTGGGCCGCCGTCTTACAGCCGCCACCGCTCAAAACCAGCACCACCCGCGGTTGCTTCTGACGATCGGCAAAATTACGCACAGAGTCGACGGTGGTAGTGACGGGCGGAGCCAGGACACTGGCGTCCCGATTAGCAGAAGCGGTGACAAGGGCGGCATTGGTATTGGTCACCTGATCGGCGAGGACAACCGGATCAGCCGCAGCGGCGGCGAGTTCGCAGGTCGGAGTCAGGCATTGCAGAGAAAAAGTCAGCCCGGCAAATAAAGCGGCTAAGTGGACCGACTGGTGACGCATCGTATGACCTCTGAATTAGAAATGAGACAAGAGCTCCAGGATAATACCCCGCCAGGCGGAGCTTTATGTGAAGTGACGGCCTCTCAGGCCTTTGGTTCCAGAATTGCCGCCGCCTGGCCCCATTTGAAACGACCATGAACTGCCATCGTCTCCGGCGCCGAGCCCAGTGCTGTCCAAAGGTGCAAAAAAGCTCAGCTTCGGCCCACAGGCTTGCAAGGGGAAGCAAAATCTGACACGATTATCGGCTTCAGTGCAAGGCGGCGGCCAGAGGCCGTCAAGCACAAAGTTTGCCGGCTCAAAAAGGAGGGCTCGATGCAAGTCATGTCGTCGATTGCCGACGCCATCGGCCGTACGCCGATGATCCGCTTGCAGCGCTTTGGAGCCGACCGCGGTCATAATCTGCTGGCAAAATGTGAGTTTCTCAACCCGGGCGGGTCGATCAAGGATCGCATCGCCTGGTATATGGTAGAACAGGCCGAAAAAAAAGGACTGCTCGAGCCGGGCGGCGAAATCATCGAAGCGACGGCCGGCAATACCGGGATCGGACTGGCCATGGCCGCCGCTCTCAAGGGCTATAAATTGACCACCGTGATGTCGGCCAAAGTGAGCCTGGATAAGGTCAATATGCTCAAGGCCCTGGGCTCGCAAGTGGTGATCACGCCGATCGGACTTTCTGCCGATCATCCCGACAACTTCGTCAATACCGCCCACGCCCTGGCACAAGAGCGGGGAGCCTGGCTCGCCGATCAATTCAACAATGAAGACAATGTCGAAGCGCACTATCAGCTCACCGGCCCCGAGATCTGGGAACAGACAGAAGGGACAATCGATGTTTTAATTGCCGGAGCGGGCACGGGCGGTACATTGAGCGGTGCCGGCAAATATCTCAAAGAAAAAAAAGCAAGCCTGAAGGTAGTTCTGGCCGATCCGATTGGCAGCGTGCACTGCGATCGTTTTCACCGCCTACAGTCCAAATCGTCCTCTTATCTCGTCGAAGGCATCGGCGGCGATATCATTCCCCAAAATCTCAACTTGCAAATACTCGACGATGCCATATCAATCGGCGATGAGGAGGCGATTAGCACTGCTTACGCCCTGATGAAAAAAGAGGCCCTTTTCGTCGGCAGCTCATCCGGTTGTATCGCCGCGGCAGCTCTGCGCTACTGCGCCAAACTGGAGGCGCAGTCAGGGGAGCGTCAAACTATTGTGGCCATCCTGCCCGACGGCGGGCGAGCTTATATGAGCACCATATACGATGACAAATGGTTAAAAAGCAAAAATGTCAGCCCAGAAAAACTTCTAGCTTGGAGAAATCAATAAGATGCGGCCGCTGTTCTCACTTCTCACTTCGATCTCGATGCCACTACTTGCCTCAGCCACCGCCATCGCCACCACGACCATGACAGCCGGCCTGCAAAATCCGGTCGCCGCCGCCGTAAGCGCACCACCGATCGCCTCGACGGCGGCAATCACCGATGAAATCTCCACTTACGAAAAGAAATTTTTCGAGCGCTCTTTTGACGGTGAGAACAACGATCATCGCCTCGACAGGTTGGAAAACTTCATTTTTGGAGCAACCAGCACGGGCGCCCCGCAGGTAAGAATCGCCAAAATCGCGCGCATCGTCCCCCTGGCTGCCGTTCCTTTGTCTGTCACGACAAATAGCGGCGCGACGGCAGCCGGCGGCCATAGCGGACCGGCGGCGACCAGAGACAAGACCGAACCGGGCACTGATGCCAACATCCTGCTCGAATCTCCAGGTCATTATCCCCATATAACCGCTCTCGAGGGCGAAATCCTGGGCGCTACCTACGAAACACAGCCCTTGCCCCAGCGCCTGGCACGTATGGAAGTAAAAATATTTGGCAAGGCTTCTACCAGCAATGACATGGAGGAGCGCACCGACGCCATCGACCAATATGAACGCGCCAAACGTAAGCCCAAAGATGTGACAATCGGTCAACTCACGCCCTATAGTCATCAAGAAAGCCTGGCGGAGCAAGCGCGTCATTACGACAGCGTCGATGATGATCCCGGTGCGATCGTCAGACGTCAGACGATCCAGCAGGAACTGGAAGACGCACAAAAGTCGACGCCGCCCAGCGCAGAAGAAAGAACCCTTTCGCGTGTTGCCTGGTGTGAGCAGCAAATCTTCGGGCATTCCTTCCCCGAGATGCACCTTCTGGCCAGATTGCACCAGCTGAACGCCGAACTTTTCCCCAAGGACAAAGAAAAAGATATACAACTTATGGACCGCATCGATGTGATCGTGCGCGAGGTGGTTTTGCGCAAACAGCCGCATCAACCGAAGACAAGCTGAAGACAGGCCCGGAAATCGCCCTGGAACTATGCACCGATGCTCGCGTCGATGCCAAAGAGGTCGACGCCCGATGCCGACTAAATTTTCGGTCCCATGCAAAGGTGGATAGGTTTATGGCAGATACAACGATTACAAAGATTGATTCGACTCATTCACCCAAAGGTGCAGCTGGTCAAAAATACCTGGCCTGCGGAAAAGCCATGTCGATGCGACTCTGGGAAAATGAATCGACCGACAAGAATAAATCAGATACAAGACACGAATACGAAACGATTGGCTATGCAATCAAAGGCAAAGCCGAACTGCATCTCGAAGGCCAGATGGTTTTGCTCAATGCCGGCGACTCCTGGGTAGTGCCCAAAGGGGCCAGTCATCACTACAAGATATTGGAAGAATTCAGCGCCGTAGAAACAACGTCACCGCCGGCGGAACTGCATGATCGCGCAAGCTCCGACGCGGGCAACAGTCCCCAGGAATTTTTCGATGCGACAGCAAAGGACGCCGCCAATTTAAAATCACCTCAACCAGCCAAGGGCAATTCGCCTGAAATGACGGCCATGGCAGGCACCGAATCGCCGGAAGATGCGATGGGCGATGTCAAAGGCGGCGATAAAAAAGAGCAGAAAGACGCCAAAAATAACAAAGATAAAAAAGACCAAAATGGCGGTCAGACCTGCGACCCCGAAACCAAAGAGTGCAAACCGGATCAAAATTCGGGCGAGGAAGGCAAAGAAGCAAAAGAAGAAGCACCGGTAAAAGACAAACCAGAGTCGGACAAGGCGGCTGAAAAAATTCAAGAAGCTGCCGCTCAGTTACCGAGAACCGATAGCAAGCCCACATCGAATGCACCTGAAAGAGAGGCACAACCGGCCGAACACAAGGAAGTAGCCGCCGATAGCTAGCGCGGAGCGATCGTCGGCTCCCCGTCATGCGTAGAAGCAATGTTTATAAAAGCAGTCACTTCTCCGGGCTCATAGTCTGATTTTCTGCTATCGCTCACGACCTGACCTTCGACAGCAGCGGCCTTAGCGTTGACCGGCTCAGGCTCGCCGCTTTGCTTGCTCCTTTCTTCCTGAGCCTTCTCGTGCTCGAGCTTATCTTGCTCCTGGCTCTCTTCGACGCGAGCTGCAGGTACAAGTACGGTAACGGCATGCGGCATGACAGTGACACGCATGGGCGTAGTGCCGACTTCCTCGCCGTCGATCATCGCTTTGATAAATTGACTGCGCGACTCTGGCACCGGTCGGCCTTCAAGAATAGATCGGATTTTATTGACGGCATCCTGGAAGCGCGAACGCAAACCTTTTTTAGGCACCACCTCAATTATCGCGTCCTTGACACGCAGCACATAGTGCGGCGCTTTTTCATCATCGTGACCGGCAGCGAATCTGAAGCCGATGGCCACATATTCGGCAAAGTTTTTAGGATTTAGGACATGCAAATCCAGATAGCCATCGGTCAAAAGACGTATATCACAAGGCTTGCCCAGACCGAGGTCTTCGACATTGGCCACGAAGATACCTGACGCTTCCACCTTGAAGGTGCGACCAGCGGCGGTCACCTTGAAGATAATCGGCGGCATCGCCATCGTTTCCAGCATGGCCTTGGCATAGGCCAGATTTTTGAAATTTGTCTTGGCCTCGCGTTCCGGTACCATGAAGGCATCGGAAAGAGGACCGGCACCGGCCATGCCGGCAAAATAATGACCGTTCATCATACCCATGTCGATGCGCACCGGTACACCAGTAGCAATCGGGTCAAAGGCGCGGGAGAGGGGATCGGCAAAAAATCGCTCGTCGACTATCCCCAGATTGCGGGCCAGCACGTTACCGGTGCCAAGCGGCATGAGGGCGGCGGGTATAGCAGATTTCGCCTCGGCTAAAGCAGCGAGGACCGAGCGAATCGTGCCGTCTCCCCCGGCGGCGACGACAAGGTCGAGATCCGGCCGGAGCAAAGCGATTATGTCTTTTACCGTCGTCTCGGGCGTGGTCGGAAAAAGCGTCGTGACGTAATTGTCCTGATGCCCCAATTCAGCCACCAGTCTGGCTATCCATGACTCATCCGGATTCTGACTTTTGGCAGTCGGATTGTAAACTACTAACGCTTGCTTGGCCATCTGTTTCTCTCGTGAAATTTAAGGCGACTGACTGGACATAAATACAATGAGCGAGAAAAGCCCCAAAGAGTTCCCACAACAGCCTGAAGACTTTTTTCTTTGTTGCCCTGGAACCACAGTTATTCAACCCCGTCGTCCTTATTAAGAGCAGTCCGCAGGCAATGCCAAAACTCATCTACCGACATGTAATGCCAGGGCATCAGTGCCTGAATCGATCGCTCTATTTAAAAATCAAAATCACTTCTGGAACCAGCAATGGCATTACATATAAGGAACGGACAATGAGCACTGACCTGTCCCCCGCCAGAGGGGAAGCATCAAAAAATGACTGCCAAGTGGCCCGTAAGGGCAAAGATAAAAACCCGCCTGCTCAAAAAAAAGCGCCGACGGCGATGATCATGGCGGTGGTGGCACTTTCGGCGCTGCTTTTGTATGCTTTTATGCCTCGTCAGTCTAATGATGATCCAAATAAAATCACTTTCAGCGGTCGTATAGAATCGCCCGAAACTTATGTGACAGCTGGTGTCGCCTCACGCGTCAACAGCGTCCTCGTTCAGGAAGGCGATCATGTGCGCAAAGGGCAATTGCTACTCACCCTGGACGCCCGCGCCCTGAAGGTGAAAATGCAGGCCACCGGCTCGCAGGAGGCTCTGGCCAGACAGGCACAGGGACAGGCCGGCCAGCAAGTGCAGAGCGTGCAAGAAGATGTCCAGAAGGCACGGAAAAAATCCAAGGGCTTCTTCGCCAAAATTTTCACCAGTAGGAAGAAAAAAGAAGAAGTAAAAGAAAAATTGACCGGACAAATGAAAGCGGCACAGATCCAAGCGATGCAGGCCAAAGCAGCTGTAATCAGAGCACAAGCCGAAAAAGGCGAGGTCTCATCGAAGATTTCTTATTTCAATATCACCAGTCCGATCGATGGAGTGATTGTGACGCGCAGTGTCGATCCGGGCGAAGCGGTGGCACCGGGTCAGATTCTTTTTTCTGTGGCAGATCCAAATGCAATCTATATGAAAGGCTTTATCCAGGAAGGCAAGCTCAGCCAGGTCAAACTCGGTCAAAAAGCCGATATTTTCCTCGACGATGAAAGCGGCAAAGGTCCGGCCGATAAAGGGCACACGATGAGCGGACACGTCACCGCCATAGATGACACGGCTTCTTTTACGCCGCAAAATGTCTATTTCAAAGACGACAGAGTCAAACAAGTCTATGGTATCAAGTTAAACATCGACGAACCGGACGGCAGAGCCAAGGCAGGCATGCCGGTGGAAGCACAAATTTTATTGAACAGGGACAAAAACTAATGAATGTCCTTTCTTCACAGGAAAACAGGACGGAAGCAAAAGGCAAGCCGGTGGTGTCGCTCAGCGGCCTGACCAAGACCTACAAAGGGGGTCACAAGGCGCTACAGGGGCTGGATCTCGAGATTGAGAAAGGTGACCTCTTCGGCATCGTCGGACCGGATGGAGCGGGCAAGACCACGGCCCTCAATATTATCTGCGGAATTATGAAAAGCTCCAGCGGTAAGATTCTGATCGACGGCAAGGCACCAAATCTGGTGCGGGAACAAATCGGCTACGTTCCGCAGAATGGTGCTCTTTACCCGGAATTGACCATCGAAGAGAGCCTGCGCTACGAAGCCGGCTTGCACAGCGTCTCAGCCGAAGACTATGAACAACGTCGGGACCTCTACCTGAAGAAAATGGGCCTGGATAAATTTGCCGACAGATTGACCAGCCAACTCTCAGGCGGCATGAAGCAAAAGCTGGCCCTTTGTTGCGCGCTGATCAGCGAGCCGAAACTACTGGTGTTGGATGAGCCGACCAATGGCCTCGATCCGATCTCGCGACGAGAACTCTGGCAGACTTTATCGGAGCTCACCCAGGCAGGCGTGACGGCGATAGTGGCCACTCCATTTCTCGATGAAGCCGAGCGCTGCAGTCGCGTAGCCCTGCTGTACGAGGGCAAAGTCCACGAATGCGGCAGTCCAAAAGAATTGAAAAAAGCGCTCAATCTGAGCCGCCTCGATATCGAAATCGAAATCGACATCGAAAACAATGGCGAAAAAACGGAAAGCAGCAGCGCTACCTTCGCCTCGCTGGCCCAGGCTACTGAGGCTCTGCGCAAGAGCGACAGTGAAAATCTGGTCGATATATTTACCTATGGCGACCATGTCGAAGTCTTGACCAGAGACTTCGAGCGCGCCCGACAAGAAGTCAGCGAAGGTCTGCAAAAAGAAGGCTTCAAAATAAGTCATGCCCGCCAGACCGAGCCGAGCATGGAAAATGTCTTTGTCATGCGCCTGCGCGAGCTCGGCGTCAAAGAAGTCCCGCCCAAGCCATTTCCGAGCGAGAGCAGGGAGAGCCAAAGCAAAAATTCTTCCGGCGACTCTAAAAACAATGGTGCCGCCATCAGCGCCAGAGGCTTGCAAAAGCGCTTCGATAATTTTCAAGCAGTCAAAAACTTCGATCTGGAGCTGCCTTATGGAGAAATTTATGGACTGCTCGGCGCCAACGGCGCCGGCAAAACGACTACGATCAAAATGCTCTGCGGACTGCTGGCGCCGACGGCCGGGCAGGTCAGCCTGGCAGGCGAAACCGGCGACCTGCGCAGCAGAAAAGTGCGCAAGAAAATCGGATACATGAGTCAGAAATTTACTCTCTATGACGCGCTGACCGTGCAGGAAAATCTGGAATTTTATGCCTCAATTTATGAAATACCGAAAGCCGAACGTCAAAAACGGCTGGACTGGGCAATAGAAGCCTGCAATTTAGCGGACATGCGCAAATCGATAGTCGGCCCTTTGCCCCGGGGCTGGAAGCAACGTGTTGCCTTCGGTGCGGCCGTGCTTCATGAACCGGAAATACTATTCCTCGACGAGCCGACCGCCGGCGTCGACCCGATTGCCAGAAGACAAATCTGGAGCCTGGTGCGCGAGCTGGCCAAAAAAGGCACGGCCGTGCTTGTCACCACGCACTATCTGGACGAAGCCGAATACTGCACGCGCATGTCACTGATGGCGAATTCGTCGGTGGTGGCCCAGGGATCGCCTCGCGAAATCAAAGCCCAGACGCAGGGTAAATTATTCGAAGTGCGCAGCGACAATACGCAAAAGACCTTTCTCGAACTATCAAAAGAATTCGAGCCCTGGCGGGTTTCAATTTTTGGCAGCAGCATACACCTGCTCGTCGACAGCGAAGCCGACCTCGCTAAAGTGCAGGACGTGCCAAAAGACCAAATCAAGCCGATTCCCTTTACGCTGGAAGATGCCTTCATAGCCGTTGTGCAACAGAGCCGCAACCAAGATGCCGACGGAAACAACGAGAAGGGGGCGAAGTAATGCATTCGACCATCGAAAATGGCCCCCGCGAGAACCGCAACGAAATCGGCAAAGCTAGCCGCTCGCCGCAAAGGCCGGGCGGCCCTGGCGCTTTCCTCAATCAAGTGATCGCTCAAGCCAGCAAAGAATGGAGCGAATTCAAACGTGACAAACTGAGCATGGCTCTGGCTTTCCTTCTGCCTCTGTTTTCACTGATTTTATTTGGCTACGGCATCCGCTTAGAGTCCTCGAGCATTCCCATGTTTGTCGAGGACCACGACAATACCTATCTGAGCCGCGAATATATTGCCCGCCTCTACGCCACCAACATCATCGTCCCGACCAAAGCGACGCAGGCCAAGTCTCCCCGCGACGCCATCGATAGAGGTCTGGCCAAGATGAGCTTGATCATCCCTCATGGCTTCAGCGCCGCGATTTTCCAGCAGAAAAGCGCACCGCTGAGGGTGCTCGTCGACGGCACCGATATCGCCAATACGCAGATCGTCTCCAATACCGTCCAGGCGGCTAATCTCTATTTCATTGCCCGGCTGGTCAAAAGCAGATTGCCGGAAGTCTCGGTCGAGATGGTCAAACCCCAGCTCCGCATCTGGTTTAACCCCGGTCGGGCCGAACCGCTCTTCATCGTCCCGGGCGCTTTCGGAATCATTCTCTGGATGTATCCGGCCCTTTTAGCTGCGGTTGCCGCCTCACGCGAAAAGGAGCAGGACACGATCATCCGAGTCTATGCCTCTAAAGTCGCGCCGATGGCCTTCCTGCTCGGCAAAGCTCTAATCTACTTCATCGTCGGCATGGCACTCGCCCTGATGGTCATGGTAGTAGGCGCGCTGCTCTTCCAGATCCATCCAATCGGCGATCCGACACCGCTCCTGGTGGCAACTCCTCTATACGTGCTCACTTCCGTCCTCTTCGGCTTGATGCTCGGTACTTATTCAAATTCGCAGACAACGGCCGTGCAGGCGACATCGACAGCCGGTTTTTTCCCCTGCCTGCTCCTCTCAGGCTTTGTCTATCCAATCGATAATATCCCCTTTCCGCTGTCGCTATTTTCAATAATCGTGCCGGCCAGATATTTCATCCTCCTGACCCGGGACGCCTATGTGCGGGCGGCCGGTTGGCCGGCGATCTGGCAAGTGCCTTTAGCGCTTTGCGCCTTCATCGTCGTTATCCTCTTTCTTACATGGCTTGGACTGCGCCGCATGCAGTTGAAGGATTGAACTAATCAGATGCCAGAAATTTTAGAGCGCACAGCCGCAAACAAAAAAGATTCAGACCGGGCCAACTCGTCATTTGAGACAAGCTCGCTCAGCCACCTCTGGGCGCTTGTTCTCAAAGAGACAAGAGAGATCATCCGCAATCCCTACCTGCTCTTTTTGATTATCGTACCGCCGACTATCCAGCTCCTCATCCTGGGCGGTGCCCTCGACCCTCAGGTGCGCAACCTCACCCTAGGCGTCGTCGACCACTGTCACAGCCGGGAGAGCCGCGATCTACTATCCAGTTTGACAAACAGCGGTGTTTTCACCAAAAATCTTACTTTCAAGGATGAAAGCGCCGTTTCGGAGAAGCTCACTTCAGGCAATGTAGACGTGGCGATAGTGGTACCAGAAGCATTCAGCCGTGATCTGCAAAAGGGTGTCTCCGCTCCGCTTCAGGTACTGGTCGATGGAGCCAACGCCTACAGTGCAGGCATCGCCAGCGCTTATGTCCTGCGCACCGTAAACGCATATAAACCGACCGCCTTTCAAGCGGCATTCAAAGCCAATATCGAAGCAAAAATCAAGGAAAACGTACGCATCTCAGCCAGGCAGCCCAGAGGCAGCTCGCTTTCACGTGGCTCTTCATCACCCGGCAGCAGCGGCGCCTCCGACAGCGGCTTCTTTGGCCTGATGAAATTTGACGCGGCCAGGCTCGTCGATCCGATCATCGATATCCTGTACAATCCCGGTCAGCTGGCCAGCTGGTTTTTCGTACCAGGCGTACTGGGTGCGAGCCTGACTTTGACATCGACGCTGGTGGCATCAGCGGCGGTGCTCAGAGAAAGAGAAAGCGGCACCATGGAACAATTGCTCATGACCCCGGCCGAAACCTGGGAAATTCTTTTAGCCAAGGTGGTACCGCTGGTCGCCTTTTTGCTCGCCGACGTCTGCATGGCTATCGGAGCGGCGGCCGTTGTCTTTCACCTGCCCTTCCGCGGCAATTTCCTGCTCTTCCTGCTGGCCTCGAGTCTATACATTTTTGTCGGCATCGGATTTGGTATGTTGCTCGGCACGCTCTGCAACAATCAGAGACAATCGCAACTGACATCGTTTTTCATCAACATTCCGCTCATACTCCTGTCAGGCTCGGTAGTGCCACTAGATACGATGCCGGCCTTTTTACAGGCGATATCGATAGTCGATCCACTGCGATATTATGTCTTCATCGCCCGCGCCATAATCTTGAAGGGCGATGGTCTGAGCATCCTCTGGCCCGAGATCGGTGCACTTGTTTTATTTGCTCTGCTTCTGATTGCCGTGAGCGCCAATAGATTTAATCGACAAACGGTTTAAATCTAGCTAAGTCCAACTAGATCTATCTAAATCTATCTGAATCTGTCTAAATGTGCTTGATATGCTGACGTGTCACAATTTGCGACTCATCGACAACGGCTGAAGACAGACTCGGCTTGACAGGCGAAGCGGTGCGGAAGGTAGGAGCGCGACCGAGCCATTGATCGACCAGTCTCGCCAGGACGGCCGAATCGAGAGGCTTGCTCAGATAATCATCCATACCGCTCTCCAGACAAAACTCGCGACTGCCCTCGGTGGCGTTAGCGGTGACGGCAAATATAGGCACGACCTGCTGCCGCCTTTGCTGAATTTCCTTGATGATGGAGGCGGCCTCGAAGCCGTTTACGAGAGGCATCTGGCAATCCAATAAAACAAGATCAAATTTTCTGGTGAGAAAAAGCCTGACCGCCTCCGCTCCATCATTTGCCAGCTCCACATCAAAATCGAGGTCTTGCAAAAATAGCGTCGAAACATGGCGGCTGATGTCATTGTCGTCGGCGACGAGGGCCCGACGTTTTTCGCTGGGGAGGCTGAGAGTAAGAGTGCGATCGGCTGGCTGCGCAGCAGGGACATTTTGCAACTCCAAAGTCGTACTCGCAAGCTTCCGCGAGAGCTGAGAAGTGGCAGCCCGGGGATTCAACGGCAACAATTGCTGCAAAACCGATCGCCGATGGACCGGCAGAGGCAAACTGACCATATCCAGCATGGCCAGATTCGACCAGTTATCGAGCTCATCCTGACGGGAAGAGAGCGGCGGTATGATCCGAATAATCTTCAGACAATTAGTCGGCATGATCGTCTTAATCGTCTCGAGAAAAGCAGTCGACTCTGCGGCAAAGCGTATGGTATCCAAAAAGATTGCTCTATGTGCATTTGTCGCACCATTATTGGCGGCAGCAACAGCAGCCTTCACCGTCGGCACAACAGTGGCGTTGATGCCCATTGCTTGTAGCATACGACTGATGACAGGACTTTCCGGGGGCTCGATCACTAAAACGGAGGGCAAATCGCTCACTAATACTTCAGGCTCGTCTCTCCAGAGGGCTGAAATTACCGATTTTGACGTGCAGCTGTAGGGTATCGTAAATCCAAACACGCTGCCATTACCCAATTCACTATGGACGAAAATCTGGCCACCAAGTAGCTCCACAAGACGTTTACTAATGCTCAAACCCAGGCCCGTGCCACGAGAGAAAGGCGCATCTGAACTTTGGCCCTGAACGAATGGCTCAAAGAGCTGCGGTAAGAAATCAGGCGAAATACCTGCGCCGCTATCGATCACGGTGAAAGCGATTTGATCGCTCCCATCCGCTTCGATAAAAGGTTCTACTTTGATCGAAACTTCGCCGCGACTGGTAAATTTGATCGCGTTACCGCACAGATTGAGGAGAATCTGCCGCAAGCGCTGAGGATCTGAAATCACTTTTGTCGGCAATCGACTGTCGATGCTGGTCAAAAGCAGCAAATTTTTCTCTCCGGCGGCGGGAGCTAAAATATCGGCGACGGATTCAACTACTCCGCTAAGATCAAATTCACTGCGAACCAACTCAATTTTACCGGCCTCGATTTTGGAAAAATCGAGCAAGTCATTGATAATGGTCAAAAGCGATGAGCCAGCTTCCTTCATTGAAGCAACATAACCAGCCATTTTCGGGCTGAGGTCTCCGCGCGAAACCATCTCGAGCATGCCGAGGACGCCGTTGAGCGGGGTGCGCAATTCGTGGCTGACATTGGCGACAAAATTTGATTTTATTTGCAGCGCTTCCAGAGTCTGCTTTTGAGTTTCAATCAGCTTTTCAGCGGCAATCTTCTGCGCGGTGACATCGAGAAGAGCGCCGGACCAATAGTATTTATCGTCCTGATCTGTTTCTCGCTGCGCTCGGGCGCTAACCTGATAAAAACGGAGACTACCACCTCGATCCGGCACTTTGACCAGAATCTCCTGAGTTTTCTCAAAATCCCTTTCCAGTTCTCGCGGGAAATCACAGTATTCCAGAAAACCGGAAAGGCCCTTTACCTCGATACTCCTCCAGTCGACATTGTCGAAAGCGGCAGAAGCTGTATTGAGAAAAGTCAAAGCGCCAGCGGACGTCGATGTCCACAACATGACAGGAGCGACATTAGCAGCAGCGGATAAAAGGCTCTGATGACGCTCCGGCTGCAGGCGATCCGCCGAAGCAGGGGCGGCGGCGAGATAAGCCAGAAGCTTGGCTCTTGTCCGATCATCAAGCCTGGCGCAGAAATTGATTAAAGCCTGATCAATATCAGCCAACGTCCTATTCATCCTCAGCCACAGCAAAGTACGTTTTTAAAGCGTTCAATTGTAGTTGCGGTAAAAGACCGCCAGCGCCTCTTACCAATATACCCTCTAGATGTCAAATAGATGCACAAAGCCGCACAAATTGCCTTAACACTGCCAATATGAAACGACAGAGCTGCAGTAGCGATTGTTTCCAGCACGCCTGGCTGTGGTAATTAGATTAAATATGAGGCGACCGAAAACAGAGATACATCAACAATCGGGTGATCATGCAAGGCAGAAATTCAGTCATCCATCCAGCTCTCGACCGCATCCCCAGGCCCGAAGACCTGCAAAAGCTACTCAGAGCAGTCCAATCCGGCCCGGCACCAATTCAGCAACCACTCAATTTAGACCGCGGCCGAAAATTCATTCTCAAGGTCCAGCAGCCTCGCAGCGCCGCCGGTCTCGGTCGCAGCCGCGGCACGAACGAATCGCCCCTATGGGCCCTATGTGAGGGACTGAACACAATCTGGGAATACAACACCGCAGACGTCGAATTAATTTTCAATTTGATCGAGGAGGCTGTTTACGCCTCAGGCCAGGCACCGCCGGTCGGTGGCACATCGGCTACGGCTCTGGCCACCCTGGACGAGGTGGCGGCAGAACCACAAGCGATCAGTCAGCAGATGGCTGGACCGGGCGATGACGTCTTGTATGCATCGCGTGAGGCGCCGCAATTTGGACACGAAAGTGAACAATTTAATTCGGGCGGCTCAGAGCAATTCAGCAGAGCAACGAGCGCTCCAGAAATGCGCGCCGAAGATCGACGCAGCTCGCAGACGGGCATGCCATCGTCCGGCAATTTAAACGAGCTTAGCGTTTGCGATCTGTTCCAATCGATCAGCGTGACGAAAATGACCGGCCGCCTTGATATCACCAGTGGTCTCGAATCGCTCGAGGTATTTTTCGAAGACGGAGTCCCCAGACGTGCCTCTTTCCGAAGCGATTCGATGACCGGACCGGTACGCGACATCACCGGCGAAGAAGTTTTGCTCGAGGGCATGACCTGGCGCAACGGTTTTTTCCAATTTCATTCAGCGATGAAATCAACCGAACGCTCGCCGATGCGCAGGCTCGATCTGCTCCTGCTCGAAGGCGCCGCTCTGAGCGACTACACCGACGCCCTTGGCAAAGCCGGACTGGAAGCTGAAGCCAAACCAGTTCGCACCGCTCAACTGAGCGAGGCTGATTTCGAAAAAGCATTGAGCGAAGGTATCGCGGTCAATATGCAAGATCAAAAGATGTTTTATATCGCTTTCGACGGAAAAACTTCACTGGGCGACATCGTCAGAGCAGCCGGCCTGCCGAAATCAGCATGGTTGCCCCTGGTTTTCAATCTGCACAAGTGCGGCATGATCGGACTGCCGAATAGAGCACCGGTAACGGCAAACAGCGCTGAAACAGCACAATCTCCTTTGATAAAAGAAGCTGTGCATGAAGCCTTTCAGGAATTGCTGCGCCCGGATACGGGACTTTTGAGCTATCCGCTTTTTATGCACTTCATGGAGGTTGAATTTCAACGGGCCTTACGCTTGCGCCTGCCTTTCAGCTTGCTGATCATCAAAGTGCACAAAGAAGGTGCAGGTGTGATCGAACAATTGTCGAGCGAGGATCTGAAACTGGTCGCGGAGCGCTTGCGACTCTATCTCGAACCCTATGATCATATCGGCCATTATGAAATCCTCGATATCGGCGTATTGTTACCGCATCGACCGTCAGCTCAGGCACGCCAATACGCCAGTAAATTCATCGCCGACTTCGATGCTGAGCTCGCCCAAACCGGAAATGGCGTGCGCTTCGTCTGGTCAGTCGGCATCGGCTGCATCCCCGAAGATGGTATCAAACTCGGTGCCATGGTGAGCAAGGCCGAAACAGAACGCAACCAGGCCAGAGAGGCAAACCTGGTTTAAGGGCCATGGCCAAAAGGAACAGAAGGTCAAAATGACCAATATTTATTTGTGCTCGTAGAGCGGATCGCTGAGGATTACCTGCTGGCTGCTCATCGTGTATTTCAGTCTTTCATCTTTGGCCTTGCCGTCACGATCGTGCATGATTTGCGTAATAACGATGCGGATCTTATCGCAGATCGTATCGAGTGGCAGGTCATCACCGTCGTAACCAAAGGGGTCTTCGATATCTTCGGCGATTAATTCGAGACCGATCAGGAAGTAAGAGGCGAAAATAATAATCGGCAAACCCCAATGCAGAGGCAGGGTTGTCGCCGAATACCAGGGCAGAGCGGCCAGGTTGATGGCAATCCCTTGACGGATGAAGGCGCGATAGGAGAGTACTAGCGGCGAGCTGCGAATTCGCTCGCAGGCTCCACAAATGTCCATGAAGCTGAGCATATGGCGATCCATCTGCAGAAGCAGGAAACCATCGATGTGCCCACTCTGATACCATCCTTGAATGAGGTGATAGATGGAGTCAGTGACCTGAACGGGCAAATGGTATTCGTCGTTTTCGGCCTTGGCTTTGATGCCCGGAAGGCGTTTGGCCGGCTTGGCATCGCGCAGATGATTCTTGAGAGTATAAGCAAAGGAGACCACATACTCGCTCAAGCGCACCTTTTCGCTTTCCGGCACACTGGATAGATTTTTCACCTTCAAACAGAGATTGCGCGACTCATTAACGAGCTGTCCCCAGAGTTTGCGACCCTCCCACCAGCGCTCATAGGCAGAATTGGTGCGGAAAACTAGAAGAAGACCAAGGACAAGCGATGTATAGGCGATGTTGCTCGCGTCTTTGAAAATCTGGGAAGTGAGCTGACCGGTGACTATAAAATGAACTATCGTCGTATAGAAGCCCATAATGGCGAGATAGAACCAGACCCGTTTGAAAACCGGAATGCGATGCAATTTGCTCCAGGGATGAATCCAGGTTTGAATCGACTGTTGAATATGGCCGGCCATGATACTTTCAGATTTATGCGAGGAACCATCATAGGCATTCTCACCGGCGTCGAGCTTGGCGCGCTCCTGCTCTTCATTCTTTTTACTTTCCATTTCACCAATTTTTCCAAGATTTTGCGCGCAGCCCGCAATGTGGCCAGCAGGGATAGTTTGGACAAGAAACAGCCAGGAACCGCTTCGAATTAACTATTGTATTACATCTCAAGATAGCCTCAAGGCCGTGTTACAGCCAAATTTTGTGCGAAATGTTGTTATAGTACTGATACAACCAGGGAGATTTTGACATGGTACGTTGGCATAATCTGACCGCTATCGCTTGCCTGGCGGTGATTACCTGCCTATCAGGCTGCTCGACCGGTGCTGGCCCTAGCCAGCATTATGTCTCAGGCGCCATCCAGGGCGAATCTCAAAAAATCAATCTGGAAGCCGTCCAGAAAGCCTTCTTTGAAACCAAGGGCAAAGACTTCAACGAGCAGATGGCCGCTTTTGAAAAGCGTGTCAACGAAATCTATGACGGTGAAGGTGTGGTCGCCCTCGACGCCACCCGCAACAATAACCGGCTCGTCGTCACCGGTTTCATCTCCAAAAGCAAAGACGCCAAACCAGGCTTCCAGCCAGGTGACGACAAGCTCTTTACAATCGAGCAAACCGGCGATGTGGTCAACAACGATATGCCCTACCGCATGGCCGGCTCGGACGGCCGATCGTATTACGAAGGCCATCACAGCCTTCTCGACAGTCCACTCGTGCAATTCATGGTCCTCTCTCACCTGATGGGCGGAGGTGGTGGATGGGGTGGTCGCTATTACACGCCCTATTCAAACTATGGCGGCTTGATGGGTTATCGCAACACCTGGCGCCAGAGCCCGCAATTCAGCCAGCAGAAAGCAACCAACACAAGCTTCTTCTCTCGCTTCAAATCCAATCCGGGCGGCGGCCTGCAGAGCAGCACCAAATTTGGTGGCGGCACATTTTCTTCCGATAGCGGCAGCACGAGAAGATCATGGGGAGGACTGGGCGGCGGAGCAAGTTCGACCGGTGGCCTTAGCACCGGTTCACCAAGCGGATCATCTTTCGGCTGGGGCGGTAGACGGTCATCCGGTTTCAGCATGGGCGGCTCGCGCGGCTGGGGCGGCAGACGGGGTCGTTAGACAGACGGCGACGAGCATGAAATCCAGAGCAAGATAAGGGCAATTTGCAATGTATCAATTGACCATCACCGATGATCGAAAACAGCACCTTGTCGTTCTTACCTTACCAGAGCAAACGGTTCTACATTCGGCAGTCGACGTCATCTTCGACGTGCTCGGCGCCGATCCGGAAAAAACGGTGGAAGATGGACTTCTCTCGGAAGGTCAAATAGACGACTTGAAAATCATTCAAGAAGCGATCTTCGACCGCGATGAAGACGGCCTTTTCATCCGCGACGGTGTGCATTTCTTGGCCAATGGTCGTGAGCTTGATCCCGATAGCCAATTGAGTCGGGCCTTCCGTCAATCTGAGCGCGACGGCATCCGTTATATGCGCTGTGAACTCGTCGTCCTCGGTGTGCCTTTTCCTTCGATCGGCGTCGACGCAGCGGGCGGCGCGGCAATCACGTCCGGCTCCAACAGTACGCTCGCGAGCAGCACCGCCAGTGGAGCCAACTCCAGCGCGCCGCAATCAAAAGAGCAGATAATCGAAGACCTCAGCCGCGTTATGTTTTTACATCAAATCGCCATCGGCTATGCCATCGACGTCACCAAAGATTATCCGGAATTGATCGAAGTGTTAGCCTGGGCCGAGAAAAACGAACTTATCGAAATCGACGTCAAAAAAGCGGCCTACAAACTCACAGCCAAAGGCAAACGTCTGCATGATTCTTATATCGAGGAAGGACAAGATTTGATCAAACGTTTCGACATATACGGCAATGTCGACGGAGACAATTCGGGCTACTATTTCGATACCGGCCTCGGTCGCGATTTGCGCGTGCCGGCCTTCGAGATGGAGGGCGTCGACCCATTTAGAGCGCGCTTCCTACTTGGTATCAATGATGGTGAATGGGACATGTTGAGTAACTGGTACGAGATTTTCCGCCAGCAATCATGGTATGACCAGATCTTCGCGCCAATCGAACAATCTCCCAGCGTTGAAGAAATCGGACGCGAAAAAATGGCGGCAATCATGACCAGCGCCAAAGCAATTTTGCGTCAGGAATTTCAAAACCAGCAGAACTTTAAAAATCAGCAGGGCCTTTAAAAAAAAGCCGCTATTTATTCCAACGATATTCGGTGATCATCGAATCTTGATAAATAATGCGGCCGCCGCTGGGATCGCTTGAATAAGGCGCATAGGCAGGCCTCCTCTCGACATATTTAGGCACGCTGTTTTTGGCCGCATGGCGGTGATGTTTTTTAGGCAGAGCAGCAAGGCGAGCTTTCTCGACTCGCGCCTTTTCGGCTTTTTCAGCAAGAGCTTTACTCTCGGCCGACGGGCTCGGCGCTTTCGCAGTCGGTGGAGGCAGGAAAGGTCGGGCGATTTGATTGATAAACTGCGGCAGACTGCGCATTTCACCAAGACTCCAGTAACCGGCTCCGGCGATGACCGCTAGAAGGGCTAAAACTAGAGCTGCCTGTCCGCCATAGCGAACTACTTCGCGCAGTAGAAATTGACCGGCGATACGCAAGCCGTCGCGACTGTCGAAGGCCTCGTCTTGCTCTTGTTCGATTGTACTGTCAGCCTGCGCCGGTGCAGACAAAGTCGTGCCGCCAACGCCTCTCGCTTTGTCCGCTGTCTCGTCGGACAAGATGGTCCTTTTTTCTTCCAGGTGAACTGTCAAAATCAATCCTTAACAGGAGGTCATATAAGACCTGTACTGCAACGCCATCGGTAAATTGTCATACTTTCAGGCGGATGTCAATGTCAGTTTTTGGTAGCTAAATTTATGTCTACTTATCCATATCGACTAGGGGGTCAATCAACTAGGGGGTCAATCGAGAAGCCGCGAGCCACGCCACTCAGTTGATGGCCTTTTCTGATTTCCTGCTTGATCCCTTTGTCCGGATTGCAAGACCAGCGCAGTTGATTGTCGCAGACTGTCGCCCGCTGGGAGGCTAGAGAGTCGATCAGCTCGGCTTCCGGACGAACGGCGCCCCTGGGCACAGCCTCGGCCTCTAAAATGGCCGCGTTGGAGCGGCTTTCCATCTGGCGCAAACGCGCCTGTGGCAGGTGCTGATGATGGGCGACGGTCTCATGGACCGATAGAGCAGCCTTGAGTTGCCCCCAGAACTGATTCAGTTGATTCAGTTGGGTCAGTTGGGTCAGTTGGGTCATTTGCTTAAGTTGCGCCTTTTTATCCATCGCTCACGCACTCCTCAGCAACGACCGCTCGTTTCAATATGGGCAAGAAATTGACTTGCCTGCTTTCCCAGGCTAAACCATCCAGCCTATTTCCGGTTACACCCAGACCAATAGAGTTGTATAGATTTCGCTATATAAAGTGGTGAGAGAGCCACAGGCACGGCCATTGACACGACGTTGGCAGCCGAGCCACAAGGCAGGTCGAGGGAGGGCCGGGAGCGGGGTACATCTAATAAAGAAGCAAAGTACAAAGGATAGAATCTTTTGCCCATCGTCTATATCCACGGCGTAAATGTGCGCGACGACGAATACTGGGCACCGCTGGAAGCCATGATGCGGCACTACATAGCGCCGGTTATCTCCAAAAATCCCGAAAATGTTTTGATCAGTCAATGCTACTGGGGAGATGTCGGGGCCTATTTCCGCTTCCAGGGAGCGAGTATGCCACTCAGTCCGCTCAGCGACTGGGGAAAGACCGTCAAAGGGCGCGTCAAGGCCGATTTCGAGACGGTACGTAGCGATTTAAAGAAGGGACGCATCACTCTGAAACAGATCAAGACGACAATTGAAAAGCGCAAGGACCGATTAATAGCCTATCGGTCCGGGCAATTGCTCGACCGGCTCAAGTCGGATGGTTTAAGTGACCTGTCACTGCAGGTGATATCAGCTTCAAAGTTGCTCTCGCATAGAGAGAAGACCATAGCGTTGCAAGCAGCCGACGAAGCCGCCGCCGATCTTGCCGATACGCCGCAGCTGGCCGAATGTATCACCGTCGCCGAAGAGGTCAATCTGTATCAGAGCTTGCTCAAGGCCAAGTACAATCACCTGCGGAAATTGCATGGTCTCCCAGAGCTCACACAGAAGCCCGAATGGATGAACAGCCTGGGCACACGCTTGCTTGAGGGCATGGACCGTTATGCCGATGTGCCTGGTTTTATTATGACGCGAGCGGCCGCAGAAGTGCGCTCGCCGCTAAATACGATGGTAACTGCATTTATTGGCGACGTGTTCACGTACATCAGAGAACGCGGCGACTGGCAACACCCCGGCCCTATCCCCCAGCGGGCACTGGACGCGCTGCTCGCCGCCAAGATCTGGCAGGAAGCCGACCTGCAAGCCCGTCGCAAAATTGAGGACGAAGCCGGCAGGGCAGAAAAGGTAACGAAAAAAGAACCACTGGTGGTGCTCAGTCACAGCATGGGCGGGCAGATCACCTACGACCTGGTGACGCATTTCTTGCCGAATCTAGAAGAGCATGAGAAATACAAAGATATTTACATTGATTTCTGGTGCGCCAGTGCATCGCAGGTCGGCTTTTTCGAAGAGCTCAAACTTTTTATTGCCAGCGACGAGCAATACTCAGCCCGGAGCGGACAGAGAGTGCCGCGGCCGGACAGGCGCTATCTCGGCTACTGGTGGAATGTCTGGGACTACAACGACTTCATCAGCTATAGCGCCAAAAACATTTTCGATGATGTCGAAGATGCCACTTATAATTCGGGCATGTTTCTCGCAGACGCGCACGGCGGGTATCTGGTGCGACCGAGCTTCTTCCGCCAGTTTGCCGAAAAGCTCGATCTCGAACTGGGCAAAGCCGGACTGTAAAAGCTCAGATTTATAGCCTCAATTGCCGGCCAATTTATTGCGCTCGATGAAGGGCTCGAGCTCCTTGTAGGTCAATTGATGACCGGCCGCAGTCATGTGAACGCTAAAGATGAGCGCTGTTTGTTTTGGCGCATTCAGAAAAGCCGGCGTGAGGTTGCAGTAGGGAATTTTCAACTGGCTGCTTAACGCTTCAAGATTTTTTGTTTCGGGCGGATTGTCATAACCAATCTCAGGACGAGCCGGCAAACGCACGATTGCAAAGCGACAATGATGAGCGATACAATCTTCGTTCATGGCACGAATCAGCCGATCGGCAATGGGCCAGTACTGCCTTGTAGCAGCGTCGACATCTCCCTGGGCCTGGGGAATGGCGTTGACGGAGGAGCTGGATTGCTCCATAAATGGCGCGGATACGGGGCCCGTATATTTGGCGTTTTTCTCGGCGCGTGCCCGCGCATTGCCGGCGGTGTCTTGGCTGGTGGCGCCGGCGGTGTTCGGGCTGGTGGCGCCGGCGGTGTTCGGGCTGGTGGCGAGCTTGGCCAGAGCTGGAGCAGTGGATTTCGCCGCGCCGAGATTAACGCTTCCCCAGCCCCAGACTTTACCCGCTTGCAGATCGGCGCACCAGGCAGAATAGCTACCCATCATCGTGCCAATCGCTCCCCAGATATGACTGTGGCGACGTAAAAACTCAGTGTTGGCGAAGCGTTTACCGTCAGGTGAATGGTTCCACCAATTGAAAATCTGCCAATCCTCAACCAGCTTGCCTTGCTTGTCCAGAAGGAAGGTCGGTCTGGCATTGGCGAATGCAAAACCACCCTGCAGGGGTGCAAGAAGCTTCGTGGCATCGACAGAAACGCCTATCAATACGACATCCGGCTCATAGCCCATCACCTTAGTGCGAATTTTTTTATAGAACTGCCCCAGGCTATTGGCACTGCATCCGAAATTGAGAACCTCTATGCGCCGGCCACTTTTGCCGTATTTGGCGTTCAAGTCGCGCTCGAGCAGAGAGAGGAAATTCTGACTGCGATCTACTTGCAGTGATTCGACGAATGAGTCGCCGACGATGGCAATGCGAAAGGTATTCGCCGGCTTGGCGAAAGGTCTTTCGATATCGTTCATGCCCTGACTGTTGAACTGAATCCGGCCAAAGCCCTCTTTGCGCCAGGTAACGTGACGATTTTCCATGGCCACGAAACCAAGGGATTTATCGACGCGCAGATATTCATGCTCACCAACGCCAGCCAGTGTAAATAGGATTTCCAGTATCAAAATAGCGGCAGCAGACGCGATCACGGCTTCGAGAACAATGTGCTTAATACCACGGCGCGGCGATGACGCTGCGGCGACGGCCTGCTTTTCATTTTCGATTATCGGCGCTGCTGTTGGCATTTTTACCTGAGGTCGACGGAACGGATTAGGCTTTGTGGGCGGCTTGGGCTTTGTGGGCAGTTTGGGCGATTTGGACAGATCGGGCGGAGAAGACAGAGTGAATGGTTCGCATTAAGCGCTAAAACTGAAAGTAAATAAAGGGCGAGGCATTGGATGGTGAAAATCCTACCGCAGCCAGGAAAGAGCCTGCATAAATAGCGATGCGGGTGGGCCAACCGCAGGCGCGAGCCAGCGCAGCTCGGCTCGAAACATATGCGCGGGCCTTGCTAATCACAGGCAATCTGTCTCCGCAACTGAGAATGAAATAGACGATATAGGCCCCAAGAGCGACAGGTAATGTCGAATCGGAAAAGTCATCGAATAGGGGCCGACTAAGCGAAGCATGCGGCCAGAACATGCGAGCATAAACTGTCATGGCGTCGTTTAGATTCGTGGCCCGAAAAACCACCAGACTAAAATTCATACTTACAAAAGTCAAAAGGAAGCCGAGGAACTGGCCCATTAAGGAGGCATGAAATTTCAGCAGAGCGGAATTGTTTTTTATGCGCGCGTCGTATTCATGATTGGTGGCCAGCATTAAACCTTGCATCGCCCCCCAGAGAACATAGTGCCAGGCGGCGCCATGCCATAGTCCGCCAAGGAGCATAGTAATAAATAGATTGATGTGCTTGCGGGCGCGACTGACATACTTACCGCCCATCGGGATATAGAGATAGTCACGCAGCCAGGTCGACAGCGAAATGTGCCAGCGGCGCCAGTAGCTGGACAAGCTGGTGGCGAAGTAGGGCAGGTCGAAGTTATCTGGCAATTTGAAACCAAGCAACAAAGCAGAGCCCCGGCCCATATCCGTATATCCGGAAAAATCGAGATAGACCTGGATGCTGAAAGCAATAGACATGATCCAAGCATCCACAGTGCCGACGCTGGCACAATGACTGTACCCGGCACTGACAAGACCGGATAAATTGTCACTGAGAGCAACCTTTTTAAACAGTCCTTGCAAAATGAGCGTAATACCGTCGTGGACAAGAGTCTGATTGAGTGGCTTAAGCTCGCCTAGTTGCTTTTCGAAATCCTGAAAGCGCTTGATCGGACCGGCAATCTGGGACGGAAAAAATGCAGCGAAAAGGGCAAAATCGATCGGATTTTTGATCGGCTTGTGACCGCGATAAATATCGACGATGTAGTGAATGAATTCGAAAACGAAAAAAGAAATACCGAGCGGCAGAATAACGTTCACGACGGGCAGATCCGCCGGTCCGAACGGCAATTTCAACCACGGTGCCAGACCAACTAAAGCGCTTTTGATTGAGTCGAGAATAAAATTGGTGTATTTAAAATAGGCAAGAGCACCGATATTTGCGATCAGACCAAGCGTCACGATTGTCTTTCCGTGATTGCGATATTTATCAATGATCAAGCCGAGAAAATAATTGCAAACGGTCAGGAAAAACAGCAGCAATCCGTAGGCTGGTATCCATGACATATAAAAAACATAGCTGGCAAAAAGCAGTAATTCGCGACGCCAGCTCTTCGGCGCACACCAGTATGCGGCGAAAACCACCGGAAAGAAGAACAAATAGGCCAAACTTGTAAAGAGCATGAGACCGCGCTAATAATGGGCTTTGCAAACTTCCTGACAAGCTTAGCATTGTCGGAGGGAGCGTTGATTTAAGTTTTTTAGTATTCAGGGCGGAGCTTGGAAAGGCTGACCTCTCCTCACACTGTCGGCCCTCAACGGGCAGAGCCGCGCAAACGCTTGGTGGGCAGTAGTTTACGGAACTGAGTAGAATTTTGCGGGGATTTTCCTTAGACCTGTCGTCGAAAACGCGAACCGATATCGGTTGACGATTTGTATTAACCAACGGCGTCACAATACCCCCTAGTCAGCAGGAAAAAAACGCCGCGAGACAACGGTTACAATGCAACGATCATGAAGACAAGCTGTAACCAAGAAAAACTGAAATTATCTTCAACAAATCAAAACAAAACAAAGCAAAGCAAAGCAGGGTAGGGCAGAGCTCCCATTCACAACTGATTATGCACGGAAATTGAAATCAACAAATTACACGCAGAATATGGCTGAAGCAAATTTGATTTTCAAAGCGGACACGAATATCTTAACCTGGATTCGGCTGACCTCGCCGAATTCAAAACAAGCACCAAATAAAGAGAACGGATTGGTCTCATTTTTTGATAAGAGCAAAAAGCAGAATCTGGCAAAATACAACTGAATATATTTTCTCGATATACCTTGCGAGAGAACTCGAATAAAGGCCCGAAAACTGATGGCTAGAGCGTCAAGTTGTTCGCTCTCAGCAGAGGAAATATATGGATTCAGTCCTGGTGGATGGAGGCGCGAACTCACGTCCGAAGAGGCCTTTGAAACAACTAGCGCATTTCCAGGCGTTGCTTTCTGCCTTTGAAACTTTTGCCCGGCCAGACCGACGATTAGTTCGTCGAGTTCAAGCATCGTAAGTGCTGATAAGAGCTCACTCAGGTCTACGTTCATTATCTCGAAAAGTGTGTCGAAAGACACAGGTTCAGGCCCGATTGCGGCATAAAGCTTTTTCTGTAATTCAGTGAGGTGATCTGGTGCGATCTCAGAATGATCAGCGCCATCAGATCTGCTTGGTGTCAAGGGGAGAACATTCTCCGCCGGTGAATTGGATTCAAACGAATCCGAATACGGCTCAAAATCAGAGAAATGATAGGAATTCGTCAGTGGATCAAAATCAGCTTGCGAGCTTGTTCCAGCCGCGTCGGCACCAACATTTTGATTGGCGAGCTTTTCCATTGCTTCTTGCTCCGAGCAGGCATCTTCGTAGGCCGGAGTAACGCTGCTACGCCTCATATATAAATCACGAAATAGAGCCGAATCAAGATTACTCACTTCACCTAAGGTTATAGCGTGATCAATCGCCATGTCTATCTCACGCTGCAGCTCCCAGCTAGACCCCCGCGAAATTTTTAATTCGCTGGCTACCTGATGGGCATTGAAAAAACAGCCTTTTTCGAGCAAATAGAGCATTCCACAATAAGCGCGCGGCGCCTTCATTCCATTGAAGAACTCCGACTGAGCAGTGAAATTTTTGGGTTTATTGCACTTTGCACAACGCCCTTTGCGTGCCCCGAATTCTCTTCTGAACTCCTGGCTACCGCAGTAACTACAGGTGAAGGGGGAGACACTCTCCATGCGTCTATAGATTGATTCAACGCAGTAAGCATCGGTAGGATGCTCGAGGTTAAATTGTTTCAAATGGCCAAGAGTATGCTTCCAGAGCGACTCTTTAAGATGCTTGGCCGGCTTGAAGCCCAAAATGTACTGCTCAAATTCCGACTCATCTCCAAAACTAAAATGCATAGTGTTCGCCTCCCTTTTACAGGAGAAACGGACAATTCTGCGACAAAGTTCAAAAATTCTCCGAATTTGTCTTGGGAAGCCAGGCTGAGGATGGATATTCTGGCTTATAAACGTGAGCGCGAAACGTGAACCGATATCGGGTCACGTTTCAGACGAT
>JAGXAB010000087.1 GCA_018971775.1 Cyanobacteria bacterium REEB67 | reverse complement strand
TGACAATTTCCACGCAGGATAACTTGCATGCAGATAGGATATGCGATGCATATTGCCAGGCCGCTCCCTAAGCCCGGAAAGCCTGACCTGGCGGCGCTGTCAAGGGAGGGTAACTTAGCTCTTTAGGTTACGTGGAAATCCAGGCTAGCACCGTTAATTGAGTAATTTTGCGCATAGAGCAGATTGTTCATCCAATCGTTGGGACCGCCGCTGCCCAGGCCCACGCCCTGTGGAGAACCGAAGAGGCTGCCGAGGACACCGAGGATGCCACCACTATAAAGGCTGGGATTGCTGTTGGCGTATTGGTTGTTCCAGTTGTTCCAACCGTCATAGTCGTTCCAGTTATCCCAGTAGGCGCCCGGCGTTCCGGCCCCCATCGGATATCCGAAGTAAGGACTGAGCGCGGCATAGGGATTACCGGTATAGGGATTGCCGGTATAGGAATTGCCAGTATAGGAATTGCCAGTATAGGAATTGCCTCCATAAGGAGATCCGTATGCGCCATAGCCATAGGTGCCTGGCAAGTTTAGAGGCGGATTGTAACCATCGGGGTTGCCACCATAGGGATTGGCCGCATAGGGACTGGCCGGTGTGTTGGCGACGACGCCGTTATAGACGGGTTGGCCTGCCCATGTCGTCGGATTCCACCAGACGCGCTGCTGGGGCAGACGCCAGGGCCATCTCGATCGGTCTGCAATCATGTTGCGACGATTTAGCTCTTCGGCGCGGTGCCAGTTCGGAATGCTATCGAGTTGTTTGCGTGCATATTCCTGACTGATGCGCGTACCTGCCTCGCGTGGCGTGCGCAGGTAGCCGCCCGGATCATAGATGCCCGGAACGCCTTTGTGTTTGTCGCCCGGACGAGGAAATTCAAGACCGGGACGATAAGCCAGTCTACCGGCAGGCTCTTTGTGAAACTCTGGTTGCTCCCTTCTTTCTTCGAAGCGGCGCGGATTAGCGTAGGCCGGAGTCGGCGGCACATTGGCTACACCTCTTGTACCTCTAGAGCCGTGCTGATGCTCACCAGCCGGCATATTGTTTTCAGCCCTCTGTTGACGACCGGGCATATTGGCATTGCCACTACTGGCGGTGCGTGCATGCATTTGCTCTTGCTGATGCATCTGCTCTTGCTGGTGCATCTGCTGTTCGCGGCCTTGTTCTTGTTGCAGATTTTGATTGCGCTGATTAAATTGATGCGTTGCCAGCCCAGCGACAGCGGCACCACCGGCGGCTCCAGCAAGCATGTGTCCGGCCGTAAACTTGCCGTTGTTCGGTTTGTTACCGTGCTGCAGATGCATCATCGCCATTTCGTGTTCGAGTTTTACTGAGTCGGACGACTTGCCGGTCACTGGAGCAAAAGGCGGCGGATTGTTCGGATGCATGCCGGCTAAGTGATGCTCTGGGTTGCGGTCCTGTGAACCGCCAAAAGCTTGGTTCGGTTGTGGTCTTCCGTCGTTGTGACCGGGCTGCAAATGTGCCTGCTGCGGAGCGCGACCTTGCTCTGGCATGCGCTGAGACATGTGAGCTGGTTCCTGAATATGAGTCAGACCGTGCTGCAAATGTTGTTCGAAGTTTGCTTGATGCGCCTGTTGCGGCATATGTGCTTGCGCTGGCATTTTTCCTTGCGTCGGCATATGGGTTTGCTTCTGCATGTGCGCAGCGTGTATGGCCGTGGCCATATGAGCTGCTTCGTGAGGGCGTTGCGCTGGCGGCATACGCATCGGCTGAGGCATCCTGGCCACCGGCATCCGCATTGGAGACGGCATTCGGACCGGAGCTGCGGCTCTCATCTGTGGCATACGCACGGGAGGCGCCATGCGAACAGGGGCGGCCATCCTCGGCGCGGCCGCTGCTCTCATCTGCGGCATACGCACGGGAGCGGCCATGCGAACAGGGGCGGCCATCCTCGGCGCGGCCGCTGCTCTCATCTGCGGCATACGCATCGGAGCGGCCATGCGAACAGGCGCGGCCATCCTCGGAGCTGGCGCTGCGGCGTGCGCCATCGCCGCTGGACCTCGAGCCATGGCGACCTCACCAAGCATGCTTTCTAGCGGGAGCGTGGCTGCCAGAAAAAGAACGCCGCTGAGTAAAACTATGGGTCGCATCACGACTCTCCTATGTGCACTGCCACCAACTTGTAAAGGTGTCAATCAGGCAGACCGCTCAATTTCGCGTTTGTTCCAAAATTATTCGCCGCCTCTAGCCCACAGCTCACTGGCGACCAGGCATGCGCATCAGCATCGAGCGCAGCGCGTTTCTCGCGTCGTGGCTCCCGATCCACAGATCGCGCGGGCTGAAGCCGTAGAGGGCGGGGATTTCTGTGCTATTAAACCAGTCGATGGCATGTCTATCGAAGTGGCGCGCCAGGACCGCGGCGAGCTCGATATCGTCAAAATAGCTGCTAAAAAATTCCTTGTCGACGCGGCGATTCAAATCCACAGCGCATTCGGCCGCTAATTTTCGCCAGGCCTCTTCGCCCGGGTAAGTTGACAGCAAATAAGTGATGGTGTGATCTTTCTTTTCCATCTTTCAATAGTACACACCATGACAATATTTCGGCACCGTGGCGAGTAGTCGAAGCGACAAAGAAGTTTGTGGCGGTGGAGGATTGCCGAATATTTTTGATAAAAACTATCTGGGCCACGATCTCGACCGGAGATTGTATCTGGGCGACTATGCTCACTACTGATGGTCGGGAACTTATAGCCGAACACTGACTCTTTAGCAACAGGCAAAGCGGCACTGCCGCATTTAACTGAAATAGTTTAAAACCATCTTGAGGCCACAAACCATGTATACAATTATCTCTCTGCTGTTCTTCCTATGGCTCGTTGGCTTCATTGCCAACTTTGGCGGCAGCTATATCCATGCGCTGCTCGTCCTCGCCGTCGCGCTTTTCCTCTTTCAGCTGATCACCGGCCGTCAATCACCGGTCTGATTTTTGGACTAAATAATAATTCGAGGCCTTTAGCCTTTTAGATTTACAGCTGGTTGCTTACTCTTCACTGAGCGGGCAACCAGTTTTTTATATGTTCAGGCGGACCAGATATTATTGCGCTCTTTTACTCGCCAGATAAAGCCGTCGAGGAGATAGTGCGTCGATTGGGGCAGAGATAAAAACGGCACCAGAAGTCCAAGTAAGGCCGCATCACCAATTAGCGGCAGTCCGGCGAAGGGGGCGAAAACGTTTAGATGCTCGCGCCAGATCAACCCATCCCAGAAGCCCTCTTCGATATAGGCAAGAAAGGCGAGAAAGAGAAAAAATACCAGGACGTTGGAGAGCAGCGCCGCTTGCCAGATTTTCGGGGCGGCGCTTTTTGTTGTTGACTCGCTCTCGTCTGCTTTTGCTCCACTTTCCCCGGGCATCGCTTTTTTGTGGCCGTGGTAAAGCCAGACGAGCGCCATATACGGTACGCCGTGGCTGACAACATTGGTGATCGTAAAAGCCATATCAGAATTGACCGATATAATCCCCACCCACCAGCTCAATGCCGTTGCGAGCAGAAGCAGATTTTTGGGCAGATTGAATGTCCGCGATTTGATCGTCAGATAAATCTCTTTGGCCGCATAGGCGCAGGCGATTATTGCATAGAGGCTAAAGCCGATATCGCAGAGTGCGCTCGGTGCCGATTGGAAAAAATCACCGGGGACAAACCAGCAAAAATTTCGCAGGTGGGTATGCCAGAAAAGCACCGGATATATGGTTGCTGCATAAATAGCCGCTCCGTCTAAGAAGCGGAAGCGCTTCGCCTGCGTATTTTCCCGACGCGAATAAAGCACCATGAAGCCAAATTGCTGGCGAATAAAATGAAAAACCGCCAGGTAGGCAAGCGCTCGCCAGAAGAATATTTCATCCAGGCAGTAGAGAAGACTGCCGCCTGCCCAGGCAACAAGCGGTGCGGCAAGCAAAATTGTTTTGTTGCGAGCGAAGGCCTGCCGATCTAGATATGTGCGAAATAATGTAGCGTAGACGTGGGCTACATCGATAAGCAAAATAAAGCAAACCCAGACCCAGAGCGGTACGTTTTGCACTTCCAGCATCTGCTTGCGGAAGATCAGGACGGCGATTGTCGAAATGAAGGCCGGGGCGATTATCCAGGTCGTGTCCCATTTCGCTGAAGAAAGCCAGGGCTGATTCAAGCTCCCGCCCTCCCGATTTTTGCAAGTATCGTCTTTGCCGCTTCAACGCCATGATATTGCGCTTCCTCAAAATTTGACATGCCGCTCATATCGGAGTGGGCAAAAACAATGCTGCCCACCGACTTCTTCATCTCCTCTCTCAGGTCGCCCCAGATGAAGCCCGTATCGGGCCGGATCATGCCATGACCCCAGGGCCACAGATCGATGGCGAGGATTTGTCTTTCGATATCAGGGTGGATTTTACTCAGATCTTCGATGATCACCCTGCGCCATTTTTCTATGTCCGCACTGTAGAGATTTTGGCGGGCAACCTTGGGCGTCTCTTTTGAAAGCGGATAATAGTAGGTTATCACCAGTGGCTTTTCTCTGGTGCTGATTTCCTGGTGGTTGGCGACTACATAGCCAAGCGAGTCGCTGTAATAGCTGACATTGTCCCAGGCAAGAGCGGTGCCGCGTGTATCAGGCAGTCTTTTTAGGCTGATATTGGCCACCATCCAGGGTGCATAGTTGAGTTTGTCGTAGGTTTCTCCGCTAAATGTTTTGGCATCGATTATTTTTGCGGCGACAAAGCGTGGGGCGGCAAAAATTACGTAGTCGCAATCGATGCTCTTGCTCTCGCCTTTGGCCGTGCCATTGGAGCTTAAGTATGAGACTTTTGTTTTGCTGTCGTTGCCCTCTCCAGCAGCATTTATTTTGGCCTCGACGCCTGTCACCAGGGCATTGACTTCGATAAACTCCGAGCATAGCTCGCGCAGCTTTCCGGCCAGATAGCCGTTGCCTTGTGGCCAGGTAAGGACGGCGTTTTGTTCGGCATTGGCGGCGGTGCCTCGCCTGCCGGCAAAATAGTGGATGCCTGCCCAGGCCGAGACATTATCTGGCGTCGCCCCGTAGTCGTCGCGACAGCAATAGGTGACGTACCAGAGCAGAGGTTTCGTTTTGAAATTGTTGTCGTCCAACCAGCGGCTCATCGTGATCTTGTCTAAGTCGCGGAAGCGCGCGTCGCTCGTGCTCAAGTCCAGGGGGATGGCAAAGGCTGCTTTACCATCTTTGCCCTTCGCCTGGCGAAAGCCGACCATGCTGCCGAAAAATCGAGAGATATCGGCCGCTTCGGCTGGTTGCAGGCCGCGCTTCGGCACCAGGCCTTCATGGAAGGACCCATCTTTGTATAGTCTCTCCTGGGGCTCGTGACAGAGCATCAAATCGTCGTATATGGGCTCGCCTGCCTTCGAATAAGCCTGGATGATTTTCAGCTCTTCGAAGAGTTCTCGCACATAGGCCGATTCCGGGTTGGGAATAGGTACGTAGTGCGCCCCCCAGGGATAGCTGCCCCAGTCATTTTTGCCGCAGGCCGCGTTGCCGCCCACTTCTTTTTCCAGCTCAAGGAGTACAAAATTGTCGAAATGGTTTTTTTTCAGCCACCAGGCCGCCGACAGCCCGGCCATGCCACCGCCGACGATGACCACTTTTTTTTGCCTGATTGTTTGCTCTGTGTTTGTCCCCGCTTTTGCTTTAGCCAGAGCGGCCGGATCGCGCAGCAGATGGCCCAGGCTCCGTGTCGGCCCAAGCATGCGACAGGGAAAAATGTGGCGCGATTTTTGCAGCAGCGCCGCAAGGCTGCCGCCGCCTAGCCCGGCCACCGCTAGACCAGCCAGACCTTTCAAAAAAGTAGCGCGACTAATGGACGTCGACATACTCGCTCCACTCCGACTCAAACAAGTGAACGAGGATCTGATTGTTCAGTTTGTTTATGCTCGAAAGGGTAGGCAGCATATCTTTGGCAAAGTAGAGCATTTGATTGAAGCTGCCTTCGGACAGGTAGCGCAGGCCCTGCGGATATGCCTCTTGAGCGGCTGGATGGAAGGGAGTGAGCGAGCCTATTACGTAACCCCAGTCACCAAAGGCCGGGACATAGGCGTGATAAGGGGTGGTGTGAAAGCCGACCGACGCTAGTGTGCTGTCGACACACCAGTAAGAATTTTTGGCGTAAAAAGGCGATGTACTCTGGACGACGATAAGACCTTGATCGCTGAGAGTCCTTTTTAAAGTGCGGTAGAAGGTGTCGCTATAGAGTTTACCGAGTGAATAGTTGCTTGGATCGGGGAAGTCGACGATGGCCACATCAAACTTCTGTTTGGTGCCTTTGAGCCAGACGAAGGCATCATTGACCACTAGCTTGACTCTTGGATCGTTGAGCGAATTTTGATTGAGTCTGGTCAGGATACTCTGCGACCTAAAGAGATCGGTCATCTTCTTATCGAGGTCGACCAGAGTAATCGAGCGCACCGAGGGATATTTGAGCAATTCGCGCACAGCCATGCCGTCTCCGCCGCCCAGCACCAGTATGTCTCTTGGATTTTTGCAGGCGGCCATAGCCGGATGCACGAGGGCTTCGTGGTAGCGGTATTCGTCGCGCGAGCTAAATTGCAGATTGCCGTTCAGAAAAAGACGGAGGTCTTTTGTGTTACTGGTGATGACGATACGCTGATAGAGAGTCGATGTGGAATAAATAACCGGGTCGGGAAAGGCGGAGGCCTCGGCTAGATTCATCAGTTTATCGGCGTAGGCGAAGCCGCAGATCAGGGCAAGGAGTGCAAGAAAGGCGGTACCTTGCAAATATCTGCGAAAAGGCAGCTGCTCCCTAAAGAGATGTATGGACCAGAATGCGACGCCGATATTAAAAAGACCAAAGAGCAAGGATGTGCGCATCAAGCCCAGATAAGGCACCAGCACCATCGGAAAGAGAAGCGAGGCGAGCAGGGCGCCGACATAATCAAAAGTGAAAATCTGCGAAACAAGAGTTTTGAAATCGAGCTTTTCTTCCAGTATCCGCATCAGTAAAGGGATTTCCAGCCCAACCAGGATGCCGATAATGGAAACCAGGCTGTAGAGCAAAATGCGAAAATTATCGATATGGTTGAAGAGCAAAAAGAGCATCGTGGCGGAAAAGCCGCCAATGAGGCCGATCATCAGCTCGACTTGCACGAAGGTCAGGCTGAGATTTTTGACAATGTGCCTGGTCAAATAGGAGCCGATGCCCATACTGAACAGGTATACGCCTATCACCGTCGAAAATTGCGTAATAGAATCACCGAGCAGATAACTGGCGACTGTACCGGCGATAAGTTCATAGACGAGGCCGCAGGTTGATATGACAAAGGCGGTGAGCAGGAGTGCCGTCGTCACATCTCTACCCGTGGATGGCGGCGGCGATAATATTGCCAACGGCGATGATCATCGCCGCCAGGGTGATCGCAAGAGGTAGATTCTTTTCGACGACAATGTCTTTCCACATGTCACCCGGTGTGAGCCAGTCGAAAACCTTGGTCGAGAAGCATAAAATAATTATGCCGATCAGTGAGTAGGCCAGAGCCGCTACTATGTATTTCGCTGTCAGTACCTGTTCCATTGCTTCTCTCTTTCTCCTGTCTATTTGTGATAATAATGGCTGCCGGGGCCGGTCGGTCGGTTGGTCGTGCTGCTGTAGACGTTGCCGGAGTCAAGGCCGAGGGCGGTTGTGTAAATGAAGAGCAAACATAAGATGGTGCCGACCACGATATAAAGCTTGTCCATGATCAATCTCCCCAGCTCGAAGAATAGGGACTCGTCGATTGTGCGGCATAAGGACTGTAGTCGCTATTGGACCAGCGTGTCACTTCGGTTTGCCTCATCTTCACCCAGCCGACAATAGGAATCAAGCTGAGAAAAAAACAGTTCCAGAAATAGCCGCCATAGCTCGGCACATTGCGCTGCACCGTGAGCGAGTATTGACGAGGATTGTTGTCTGTGAACTCACCGCTTTCGGTATCAATGTTTATATAGTACTTGCCCCCCGGCACTCCAGCTATTGTCTGCCTTGAGAGTTCGCTGCCCTCACTCCAGGGACCGTCGCTATCGGAGCCGGAGTAATATTCGACCGAGCTTTCGAAGGGATAAGTGGCGCCGGTGTCATCGTTGACCAGTTCACCACCGGCCCAGAACCAACTGTTGTTGACCGGAGCCGAGAAATTTATTGCTATATTGGCCATATCTTTTTTGAGGGTAAATACCGGCGTGGTAATGTCGGCTTTTTTTGTATTTGGTACGAAAAAATCTCTGTAATCGAGGGCGGTTTCGTTGAGCGCGGTACCGGCCAGGTAAATCTGAGCGCAGGTGATGATGCCCCAGAATATTGCAAACAGACGCATCAAGCGATTTTGGATTTGTTTGTCGCGGGTCGGCTGCGTCGGGCCAATGCCGATCGGATACGGCAGCTTGCCTGGCGGATTGAATGCCCTGGCGATTTCCTGGGGCGTGATGTACTCCGACATGCTCCAGACGACTTCTTTACCGTCCTTTTCCATCGAGAGCATGTTGGGTGGATCGATATAATCGATCATCTCCACTTCACTGTTGATCGAGACGCGCCAGTAAAACTCGCCGATCACATAGTCGACGCGTGCCTTGCCTGAATTATAAATCTTGTAATAGCGCCCGTCTAACGAGATCAGTGAGGAGCGATTTCTTACCGGCTTGCGCTTGATTGTTTCGACCAGATTCCAGTGACCCTGATCTTCAGTCAGCCAGCGGTAGCCATAATATGGATTGAAGAGTAGATATTCATTCCAGGAGTAATTGCTGGCGGCGTCTGTGCGCACCATAAAACCAATCACTTCCCATTTGCGCCCTTTGAGCTCACCTCTTGAGCCTAATGGCAAAATAAGAGGGTAATTGCCTGTCGCTTTGTAGTATTTGGTCAGAATGTTTTTGTTTGAATCGAGCGCATCGATTATCGAGTGGCAGTTTTCGCACACCACCGATAGTGACGCGCCCGGACAGCGGATAGTTACCGAGCCACCGCAATTGGTGCAGTGAAAAGTCTTGGCTATTGATTTTTTCTTGGTTGCGGCGACATTGGCATCGATCTGGGAGAGTTCGCCCGGATCGAGTTTATTGTGATCGGGCCTGGTGCCTGCCTGACGATGCTCGTCTTCAGGCGTGGCCGGGCCGCTTGTATCTTTACCAGCCATCTATCGCCCTCAAGTTTTTAAATTGAAAAAGATCGAAGTCTTGATAAGCTCCACAGAAGACGCGCCTTTCGCGCTCGGCGTATTCGATCGTGGCCATGGCGCCCTTCTCACCGGTGAGGTCGACGCTGAGCGATTCTCTACCCTGCACAGCATTGACCGGCAGCTCACCCTCGCTGTAAACACATTTGACCTTGTGTACGTCTTCGACCTGGAAATATCCAAGCATGCCGAAGTCGACTGATTTTCCCGGTGCCATGCCGGCCTGGTCCGGAATAACGATGTCGAGGCAAGGGAAGCACATCCCCCAAAATCCCTGCGCTTCCACCAGCCAGCCCAGTCTGCCTTTAGAGCCTACTGTGAACCATTCATTCCAGAAGCCATCCGTGTACGCCACCTTCATGCGTCCGATCACATCGAAGTTTTCGTTCTCAAAGGTGAAAGTGGTACCAATCTGAATCGGTGTCAGATCGTCGGACAGCTCGGCTATTTTGCCTACCGCTTCCAGATCGATACCCTGGCGCACGAGGCTGGATTTGCAATAACTGCAAACCGCAAAGACCGACGCCTTGGAGACGAAGTTGACGTTTGCCCCACAGGAGGGACAACTGAGAGTTTGCATTTAGGAAATACTCTTCAGCAACTCGGCTTTCTTGGTGTTGAATTCATCCTGGGTGAGCACGCCTTTTTCGACAAGGGCGTGTAATTTTTCCAGCTTGGCGTAAACGTCTTCCTGGCTGCCGCTCGGTGTCAGGTGACCGGGCATGGCGTTTGCAAAAGCCTGACCGATCACTGCTCCGGCACCAAGGCCGACGCCAGCGCCGGCGAGACCACCAGGGTTGCTGGCCGCTGCCGAGATACTATCAGCGGCCTGGAAGTTTGCATATTTTGCCAGGTCGCCGACCAGATTAACCTTGGATTGTTTGTCCAGGTACTCTTGCAGTTCTTCCGGCAGAGTGACGCTCTGGACGAGGAAGGTATTGAGCTTGAGCCCGTACTGCATAAATGGTAGGTCGAGTTCTTTTTTTAGCTCATCCGAAAATTTCTGCTGATTAGCGGCCATATCGAGGAAAGCCGTTTCGCCCTGACCGAGCTTGGTGGCGATCGTCGTGATGATCATGGCGCGCAGTTGGCCGTCGAGTTCGCTCGTCGTGTAGGTCTGGCGTGTACCACTCAGTTTTTGATAGAAAGTGGTCGGCTCATCGATCTGATAGGAAAAACTTCCGAAGGCTCTCAAGCGGATCACGCCAAATTCTTTGTCGCGAATCGAAATCGGTGTCTGAGTGCCCCAGCGTTGATCGATTTGCTCGCGCGTCGAAAAGAAATAGACTTCGGATTTGAAGGGGGATTTGAAGGCCTTGTCCCAGTTCATCAAGGTCGTCATGATTGGCATATTTTGCGTGTTCAAGACGTGGCGGCCGGGACTGAAGCAATCGGCAACGTTGCCTTCATTGACGAAAAGTGCCATCTGCGAATCGCGTACGGTAAGCTGAGCGCTGGATTGAATCTCCCGATCGAGGGTGGGAAAGCGATAGGCCAGGATACCGTCGGCCGGTTCCGTCCACTCAATTACCTCGATAAACTGTTTCTTGAAAAGGTCGAACATGGCCTGCTCTCCGCTCATTTGGGACTAGACTCAAGGATGCCCTGGTTAGTGATGATGATTGTGCCGTTAGTTTACACCGAAGCCTTTTAATCTTGGTTAATTGCAGATTCGGGCGCTGCTTTTCGCTGCTTCTCGCCGCTTCTTGGCTTATTTTCGCGTTTTTTTGGGTTTTTCTGTCACTTTTCGGACGCTTTTCATCGCTAACTCTGTATCCATTTTGATGGCGGCGATCTTGAGCCTGCACTTTTCTCCGTTTTTCTTTCGTTTTCAGGAGGACGCCCGCGGCGGATCGGTATGCTTCAAAATAATTTTCTGGGGCGGTGTCCGGACCGAATTTTGCTCGAGTTGAGCTTCTCCATCCTGGAACCTAGACGATACCACTGGCAGTGCAGACGGCGAAGGTCGAATAGATTGATCGGGGGGTACGGAGGTCACGAAGGTAGGAAGGTCCGGCTTCGCAATGCAGTGCTGGCTCATATTTTTCCAAATTGCTATCTTTGGCTATTTGACTGGCGCTGCAAGCGGCTATGGATGCGCTCCATCGGTTGAAGAAATTTGCATGGATTGGCCTGCTGCCGGACGTGGTATGGTGAGATTGGTGGCCGGTTTGTTTGTAGACTGTGAGGGACATCTTGCGTAACTCCAGGGGCCAGGTGGCGCTGGCGCTAAATATCGTCATTGCGATTTTTGTGGTTGGTTCGCTCGGCCTTGTTTCCTACGAGATGAGTCGCATTTTGCTGGCCCGCGAACAGTTGAAGAATTGTCTGGAGATGGCCAGTCTGGCCGGCGGTGTTTCGATGGCATCGACCAGTCAGACCGGCGCTACTGCGCAGTCGCAGGCGACAACGGTCGGCCTGAATATCTTGAAGATGAATGCGATTCTCGGTACTACCCTCGATTCGCATGTCACCGTCTGCTCCAGCGTTGCCGCTCTAAATCCTGCTCCGGGGCAGACTTGCGTCTATTTCGAATTTGATGATCCGGTTACCAAGGCACCGGCGGTTGGGGCTCAGCAGGGCAATGTGCTGCGTATTTATGGAGCTTATGCATACCCTCTGTTTAGTGGTGGCTTTGGCTCGATTGGTGTCAACACCTACACTCTGACCGCCGAGGCAATGGCCGGTATGCCCGCCCTCGATCTGGTCATCGTCGACAATACGGGCTCTTCGACCGACGACACGACAAATGTCACTTTGATCCGCAGGCACTGGGATCAGACTACGGACAACAACATCATCTATTCCATACCAGGTGGGGGACCCGGTGGCGGCGGTGAGGGGACGATCTTCGGCTTGTTTTGTCCAAATCTGGCCGGTAGTCAGACAAATGGTTTGGGGCCGCAAAATCTTGATGCTGCTGGCGATCCGCGCACAAGCAACTGTCCCAAAGAATGGAGTGAAACTGGTCCGCTCGGCAATACCAAGCCTCTGCGGGGATTGACCGACAATAGCGCACCCGGTGACGCGCCGCCGAGCGCTCCACCCACTGGTGGTGTGGGAATGACTGGCTTGTCACCTGGCCCTGGCAATGGCCCCACCGCCGATGTCGCTCTTGCCCCCGCCATCAATCCGGACGGGCCTCGCCTTGTTGCATCCTGTCTGAATTTTTCCAGGTTGAATTCTTCCGGGGCGAATGCACCCCTGTCCCAAATTCGTGCTTCCGCGCCGGACGAAACCAGCGGAAAAACTAAAATGGGATTATCGGCTGCTCGCTGGTGGTCTTGTGCGGTCAAGGCGGCCGAGCGTGCGATTGTGCCACCGGCCTATGCCCACTATACCGACCCTGGCATTGTCGATTACGAGACTACTAACCCCTACGGTGCAAGTCCTACATTGTTTACGGACCTTGTCGTCAACCTTGATGGCAATGTGCATTTTGCCGGCTATGTCGACCCGAATAATCCGGGATACGTTTTTCCTTCCGTCGATTATCTGGTGGAGGCGGCACGGGGCAACATGGAAAACGGTGGAGTCGCTCCCAATTCCTGGATCTCCAACGATTTAAACAATGTCTCACAGCCCGGTTATCAGAGCGTCTATCGGATCAACGCCTACAAAAATCTGCAGCCCAAGGCGAGCGTGGAAAACGCTTTATTGACCTTCGTCCAGAAAGTTTCGCAAACTTCCGATTGCCATTTTTCATTTGTCGCCTTCAACGATCGCGCCGGCACCAATTCTGGTGATTTCATCACAGCGCCCACTGTATCCTGGGCCTATCCGGTAGCAGGCACGACAAAAGTCGCTATACCGCACACCTTTCTCGATCCGAATGGATCCGGCTCGCAGGCTGTGACGAAAGTGCTCACCCCGCCTTCGCAGCCGGCTGACTGGTTGCCGGCTATGATGGTGCCGAGTGGCGGATGCAATCTTGCCGATGGCTTGACCCAGGCCTACAATGAATTGACCAGCGCTCGCAGCCGTGTCGGCGCCATGAAGGCAATTGTGGTCGTCACTGATAAAGTGCCGACGCGCGATCTGGCCGGCAATAAGTATCCAGATCCAACCGCTAATGGCACGGCTTTATCCGATGCCATAGCCGTGGCTACCCAGTGCGGCAATCAAGGCATTCCTATTTTCATGGTCACCATCGATCATGAAAATGGCACGATGACGCCTTTTATGCAAGAACAGTATAGTGACACGGCTAGTAGTGGGCTGGTCAAAACCGCTGGTCATGGCGGTGCTCTATACATTAATAATTGGACCGACAATAAAACCGGCCTGGCCTCGCTCAATGGTAGTTTTAATAATGTCGTACGCCAGCTGACCTCAATCGTGCAGGAGCAGGCGAAACCTTGAGCATAGCCAAGACTGCTAGAGCGATGAAAACTTCAGGGTCGCATCAGGCCTGGCGCGTCAAAGGGTTGCGAGGTCCGGCCGCGACAACCATGGCTGAAATGCCGGTCGCTCTCTGGTTGCTTATCTTGATGATCTTTCCGGTTTTGATCATTGCCGTTTCATCGATACGCTTCGGCTTCTTCTGGAATGCTGTACGCGAGACGGCAATGATGGCGGCCAAATGTCAGACCTTTCAAAATGACTCGGCGGTTGGCATATCAGCTGTCAACACCGCCGACCTCTGGGCAAATAAGGCGACGGCCTCATTTAGTGGTATCACAATCGTCCCTCCAGTAAATGTCTACATCTTGCAAACGAATGTGATCAGCGGCACCTCGACGAAAGGCACGAGCCGGCAAGCTCTAGCCACTTCCGCCGATACCGACAACAATATCTATGACATTCAAGTCGAAGTTAATGGGCAAATCGAGCCCCTGGTGCGTGTACCCTTCGGCGGCACGACCGGAGCGATTCCCGGCTTGACCGGTCCTTTCCCCGTGGTGGTGCGCTCTCAATACACTGCAGAAGTGCCTCAGGGTTTGAACAAATGAAAATTGCCAAAGCTGATATTCACTTAAAAGCTAAATATCGCCGGCCGCGCAGAGCCGCTGCTTTCAGCCTGGCGGAAGTGGCGGCCACCAGCTTTTTGTTCGTCATCCTCGGTATATTTTCAGCCAATATTTGTCTTCTGATTTTCGGCTGTTCGGTTAATGACAAAGCCTGCCGCGATGTCGTACGCGCTGCTGCTCAACAATCAACGGCCGCCAAGGCTCTGCAGTTTGCCCAGGCCTCCGTCAATAATCACAAAACGGACGGTCATTTCATCAGTCCGATCACTCTGGTCGGCGGCACTGTCAACTATAACGACTACGGTGGCAATCCTCCCGCCGGTCAGACCCCATATGTGCAGGCAACGACGCGAGTCACGGTAAATCTGCCGGCACCGCTATTTTTTTTCGGAGCTGGTTTTACCAATCAGATGAATTTTTCGCAGACCTATACCAGTCCGATTATCCGCACCAAATATCTGCTTCCTTAGAGGATAGTTTTGTGAAAATCAATTGCCGCAGATGGAATCTCGCCTTTATTGGTTGCCTTTTACTGACGTCCGTTTCTAGCTTGAGCGCCCGGGCCGCTGCTGACGATAAAAAAAGCGGCTCCAGCAGCCAGCAACTCTTACAGCTTGCCTACGACCAGATCGTCAAAAGCAATTTTGACGAGGCCCTGCCTACTCTTTGCAAAGTGGTGCAGGTCGACCGCAACAGTCCGACGGCTCGAAGATATCTGGCTTTTGTGCTTTTGCAGGAAGGGCATCCGCGAGAAGCGCTCGTGCAATTGGATGCTCTCAAGTCAATACAGACCGGTGCTAGCTTCGACCTGCTTCTGCGTGGCGTAGCCCTTGATATGACCGGCAAGCACGAAGATGCCTTGCAACTCTTTCAAGACTTGATGACGCGAGAGCCGAACAGTGATTACTATCGCACCAAGACCATCGATGAGCTACTTGTCCTGCTGCGCTACAGCGAAGCTTACAAGCTGGCTAGCGACGGCTACAATTCGGCAAAGGATGTGAAAATCGCCGCTGTCTATAATCAAAAACTAAAAAAGATTCGCTCCATAGAAAGATTGACCGGGCGTCCTCATCTGGAAGCGCCTGTGGTCGCGCGACGCTGAGGACGATAATTGGACAGTGCTGTTGCTAACTATAGCTTGCCAAAGCCTGCATGGAAGGTATTTCCCTTCGACGGGGCGGCCGCGCTTGAATTTATCTGCGTTGGCGGCGGCAGTCTTTTAATCATGGCCTTTTGCTCGACTTTGAGCAACGTCAATTTTGTGATGCGTGACGATGTGCGTTTTTTTCTGGCTCAATGCATTACATTTTCGCTGCTGTTTTCCGTCTTATTCGCCTATCCCCATACGATCTGGTCTTACCGCTTTGCCTACCAACAGGGTGCAGGCTTCATCCTCAAGCACAGCCTGGAGCTGATTGGTTATCCCCTGGCCATACTTGGTTTGCTCTGGCTGAGCGCTCTGACCTGGAACATTCCTCTAAGCTCCAGTCCGCTGCTCGGACAGTTTGAACGCTTCTCGGCAATGGGCGGGATAGACCTGCACTGGTCGTACTATCAAGGTATAGGTGCGCTCCTGCTGGCCTCCCTGCTTGTTTTTCAGCTTGTCGTGTCCGGCTACCATTATGGCATGCAGGCTTTCGGTGTGGCCATCGCTTGTGGTGAAAAGGCCGGCTATCGGCTTTCGCTAACGCAAAAACGTTGCCTGCGCGTCAATCTCTACGCTCTCTGGATGCTCAATTTACTTTCTGGTTATACATTTTTGTCTCTTTTGGATTATAAAGGTTTTGGCTATCAACCCCTGCATTTCCCCTGGCAATGGAAATATCTGGCTCTGGGAGTGTTTGCCGTGACAATCGCTCTTGTCCTCAGCAAAATCATCTGGCCTATTTTCAAAGCGCAAAAACAGCTGCCGCCTTTATCTGCGATCGTTTCCATCTTTTCGGTATGGTTGTGGTTGCAACCCTTTGTCCAGCCTTCCGGTTTTCAGGCGGGCGTGGTTCCGCTTGCCCATGGTGTGCAATATCTTTATTTCTCCGCCCGTGCCGAAATGGCCGGATTTGATCAAGGTCTGGCTGCCATCGCTTCCGACGGCCGACGTTTAATTGCTCTGATTTTCTTGTTCATGGCTTTTGTCGGCATCGGATATCTGGCCTTTACCTACATGCCGGTGCAATTGGATGCGACTTCCCTGGTCAAGCATCTCCGCCCCAACTTTTTCTTTCTGGCCGCGTACATCTTTCTCAATACGCATCATTACATGATCGATAGTGTCGTCTGGCGCGGCGATTCCCGCTTGAGACAGCTCGTTTAAGCGAGGGCAGCTGAGCAGTCTCAGTTGAGTGGTCGGGCCCTGGTCAGCAAGGAGCCTAAAGTAGTGCAGTCATCAGGAATGCAGGCCACACCAAATTTGGCCACCACCTGTTGACGCAATATCCCGCCCAGTGGTTCGGCCGTCAGTGCTTTGACCAGGCGGGCGGCAAAAGTGCGGGCGGACTCACCATCAGTCTCGAGTAAAAGCAGAGCAAAGCCAAATGTCTCATAGTGAGCAAAAATATCCGTTTTTCGCTTCAGTTTGCCCAGGCGTTCCGCTACTGCGCGTGCTGCTTCGAGAGAAAGAGGTTGCGGTGTGCCGCCTTCGTCAAATGGATAGATGGCCAGGTCGAGGAGGACTACGGAAAATGGTCGACCGAAGCGCTCCCAGCGCAAGACTTCATTTTTGAGAAAAAACAGGAAGGCCGGGTAAGCGAAGATTAGCGTATCGGATCTCGTCAGGGCTCGTTCGGCAGCTGCTGCCTGAGACCAGTCGATGTTTGTTTCGACTACAAAGGCCGAAGGTGCTTCGAGCGGCTGCTCACTAAACTTGATCAGATCGCAGCTGACCAGATTGAAGACGATCGGCACCCATTGAGGCTTGGTCAAGTTGAGCTTGCGGACGAAATCGTGCATCGTGCAACGATCATCCACACGTTGATAAATGATTTTGGTCAATTCTGGGTCGGTGCCGGTGCCTTTTTTTAAGGCTGCGATAAAGTCTCCTTCCGATATCGCACTATTGGTGCGCAAAATAAACGTGCTGTCGTTCGCGCCCAGTTTTTTCAAGGCGCGATATTGATCGTCGAAGGCCGAGCCCTCCATCAATAGTGTATCGAGCCGTCTCTTAATGGTTACCTGGTCGTGTTTTGCTCCCGGATAAAAGCGAAAGTCGCCTTCTTCCCAGCACACAAGTTCGACAAAGGAATTTTCTCCTTCCAGTCCACGACTGACGCAGTGGATGGGCATGCCTTCGGAGAAAAATATAGTTGCGCTTTCTGTGACGTTTTCAATTTCCAGTCTTCCTGTGCCTCTGCTCATGGCGATTGACTGGAGAATATTGGGCAGTTGAATGTTTTTCAGGTCGCCTTCGAAAGTCGGCTTGACCTTCATCTTCATACTTGTCGATTGCTCGGACTGGGGTGTGGAGACCCCTTCGGAAAAATTCGAACGCTCGCTTTGATGCGGTATCTGGAAGGCGTCGGTGGTTCGCAGTGTAACTGGCTTTAAATCATAGCCGGGAAATTGCGCCGTAATCAGTTGTTGGATAAAGCCCGGATCGTGACTCGGTTGATCCCAGATCATCATGGCAGCATTACCTGCGCCTCGATATAAGGCCCAGTGTACTTCGCCCTTCAACCTGTCGCGAAAGACCGCCATCGAATAGAGCTCCGGCGGATTGCCAAAAGTAAGTTGAGTGCCGCGGCTGGATTGTTGAAGCGTTTCCTGGAGCATATATTGCAGCTGCTTGAGGCTCGGTGGGGAGTCCTGCGGCGGCAGTTGATTTGGCCCGCGGTCTTCAGCTTCGCGTCGTTTGAGGAAGCTCATCGGCGTTTTAGTTTCCCTCATACAGGATGATCTTCTTCTATTTTTCCCGCGCCGGCCAGCTTTTACACTGTCCGTCGCTAATTTAGAGATTGTGCCCTTTTCGACTCCAATTGTGGGTATGAATTAGATGCTGGTGATTTCCATGCTTTTTTTGACCAGGAGAGCGCAATTGACGGAATCTGATCATCGTCCGAGCCAGTCAAAATCCTCGGACGTTGAAATCAATCTTGAAAAAGCCATGGTCTTCAGTCTGGAAGGGCAGTTTGCCAAATCTATTCCTCTGTACGAAAAAGCGCTGGCCGGGCTGGAACGAAATTTGGGAGAAGATCACCCCGAATTAGAAGAGTGCCTCCTCGGTCTTGCTCAAGCTTTTGAAAAGACTGGACGGCTAAACGACTCTCTACGTATTAATTTGCGCCTTTTGCGCGCTCTTGAAGGCTGCCGTGAGAATGACGATTGCCGCGTCGCCGAAATTTTGCTCAAATTGACCCGCCTCAATCAAGCTCTGGCCAGACCCGCTGATGCTTTTTACTACATCGAGCAAGCTCTGGATTTTTCTCGCCAGTTCATGGCTGCCGACGATCCGCTTACTCTCGAGATTAGCGGTTTGCACAGCGATATGTGCAGCGTTGCCGAGATGCAGGCAAGAAACAGCCCGCCCGAGCCGACCGCTTTTTTTGACGTACATAAACATTTTGAGCCGGTAGAAGTGCCGGGGACGATGACTGCAAAAGAAGAATGGACCGCTAATTCTCTTTCTTCGGCTCATTCTGGAGCCGCTAGCGACGTCGGGCCGGGCGCTCATCGGTCGGCCGAAGGGCATTACTTTGGAGATGGAGAATACTTCGGCTCGGCAAATTATTCACAAGAGCGATCGACCGGCGCCTCTGGCCTGGCGCCGACAGATATGGCCGTCAATGCCGGCAAAGATTCAGCTAATGCCGAGCAGTCGTCAGATCATATGTCCGGCGTCAAACGTCCGGTCGGAAACATTCGGTTGCGCAGCTCCGCTGGAGAGGCCGACCAGCTCAGACCGAAGCATAAAATGCCGGTTATTATTTTGGCTGGGCTTGCCTTATCGGCGCTTGTCGCCACCTTGCTCTTCTTTGTCTTATTCAAGCCCACGCCCTCAGCTCCATCCAGACAAGTAGTTTTGCCTTCTACGCCTTTGAAGACTACGGAAATATCTCAACCCTCTAATTTTTTTAAACAATTTGACGCGCCTTTTGCCGATCGCTATCGCACCGCCGATGGTGTTAAACAGATCTTGCTTATGCCAGACGGTACTGTCGTTTTTGCCTCCGCTGCCGCAGCAATTGAAATGCCCGCCCGTGTTGTGGCGGCCGATTGGGCTGGGTTGACTGCTGCTATGCTCGATGCGGTCAGAGAAAAGCAGATATGGGGCGGTTTAAACAAATCTATTTTGCGCACATCGGACAACATCACTTATTATGCCGCCGACGGGCCTGAGGCCCTGGTTATCGCCAAGATGAAAAGATTAGCCGGATTTGCTCAGGGATATTTTTTGCGTTGCGGTGAATATCCAAAAGCGGCAACATCAGATCTATCGGGGCAGCTCAATTTTCTCAACCCTCTCGACAATAGAGACAGCCTGATAGCGATCCGTACCTTGCCCGAAAAGGATAATTTCGGCGGCGATGCACTCAAACTCCTGGAATCAGGGCAATTAGTTGTTGATGAGCCGACGCCTCTGGCCTGTCAGGTCACATGTTACGCCGTAATGTCCGTGGCCGAAACTCCCCAGGGTCAGAAAATGAAAGCGACGCGCTTCTTTGTGCGCGGCTGGGACCGCAACGGCACTTTATTGCCGACGACCGAAAATGGCCGCGGCCTTGTTTTATCTGCTTCCAATGAATATATGCTGCAGCTCGATCAAAGTCCAGAGGGCCGCACGCTAAGTCGAGGGCGTGCCGCTGCCGCTGTACGACACTCAGTCAAGGGTGGGAAGGTTTCGCCAGGGCGTTCGCCGCCGAGCCTGGCGGCCGCAGCTGAGCTCGGTAACCTGCCCCGGCAAAAACCGGCGAAGCCAATAACGCTATGGCTGATTAGCGATCCTCCCTGTCCACTTTCCGCTTTGCACTACGCACTGCCGATAGTGCTTGCTTTGTTGGCGCTCTTTAGTCTGATCGTCTCGCAGATGAAGGGTGTGGATATGAAGGGCAAAACAACCAGCGGCGGCTCGCGTTTGGCTTTAATTGCGGCGCAGATATTGTTTTCGATAGCCGTATTGATTCTGCTTCTAGAGCTCTTTGTGTTCAATTAATGGAGATGATTTTCTGCTTGCTCGGTAACTTACTAACTTACTAACCTACTTACTTGCTTGCATTGCCTGCGAATAGTATTCTTGGTCGAATAATTTGCCGCCTTTCTATTGACGCTCATCCTAAATCACCAGTCGGGTAAACAATTGAAATCTCACATTCGTAAATGCGTCCTGGCTACGCTGGTCCTCTCTTCCCTGGTTGTCTGTGATGGTGGCGTCTTGGCTAAGGAAGCCTTATCGGCGGCTGCGATGACACCACTGCAGCTGGTGCAGAGCGGCAGATATGTCCAGGCTCTACCTGCTTTTAAGAAGATGGCGCTGCAATCTCCAGGGGATGCATCGATCAACTATTATCTTGGCCTCTGTGCGATGAGCGCTCGCGAATACGATCTTGCTGAAGCTTCATTTTGCAAAGTGGTGGCAGGTACGCCACCTGCTTCGCCCTTTGTGCCGCTTGCCCAGCATCAATTGCAATTGTTGCCGCACAAATATGCACCGCAATGCGCTCTCACTAACGGCAAACTTTACCACTGGCAGAAAGGTCAGCAACTGAAAGTCTATATATCGGACGGGTGCAATGTGCCTGGTACAGGAATGGGGGTGCTATCTTCTGAACGTTATGCGCAAACCGTCGCGGCCGCTCGCAACAGTATGGCCAGCCAACCCATGGTGCACGATTACAAACAGGGTGATCAAACTCTGGTGCTGGAAGGGATAAAAGCCTGGGACTGGGCCGTACGAGAGAAATATTTTTCCTACACTTTTGTGCGCGATCCAAAACTCGCTGACATCATCGTCATGTTTACCGAACAACCGAACGGCTGTACGCTCTATCCTTTTGCCGCCGGTCAGCCGGTTTTGAGCTGGGCTTCGATCGGTTCTGCCGGCGGGGAAAACACTTCGGAAGAGCACGCCAATCACGTCAAAATGATTATGGCGCATGAATTTGGTCACTGCCTCGGACTCTGGCATGCCAGTGGCAAAATGGATTTGATGTTACCGATAATAGAATTTGTCGGAGATAAAACGAGGGAGGCGCCCGATGCTATGACATCGGAAAACGATAAAGCTTCTCTTCGTGCGCTTTACGCCTTGCCTGCGGACATGATTTTGTAAATGATTTTCCGCCTGTCAATAATTGCCGTCGACTTAACATTAACTTCGGAGAAAGCTCATCTTTTCAATATACCCTTCCGGGCGGCTGGCGTGCTCTTTTGCTGTCTAATCCTCTGCAAGCCGGCAGCCTTTTGCTTAACGGCCTGGCAGTCCGGCATGGACGGCTTTGGGGCTTTGGGCGTAAACTAAACGGTTACAGGAGCACTCAAAATGCCTGTCCTCCGAAAGATCGGAGTAGGCATCGCGAAATCAGGTCTGGGACTAGAGAGGACGGAATGGAAAAGCTTATAACTGGTCTTCACCACTTTCAATCTCACATCTTTCAGTCGCATAAGGAGCTATTTAGCCGCCTCGCTCTTGGCCAGGCGCCGGAAGCGCTTTTCATTACATGCTCTGATTCGCGCATTAATCCCAACATGATTACCGACACCAAACCCGGTGATCTTTTCATCCTGCGCAACGCCGGGAATATCATCCCCGCTTACAACCCCTTGAGCGGTGGAGAAGCCGGTACAATCGAGTTTGCCGTTGGTGGACTGGGCGTCAAGGACATCATCGTTTGCGGTCATTCACTGTGTGGCGCCATGAGCGGTTTGCTCAACCCGGATCAGGTCGAGCACATGCCGTTGGTAAAAGCCTGGTTGCAACAAGCCGAGGCGACGCGGCGGGTGGTGCGGGACAACTACAGTAATTTGAGTGATGTTGAGCTTTTGAGCGTGGCCATTCAGGAAAACGTTCTTGCCCAGATTGAAAATTTGAAGACCCATCCGGCCGTTGCCAGCCGATTGTCTCAAGGTGCTTTGACTATTCATGGCTGGGTCTACAAGATCCAGACCGGCGAGATCTTCAGCTACGATCCAAAAAATGGACAGTTTTGTCCTTTGACCGATGCGAAAATCGTACCGGAAGCGGCGCGTCCGAAGATGAATACGCAGGTCACCATTTAAGCCGGCGATCCGCGGGTATATTTCTTCTGCAACTGAGAGGAAATAGGTTATGTCCATGGAAAGAATGGCCGCTAAAAGATTGTCCGCGTCTCAAATACTATGCCTGGCTGCTTCTTGCGCTCAAGTTTGCCAGTCCGGGATAGCGGCCTTCGCGGCGGACAGCAATTCCGCCAAATCCGGTGCCCAAGCTGCCCACGCCAGGGTGCAGGCTCAAGTAGAATCTCTACAGAAAAGTAAGTTTGACCAGGCGCATCACGTCGGCGCAGCCGCTAAGAGGGAGGCCGAGCGCAAGTCGCAGCTTGTCGATGCGAAACTGAAACAGCAGCATCACGCTCTCAAGCACGTCGAAGACAATATGTCCGGCGTCTTTGGCCATGAGGTCGTCAATGACGGTGCCCACGCGCGCCGCCGGGAATTGAACGATCACGCTCAAAGACAGAAGGATGCCCTCAAGTCTGACGCTTTGGTACAGGCCGACAAGGCTCGGGCTGAAGCGGCGCGCTCCGCCGCCCATGTGCAGCAAAGCGCCGATAATTTGAAAACTCAGGTTGGTAAAGACGGCAAGTTTGGTCTGCGTCCTGAGGGCAGCAATCTTCATGTGCGACATTATGGACAGTAAAGAAGGACCGCTTCGGTTTTAAATCCGCTAAGTGACGGATGTTGCTTTATCCTCGAGGGCCTTATCTTGGTATCAGGCCCTCGAGGAGATTGGCGATGAATGTTTCTAAAATAGTGGACCTGCTGTCGTGCATATGGCACTGCTTATGTAAGGCGTTTTGTTTTGACGACAAGGCCGAACTGGCGCGTGAGGGCGCCAGATTGACTTCAACGCGCTTAAACAGGATCAGAGTCATGAAAGAGTCTTTGCCGATTCAGCCTGCTGCCACCCCTAAAATGACAGTCGAAGACAACGGGCTATCTTTACCGCCCGAACTTGCTGGCCTTATCGATTTTGAAAATCCCAATTTCAGTAGCAGCGACCATTGCGCTAATCTGTCACGTATCAGCCAGTATCGCCTTGCCGCTTACGTAGCCACTTTACCTGTCGAATAACGTTACGAAATTATCTACCCGAGCAATAACGATGCTCAATGCGTCTGAGAGGTATACTGAAAAGGTAACTCCGGCCCTTGTGGCCTGTCTTGAGAGCATGCTCTTGCCCCGTAAGATCGGCGTTTTGATCGTAGAAGATAATGAATTGATGCGCCACGGATTGCGGGCCGTGCTGGAGCATGGCGAAGGCTTTGCAGTCCTGGGTGAAGCCGAGGACGGTGTTTCGGCCATAGAGAT
>JAGXAB010000185.1 GCA_018971775.1 Cyanobacteria bacterium REEB67 | reverse complement strand
AGTCGTCGAGATAGACTAGGCGCCGATCGCCGAGCTCGGCTTTCAGGTGTTCTTGATAAGGCGTCAATTTCTCACCGGGCTTTTTCGCTGCCAAATTGCGCAGATCCTGGACCGAGACAAAATTGTCGGCGGTGAGGCCGTTGGCGCGCGCGTAGAGCGAATTGGTCAGATAGGCGCTGCCGTTTTCTTCCAGGCCGGTGACGATCAATATCTTATGTGGATCGCGACCGGGCACCATGTCGAGGATGCTCTCATGCAACTGGCGGGCTTGATCGATCATCGTGCCGTAGTTGTTTACTACAAGCCCGTCCTGCAGGACGCGGGCGCCGAGGCGCTGTTGATCGGCTGAGAGGCGACCGAGGAAATTTTGAATCTGTTCTGGTGTGGCAATTGGTCTGGTAATTTCGTCATATAGGGATTGTTCTCGATAGCGCTCGGTATTTTCTCCGCTCGCTGCCACCTCGTGGCGCGTATCGCGGTTGGTGCGGGTCGGAGCCGTTTCGACTAGATGGGCGTTGGGCAAAGTGTCGCGCACGGTTCCGGAATAATTGGCGTCAATTGCCTGTCGGACAGCTTCTTGCGTGGTCAGGCCGCCGTTGCGCTGTAGCGTTTCGGCCCGTTCGATGATGCTGCCGACGCGGTCGCGCATCACTCCAGCTCCCGCTCCCATACCCATGCTGCTGAAATCATAAATGTTGGGGCTGCGGTTGAAGCCGTTCAAGTCGGCCACGGCCAGATGATTCATGCCCGCCAGGACTTCGCGTTGAGCAGGTGTGGCGTTGCGGATATCGTCGAAGACTATGGCATTGTCCAGGTCGTATTTTTGTCTGGTGTTATGGATGCTCTCGGCGTTTTGATCGATGATCTGACGGACGGTCTTACCTTCGCGCGGATTGAGGACGCGGTCCAGGTCGTCTGCGTATTTTGTCGAGAGAGCGCTATTGGTGCGCTCCAGTTTATTGATTTCGTTGAGACCCATCTGCATGCGCTCGAGGTCTGCGCCTTGCAGGACTTTGACCGTCGGTGTCACGCCGGAGTTTTTGTGGAAGAGGTGCGAAAGAGCGTTACCATCGGTGGTGCCATCCAGCACCAGGACATTGACACCATCATAGGGACGGCCAAAGGGATCGGTGCGGCGCTGCCAGCTCCAGTTTGGATCTGCGGCCAGTTGATCTTTCAAAGCTACCATGCGCTCGTCAATGGCTCGACTGGTCATGTTGGGCATCGCTTGCTCCATCACTTCCTGGGCCATCTTGCGCTCATCTGGGGTAAGAGTGCGCTTGACACCATTGATGGTGTATTCGCCTTCGAATATTTCTCTGAACTGTTGAGGAGTGACGGAGCGGTCCCCCAATCTCGACGCGATACTGGTGGAAACATCGCGCAATTCCTGAGGCGTCATTCGCTCGCTGGGCGTCGCCGGGTTCGGCGTGACGTCCGGTGTGAAGCGGCCACCATTTTCGTATTGCCATTCATTGGTCAGTTTGAACTTTTCGCCCTGACCGGGTCTGATTGTCTCGACCTGGCCAGTGTGTGTATTGCGCAAGCTGATTTCTTCGGTAATGGTCTTTGGATCTATATAGACGCCATCAGCTTCGCGGGTTACCCTGGCGGAGACTACTCCTGCCGCGTGACCGAGCACTCGGAAGGCAAGCGGCATGACCGCTCCCATTGCCGCACCGGTTAGTGCCCCCTGGCCTAGTTTTTCCCAGTCGACACCATTTTCGTTTAACGGGGCGACGATTATCTCGGATGCGGCATTGCCGGCACCTCCGATAGTGGCATTGTCGACGACTTGTCGGCCGAGCGTGGAGCGTGCCGCCAGATCGCGGGAAAGTCCCTCGCCCGCCTCGGCCAACCTTTGATTAGCGCATTCCTGTACGGATTTTTGCAAGGCTTCGCGCTGGGCGGCTTTTATGCCGTCTGCGGTCAGCTTGTTAGTCAGAGCGGCACATTCCGCTTCGCTCAGGGCACCGAAGCCGCGGCTGGAGGCAAGGCCGGTCAGCTCGCGCTGGAGGATTCGTTCCGAGCCCTGACGCAGGGCGACGGCGCTCGGTGCGGCCGCCAGATCGCGGGCCATGGCACTGGCGGCGGTGCCGGTGAAACGGCCACTGGCGGCAAAAATTTCCGGTCCGATCAAGCTGAGCGCCGCGGTTGTGCCGCCAATCAGGGCTTGTTTGGTGATATTTTGTACGCTGCCGTCAAAGTCTCGGCCTTCGATCTGATGGAAGACGCCGACCCGGTAGCCGGCTCCGGCGACGGCGGCCGTGCCGATGACGCCGGCGAGCGCTGCTGTACTGAGACCGGCGGTGAAAGGTGCCGCCGCCAGAGCGGCAGCCGTGATGCTGGCATCGGTCAAGATTTCGGCGTATTTCTCTTTGGAATCTTTATTGTCTTTTAGCGCCTGGCCAAAGAACTGGTTCATCGCCTCTTGCTGCTGCGGATTTAGTTTTTCATATTGACTCTGGTAAGTCTGCAAGGCCGATGTCTGCAATTCACTGGCGCGCTCGGCCGTCAGCGCCGTGCCATCGAGGGCGGTGCCGGTGCGGGCATCGAGGAAATGGCGATAATTGTCATAGCTGTCCTGGCGGCCGTCTGAATCGCTCGGTGTAAGATACTGGCGATAGTTGAGCTGGTCCTGGGCGCTGACTCTCTGCAAAAAGTCCTGATTGAGCGGCGAGTGATATTTTGCTTCGTAGGCGTTTTTCAGGGCTTCTTTTTGATCATTGCTCAGTCCGCGCAGTTCGTTTTGAAAGGATTGATAATCGCTGTCCTTGCGCAGGACAAAACTACGCAGGCGATCCTCGAGTTGCGGCTGACCGTTTTGTTTGGCCAGAGCGTCGACGAGCTGTTTTTCGCCGTCGCTCAAATAGCGCTCGGATGCCTGTCGCTCGGCCGGAGCGGCCGTCGCGACCTGGCTGTAGAGATTGGCTCGGTCATAGCCCCATTGCAGTTTCGTCGATGGACTCAAATGCCCGTTTGCCATCAGCTCTTGCATCTGCTGATCGGTCATCTTTTGCTGGGCGGCGATGCTTTCGCCGTTTACCGGCATCTTTTCGCAGACGCTGGCAAAAACCGCATTTTCGATAGCTCGCTTCAGGCTCTGATCGGCCGGGGAGAGCTCCGCATCGGCCCGGTTGAGTCTCTGGCGCACGGCGGGATCAGCAAGCAGAGCTTCGACATCATTGACCGAGCGTTCACCGGAAACATTGCGCATATTATTGCCGAGGACACGCTCCGCCGGGCCTTCTCTTGGTGGCTTGCCAGTACTGGCGGCTTGCTCGAGCATGGCTCGAGCATAGGTCTGTTGAGCCGGATTGAGGCCGTCGCGCACCAGGGCGTCGACTTGTCCGCGAAACTGCTTGTCGTCGCGATATTTCGCTGCATCGGCGGGGCTTAGATGATTTATTTTGTCGAGTACAGGCCCGGCTTCGTATGTGGTGCCGCCCAATAGTCCCTGACTGCGATTATCGTTTAAAACCTGCTCGAAGCTGCGTTCGACCCTGGTTGACTCTTCATAAGTATTTGCCTTGCCTTTGTCGCTGAGTATTTGCATGACTCGCTCGGTTTCGGCCGGCGTGGCGTAAGTGCCCAGAGATGCGCGTATTTGGTCGGTTAGCTTTTGACTGGTGGCCGGATCGTGGAGAGTTTGCCAGTCTTCGCGGGAGAGATGTTCTGCGGCCGTGAGCAAGTCGTTTGTTTTGTGTCCGGCAGCGATGCCCGTCCCCAAGAATCCGTCGGAATGTTGTCCGGCCATTTCGCTGACGATGGTTTTGCGACCGTTGAGGAGTTGATCCTCGCGCACAGCAGTCTCGCGCGGTGTGCCATTGCCGGCCAGAGTGCCGTGCAGATTGCGATAAAACTGCAGTGCCTCTTTCTCTTGTGCATTGGCCGGCTCGCGGTGAGTTTCATCCATGTCCTTGCCGGAGCGATAATTGCTGCGCTCGGTGGGAGTGGCGTTGCGCAGGGCCAGATCGAGATTTTCCTTGTTGCTGAAGAGCCAGGGGGAGGTATCCTGGCGAGCGATGGTATCGAGGCCTACATGGCCTGTGTGCAGATAATCGACGAGCGGTTTATCAGTGGCGACATCAAAATTGTTTTGGGCCAGAGCACCGCGCATGGTGCGGGGCCCGATTTCATGATTGGGGAAGGCCTGGGCTACTTGCCGGCGGAAATCCTGGTCACCAGCCAGTTGTTGCCTGGCTGCAGTCGCCTGGGGCGAATCGCCGGCAATAATATTAGTCAGCAAGTCGCGATCTTTACCCTGAGCGGCCGCCCGGGCAATGTCCACAACGTCTTGGCTAGTGCGGCGGTCCGAGCCCTTGATCAATCGTTCGACGTTATCCCGCAGGGGCTTTGACAGACTGGCGTTGTTTTTGATGTCATCGACGAAATCATGTCCAGTCTGATGGCGATAGTCGCTGCGCAGTTGCTCTACTTGCTGGGAATTTAACTGCCTGAGTACTTGCGTAAGTTCGGCACCGGCTTTTTGTGGGTCCGAAGCTGCCTGGGCCAGAGCCGTGCGCACGGCGCCGGCATCGTTGGAGCGTCCATCCTCTCTGTCCAGGATTGTCGTTAACCTGGTCCCGTCCGCCTCGCCAAAAGCCTGACGCAGTTGTGTGCGCAAGTCTCCGCCCCGGTTACCGGGCGGTTTGTTGAAGGCTGCCTCCAGCGCTTGCCGGTCTGCTTGGTTCATCGGTGCCAGAAGCTGTTCGATCTTGTTTAGATTGGGACTGGCGAAGAGGCCGGCCATCGACCTTTCGCCGAGGGCGTCGCGCACAGCCTGCACATGGGTCTCGACGGCCTTGTCATTTAATGTTTTTGGCAATGCCTCTGGCAGTGTCTCTGGCAAGGTCCCGGGCTGTTTCTCGGGTTGGATCACCCGGCCGCTCACCGCCAGGGTCGCTT